>NZ_NPBI01000007.1:0-254166 GCF_002272715.1 Paenibacillus sp. 7516
AACAGTTCGTCCGCACGACCCACAACGGCATCACGCGTTTTTGGCGGTCCAATTGGAATCATCACGACTTGGGTTGGTGCCACTTTTGGAGGAAGTGCCAGACCACGATCATCACCGTGTACCATGATCAGCGCACCGATCAAGCGTGTACTTACGCCCCACGATGTCGTATAGGCATGCTCAAGTACATTTTCACGGCTGAGATATTGAATCTCAAATGCTTTGGCAAAGTTAGTACCCATGAAGTGAGAAGTTCCGGCCTGTACGGCACGTCCATCTTTCATCATCGCTTCGATGGAGTATGTATCCACCGCACCTGCAAATTTCTCTGAAGGCGTTTTTTGACCACTGATAACCGGGATAGCCAAATACTCTTCCACGACTTCGCGATAGATTTCAAGCATGCGCATCGTTTCCTCACGTGCTTCTTCTTCCGTTTCGTGAGCCGTATGACCTTCCTGCCAGAGGAATTCGCTTGTCCGTAGGAAAGGCAATGTTCTTTTCTCCCAACGAACAACGTTAGCCCACTGGTTGATCAGAACAGGAAGATCACGATAGGATTGAATCCATTTGGAATACATGTGACCAATGATGGTTTCGGAAGTCGGACGAATTGCCAGACGTTCTTCCAACTTTTCACCACCAGCTTCGGTAACCCAAGGCAATTCCGGGTTGAACCCTTCAACATGCTCTTTTTCTTTTTGGAAAAAGCTCTCTGGAATGAACATTGGGAAATACGCGTTGCGATGGCCCGTTTCGCGGAAACGACGATCCAGTTCATCCTTGATATGTTCCCAGATCTCAAATCCATCCGGCTTGAACACAATACATCCGCGAACCGGCGAATAATCCATCAGATCGGCCTTTTTAATAACATCAATGTACCAACGGGAGAAATCCTCGCCCTGTGGTGTGATTTCAGTCACGAATTGTTTATCATTTTCCTTTGACATAAGACTCCAGCGTCCTCCCATAACGACCCTCTCTGCAAATTCAGAGTGTAGTCAAACCATAATTATCCGTTAATTAAACGTAGTATATCATTATATGTTACAGCCAGCATCAGTACAAACAGCATGGCAAAGCCTATAAAGTGAACCATTCCTTCACGGTTAGGATCAACAGGCCGTCCTCTTAGCGCTTCAATTCCAAGGAATACCAATCGGCTGCCATCCAGCGCAGGTATGGGCAACAGGTTGAAGATTCCAAGGTACAAACTCAAAATAGCAGCCCATCTTGTTAGCTGTTCAATGCCCTGTTTGGCAATCTGACCTGTTACTTCAAATGTACGTACCGGTCCGCCGATGTCGTCCATGTTAAACTGATTAATCAGATGTTTGAAACCTTCAAAGATGACTTTTGTGGTGTCCACCATGGCTAAACCTGATACTTTGAACGTTTCTGCAAATCCAACAGATCGGGTTGGCAGTGTTGGCACGATTCCTACCTTACCACCCTCTTGTCCCTCTACAGTACGGGGGGTAATCGTTATATTGAATGTTTCTTCTCCCCGACGCAGGGTCCATTCCATCGGCTTGTCTTTCGACTCAGCAATCATAGCCACCATTTTTTGCGAATCAGTACCTATAGCCGTACCATTGATAGTCTCAATGATATCTCCTTCTTTCAGGTTGGCCTGGTCGGCAGCGCCGCCCTCAAGTACTTCACCGATTTGCAGATTTTTAGGGTTTTCCACCGGAACTCCGGCCATTTGTGCATACACGGCAAACAAGACAAAAGCCAGAATGAAGTTCATCAATGGTCCAGCAAAAATCGCCATCGCCCGTTGTCCAACCGTCTTGCTGCCAAACTGCCGGTCTTTCGGAGCAATTTGTGTTTGTTTACCGCGACTAACGAGCATTGCTTGTGGATGTATACGGTAGTGTTGTACCTCTCCATCAACATCCAATTGCATTTTCAACGCATTCTCCATATCAATGGAGATCACTTCGCCACGTATTACATTTTTACGATTATCCAATTGATCCAAATAAATCATTTTCACTTGATCATCCATCGGTCTAACCGCAATGGTCTGACCCTCTTGAATTTCCACAAGCTCGGGGTCTTCACCAGCCATACGTGCATATCCGCCAAATGGAAGCAAACGCAATGTAAACTGGGTCTCGTTTCTTTTATATGAGAACAATTTGGGACCAAAACCGATCGCAAATTCCCTTACAAGAATACCGGCGCGTTTGGCAAAATAATAATGCCCCCATTCATGAACCGTCACGATGACAAAGAACATGAGCACCGTTAGAAATACAACTTGTATGGTTTCCAATCCCTATCCATCCTCCTTCACGGCACGAACCGAAGTCTGTCCCTTTAGATTATCATTATTCCAAGGTGCCGCACAAGAGAATCACTTCTTCCATATTTGTAATGAAAAAAGGATTACAGACTAAAAGCATGTTTACGACTTTCCTGGTCACATCTTGCAATTTCTTCGAGATCAGGATTCTCCACATTGCGGTGTGCATCCAGCACGGAAGCAATAATATCCTCTATTTTAAGGAACGAAATCTCTTTGCGCAAGAAGCGTGCTACAGCAACCTCATTCGCGGCATTAAATGCCGTAGTTGCAGTCCCTCCCATTTTACCACACTCATAAGCCAGTCTTAAACAAGGGAACCGCTCCATATCCATCTCACGGAATTGCAGCTTGCCTGCTTGGGCCAATGATAATCGCTGTGCTGGTGAAGGCAGCCGATCTGGATAAGTTAACGCGTACTGAATCGGAACACGCATGTCCGGATTGCCAAGTTGAGCAATGATGCTCGTATCCTCAAATTCAACATAGGAATGTATGATACTCTCTGGGTGAAGCAGCACGTCAATCTGGTCATAGGTCAACCCGAACAGCCAATGAGCCTCTATCACTTCCAAGCCTTTATTCACCATCGTTGCGGAATCAATCGTGATTTTGGAGCCCATCGACCAATTGGGATGCTTCAGGGCATCTTCAACCGTAACATCCCGCAGCTGTTCACGTGAGAAATCGCGGAAAGAACCCCCTGAGGCCGTAAGGGTAATTCCTGCTACCCGGTTACGGTTTTCTCCGTTCAAACATTGAAATATCGCAGAGTGCTCGCTATCGATCGGCAGCAAAGAGACACCTTTTTCCGCAGCTCGCGCTGTCACAATATGTCCTGCCGTCACCAGTGTCTCCTTATTGGCTAGCCCTATCTGTTTGCCTGCTTCAATGGCAGCCAGTGTTGATTCGAGCCCTACGCTCCCCATGACAGCTGTCACCACAGTATCTGCGTCCGTCCCGGCTGCTACTTCCACCAAGCCCTCTTTTCCATAGAAGAGCTGCGTTCCCGCAGGTAAGTGCGGGGCGATCGTCTCAGCCAATTCTTTGGTACCTACCGATACCTTTTTTGGAAGATAGCGATTGGCTTGTTTGATTAAAAGTTCAGTATTTCCTCCGGCAGCCAGGCCCTCCACCTGATAAAGCTCAGGATGCATGTCAACGACATCCAATGTTTGAGTTCCAATCGAACCGGTGGATCCGAGAATTGCTATTTTCTTCATGCTGCACCTCATCTTTATTTATCCATTGCGTGCATCATTTCAAATTCATTTGTTATACACGTCTTATGTTCAAAACATTAGTAAGGCAGAAGCATTAGTATATGTACAAATGGAAACACAACAATCCAGCTGTCGCACCGATCCAGAATACCTCCATGCCCCGGAAGAAGGTTGCCGGAATCCTTAATATTGTACACACGTTTGTAAGCGGATTGGATTAGGTCTCCCATCTGGCCGACTACAGCACATGCGAGCCCAATCAATATTGCTCTCTGCCAAGATAACAAGCCATCCGATAACATCGCAAACACAACAGATGTTACAACGGCAATCACAATACCGCCCAACGCGCCTTCTACCGTTTTGTTAGGACTTATTGATGGCCATAATTTGTTTTTTCCCATAAGCTTCCCCACAAAGTAGGCACCAGCGTCACTGGCCCAGATAGAGCCTAATAATAGGAATGTCCAAAAGAGCCCGTGATGAAGATGTCTGGACTCAGCAATATAATAAAAACCGATACCTATATACAGCACACCCAAAAAGAGCATGGCGATTGTATTCACAGGAATCCTGTTCTTGGTTATCACCGAGGCCGTCATTAAAACAAGCATAACCAGCCAACTGATCTGGAACAGCGTCAGCGGTCTGCCTTCCCACACCATTTCCCATGGAAAGACAAGTGCAAAAACACCTGCATATCCAATCAGGGCTACACCTGAAAAAGGTTGTACCCCCGTCATTTTCACAAATTCATAATAACCGATGAGAGCCATAAGCAGTACCAGGCCATGATACCAAGGTCCGCCCAGCATGCAAAAACCCAAAAACAACACACCTGCTACTATCCCTGTCGTTAATCGCTGTTTCAACGGCTTCATCCTCCATCTATTTCAAACCGCCGTAACGCCTTGTTCTGCGCTGATATTCGGCTACTGCTTCAAGCAAGTGCTGTTTGCCAAATTCGGGCCAGTATATATCCGTAAACCATAGCTCGCTATATGCAAGCTGCCAAAGCATAAAATTACTGAGCCTTAATTCTCCACTTGTCCGGATTAACAGATCCGGATCAGGCATATCCACAGTCAACATATGTTTGTCTATGAGCTCAGGTGTAATGTCTTCTGCCGAGAGTTCCCCCGACTGGACCTGCAGCGCAATCTGCTTCACACAGTCCGTCATTTCTCGACGACTTCCATAATTCATTGCAAAGTTCAATACAAGTCCCGTATTGTGTTCCGTGAGACGAATTGCTTCACGTAAGGCATTAACGGTATGTGAAGGTAACTTCTCTTCCTGCCCCATCATGCGTATGCGGACATTCTTTTCTATAAGTTCATCTAACTCAATCGCCAGAAATTCTTGTGGAAGTCTCATTAGAAAATCCACTTCTTCTTTTGGACGTGTCCAGTTTTCTGTCGAAAAAGCATACATCGTCAGATATTTGATGCCCAGTTCATCCGCCGCGATGGTTGCACGTTTCACTGCCTTCATGCCATTCTGATGCCCAGCTATGCGTGGCAGACCCAGACGTTTGGCCCATCGACCATTCCCGTCCATAATAATGGCAACGTGCTGCGGGATATTATCCTCGGATATAGTCAGCGTTTCCTGCTTTGCAGCCCCATTCCACCACGACCGAACCCGTTTGATCATTCCTGTTCCTCCAAAATCCCTGAAGTTTCTTCACCTGAAGACTAGAAAAAGAGACAAAACCCCACCGTATTGGAGGGGCTGCGCTTGTCTTACACTTCCATAATTTCTTTTTCTTTGGCAGCGAGTACCTTATCGACTTCAGCAATAAACTTGTCGGTCGATTTTTGGATATCGTCCTGATGTCTCCGGGACTCGTCCTCGGAAATCTCTGACTTCTCCATTTTTTTGATATCATCATTCGCATCACGACGAATGTTACGAATCGCAACTTTTCCTTCTTCACCGAACTTTTTCGTCAGTTTTACGAGTTCTGTTCTGCGCTCCTCTGTAAGTGGAGGAATGGACAAACGAATCATGTTACCATCGTTGGCCGGTGTTAATCCCAGATCCGACTTCATGATCGCACGTTCGATTTCGCCCATAGAAGATTTGTCCCATGGCTGAATCATCAGCGTACGGGAATCTGGTGTGCTAATATTCGCGAGTTGATTAAGTGGTGTCATTGCTCCATAGTACTCTACCTGAACCCGGTCCAGAAGAGCCGGAGTTGCACGTCCTGCACGCAAAGTGGCAAGATCACGACGTAACGCTTGAATTGCTTTATCCATACGTTCTTCGGCATGTTTTTTAACCGCTTCTGGCATTAATCTACACTCCCTTTAACGATTGTTCCGATGCGTTCACCGAGAACTACACGTTTGATGTTACCTTGTTCTGTAATGGCAAATACGATCAACGGAATATTGTTGTCCATACAGAGCGAGGACGCCGTCGAATCCATTACACCAAGATTTTTGTTAAGTACATCGAGGTAAGTCAATTGCTCATATTTCTCAGCTGTACTATCCTTGAACGGATCGGCCGAGTATACGCCATCAACTTTGTTTTTAGCCATCAGGATGACTTCTGCTTCGATCTCCGCTGCGCGCAGTGCTGCTGTTGTATCCGTGGAGAAGAACGGGTTACCTGTACCTGCTGCAAAAATAACGACACGGCCTTTCTCCAGATGACGAATAGCTCTGCGACGGATATATGGCTCTGCAATTTGCTGCATGGCAATTGAAGTCTGTACACGTGTAGGCACTTCAATCTGTTCCAATGCATCTTGCAGTGCTAGCGAGTTCATTACTGTAGCTAACATTCCCATATAGTCGGCTGTTGCTCGATCGATGCCGTTTTCGCTGCCGGCGATTCCACGCCAGATGTTTCCGCCACCACATACGATGGCAACCTGCACACCAAGTTCAACAACTTCTTTTACCTGCTGAGCAATCGACGAGATCGTCTCTGCATCAATACCATAGCCGTTTTGACCGGAAAGGGACTCCCCACTAACCTTTAAGACAACGCGTTTGAATACTGGCTGTTCCAATTGTTCACCCTCCACTTTAAACTTGAGCACCTTCGGTGTTCAATCAACAAAACTTCTCGCGCATGGCCTCCTGCTTAAAAAGAAAGGAACACGACTGTGTTCCACTCTTTTAGAAAAACGATTAACCGGTTAGGCACTGTTTTCCTGAGATATAAGGGAGCTCTGCTTCGAAGTTTTATCATTCTTATATCTTCGAAAACCAATTTCTGCTTGCCGGTATGAAACCGTCTTATTTGTTCACTTGGGACATAACTTCTTCTACGAAGTTATCTACTTTTTTCTCCAAACCTTCACCCAGTTCGTAACGAACGAAACGACGGATGGAGATGTTCTCACCGATTTGGCTGATTTTTTCGTTCAGCAATTGGGAGATTGTTTTGTCTGGATCTTTAACGAAAGTTTGTTCCATCAGGCAGTACTCTTCGTAGTATTTACCGATACGGCCTTCAACCATTTTCTCAACGATTTTTTCTGGTTTGCCTTCGTTCAGCGCTTGAGCTTTCAAGATTTCTTTTTCTTTTTCCAGCTCTTCTGCAGGAACTTCTTCACGAGTTACGAATTTCGGACTAGCTGCAGCGATTTGCATAGCGATGTCTTTAACGAAATCTTTGAATTGGTCTGTTTTACCTACGAAGTCAGTTTCGCAGTTAACTTCTACCAGGACACCGATACGGCCACCAGCGTGGATATAAGATTCTACAGTACCTTCAGTAGCTGCACGTCCTGCTTTGTTTGCAGCTGCGGAAAGACCTTTTTCACGCAGAATTTCAGCCGCTTTTGTGATATCACCGTTTGCTTCTTCCAGTGCTTTTTTGCAATCGAGCATACCAGCGCCCGTTTTTTCACGAAGTTCTTTTACTGCACTCGCGTTAACTGCCATTATTAATTCCCTCCAAAATAAGTATTGTACGTACACGTACACTCTAAAAAAAGGGCAGTGAGAGGTTATCCACCTACCAACCACCCTTTTCATTTAGTTCATTCGTTATGTTCGAATCTATTAAGCGGAAGTTTCTTCGCCTTGGTTAGCTTCGATCACGGCATCAGCCATTTTACCTGTCAACAGCTTAACAGCACGGATTGCATCGTCGTTACCTGGGATAACATAATCGATTTCGTCCGGATCGCAGTTTGTATCAACGATACCTACAATTGGGATACCCAATTTGCGAGCTTCAGCAACAGCGATACGCTCTTTGCGTGGATCGATGATGAACAGGGCGCTTGGCAGGCCTTTCATATTTTTAATACCGCCGAGGAATTTCTCCAGACGATCTTTTTCTTTGCGAAGCAAGATAACTTCTTTTTTAGGCAATACAGCGAATGTACCGTCTTCTTCCCAAGCTTCCAATTGTTTCAAACGATCAATACGTTTTTGAATGGTTTGGAAGTTAGTCAGAGTACCGCCCAACCAACGTTGGTTAATGTAGAATTGACCAGCGCGCTCAGCTTCTTCCTTAACAGAATCTTGAGCTTGTTTCTTAGTACCCACGAAAAGAATTGTACCATTCTCTCCTGCGATTCCTTTAACGAAGTTGTAAGCCTCTTCGACTTTTTTCACCGTTTTTTGCAAATCGATGATGTAAATTCCGTTTCTTTCAGTGAAGATATAACGATCCATTTTTGGGTTCCAACGACGAGTTTGGTGACCGAAGTGTACCCCAGCTTCGAGAAGCTGCTTCATGGAGATTACTGCCATCTTCACACACCTCCTAATATGGTTTTTATTGTGTCCTCCGCCGGCATCATTTTTCGCCAAGACTCTCCATCAGGAAAGCACCCTCAACAAAATTAGCACATGCGTGTGTTTTAACACCGTTATCTAATATAGCATAACTGCTTGGCTGATGCAACAGTCTTTGAAAGCAAAAATACCTAGTCGCACAACGTTTTTATGTTATGTGAAATCTCCGACTATAATTATTGCCCAATTAGACTATAAAATAAAAAGAACCGTCTTGCCTGAGTGTACTCAGCTTGACGGTTCTTTAGTAATTTTGGCGATGATGGATTCGAAGCTTTCCCCTTTTTCAAGTGCGTACGTACCCACCTGAATCTTGGTGTTAATTCGCTCTGCCTTTCCCGCCTTAATGAAGGCCTGGGCATCATCTACTATCCCAGCTTTCTCGAGATTACCAGCGACAATCGCCAAGCTGTTACCAGAACGCACTCTAAATGTGACTGCTGCCTTTTGAGGCGTATTCGGTGACGATGGCTCTGCTGCTTTTGGTTCGCTCACATTATTCGGACTCTCATTGCCACTTGAAGCGGGCTGCTGAGGCTCCGTGGGAGCTTCCGGATCACTTGTATCCTCTGCCTTCTCCGGAGCAGCAGCCGTTTCTCCCTGCATTTCACTGCTCTCCTGCTTCTTCTTTTGTACCCATTCGGCTTCCGTATATAGTTCGTCCTCTGAACCAACAAGCTTCAAATCCATGCTTTTGGCAGCCAACTCCAACTCTTCTTTCGTCAGATTGGCTGCAGCCGGATCCGTTTCCAAACTGCTGTCCGATAGGGCGTTTTGCCCCACTGTGGCAAGCTGAAGCAGCACTGCTCCAATGATCATGCCCGTTCCAATTCCAATCCATAGGGAGCGCTTGTCCATCTCTTAGCCTTCCTCCCGTTCTGCCAGCTGAAGAATCAGCTGTACTTCACCACGTTGTATGCCGGTCTGTTTTGCGATCGCATCCACTGATTTGCCTTCATCATACAAATGAAACACTTCTGAATACCGATCTTTGATTGACTCTCGCTCATTGACAGGCTCTCGGCCACTTAGTGATGGCTCCATTTCTGAAATCTGCTTTGCGGCGTCTTCTCTCACACTAGCCATAAGAGCCTGAGCCTGCAAGGCATTGAATTCATCCTTTGATATATCTGAAACATGATGGGTTTCGGACTCTTTGCTTTTTTCAAGTTCATTGAGACGCTTCTGCAATTCTTCAAGCTGCATTTGCATGCGTTGATCTGCAGCTGCCGCCTCTCCCTTCATTTCAGCAACACGCTGAATAAGGGCATCATTATCGCTTTCGATTTCAGCCATATAATGTTCAAGTGTGGATTCCATCTCTTGCACTAATTGTTGGCTCGGTTCTGGCTTCTTAGTTTTCTTGGGCATGATGAATGCATATGCAATGGCACAGGCACCTAATATGACAATAATAACCCATGGTGACAAATTGGTTCCTCTCCTTTGGATATCGCCTTCAAAGCTCAAGTCTTCATTTTCGTAATACGGGAAGGGTTACAATGACAGATCCACATGCTTTCCTTTGTACGGATGCTCCGCAGGTTTGACTTGCTCTGACATCTGGATCGTCTCCTGCTCCCCGGAACCCCCTTCGTGCTCTCCATTACTAGATTGACCGTCTCGTACACCTGTATGTGCTGTTTCTTCCATCGCTTCACTACGCTGTCTTGCCTCTTCTGCTTCCTTGGCTGTTTGCACCGCCAGTAAATTCTGGTCCGTGACCGGTCGCTGCTGATATTCGCTCTGATACCGACCGGCTTCACTTGTTCGTGGTACTGCAATCTGCAACTCTACTGCCTTAAAACTCATACGCTCACCTCACGGTTTCGAATGGTTTTCTACCTGTGCCTGATGCTGTACTTAAACGAATGGAGTCATCGTAATGTCCCCGTCATGATAATAAAATGAAATTCTACTCACAGGATCTTTAATAAATTTGGTGTATCTGCCGATAACTATCTTAGAGCCTCCGTAAATCATCTTGAGAATATCCACCCGGGCTCTGCTCGTATCTTCCAATACTTTTTCAATTTCGAATATACGTGACTTAGTTTCCTCATTAAGACGAAGTGCCGACTTTTGTGTAGCCGTAAGCTTAACTCGCATTGCCATTTTGTCAGGACTCAGTTGTCCAGCAGCAGCTAATTGATCCAGCAGTACCAATGCTTTTTTCGTTTTGTCCAAGGAATCCATCTGTTCCCTAAGCCCTTTACGCAATTCACTCAGTTCGTTACGCAGTTTGGGTAGAACACCAACTTCAATCGAAGTTACTGTCGACATGCTGTTCCCCACAATTCGTGCTGAAACATTTTCACCGGCTTGAATGGATCCACCAACAATAAGGCCTTTGGTGCCGGCACAGATCACGCTCCTGCCTGCACGGATATTGGAATGCATAATGCTTTGGGAGACGAGAACATCTTCACCTGCATCTACGCTACCTTCCTGAATAAAGGTGCATTTGACATTGTGACCCGCCTGAACAAGCCCTTTGTTATATCCGATGATACCACCAGTGATCTCAACAGAGCCCCCTGCTTCTAGCTCTGCGCCTTCGACACCGCCGACAACGCGAATGTCACCCGCAGCTTTTATTTTAAAACCAGTTAGTACATTACCGCGTATGACCACCGTACCTACAAAATCAATATTACCGATATTGTAGTCTACATCGCCATTTATTTCGTATACCGGGAATACATTCAGTTTATTCCCTTCCGTTTTGGTCACCAATCCATCCAAGGCGGCATACATTGCAGATCCATCCGGATTAATAACAACATTTTTCCCCACTTTGAATCGTGCGTCTTTCCCTGGTCGAAAAGGAATTTCCTCACCAGTAACGGCCTGACCTACTGAACCATCCACTGGAGGAATGCGCTCGGCAATGATTTGACCTGATTTTACATTATTCAACCGAGTTACTTCTTTGTAATCCACCTTGCCATCTTCCGCTTCCAGAGGCCGCCGTTCACTCGCATCGTCCATGCCAACCAATACCTTAATGTACCCGTCTGTTCCAGGAACAGCCGCGATGCCTTCGGCGATCTTCAACTGCGTATTCATATATGTTTCAGGTTGATTCACAAACACGAGCAGTGCCTCACGCAGCACACCATACTTAATGCCCTGACCCGCAATAAACTGTTCCAGTTCATCCAGCGTGCAGGTGAAACCTTCTTCCTGCTTGGAAAACTCAAGGTAGGCCGTACTTTTATCTTCCGATAAAACAACGCTAAGGCATTGTTCCAAAGCAATTCGCTGTGTCAATGCAGTTCTTCCTCCTTTTACACTTTCCACTCCCCGAAATCCATGTAATCAAGCTTTCTATTAATCTTTGCGCATTAACAGATCCTTCTGTTTTTCGAGCGTTCCACGGAGTCTCAAAATGGCTTTGGAATGCAGCTGAGATATACGCGATGGTGAAAGAGACATTACTTCAGCGATCTCACTAAGCGATAAGTCTTCATAATACAAGAGGGAAACTACCGTTCTCTCTTTAACTGTCAGCTTATCGAGTCCCTGAACCAAAGCATCCTTCAGATAAAACTCGTTCACTTTGTAATCTGGATTTTTGGCCTTTTCATCGACCATTAAGGAAAGACGTGTCTCTGATTCTTCTTCCCGTATCGGGTCTTCAAGAGAGCACAGTGACATTACCGCCACTTCCTGGAGCATATGTTGGAAGTCCTTTGTCGACACGTCAAGATACTGACTCATTTCTTCATCGCTTACTGATCGTAGATAGGTTTGCTCCAGCTGCTGATAGGCATCTTCGATTCGTTTAGCCTTTTCTCGCACGGAACGGGGAACCCAATCTCCTTGACGCAAACCATCCAAGATCGCTCCACGAACACGCCATGAGGCGTACGTCTCAAATTGAAGGCCTCGTTCATAGTCGAATTTCTCAAGAGCATCGATTAGTCCCATAACGCCGTTGCTCTCCAGATCATCTTTTGGGACATTTTTAGGTAATCCAACAGCCAAACGACCGGATACATAATTCACAATGTGAAGATATTTTTCAATTAAAGCTTTTTTGGCTTCAAGATCTCCGTGTTCTTTCCACTTTTCCCACAGATCAGCATGGTTCAAATGTGAAGCTTTACGCTCGTCCAATTGCTTTCACCCTCCTTATTTGTCTGTCAGGTGACGAACGGCCTGCGCCAATTCTTCCGGATCCTTGGTCCGGACCAGTTTAGGCGGATCCAATGGGGCGAAACCCGTTGGAGCTTTCGTCTCGGATGGCGGAATCTCTTCCCCAGAGGAGGCGTTCTGTCCATTCTTGAGCAAGTCGTTTAGCTCTTGTCCATCGTCTTCGAGTTTAATGTCAACCTGCGAACCTCTCATTTCTGGACCAATTTGGGTATCATAATCGAAACCCTTACTTCCTGCGGACGGGGTCAGCAGCAACCCCAGCCCCCAGCGCAAACCAAAAGCAAGGGCGTACCAGGCTACGAATCCGATTAACCCGCGAATTAAACTGGTCATCAACAAATTGCTGCTGTATGCTACAAAAAAAGTCAGAATAAATCCGACTATGCCTGCTCCAAGATTAATGCGGTAGTTTCCTATCATAGTTTTATAATTCCTTTACACCCATTTGTACACTTCTAATATTTAAAATCCCTGTTTCACAGTCCATTTCAATGGTCCGGCCATAATTTCCACCAGTGTCTTCAGCAAGAAGAGGAATATTAAGCTTTTGTAGCCATTCCCGGCAAGATTCCGCATTCCTCGGCCCAATACGCATGGTATCTCCAGCTCCTGAAAAAGCAAACATCTGAGCACCACCTGCCATTTTGGACACGATACGTGAACGAGAAGCACCGAGTTTTAACATCTTTTCTAATAACTCAGGCAACGCCGTATCCGCATATTTAGCTGTGTTCAATTTTCCTTCTCTTGCAATCTCAGAAGAAGGAAGCATCACATGCGCCATTCCAGCCAGCTTCAAATGCGGATCATACATCGTTAACCCCACACAAGAACCAAGCCCTGTCGTGCGGATTATGCCAGGAAGGTGAGCAATGTTCAAATCCGCCATACCGACTTTAACGACGCTTTTTTCTTCAATCATGATCCAGAGGCACCCCTAAAGATTCAAATATCTTGGCAAATGACAATGGATCGGGAATCAGGAAAAATTGACCTTCCACCTGATCTTCTCCTTCGAAGAACGATGTGTCAATCAAAAGTGCATCGTCTCCCATTTCTCCAAATTGCAGCAGCCCATAGCTGAGTATTGCTCCTGCCATGTCAATGGCTAGTCCGGGAACCGTTGGATACATCGACAGCTTGGTGAAATCTGCAAGTGATGAAAGATATGATCCAGCCAGAATATTACCGATTTCTGATAACGCAGACTGTTCCATATCCGTAAACATGAGACCTTCCTTCAGATCAAAACCAGCAAGCCGGTTCAGCAGCATTTTGGCCGCCTCCGGGGTCATCATGAAAAACAGATTACCTGGCGCCTCGCCTTCAACACGTAAAAAGACAGTCACCACGATTCGTTCGTCCCCGCCCACTTTTTCGGCTACTTCTTCGAAAGGAAGCATCTGTACTGTCGGCACACCCATGTCAATCGGTCTATTTAGAAGTTGAGACAACGCCGTTGCGGCGTTGCCTGCTCCAATGTTACCGACCTCTTTGAGCACATCCATTTGGAATCCCTCAAATCGGTTGAACATCTCCACGTGTTAGCCCTCGACACTTTCCAGCTGTACAACTTCGCTTTTATTCAATACTTCATGCAGATTAAGCATGATCAACAAACGCTCATTTTCCAATTTAGCCACTCCGCGCAGATATCTCGCTTTGACTCCACCCACCACTTCCGGCGGACTGTCAATTGCACTGCTCTTAATGTCAATGACGTCATTGGCTGCGTCAACGATGAATCCAACCTGCATGTCACCTACAGCTACAATGACAATTCGAGTTTGATCCGTATATTCTGTTTCTGGCAGAGAAAAACGACCACGCAAGTCGATAACAGGGATAACAACCCCGCGAAGATTAATAACCCCTTTTACGAAGGAAAATGTCTTAGGGACACGAGTAATCGGCATCATGCGTTCAATCGTCTGAACTTTTTCAACCTCAATACCGTACTCTTCAGATCCTAGTTTAAAGACGATGACTTTCAATTCTTCCATGAATAAAACCTCCCTATAAGTGTAAGGCTTAGTTGCTTATTTAATAAATGCGTTAGGGTCAACGATGAGAGCTACTTGTCCATCTCCCAGGATGGTTGCTCCGGAGATTCCTTCAATGGAAGGAAGATAGCTTCCCATGGATTTGAGAACAATCTCGCTCTGTCCGATAAACTCTTCCACGGAAACCGCTGCTAGACGATCTCCTTTGCGGATGACAACGATTTCCGTTTCCGACTCATCCTCATCGTTGAAATCAGGTACACCAAACACTTCGTTTAGCGACAAGTACGGAATGAGGGATTCACGGAACGTAATCATTTTATTACCATGAATGTTTCGAACTTGTTCACGCTGCACAATGGCCGTCTCCACGATAGAAGACAACGGAACCGCATACTTCTCAGAACCTACGCGTACAAGCATTGCAGCGATAATTGACAACGTCAATGGCAGTTGAACCGAGAAATTAGTGCCTTTGCCTGGTATGGAATGAATGGTTACATTACCGCCAAGCGAAGTAATTTTGGATTTTACAACGTCCAAACCTACTCCGCGACCAGAGATATCCGAGATTTTGTCAGCTGTACTGAAACCAGGAGCAAATAAAAGTTGATTAACTTCATCGTCGCTCATCTTCGCACCCTGTTCTTCCGTCACGACACCGCGTTTAATGGCTGTTTGTAAAAGCTTCTCACGATAAATTCCTTTGCCGTCATCTTCAATCTCAATGAAAACATGGTTGCCACTGTGGAAAGCTCGAAGGTTAACTGTACCCATTTCCGGTTTTCCGGCAGCAACACGTTCTGCGATTGATTCGACACCGTGGTCCACAGCGTTACGCAGCAAATGCACCAATGGGTCACCGATCTCGTCAATGACAGTACGATCCAATTCAGTTTCAGCACCTGTAATGACCAGGTCAATTTTTTTATCCAAGGTTTTGGCTAGGTCACGAATCATTCGTGGGAACCGGTTAAATACGGTATCTACAGGTACCATGCGCAGCTTGAGAACGATATTTTGCAGATCTGAGCTGACTCTGCTGAGATGAGCCACGGTATCGGATAGATCATTATTACCCGTTTCACTTGCCAACTGCTCCAGGCGCGACCGATCAATCAGCAATTCACTGAATAAATTCATCAGTACATCCAATCGCTCAATATCTACTCGGATCGTACGCGAAGGTGCGGCTGCCTGTTTAGTTGGTGCAGCAGGCTTGGCTGCTGGTTTTTCTTCTGTTTTGACCGCAGTTGCGATCTCTTGTGATACAGCTGTTGCTATTGCGACTGTTTCAGCTTCAACTGCAGCTGCAGCCTGATTGGTCATCTGCTGAAGAGTTTCTTGATCCAGCTGAATGACTTTGGCACTTTCTATCTCTGAAATGCTTAAAATGCTTTTTTCCAGTTCCTGCGCTTCTTTGGTTGTTATGTAATACAACGAGAAACTGCGCTCAAACTTCTCCTGCTCAATATCCTGAACCGTAGGGAAAGACTTCACAACTTCACCTGAACGCTCCAAGAGATCAAAGACCATGTAGGCACGTACACCTTTCAGCTGACTGTCCTCACTAACAAGCACATCAATGTAGAAAACTCGATGCCCTTCCGCGATAGACTGGTCCAGAACAGAATATTGGAATTCGTCCAGATCAACAGCTGATGAAATGCTTTCTACCGGCTTAGCCGTTGTTGTAGCAGCTGGAGTTTCACCACCTGTCCATTCACCACTTTCAATGGCTTGAAGGGAAGCAACAATTGCGGAAACATCGGCTTTACCTTCTCCACCACTGGTAATATCCTGAACCATGGATTCAAGCGCGTCCAAACTCTTAAACAGGGTATCAAAAATATAGTCCTGCATTTTCAATTTCTCATTACGTACAAGATCTAACACATTCTCCATTTTGTGTGTCAATGATGCCAAATCCTCAAAGCCCATTGTTGCGGCCATACCTTTCAAAGTATGAGCAGATCGGAAGATGACTTGGACTATACCCAGATCCTCCGGATTGCCTTCGAGTTGAAGCATGTTGTCGTTAAGGGATTGCAGATGATCATTAGACTCATCAATAAACATGGATAAGTATTGGTTCATGTCCATTGTGAGGCACCTCCTCCATGAGTTACACTCCGTTTATTTCACTGCTTGAACAAGTTTTGGGGCGATCTCCTGCAAAGGCAGAAGATGACGTACGCATTGCAGCTCTACAGCAGAACGCGGCATTCCATACACCACACAGGTCTCTTCATTTTCCGCAAAGGTAGACGTTACACCCGCTTCATACAGCTTTTTCATCATTCTCGCTCCATCACTGCCCATACCCGTCAGCAAAACCAAATGCCGCTGAAGCGATGTAAAAGGCAATAACGACTCAAACATCGTATCCACTGAAGGCCGATGGCCATTCACCGGATGTTGCTCCGTAAGCTTCAGGATATACTTTCCATCGGCTGCTTTACTTACTACGATGTGATATCCGCCAGGAGCGATATAAGCGGAACCTTTCTTTAGAACCATACCTTCTTCCGCCTCAACGACATGCAGCGGACTAAATGTATTCAGTCGTTGTGCCAGAGACCTTGTAAAGTTGGGCGGCATGTGCTGCACAATGATGACAGGTGCAGGCAAATCAGCAGGCAGCTCCTCAAGCAAAGTTTTAAGGGCCCTTGGACCTCCCGTAGAGCAGCCAATTGCAACAATTTTGTTGAATGTACCTTCAGTCCCTGTTACTGCTTTTGGTATAGGTTGACTTGTGGATGCCGCCGTTTGCTCCATTGCCGACCGTATTGGCTCAGCATTTCGCAACTCCTTCGGAGTAGGAAGAGGCTTAATAGGTTTAGGCACCTTAGCTTCTCTTGTGTTAGGAATACGATCTGGACTCTTTGCAGCTTCCAGTTTTTTTTCTGACCGCTCTTTTTTCTGATCCGCCAGCGGCATGTTTCGCTGCAGCACTTTGGACTGGGGTTGCTCACTTGGTTCATTTTTTGGCCGTGAAACTGGCTGAACAGGATCAATCCTTTTTTGAGCGGGTTCTCTGTGAACTTGTGCAGGAGCATCACGCTGTACTCGCTGAGATTGACGCAAGAGATGTTCCTGAATCTCTCTCGTCCGTTTCAAGGACTCCTCACGGTCTGCCTTTCGCTTGATTTCGTTCATGGCCGCCCGCATCCGCTCGACGAGGGCCTTGCCTACCTGAGCAATATCCTGATCATGTGAAATGGAAGGCTTGCGTATAAAATCAAAGGCCCCTGCCTCAAGCGCCATGATGGTTTCCTTCATACCTTGTTCATTGATACCTGATAGCATAATTACAGGCACCGATGACTTCTGCATGATCGACTTCAGTGCATCCAGCCCATTCATCTCAGGCATTTCTACATCCATCGTAATTACATCAGGCTGTAAATCCACTGCTTTTTCAATGGCTTCCTTGCCGGTTGAAGCCGTTGCCGCAACTTTGAATTCCGGATCAGCTTCAATTAAATCCGTGACAATTTTGCGCATAAAAGCGGAATCATCGACAACCAATACTTGATACACCGCCATGTTTTGTCCACCTCTGTTTCCTTTTTTCAAGAATCATGTTGTCTTCCTAAGCCACTTTTTCATAAATCCCCTGATTCCTGTCAAGGTTCCGACTTCGTTAACCGCAGGTTCAGCCACATAGCGAAGGGCTAGCCGCTGTATATCTCTGGAAGCTTTTGAATGGGGATAAGCCAAGCTGTAGGGCACTTGTCTCTTCACCGCTTTAACAACATTCGGATCTTCAGAAACATACCCAAGTAGGGGGATATCCGTTTGCAAAAAACGCTTGGCTACTCCTGCTATTTTGTCCGCCACCTGTTCCGACTCCTGTTCATTTTCAACACGGTTAACGATCATCCGAAAAGGTGTAGCATTTTCCTGACCATGCATCACTTTAACCAGTGCATATGCATCTGTTATGGAAGTGGGTTCAGGTGTGGTTATAATCATACATTCGTCAGCTGCACCAATAAACTTCATATTCTCCCGAGAGAGCCCCGCTCCAGTATCAAATATGACATAATCCATTTCCTGTGCGACCATTTCCACTTGCTCTGCAAAAAATTCCAAATCACGGTCCGACAACGAAAATAACTCTTTCATGCCAGATCCGCCTGCAATGTAAGGCAGTCCATTCGCACCAAGCTGAATGATTTCCTGTATGGACTTCTGCCGATACAACAAATGATACAGATTATAAGGTGATGAAGTGCCCATAAGGACATCAATATTAGCCATACCGATATCTGCGTCAAATACGAGTACCTTCCTGCCCAGTGTTTGCAGCGCAAGGGCAAAGTTCAAAGTGAAATTGGATTTTCCTACTCCGCCTTTTCCGCTGGCAATCGTTAAGATTTTCGAAGAGCGGCCACTGCGCTGGGTTTTGTCCAATCCACTCGGTGCTGACACCAAACTTCGAAGAGAGGCTGCCTGGTCCTTCATTTCGCGAGTTCTCCCAGCAATTGTTTAGTCAATGAAGCCGGATCCGGTTTGAGCAAGTCATCCGGAACATTCTGTCCATTGGTCACATAAGCAAGTTTCAACGGGAAGTGATGCAGCAGATTAATCATTGGACCACAAGTGCCCGTTTCGTCCATCTTGGTGAAAATGATCTTATCCAACCCGTACTTGCTGAAATGTTCGGTAATCTCAAACATGTCCGCGCTTTTGGATGTCATGCTCATGACGAGAAAGGTTTCACTGTTCTCTACTGGTGCAAGCAGGCTTTGCAACTCAGAAACTAGCAATTCGTTTCTATAATTTCTCCCTGCAGTATCCATGAAGATCAAGTCACAATCCTGCAAACGAGATATAGCTCGTTGTGTATCTCCTGGAGACTGTACAACCTCAAGTGGAACATTCAAAATGGAAGCGTACGTTCTAAGTTGTTCTACTGCTGATATACGGTACGTATCCGATGTAATGAATCCCACTTTCCGATGATGCTTAAACATCTGCTCAGCCGCCAGTTTGGCTATGGTCGTTGTTTTCCCCACACCTGTGGGTCCAGCAACATAAACAATACGAGTGCCAGGCAATATCCCCGCATCGATACGTTCCTCCAGAAACGTTAAAATCTGTTTCTGAACGGATTGAACAATCTCATTTTCGTCCAGCTCTTTAGCATTCAACTGCGTCTGAACCGTTTCAAACCATGACTCAAAAACTTCCGCCCGCACCTCTTGATTAATCAGCCGCTCTCTAAGAAAAAGAAACTCTTCAGGTACAGGGTCAGCCAATTCATTCTGTCTAGATAATTGAGTCATCATCTTTTTGAGTTCTTTCAGTTCAGACATCAGTTCTTGTTGGCCCTGTTTGTTTGGTTCCTGCACGGAAGGAGACGATGAACCCGAAAAATCCGCCCCTTCCGGTCGCGGTTTATAATCCATGCTTGACTCAAATTTACCGTACCCTCTATCTGATTCGATGTTTATCGATTCAGCATGAGCAGCGGTTTCCTTACGTTTTTCATCGGCGCGTTGTTCAACAACCTGGGCAGCTGATTCCGATTGATTGGCTTCGTTCACAAATGAACGAGCCGTTTGCCTGTACGCTTCAGGAACATACGAACGAGGTACTGACGCAACTTGGTTCTGTATTTGCTTCTTGGCTTCTTTTTTATCTTCCTCTTCAACCGCAGCTACAACCTCAATTCTCTTTTTGCGAAACATTCCCATCATTCCGCCCACCTTAATTTCTTTGGTGGACAGAATGACAGCGTTACTTCCCAGGTCTTTCCGAATTTGAAGCATAGCTTCGGGCATGGTCTCTACAATATATTGTTTTACTCTCATAAGTTCACCACTCCGACACTTTGGATTTCAACATTCGGTTCCAACTCACTATAGGAAAGCACCGGTATGTCCTGCATGGTACGTTCAATGACTTGACGCAGGTACATACGAATGGTTGGAGAAGTTAATACGACAGGTTGTTGACCTGATTGGATTAATCGATTGACCTGCTCGGTCAATTTTTGATACACACTTTGTGTAGATGCAGGATCCAGTGCAAGGTAACTTCCTTGATCGGATTGTTGTACACTTTCGGCAATTTTCTTTTCCAATCCAGGCCCAACGGTGATCACTCTAAGTGTTTCACCTTTTTGGGAGAACTGTTGGGTAATTTGACGGGAAAGCGATTGTCTTACGTACTCTGTCAGAACATCCGGGTCTTTGGTATACGTCCCATAGTCAGCCAGTGTCTCGAAAATCGTGACCATATCCCGGATGGAAATTTTCTCGCGCAGAAGTTTTGCCAGCACTTTTTGTACATCCCCAATGCCCAAAATCGATGGAATCAGTTCATCGACAAGTGCAGCATAGTTCTCTCTGAGATTATCCACAAGCGCCTTCGTCTCTTGTCTGCCGAGAAGCTCATGTGCGTGTTTCTTAATCAGCTCCGTCAGATGGGTAGCCACTACGGATGGCGGATCCACAACGGTGTAACCAGCAAGCTCAGCTCGATCTTTGGTCACTTCGTCGATCCATAGAGCAGGAAGGCCAAAAGCCGGCTCCGTAGTTTCAATTCCTGTCACTGATTCTTCTTCGTACCCAGGGCTCATAGCCAGATAATGATTAAGCAGCAATTCACCGCCACCCACCACATTACCCTTGATCTTAATGACATACTCATTAGGTCTCAATTGAATGTTGTCTCGAATCCGAATGACAGGGACAACGAGCCCTAATTCAAGCGCACATTGCCTACGTATCATAATAATCCGATCCAGTAGATCTCCGCCCTGCTGGTTATCGGCCAGAGGAATCAAACCGTAACCAAATTCGAACTCGATTGGATCAACCTGAAGCAAGTTAATTACACTTTCTGGACTTCTAACCTCTTCGATCTGTTGTTCCTCCTCCATCTGTTCTTCTGCCTCTTGTTTGGATTTCAGCGTATTTTGCATCCTCCATGCGGCAAAAGCCAGTATACCCGCCAAAGGTATGGTCGTAATGGCGTGAATTGGAGTGAAGAAACCAAGCATTGCTATTACAAAAGCTACAATATATATGAGCGTCGGGTATGTAAACAACTGCCCCGTAATATCATCTGCCAAGTTACCTTCGGATGACGCTCTAGTGACGATAAGACCCGCTGCTGTAGAAATCAGAAGTGCAGGAATCTGACTGACCAATCCATCCCCGATTGTTAATACAGAATAGGTGGACAACGCATCTGCGAACGAGAGACCGTGCACGGTCATACCGATAATAAATCCACCAATGAGATTGATCAGCAAGATGATAATACTCGCGATCGCGTCTCCTTTTACGAATTTACTCGCACCGTCCATTGCACCGTAGAAGTCAGCCTCTCTCTCAATTTTGGAACGTCGCTCACGGGCCTGTTGTTCATTGATCAAGCCTGCATTTAAGTCCGCATCAATACTCATCTGTTTACCAGGCATCGCATCGAGTGTAAATCGCGCTGCAACTTCAGCTACACGTTCTGAACCCTTGGTGATAACGATAAACTGAACAACGACCAGTATGAGGAAGACGATAAAACCAATAGCAATTTGACCGCCTGCGATCCAGCTACCAAAGGTTGCTACGACAGACCCCGCATTCCCATTTCCAAGAATCAGCTTCGTTGTTGAAATGTTCAAAGCCAAGCGAAACAGTGTAGTAATCAACAATAATGCCGGAAAGATGGAGAATTGCAACGCTTCCTTGCTGTTCATCGCTACGAGCAATATCATCAATGCAAGTGAAATGTTGACAACAAGCAGCATGTCCAACAACCAGGTTGGGATCGGGAGAATCATCATCAACACAATGCCAATGATACCCGCAAGGACAGCAATATCTTTTGTTTTCAATGAATGTACGGCCTCCGATCCCTTTTATTTCGTTCTGCCCTTTAATTTATATACATAAGCCAGCACTTCGGCTACCGCTTGAAACAAATCAGCCGGTATGGCGTCGCCAATCTCGGCCCTCTGGAACAATGCCCGTGCCAGCGGCTTGTTTTCCATTGTAATGACACCGTGCTCTTTGGCAATCTCCCTGATGCGCAAGGCGACGTAATCCTGACCTTTGGCAATAATCTGAGGTGCTTCCATCTCAGACCCTTCATACTTCAGCGCTACTGCGAAGTGCGTCGGGTTTGTGATGATCACATCTGCATTTGGAACCTCCTGCATCATGCGCTGTACAGCCATGCGACGCTGACGTTCCCTGATTTTACCCTTGATCAGCGGGTCACCTTCCATTTTTTTGTACTCGTCCTTGATGTCCTGTTTGGACATCCGAATGTTTTTCTCGTAATCATATTTCTGATACATATAGTCGAACACTGCAAGTACCATTAAGGCCACAGCAATTTTGACACCCAGATTGAGGGTGATTGAAGCCGAAAAATGTAGTATGGCATCCAAAGAAAAATGAGAAAGTGAAGCAATATCCGATTGATAACTTGTAATCGTACTGTAGACTAGATAACCGATAATCGACATTTTCAAAATGGATTTTGCAAACTCCACTAATGAACGGAGTGAGAAAATGTTTTTGAAACCTTTGATTGGATCAAGCTTCTCAAGCTTTGGCTTCAATCCTTCTCCCACAAGTAGAAAACCAACCTGCATATAATTGACGATCAAGGCAACAACCGCCGCACCTATCAGTACGGGTGCTAGCAGCAGCATAACTTCAATGCCGTAGCGCATCATAAGGGCCATTACATTCTCGCCGGTAATCTCCAAGCTCAGCCGATTCATAAAGATATCTGTAAATAACCGAACAATGCGTTCTTTGTAAAAATCACTGAATACCATCATGATTAAAAAGGTGAACAGGAGAATGGATGCTCCGGAGATCTCCATACTTTTGACAACCTGTCCCTTTTTGCGCGTATCCTGCCTTTTTTTCGGGGTGGCTTTCTCCGTCTTCTCCCCTGCGAATAACTGAAGGTCAAGCTGAAATTTCATTTAAATCCTGTCCTCCGTTTCCTTTAGCCCGGCCTCTGTCCGATCGTTCCAAGCAACTTTTCCATAGATCTAAACATCGCTTCGAACAATTGGCTAAATACAAAGGCGAAGCTCGGAACCATCAAAAGCAATATGGCGATCCCCACCAGGACCTTTAATGGCATACCGACAGCAAACACATTGAATTGAGGAGCAGTTTTAGCCAAGAAACCCAATCCCACATCCGTCAAAAACAAAGCCACTACAATGGGTGCCGACATTTGGAAGGCAAGCATAAAGGCCTCACCTAACGTATGAACGAGAAACTCAGCAATACTACCGTCGGCCAATCGTATGAAAAAGGCATTGGATAAAGGTATCCAGCGATAGCTGTACACAATGGCGTCAAGAAGGTAGTGATGTCCATTCATCGTCAGGAAAAGCAGCATAGCAAAAGCATATTTGAAATTACCTGTCAGCGGTGCAGAAGCACCCGTCATCGGATCAAATACATTCGCCATACCAAAGCCAATCTGAAGGTCAATGAATGTTCCTGCCGTCTGCACGGCTGTCATGATCAGATAGGCTACGAAACCTAGCAGCAATCCTATCAATATCTCCCGGATAATCAACAGAATGTAACTCAGATCGGTAGGCACTTCCTGATTCATGCCATAAACTACATAAACCGTTAATGTTACAAATGCCGAAAGACCAACCTTAATGGAATTCGGCACATTTCGAGCTGAGAATACTGGAGCAGTTACAAAAAATGATGCAATTCGACAAAACATAAGCAGAGCGACAGGAAAACTTTGCAACAATGTCTCCATGTGCGAAAGCCTACCCTATATATCTGTATAAATTATCGAGAATGTTATACGTGAAATCTACCAAAATATTTAAGATCCAAGGTCCGAATAAGAGCACTGCCAGAAGTACGGCAATAATTTTCGGTACAAAGGCTAATGTCTGCTCCTGAATTTGGGTCGTTGCTTGAAATACACTGATAATGAGACCCACAACTAGAGCAAGTATAAGCATGGGTGCGCTGGCCAGCAGCGACGTATATACTGCTTTCCCGGCCAGACCTATAATAAATTCTGAAGTCATGACCGTCCTCCTTCAACTTTCCTGCTCATGTGTTAAAGCTCAGCAGCAGTGACTTCACTACAAGATACCAACCGTCCACAAGGACAAATAGCAATATCTTAAAAGGTAATGAGATCATGACCGGTGGTAGCATCATCATCCCCATAGCCATGAGTGTACTTGCAACCACAATGTCTATGACTAGGAACGGAATGAAAATCATGAATCCCATCTGGAATGCTGTCTTTAATTCACTGATTGCATACGCTGGCACCATGACAGTGATCGGTATATCTTGATACGTTTCTGGTTGTTCGGTCTGATTATATTTCATAAAAAGCAGTAGATCTTTCTCCCGTGTGTGGGAGAACATAAATTTCTTAATGGGATCTTGTGCCTTTTCAAGCGCTTCCGTTTGCGTAATGTCTCCTTTGAGATAAGGCTGAAGAGCTACCTGATTAATAGAAGACAGCGTCGGTGACATGATAAACAGTGTCAGGAAGAGCGCTAAACCGACAAGCACCTGATTGGGTGGCATTTGTTGTGTCCCCAAGGATGTTCGTATAAAACCGAGAACGATAACAATTCGGGTGAAGCTGGTCATTAACACCAGTATTGCAGGCGCTATACTTAACACCGTAATTAACAGTATTATGGACAGAGAACTCGTACTTGGTGTTCCTCCATCTCCGCTTCCGATTTGGATATCGATGTTCGGTATCGGTTCGGCAAAGGCAACCGTCACAGATGCCAGGCTGAGAAGCCCCATCAAACAACATGCTAGCCAAATCTTTTTCTTCATGAATCCCTCGACCGATCTGTAGTATTGTCTTCTTCCAGGAGCTTGTCCATCTTTTCTTTTCGGTTAGGCATCTGCCGCAGCTTCGACTCGAACAGCTCGTGAAAAGAGGCTGTTTCCTCAAGTTCCATTTCCCTTGGTGGTTCTTTCTTGCGCAAGCGGGATGCCAACTTGTTGATTAATGGTGAAAGGCTTCCCTGTTGTGAAGAAGCTTCTCTCTCAAATGAATCAACAATTCTCTGTGCCTCTTCCAAATCTGAAATTTTGTCTAGCAATTGTATATTTTCGCCAACACCGACCAGATAAACATTGCTACCAATTTCTATGATCTGAAGTGACTTGTTCGGCCCCAGCCCCACACCACCCAAAATACGGACTGTACCACTTCGGAACCACTGCTGATTCCGTTTGTTCAAAAAGCGGAGCAGGTAGACGATAAGGACCAGGATGACGGCCAGGACGACAATCACCCATACAAGCTGAAAATAATAGTTGGTCCCAATGTCAGCTCCTCCAGGAGTATCACCCTGCGCCATCATCATGTGTCTTAAACTCCCAGCGTTTTGCTGATAGCTTCGATGACTCGGTCAGACTGGAATGGCTTAACGATGAAATCTTTGGCACCAGCCTGAATTGCATCAATTACCATCGCTTGTTGTCCCATAGCTGAACACATAATGACTTTAGCGTTCGCATCGATTTTTTTGATTTCTTTCAATGCTGCAATACCATCCATTTCAGGCATGGTAATATCCATCGTAATCAGATCAGGACGAAGTTCCTTAAATTTCTCAATTGCTTGTGCTCCATCCTGAGCCTCGCCAACGACCTCATATCCGTTTTTGGACAAAATGTCCCGGATCATCATTCTCATAAACGCAGCGTCGTCCACGACTAAAATTCGGTTTGCCATCTTGATTCAAGTCCTCCCTAAATTGTGCTTATTGTAATTTCTGAATTCGGTCCCATTGGCTTACGATATCTATAACACGAACACCAAAGTTTTCATCGATAACGACGACTTCTCCCTTAGCGATCAGTTTGTTATTGACCAAAATATCGACAGGTTCGCCGGCCAGTTTATCCAGCTCGACAATTGAACCTTGTGAGAGCTCCAATATATCCTTAATTTGCTTCTGGGTCCTTCCTAATTCTACGGTGACTTTAAGGGGAATGTCCATCAATAAATTCAAATTATTTTCGTCCACCTGACCGTAAGCCCCGTTTTGCAAATTGGCGAACTGGACGGGTTGTACATTCACATTCCTGTTTGGCATACCGCCGTAGTGTTGTGGTGCACCATACGGTTGCTGTGGTGGCATTCCGTAAGGCTGTTGTGGCGGCATTCCTTGCGGCATACCCATTGGTGCCTGTCCATATCCATTATAGTCTGGAGCAGGCTGTTGAGGCGCCTGTGGAGGCATTTGCTGTTGAACCGGTGGTTGTTCCGGTGCCACAGGTGGAGCCGCCGCCGCTGGTGCTGCATGCGATGGTGTTGTCACAGGTGCATTAGCCGTTGATTCTTGTGCTCCGCCGATCAACATATCGACCATGTGTTTGGCGAAATCAACAGGCAAAAGCTGCATCAGATTGGAGTCAATCAGATCACCAATCAGGAGGCGAAACGATACTTGAATCAACGTTTCGTCATGCGGGAGATTGCTGACACCCTCGCCACTTTCCATATTGAGAATATCAATGCCTGGCGGAGAGATATTCACAAATCGATTAAAAATCGTAGACATGGAGGTTGCTGATGAACCCATCATTTGGTTCATTGCTTCCTGTACTGCACTAATATGGATCTCATTCAGCTCTTCATCCGCTGGATTGCCTTCGCCTCCAAGCATCAGATCAGCAATTACTTGTGCATCGCGCTTTTTGATAACTAGTGAATTGATCCCTTCAAATCCATCCACATAATTGACATGTACTGCAACATGTGGCTTGGGAAACGCTTCTTCGAATTGCGAACGGCTGATAATGGATACCTTCGGTGTTGTAATATCTACTTTTAATCCCAATAGCGTGGACAATGCTGTCGCTGCGCTACCAAACGTAATATTACCGATCTCCCCCAATGCATCTTGTTCCAGTTCAGTCAAAAAGTCATCAACTGTTTTTTCAGCAGGTTCCGTGCTACCCATCGATTCGGATTGCCGGAGCAAAGCGTCGATTTCTTCCTGGGACAAATAATCCTTACTCGTCAAATTCTTCAACTCCTTCGGTGACAATCTTATCTATTTGTACAGCCACACGGTCTTTTATCGTTCCCGGACTGCCCATATACTTCAACCTGTCGCCCACTTTGATGGACAATCCCTCATCAACCGGTTTGTTTAACGTAATGACATCGCCGACCGAAAGACCAAGGAATTCCGAGATCGAAATTCTGGATTCACCCAGTTCCGCAACAACTGGCAATTTGGCTTTGTTCACACGTTCTCTAAGGGCATCGTATTCTTCCGGCGCTCTTGTTTTCTTCTCTGAAACAAACCACTGATGTGTCGACAGCCTTGACATAATAGGTTCAAGAACGACATGCGGGATACACAAATTGATCATGCCCGTAGTGTCACCGATTTTGGTGCTCAGCGAGATCAAGGCAATCGTTTCGTTAGGTGATACGATCTGCATAAACTGTGGATTCGTCTCCAGTGCTTCCATTCTCGGCGATATGTCGAGCACTGTTTTCCAAGCTTCCTGCAAGCTTTCGAACGCCCGGCTGAAGATTCGCTCCATAATTGTCGTTTCTATTTCAGTCATTGAAGCTATTTTAGTCGGCGCACTTCCCGTACCACCCAGCAATCGATCCAACATCGCATAACCAACATTGGGGTGGACCTCCAGCACCATTCGTCCTTGCAATGGTTCTGCTTCAAATATGTTTAATATCGTCATTTTAGGGATTGAACGAATAAATTCATCATAAGGCAGCTGTTCGACCTGAACGACATTAATTTGAACGAATGTCCGCAATTGGGCTGAAAAATAAGTGGTGAGAAAGCGTGCAAAGTTCTCATGAATTCGAGTCAAACTTCGGATATGATCTTTGGAAAAGCGAACCGCCCGTTTAAAATCATACGATCTAATTTTTTTTTGAGTTTCTTCCTTTTTTAATTCCTCGGCATCCATCTCACCTGAGGAAAGTGCTGCTAATAGGGCATCAATCTCATTTTGTGATAATACATCCACCATGTTCTCACCCCCTTACCGTTTTACAGCGTGCTCTGTTCATTACATTGATGCCATCAAAAAATAAGTAAAGTTCGTGCTGCTCAGCTTTGGTTCAGGCAATGCTTCATTGATCAGTTTCGTCAATTTTTCATTAAACTGAGAACGTCCCTTGGCTGTTTTTAACTCCTCTGGCTGTGCATCCGCAAAAGTCTGAACAATAATTGGTTTTACGGTAATTTCTTTAATTTTCTCGAAATCTTCTTTTGCTGTAGCGTCAGTCAGTTTAAAAGCCAGGTTGACTTGTACGATGTGATTGGTGTCTGCCAAATTGGTTTTGATGTCGGTAATCTCGGAAGTAACCTCGACAATTTCATCGGCCGTCATCTTTTTGGCTTCCGCAGCCGAAGCTACGTCTGTTTCAGCTTTGTTACCCGTCTGTCCTTGCATAAATACAAACACAACCACCACAATGAGTGTTATGGCAAGCAAAATCGTTGCCAGCCAGGGCATCATCTTTTTCATCAGGATTCCTCCGTTTGCTGCACTTTGATAGTGGCTGCCTGAACCCCGATTTCACGGTTGTAATCTTTGATTTTCGAAATGACTTCATCTGCCTTTTCAAGCACAATCAGTCTCTTACCAGTTACCAGAGTAATATACGTATCCGGCGTTTCTTCTACAATCTCTACCATCAGCGCATTTAACCACATGGGAGAACCATTTAACCGCGTTACCGAAATCATGCTAAGCCCCCTCTCGCTCAATGTGGAGGAGCGAGCTCCTCCACGCATTAAAACATTCTAATCAGCTATTAACGTTTCAGGTTAACAACTTCCTGAAGTACTTCATCGGATGTTGTGATGATCCGTGAGTTCGCCTGGAAACCACGTTGAGCGACGATCATCTCTGTAAACTCACCCGTCAAATCCACATTGGACATTTCCAGTTGGCCTGCAATAACCGCGCCTGTTCCAAATTCGGTGCTGTTGGCTGTTACAATTTCGAATTCGCCATCAGCATTGGCATTTGCAGTAATTCGGTACAAGTTACCACCGATCTTTTCCAGACCTTCCGGGTTGGTTACTTTACCGATCCCCAGTTGTGCACCAGCTTCAGTTGTACCATCATCCATCGTTTGGTTGATGATTCCGTCTTGACCAATGGTGAATGAAACTACTGCTTCATCCAGAGTAATAGGCTCGCCACCGCTATCCACAACGAACAAACCATCTGAAGTTACCAGGTTACGGTTAGCATCCACATGGAAATCTCCAGCACGAGTCAAGAAAGGAACCTCTTGCTCTCCACCAAGTGTCACCAGGAAGAAACCATCACCGTTAAGACGCAAGTCGGTTGGATTGTTAGTGGTCATTGGACTTCCCGCTAGATGAAGCGTATCAATGGAACCAACGGATACCCCCAAACCGATTTGCTTTGCATTCACACCACCGTTTTCATCTCCTGGCGCTGTTACTCCCGCCGTGGTTTGGCTCATGATATCTTTAAACATTACACGGCTACCCTTGAAACCAACGGTGTTTACGTTCGCGATATTATTACCTATGACGTCCAGTTTTGTTTGAAAACCCCGCATCCCGGAAACGCCAGAGTACATCGATTTCAACATGATTATAAATCCTCCCAGCCTTAATTTGGTTACCGCATCAGTCGGTCAGCGGTGTTCCGGCTCCCGAGAAGGGCCAGCCGGTTAAGATATGATTACTGCACTATCGATTTGTGTAAATACGTTATCCTTCATGCTTTCGCTATCCATAGCTGTGACTACAGTGCGATTTTTAACATTTACGATAAAGGCCATATCCTGCATCAGGATCAGAGATTCTTTTGCACCTTTGGCCGCAGCCTTGTCGAGTGCAGTTCCAATCTGCTGCATTTGTTCGCTTTTCAGCTCAATCCCCCGTTGTTCCAATCTTTTGGCAGCATGGTTGCTAAGCTTCAACAGATTGTCTTCAAGCACTTGGGCAAAAGGTCGTTCAGGAGTTGTTGTTTCAGTCTGTTTAGCACGATTAAGCAAGTTAGGTGTTACTGGGCCTGTATATAGTTGTCCTACCGTTATTCGTTCACTCATAACGTGTTCCCACTATCCTGAACAGCTGTTTCAGCTTCCTCGCTTTCATTCACTGTTGCAGAAGCATCTGCAGTACTCTGAGCCTGGGTTTCTTCCTCTTCGATTGGAGCAGGATTCGAAACCTGAATAATTTCATTCAGCTCAATCTCGTCCTCGCCCACTTTAGCGTACTGTACACCATCCCGTACGATGATTGAATCTACAATCCCCTGACGAAGGGTTCCGCTGTCCTCTTTATTAGAAGAAAGCCAGCTAATTTCTCGTCCAATCATGCTTGAAACCGCACCAAGAGACTGATTCAGCGTTTTGAGTTGCGACGAAATGTTAACAAGCTGTTCAACCGAACTGAACTGCGCCATTTGAGCAATAAATTCCTTATCCTCCATAGGCTGCATCGGATCCTGATTTTGAAGTTGGGTGATTAGTATCTTAAGAAACTGATCCTTCCCTAACTCCTTGGTAGCTGCACTAGTTGTGGCCGTGTTCGAAGCCGAGTAGTTCGGCCATGTGTTATTTGTAGAAACAATTTCAGTAGCCAATATTTTCACCTCATTTCTAGTTAAGCTTTAGCAGTAAACGAGCCTCCTTGGAAGTCGTTTCCTTCCTCATTTTCACTGCGCCAATTCCGCAGTTCTTCCTGAAGGGTTGCCGTAGTTATTGCATCGTCTGTTTGCTCTTCACGTTCCCGTGAACGGCGCTGATCCTGCGAGTTATTTCCTTGCTGACGTCCGTCGTCATGATACATCTCAGAACCTAGGGAACTGCTCTGAGTGACTTCGATTCTCTCCACTTGTATACCTTGGGATTGAAGCGAGGTACGAAGCTGAGTCATTTGCTGTTCAAGCATATCCTTCGCCATCGCATGTTCAGTCATGAAGCGTGCAACCAATTGTCCGTTCTGCAAGGTAATCTGTACATCCAGCTTACCCAGATGTTCTGGTCGAAGTGAGATCGTAGCTTCTGAAAAGCCTTTTTGCTGTACGATGTCCAGCTTATTCACCACAAATTGCGTCATTTCCTTTGCAAACTGTGATGCCTGCATTACAGGTTCAGCTGGCTTAGCTACCGCTGTGCCCGAAGTACGCATGGATAATTCACCGGCTGTAATCACTTTCGAATGATCCATTTCTCCACCTTCACTCGCAGCCGAGGAAGTGTCCACATCTGTTTCACCTGTCACTTTAGGCCCACTATTAGAAGAAGAAATTGCAGTCAACTCTTTTTCCGTAGATGGAGTAGCTTTGGTTTGTACACCTTGATCTTTTAATGAATCCATGGAGTTAACGATTGTTTTAAGTTCTGTCCATCCTTTATTGTTGCTCAGATCAACTCCAGCCTCCTGCAGCTGATTCTGGAGGGTTTGAAGCAACTGCTTAAACTCAGCTGTATTTTTAGCTATAGGACTATCTGGTTCAGTCATGCTTGCAACCAACTGAGTAAGTACATCCTGCAACACAAAGCGAACTGCAGCTGGGTGTTCCGTAAGATCCATCACCGCAGTAGCGTTAACAGTGGTTGGCGCATTTACTGTTCCATCCGCTTTTTCCGTTTCAACGGAAGCACCGTTTAATTGGGCATACAGCTGTTGAATCAGACTTTGCATTTCTGCCAGTAATGCCGGGTCATTCTCCAGAACTTCATCTAGCGAATCCAAGCCACCAAACAACGAGTCCAGAACAGCTGTAAGAGATGTTTCTTCCCCTTCTTCACTAGTTGCAAGGGCTATAGCTAACGGATTAACAGTTAAACCTCCAGCAGTAGCCGAGTTGTTTTCTTCCGAAGTGGTACTATTCAGTGACTGTGCCAGTGTCTGCAAAAAACCACCATCGGCCCCTGTAACCCCACCTTTAGATTGCGTTCCAGACGAAGTTTGCGCTGCTCCTGTTGCCTTTGATGTGGATACTGAGGTCATTTGGTATACGATTGACATTTTGTTTCACCTCCTTTCGGATTAAGAGCGTTCTACCTACTTATTTCCCATTAACCGGTTTAAGATTTTCGCTGTTTCAGCTGAATTCTCAGTAGACATATTCTCAAGTAATTGTGAGCGTGTAGCATCGTCTACCGAATTCAAAATGGTCAATGTTTTATCTGGACTGAGTTTATACGTTTCTAACAGCAATTTTGCGCCGCTTGAGGCTGACATTGAAGAGAACGTTTGGCTAAGCTGGGTTTTGTCCAGGTTTTTCGAATTAGTAGCAGTCGTCGTTGTGGTCGCAGCCGTTTCTTTCTTCAATCTGGATTGCAACGCATCGAGTGCCAGATCTCCGGATGGCTTTGCATCCTTCATCATCATCGTGACATCTGCCGCCGTTTTCGGATCCATTTTCTCCAGCACTTTCGTACGGGCAGTCGACTGCATTGCACTCAGAAGCAGCACCATTTCTTCATTAGTCATGTTCTGTAAAATCGGTGCAGCCTTGCTAGGACTCATATCCGCATACATTTTGGCCAGATCCTTAATCTGTTTCTGATAATCAGACTCGCTCTCCGGAACCTCAACTGCTGCAGTTTCCGCTGCTTTCTCCGCTTCATCCAATTTCGCTTGCAGATCACTTGCTTTTTTCGCTTCAGTCGTAGCAGCCTCTTTTGCTGCCTGGAGCTCTGTTTCTTTAGCCGCTACCTGTGACTTCAACTTTTCAATTGTTGCTTCAGCACTTTCCACTTGCTTTTCGCTTTCGTCCAGCTTTTCCTTTTCTGGATCCAGCACAGGATCAGGCACCCAATCCTTGACTACCGGAATTTTGTTAGCTAGCTCAAGCATGTTATTGCGTATATCTACATTAAATAAGGTTAGCAGCACACCGAGCAGTACGACGGTGAAGACAATGGGGATCGAAATCATTAGAAACTTTTCCCAACCGCTACCTGATTCTTTCTCGATATCTGTGTCTTTAACAGCCATTATTTCATTCCTCCTTCACGAGACAACTTCGCTTGCGAAGCCCATCAGATTGCGCGTCCGGCCTTTGCAGCGAAGCGTACAGTAGCCATCTCGTCCAGATCGTTCTGTTCCCGGAGGAGCATCTCCTGCTGAAATTTGATTTTGGCTTTGCCTCTCGCTTCAAGCCACACTTTTTCATCAACCATCTTACCGTTCAAGAACGTCTGATTTCGCTGCACATTGACCTGAGCGTGTTTAACATCCGTACTCTTTTTGGTGATGCACTCATCCAGGTGATACACGTATCGCTGCATTTCTTGCAGACTGGATACAGAAGCAGTGCTCTCCGTTGCGGATTGAATGACACTAATCAGTTCGTTTTTATCATTCATAAGTTGTAAAAGGTGTTCTTCTTCTGTTTGAAGTTTGCCGATTGCTGTGGATAACATCCACTCCGCTTGTGTTTTTTCATTGCTCTTCAGGTCAACTACCTTTTGGAAATGATATCGAAATTTCATCGTTTAACCTTTCATCTCCTTGCAAATTCAAGAATCAAACGTTCCTGCACTTCACTCAGTGTTACTTTTTCATCCACTTTTTGCTTGGTAAAGTTCCATATGCTTTCGATCTGATCCATCGCTTCATCAATAGCTGCATTCGACCCTCTTTGATAAGCCCCAATGTTGATCAAATCTTCGGATTCTTTGTACACGGCCATCAATCGCTTCATATTATTAACGGCTTCCAGCTGTTCCTCAGGCGCGATATCTTTCATGACACGACTAATGCTCGCTAACACATCGATTGCAGGGAAATGTCCTTTGTTCGCGATAGACCGATTCAGTACAATGTGACCGTCCAGAATACCCCTCACCGCATCCGCAATCGGTTCATTCATATCGTCACCATCAACGAGTACCGTGTAAAATGCTGTTATGGAACCGGTTGGTCCAGTTCCCGCACGTTCCAGCAATTTAGGCAAACTCGCAAATACGGAAGGTGTGTAGCCTCTCATCGCTGGAGGTTCACCCACAGCAAGTCCGACTTCCCTTTGAGCCATGGCATAACGAGTAACGGAATCCATCATCAGCATGACATTCATGCCTCTGTCCCTGAAATATTCCGCTATCGTGGTGGCAATGACTGCCCCCTTAATTCGAATTAATGCCGGTTGATCTGAAGTTGCGACTATGACAACCGAGCGCTCCAGCCCTTCCGGTCCAAGATCACGTTCAATAAAATCACGAACCTCGCGTCCCCGTTCACCTACAAGTGCTATAACATTCACATCAGCGGCCGTATTACGGGCAATCATGCCCATCAAAGTACTTTTACCAACACCCGATCCGGCAAAAATACCAACCCGCTGACCTTTACCAACAGTCAATAGACCATCAATCGCTCTAACGCCTACACCCATGGTTTCCAGTACACGCGGCCGTTCCATCGGATTCACAGGTTTATTCGATGTGGAGAACATCGGCATCCTTGAAGGCAGCAACGATCCATCCAGAGGTTGACCAAGTCCATCAAGCACTTTGCCCAGCAGCTCTGAACCAACCTGAACTCCAAGCGGCTTCCCGGTACCTACGACATCGCACCCCGGACCAATCGATTGCAATTCACCCAAAGGCATCAGCAGCACTTTGTTATCCCGGAAACCAACGACTTCTGCTTGAATCGGCTTCTCCGATTTCCCCGGGTAGATGTAGCATACGTCACCGATGCTTGCGTCAGGTCCTTCGGATTCAACCATAAGCCCGATAACCTGTGTGACCTTACCATTAACCCGAACAGGATCAAATTGGCGTAAGTGCTCCATGTAACGCTGTGAACTAAGAACCTTCATGTTGATTTTTTCGCCCCTCATCCTCAAGTGCTATGCGGACCAGTTCTTTTTTTATTTCAGAAAGTTGTGTATCAATACGGGCATCCACGCTTCCAAAAGACGAGCGAATGACACACCCTTTGTCTTTTACCGTTGCATCCGGCAATATTTGAAGTTCGGCTTGTGAATCGATGGATAAGGACAACTCTTCACGCGCAGCTTGTACAAAAGCAAATTGCTCTGGAGCTACACATAAGGCAATCATTCCTTGTTCACGTTTCCGTGACAGATTCTGACGGATCAATTCGAGAGTATGCTCTGGTTCAACAGTGAGCTGTTTATCAATAACCTTCTCTGCAATTCCGCATGCCAGCTCTACAAGAAAAGGCTCTGCTTCCTGGATAATTTGATCTTTTGCTACATAAGCCTCTTGCAGTACTTCCTGAGCTTCTTTCATCATCTGTTCGATCTGCACTTGGAGATCCAGTTCAGCTTGTACTTTGCCTTCATCAAAACCCTGCTGAAAACCTTGTGAGCGCATCGCTTCAATTAAATGTTCATCCTGCTGACGCTGTTCTTGCCACCAGCTATCGATCTGCTCACGGGCTTCTTTAAGCATGCGTTCCGCTTCCTCGGAAGCTTCGCGTACCTGCTTTTCTGCAAACTCCTTGGCATCCTCCAGCATCTCCGCAGTCAGACGTTTAGTTTCTTCGTCTACACGAGCCTGTAACGCCTCTGTCTCTGCACCTTCTACTTTACTATCTGTTCCTTCAGCTTCAGGACCACCATAATGATGATGGTTTTCAAGACGTTTGCGGTCATCAACCGGCACATACTGGAAAGATTTAATCAAATTAGACAATGATATCATCTCCTCCGCCGCGAGCGATAATGATCTCACCAGCTTCTTCCAGTCTGCGGATCGTTCCTACGATACGAGTCTGGGCTTCCTCCACATCACGCAACCGAACAGGTCCCATGAATTCCATTTCTTCCTTGAATGTCTCGGACATTCGTTTGGACATGTTGCGGAACACTGCATCGCGAACTTCTTCGCTCGCCACTTTGAGTGCAAGCTGCAAGTCTGCGTTGTCGATATCGCGGATGATACGTTGAATTGAACGATCGTCCACGTTGACAATATCTTCGAATACAAACATGCGTTTTTTGATTTCTTCGGCAAGTTCCGGATCCTGAATTTCCAGAGAATCCAAAATGGTACGCTCCGTACCCCGGTCGACCCCATTCAAAATCTGTACGATCGACTCGATGCCGCCTGCGTTTGTATAATCCTGTGTAACCGTTGACGACAGCTTTTGTTCCAATACACGTTCCACCTGAGAGATAACCTCAGGGGATGTGCTGTCCATGACAGCGACTCTTCGTGCAACATCAGCCTGCTTCTCCTGAGGCAACGAGGATAGAATTGCTGCTGCCTGTTCGAATTGCAGGTAGGATAGTACCAAAGCAATCGTCTGTGGACTTTCGTTTTGAATAAAGTTTAATATTTGGTTTGGATCCGCTTTGCGTGCAAAGTCAAATGGTCTAACCTGCAGCGTAGCTGTCAAACGGTTAATAACTTCAAGTGCTTTTTGCGATCCGAGTGCCTTCTCCAGAATTTCTCTCGCGTAAGTAATACCGCCTTGAGAAATGTATTCCTGAGCCAGACAGATCTGGTGAAATTCTGCCATAATCATATCTTTTTCGGAAGCATCCACTTTGCGAACATTGGCAATCTCCAATGTTAATTGTTCAATCTCCTCATCACGCAGATGTTTGAAGATTTGTGCCGACACTTCCGGACCTAGTGTAATCAACAAAATTGCTGCTTTTTGTCTTCCAGTCAAACCTTGACTGCTTGCCTTTGCCAATGCGTTCACCTCTATTCGTCAGCCAGCCACGTACGCAGCAGATTGACGAATTCGTCTGGCTTTTTCTTCGCCAAACTCTCCAATTGTTTGCGCACTTGACTTTCGTTCGTTACACTGTCCAACGTAATGGACGGGAACTCTGTTGCTACTGGGAGAGGAATCTCTTCTTCTTCCTCTTCGTTTTGTTTGCGTCGACGGCGTACGAGGAGGATAACGACTGCTGCGATTAACGCGGCCACCAATGCTCCTACGCCCCACATCATACCTGTTGATAGCTGGAATCCTGTTTCTGCAGCGGCTGCAGTCTGGAAACCTTGGGATATAACCGAAACTTTCTTGGTCAGATCAGCGTCTGTAATTACATCACCTGAATCTGCAAGTGAAGCTCGAACGATGTTCACCAAAATATTTTCAATTGCATCCTGGACAGGTTGTTGTAATTCTGTTTGCCCTTCAGGTGGTTCAACGGCTACGTTAATGGTTAAATCTTTTACAGTATAAGGACTGGAAATGATATCTTTGGCAATTCGATTGACTTCGTAGTTTACAGTGCTTGATGATTCCTCAGAAGTAGAATTCCCCGCTGCATCCGCTGAAGGATACCCAGGAACTTCTTCTTGACCGGTACCTGCGACACCGCCTGTTGGAGTACTCGCACCTGTATAACTCTTTTGAATCTCCTGGACACTGATCTCGATGCCCTTCATGTTCTCTTCATCAACTGGTGTAACGAGATTCTCTTTGCTTGTCACTTTATCGAAGTTAAGCTTGGAAGCAACGAGTACATTTACTTTGTCTTCGCCTACGATTTGAGACAGAAACTGTTTTACATTGTTGCGTACGTCATTTTCGAACTTCTTCTGCAAAGCCATGTTTTCCTGGACTTCGGAAGATAATCCACCACTGCCTCCACGGGCAGTTGGAATCAACTCGGCTTCATCCGTGTTGGTGATCGTAATATTTTCAATTGGCAGGTTGGGAATAGCGGTTTTCACCAAGTTAAAGTATCCATCCACCGCTGCCTGATTCGGGTGATATCCCGGTTTAAACTGCAATGCTACGGAAGCGGATGCTTTGTCCTGTTCTTCCAGGCCGGCAAAGATATTATCTTTCGGCATATTGACCAAGACTTTTGCATCTTGAATACCCTGCATGCGCTGGAGTAACTGTTCGACTTCTCCGTTAATGGCATTGTTGTATTTAACATCGAATTCTTTGTCTGTCATCCCGATCGGCGATGAAGACTCCTCGAATGATTTATATCCTAATGAACCATTCTGAATAATCCCTTGTGATCCTATGTTGACTTTTGCTAGTGCAACATCCGTGCTTGGTACCGATATGGTTTTCCCGTCTGCGCTTAATTTGTAGGGGATATTGGATGAATCCAGGTAGCTAATGACTCCTGCTGAGTCACTGGAATTCAAATCAGTAAATGCCACTTCATATTCTGTTTTGGACAGCTGCATAGTTAGTACAACCGCTGCCAGAATCAAAAATAAAAAGGTGGAAACCAGTAAAACTTTCTGTTTTTTGCTGAAGCTATTCCAATACTGGGTTACTTTATCCCTGTACTGGGCAATTCTCTCATTCACTCTGTCACCCCATCCGAAACTTTGCTTAGTCTGTCCCGAGCCATCAAAGTACTTCTATTACTAAAGTACGAGATTTCCTCAGGAGCAGCATCGCAGCTGCTTGTTGTAATGATCAGCGCTGTTATCGAAGCGCAATCATGCTCTTTTTACATTTGCGTACGCATAATCTCTTGATACGCTTCGACTACTTTGTTTCGGACTTGCGACGTGAGCTGCAGACTCAACAGGGCCTGTTCTGAAGCGATCATTACCTGATCCACGTTCACATTCCCCAATAGAAATTGATTGGACATTTCATGTGCCTGAGTCTCCTGCGTTGCCACGGACCCTAATGCCTCTTGTAAGTATGTACCGAAGCTCTGAATAGTTTCGGCTGGTGTTGATGGTTTGCTAACGGAAGCATTTTGCATCTGCAACGGTTGAACTACCTGTGTGTTAAACATGTTGTTCTGAATCATCAATGTCTCCCCTTTATCCCATTATTCATGTTAAAACCTCATTGACATTACCGTAATCTATCTTCCGATCTCTAAAGCTTTTGTTATCATTGCTTTGGTTGAATTTAGCGCTGTTACGTTTGCCTCGTAGGACCGAGAAGCTGATATCATGTCAACCATCTCTTTCGCAATATCCACATTCGGCATATACACATACCCTTCAGCGTTGGCATCCGGATGAGAAGGATCATATACAGGTTTCAGAGGAGACTGATCTTCACGAATCTCTGATACTCTAACTCCCTCACCTGAGGCCTTATTCCCCATCTGATTCTGCAGGATACTGCTAAACGAAGTTTTGTTTGGTTCGAGAACTACCATTTTTCTTTTGTAGGGAACCGCTTCGCCATTTGATACACTGGCGCGAGTCGTCTCAGCATTAGCGATGTTTGAAGATATTACGTCCATCCTCAAGCGTTGGGCTGTCAGGGCCGAGGAGCTAATGTTAAAACTGTTACTGATATTCACCTAAGTTATCTCCCTTCCACTCCAACACGCATCATTTTAATCTGTTCATTTACTTGTTGAATATAAGCGTTGTAACGTAACTGGTTCTCCGCCAGAAGGCTCATTTCTTTGTCGATATCGACATTATTCTGGTTATTATTCATGGATGTCGAATGATCCATTGTTACTACAGGTGTAGGAACGGAAGAGGAAGGTCCTATGACAAAATGCCTTGAGTCCGTTACTTTTCCCTTAAGAACTGGCATATCTCCATCCGTTTGCTGCTTTAAAATTTCTTCAAAAGATACGTCAGAACGCTTGTAGTACGGGGTGTCCGCATTCGCAATGTTGTCTGCAATCGTTTGTTGTCTAGTGTTGGACGCATCAAGTGCACCTTGTAATCTTTTAAAGCTGATATCATTCAAAAGATTCACGATTTCCCTCCTCTCCTTAGAAATTATGGAAAAAGATTCAATCTTTTTCCCTTAAAATCGCTTATGTTTTTCGACAAAAACATTCGCCTTTTCGCGTTTTTCTAGGACTTAAGTAGAATTAACTCTGATGTTGTCGTATAACATAAGTTTCTTCGAGATTGGCATTTATTACAATAAGAAAAAAGCCCTATCTTTTCTGAAAGAGAGGGCTTTTTGTGTATTTTCTGCAAATTATGAATTTTTTCGCAAATGTTGAGGCCCAAAACAAATTGGAGTTCACATCTACAAAACACACACTTAAACATTCTTAAAATTTATAGCAGGCTCTTCCATCTTATTCCTACCGTCACTTCATCAACTCAATTTGCAATTGGGAAAATTTATCTTAATTGTGTTAGCAATATTTGCCGTTGTAACAAGGTTTTTATTCATCAGAATTTTAGAAGGAAACATTCAATACATTAAATAATTGACAAGCTAGCCTTCTTGCTTTACTTGTTTACCCTGATATAACACAACACTTTCTTAACAATTCAAAATCCCATTACACTTGGAAGTCAACGAAAATATTTTACTGCATCAGCGTATTACTCCGATCGACTTTTTGCGCATTTGCGCAAGTTTTGTCGGCAAGGTAATTAAACCGATAACCAGACTTGGATAAAACAGACAACCTTATATTGGAAACTGTTCCACCCACAAACATGATCTTTTTCGGAATCCTACCACCTCGAATCCTGACAACTGCGGCACAAGTCCTACTTTTTCCCTACCTTAAAATGTAACTTCAATCTTTTTATCGGCTTTTCTATAGAAATCCATTAGTCGGGAACAAAAAAAGGCAGCATTCATCTGCCATAAAGATAAGCAATCACCAACCGATCAGGATTATTCCTTCAACAGTAGTTCATCTTATTTCTATTAAACAGTGAATACCACCCTTAAACTTCAATATCATAAAGTTCTTCTGATTACTGTGAAAAGTCTTATTACAAAATATATTGACTCAGGTCACGATCCTGAGCAATATCGTTCAGTTTCTCGCGCACATACTCCGGAGTAATCACCATTCGCTCCAGCGTGAGCTCAGGTGCCTCATAGGACAAATCCTCAAGGAGTTTCTCAAGAATAGTATGCAGACGCCTAGCGCCAATATTCTCCGTATTTTGGTTTACGGATTCAGCAAGCTTGGCAATCTCACGAATGGCCTCATCCGAGAATTCGATTTCAATATTTTCAGTCCGCAGCAAATCGACATATTGTTTAGTCAACGCATTCTGAGGTTCTGTCAAGATAGATACGAACTCCTCCAGAGATAGGCTATTCAACTCAACCCGAATTGGGAAACGTCCTTGCAGCTCGGGGATCAGATCCGAAGGTTTGGCCACATGGAACGCTCCAGCCGCCATAAACAGAATATAATCGGTTTTGACAGGTCCGTACTTGGTCATCACTGTAGAACCTTCCACGATAGGCAAAATGTCCCGCTGCACCCCTTCACGAGATACATCCGGGCCGCTGCCACGTCCCTGGCTTGCCACCTTGTCGATTTCGTCAATAAAAATGATACCCGTCTGTTCGGCTCTGCGAATGGACTCTTGCGTAACGTCATCCATATCGATCAGCTTGCTAGCTTCTTCCTGGATCAGGACTTTACGAGCTTCTTTGATCGCCAGCTTGCGTTTTTTGGTGCGTCGCGGCAGCAGGCTTCCAAACATCTCCTGCATATTCATGCCCATCTGGTCATTTCCCTGCCCTGCAAACATATCCATCATATTCGGAGCTGTATCCTCAACATCAATCTCGATAATGTCTTCTTCCAATTTACCGGATAACAAGTCGAATTTGATCTTGCGACGCCGCTCTGCGACATTGGTGTCCGGCTCCGGTTCTTCCTGCTCGGGCGTATTGTTTCCATTATTGCCGAATATCATTTCAAACGGGTTACGTTGATTTTTGGACTTGGATTGGGAAGGAGCCAGAATATGTACGATACGTTCATTGGCAGCTTCTTCAGCCTTGTCTTTTACCTTTTCGGTCCGTTCCAGCTTAACCATCCGCATGGACGTTTCAATCAGGTCACGGATCATGGATTCCACATCACGACCAACATAACCCACTTCCGTGAATTTCGTTGCCTCCACCTTTACAAAAGGGGCACCCACCAGTTTAGCCAGACGGCGGGCAATTTCCGTTTTACCAACACCTGTCGGTCCAATCATCAATATGTTTTTAGGGACAATATCATCCTGCGTATGTTCTGGCAAAAGGCTGCGGCGATATCGATTGCGCAAGGCAACCGCCACCGATTTTTTGGCCTGTTTCTGACCTACAATATACTTATCAAGCTCTGCAACGATTTGTCTTGGTGTTAACGCTTGTGTTTGCATTTCGCTTCCCTCCTACCAGTCTACTTAAAATCCTGCATAGAATTATGTTATCAAAATTAGGGATAACCCCGCAAATTGATAGGAATAGCCCTGACGGCCATGCTCTATGTTTCAGTTTGCGGGGTTATCTTACAGTTCTTCTACAATGATATTATTGTTGGTATACACACATAATTCTGCAGCAACCTGCAATGACTCACGAGCAATGTCCTTGGCTTCCAGGTTTGTTGCATGACGTTTTAATGCACGAGCAGCAGACAGGGCAAAGTTCCCACCAGAACCGATCGCAATGACATCGTCATCCGGCTCAATGATTTCGCCTCCGCCAGAGATAAGCAGCATTCCTGTCTTATCCATAACGATAAGAAGTGCTTCAAGCTTGCGCAAAATGCGATCCTGCCGCCAGTCCTTGGCAAGCTCCACTGCAGCACGCTGCAGATTGCCATGATGCTCCTCCAGCTTACCCTCAAACTTTTCGAATAGTGTAATGGCATCCGCTACTGAACCGGCAAAACCAGCTACAACCTGTCCGCGGTATAGACGTCTTACTTTTTTGGCCGTATTTTTCATCACAACGCTTTGCCCCATGGTCACCTGACCATCTCCGGCAATCGCTGCCTTGCCATTATGACGAACTGCACAGATCGTTGTAGCATGAAATGACATATCCATGATTCAGCCTCCTCCCACGAAACTAATTTATACGCGTCCCGGAACAGTTAGACCTTCTGCAGCTGCAAAACGGGCAATACCATCCAATGCGCGCTGTGCAAGAGCTTCATTTTTTTCTTTTTTGTTACGGATCTTTGTTTCCAGTTTCGGCAGCAAGCCGAAGTTAGCATTCATCGGTTGGAAGTGTTTGAAGTCAGCCGTAGTAATATACTGTGCCATACTGCCAAGTGTTGTCTCTACTGGCAACACTACAAGTTCCTGTCCAAGTGCCGCTTTGGCTGCATTCATACCCGCAATCAGACCTGAGGCAGCAGATTCAACATACCCTTCCACACCTGTCATTTGTCCTGCAAAGAACAGATTTGGACGTTCCTTGAACTGATACGTTGGACGCAGCAGTTTGGGAGAATTAATGAAGGTATTGCGGTGCATAACACCATAACGTACAAACTCTGCATTTTCCAGTCCAGGGATTAGCGAGAATACCCGTTTCTGCTCTCCCCATTTCAGATGTGTCTGGAATCCAACCAGGTTATACAGGGTTCCTGCTGCGTTATCCTGTCTAAGCTGTACCACGGCGTGTGGCAACTCCCCTGTATGCGGGTTAATGAGACCAACAGGTTTCATCGGACCAAACAGAGCCGTTTGTTTTCCTCGCTTCATCATGACTTCAATCGGCATGCAGCCTTCGAAGTAAATTTCCTTTTCAAACTCTTTTAATTGGGCAACCTCTGCCGTAATCAGAGCATCATAGAAGATATCAAACTCTTCTTCTGTCATCGGACAGTTTAGGTAAGCCGCCTCCCCTTTATCATAACGGGAAGCAAGGTACACCTTGTTCATGTCAATGGAGTCTTTTTCAATGATCGGAGCAGCTGCGTCGTAGAAATAGAAGTATTCCTCTCCCATCAGCGCCTTGATTTGTTCGGATAATGCTGGTGAAGTCAGTGGACCGGTTGCAACAACAACGATACCATCCTCTGGCAAGGAGGTCAGTTCTTCGTTAACCACCTCGATGAGTGGATGCTGATGAAGCGTGGAAGTAATTTCTCCTGAGAATCCATCGCGGTCAACAGCAAGTGCCCCTCCTGCTGGAACTGCATTTCGATCGGCTGCACCCAGTACCAGGGAGTTCAGCATTCTCATTTCTTCTTTCAGCACACCAACTGCATTGGTCAAACCGTTGGCACGCAGCGAATTGCTGCACACCAGCTCTGCAAATTTATCGGTATGATGAGCCGGTGTTTTTACAACCGGTCTCATCTCGTATAGTTTTACTCGCACACCGCGACTTGCAATTTGCCAAGCTGCTTCCGTTCCTGCCAGCCCGGCTCCAATTACTGTTACTACTTGTTCATTCGTCAAAATCATTTACCCCCATATATGCTAATCCGCTGTTTCTTCTTCCGGCTCCTCGACCGGTTCCTGATGATCACAGGATGTACATTGCAAACGCGTTCCCTGCTTGTTTCGTTTCTCAACCATGAGGGAACCACAACTTGGACAAGGTTTGGCCGACGGTTTATCCCAGGATACGAAATCACACTCTGGATACTTGTCGCAGCCATAGAAGATACGTCCTTTCTTGCTACGACGTTCAACCACATGTCCTTCCTTGCATTTCGGACAAGTTACGCCAATATCCTTAATGATCGGTTTGGTATTCCGGCAATCCGGGAATCCGGAGCACGCAAGAAACTTGCCGAACCGACCCAATTTGTACACAAGCGGCTTGCCGCATTTCTCGCAGATTTCGTCCGAGACTTCATCTTCAATCTCAATCTCTTTCATTTCTTCTTCTGCGAATTCGAGTCTTTTCTCGAATGATTCATAAAATTCCGCAAGTACCTTGACCCAGTCTTCCGAGCCTTCTTCCACATGGTCAAGATCACCTTCCATATTGGCAGTGAACTCTACATTCAGAATTTCAGGGAAAAACTCCTCCATCTGCTCGATGACCAGTTCTCCAAGCTCGGTAGGCATGAATTTCTTCTCTTCAATTGCCACATATCCACGCTTCTGAATGGTTTCCAGGGTTGGTGCATATGTACTTGGACGCCCTATGCCCAGCTCTTCCAGCGTACGTACAAGTCTTGCTTCCGTATACCGGGGCGGCGGTTGAGTGAAGTGCTGTTTCGGTTCAATCTCCTGCTTCTCTAACCGATCTCCATTTTTTAGTGGAGGCAGCAAACGATCTTCTTCCGTAGTACCATCATCGTTACCTTCCACATAAACCTTCATGAAGCCCTGAAAGCGAACCTTGGAGCCTGCTGCACGGAAAATGGTATCTCCAGCTGCGATATCCACAGAGAGTGTATCGAGGACAGCAGAAGACATCTGGCTAGCCACGAAGCGCTCCCATACCAGTTTATACAGCCTGAACTGATCACGGCTCATAAATGATTTGATGGAATCCGGATCACGCAAAATGGATGTTGGACGAATAGCTTCGTGAGCATCCTGCGCATTGGCAGCCTTCTTGGAATAGTTTCTTGGCGTCTCAGGTGCAAAAGCTTCACCGTACTTGCCAACAATATATTCTTTGGCTTCTTCCTGAGCGGATGCCGCAATCCGGGTGGAGTCTGTACGCATATACGTAATGAGACCCACTGTGCCTTCTTTTCCGAGGTCTACGCCCTCATAGAGCTGTTGTGCAACCGACATCGTTTTGGAAGCCCTGAAATTCAATTTCCGTGCAGCCTCCTGCTGCAAAGAACTTGTCGTAAACGGAGCGGATGGATTCCGGCTGCGTTCTTTCTCTTTCACTTCTTTGACGGTAAAATCCGCATTCTCAATTTGTTTCAAAATAGCTTGTACTTCGGCTTCGCTTCCCAGTTCGGTTTTTGCACCGTTCAATTGATGGAACTTCGCTTCAAACGGATTGCCGTCTGCAGTCAGCTTCGCCGTAATGCTCCAGTACTCTTCTGGAACAAAGTCATCGATTTCATTTTCGCGATCCAAAATGATTTTGACTGCCACCGACTGAACACGTCCAGCAGACAATCCTTTTTTGACTTTCTTCCATAATAGAGGACTGATTTTATATCCGACAAGCCGATCCAGAATTCGTCTGGCCTGCTGTGCATTAACCAAGTCCATGTTAATCTTGCGGGGTGTTTTGAACGCATCCTTGACTGCCTGCTTCGTAATTTCGTTGAAGACAACTCGGCAATCCTCCGTGTCATCCAGTTCAAGTGCATGAGCCAAGTGCCATGCAATAGCCTCGCCTTCGCGATCCGGGTCAGCTGCGAGGTACACTTTTTTCACTTTCTTTCGTGCATCCTTCAGTTCTTTCAAAATCGAACCTTTGCCGCGGATCGTAATATATTTCGGATTAAAATCATTCTCCACCTCAACGCCGATCTGACTTTTCGGCAAATCGCGCACATGTCCCATCGAAGCCTTCACGATGAACTTGCTGCCTAAATATTTGCCGATTGTCTTCGCCTTTGAGGGCGACTCCACGATTACGAGTGAATCCGCCATAGGTTCATCCTCCTCTCAGTCATGAAACTGCTTGTTCCTTTTCATCCTTGTCAGCAATTAAATAACTTCCGTTAATAATCTATTTTCACATGCCGCGTGGTCACAGCATTGTCATACCCTTGCATATTTGGTTCCAGGTAATTGGCTAATCTGTTTTTTTATGATTAAAGATAACAGAACTGAATGCAAATGTCCAAAATCCCAACCGAGCTGCTCTACAAGTTGATCCAAAGATCTTTCGTCCTGCTCCAGCAAGGAGATGATCCTTCTCTCATCAGATGAGAGAATCACTTCAGGAAACATATCCGTATGATTACCTTCTCCCTTTTCTGGGGAACGTCCTCTATTGTAAGGAAGTTGTTCGGGATTTGGCAAGTCCATTCGGTACTCTTCAAGCAGATCATCCGCGCAAGTGACCAATTTTGCCCCCTGACGAATCAGATTATGTGACCCCCGACTCTTGGGTGATGTAATGGGGCCCGGAACAGCAAATACATCTCTCCCTGCCTCCAGCGCAGCATCTGCAGTAATAAGAGAGCCGCTTCGGATATCCGCTTCTACAACCAGCGTTCCAAGTGTCAAACCAGCAATAATTCGATTACGTTCCGGAAATAATCCTTGATGAGCACGTGTGCCTGGTGGATATTCCGACAGTAATAGACCTGTTTCAGCAATTTGCTCAGCTAGTTTTTTGTTCTCAGGTGGATAGATCTTATCAATTCCTGTGCCAAAAACGGCAATGGTTTTACCTTTTGCGCGAAGAGCGGCCTCATGACAGGTGCTATCAATCCCTCGGGCAAGTCCACTTACTATGGTCAACCCTGCATGACAAAATTCTGCCGTTAGCTTCTCGCCTACTTTGCGCCCATACACTGTTGGCATTCGGGTTCCTACCATGGCAATCGCCTTTGTATGTAACAAACTCATGTCCCCACGGCCATACATAACCCAAGGTGCCTGAACGGTTTCCTTCATTAATATGGGGTAATCTTCATCCAGATAGGTAATAACCTGAATTCCTTGTTTATAAACCGCTTCACGCCTATGCTCAATCCAGTCTGCATCGAAAGTTTTCACAAGCCTCGCGGCCTGATCTTTACGTAACCCGGCTTGAACCCAATCTCCTTCTTCATAATGAAGCAAATCTGGAAGGTTGAGCCCCCCTGTCATTAATTTCGAGATCGTTTTCTTCCCAACACCATCCATTTCATGCAAACCAAACAGAATCAAGCTTTTCTCCATGCTATAAGCCTCCCGAGCGGGAAGAACACTTCCCTCATATTGTGTAGGTTGTGACGACAGAATGCAAGCGTTTACTTTACAAAGAGCAATTCAGCTCCCTCATTTGGCAAGTAATTCAACGCAAAAAAGCAACCCTTCGCCCTGTATGAGGACAAAAGGTTGCTTACCTTTTCCGTATCACAATAGTCGGTTACGAGAGTAATAACATCTCCGCACCGTTTCTACTATTATAATGGAAAAGAATTAATGTGTCGTGCACAAATTTAAAATCCCGCGCTCTTCTAGCACGCTTACCAGAGTGGAGCCCATCTCGGCAGGCGTTGGAGCAACTTTGATACCGCAGGATTCAAGCTTCGCGATTTTTTCCTTGGCTGTACCTTTACCTCCTGAGATAATGGCACCAGCATGACCCATCCGTTTGCCTGGAGGCGCAGTAACGCCACCGATAAATCCAACAACCGGTTTGGTCATATTATCGCGTACCCACTCTGCAGCGTCTTCCTCTGCTGTACCACCGATCTCCCCGATCATGATGACAGCATGAGTCTGAGGATCTTCATTGAAACGTTTGAGGATATCAATGAATTCGGAACCTTTAACCGGGTCTCCCCCGATTCCTACCGCTGAAGACTGTCCAATTCCACGTGTAGTCAATTGATGAACAGCTTCATAGGTGAGCGTTCCGCTACGGGAAACGACGCCAACATGTCCAGCCATATGGATATAGCCAGGCATGATCCCGATTTTACATTCACCCGGTGTAATAACACCAGGACAGTTCGGTCCGATCAATACAGTCTTTTTGCCTTCCATGAAACGGTCTACCTTCACCATATCAAGGACAGGGATACCTTCTGTAATACAGATTACAAGATCAAGCTCTGCGTCAACAGCTTCCATGATGGAATCCGCTGCGAATGCTGGTGGCACATAGATAACACTCGCTGTTGCACCTGTAGCTTCCTTCGCTTCTTGTACCGTATTGAATACCGGAAGACTAACGACTTTGCCATCTTCCAGCGTGATATCAACATTGGTCCCACCTTTGCCTGGTGTTACACCGCCTACCATCTGGGTTCCGTAATCCAATGCGCCCTTCGTGTGGAACATTCCCGTTGAACCCGTAATGCCTTGCGTAATGACTTTTGTATTTTTATCGATCAAAATACTCACGTTGCTTCACATCCTTACGGTTATTTTTCAAGTTCCGGACAGCTCCGGCACTAAGAAAGCAATTTATATCATTCGATTCCATCGCTAGCGGGAACATGAATTAGACGGACTGAAGCATTCCGATCCAATTCATGAAGATTGCGAACCGCTCTTTGGATTGATATAAATGGCCCAGGAATGAACTTATTTTACGAGGGCAACGATTTTTTGTGCACCGTCGGCCATGGAATCAGCAGGTACGATATTCAGGCCGGATTCACCCAAAATCTGTTTGCCAAGCTCCACATTCGTTCCTTCAAGACGAACAACCAGCGGTTTTGTGAGGCCAAGCTGCTTCGCTGCTTCAACCACACCATTTGCAATGACATCACAGCGCATGATTCCGCCGAAAATATTAACGAAGATGCCCGCCACTTTAGCGTCAGACAAAATGATTTTGAAAGCTTCTGTCACTTTCTCCGTTGTTGCACCGCCCCCAACATCAAGGAAGTTGGCAGGGTCTCCGCCGTAGTATTTGATGATATCCATCGTAGCCATCGCAAGTCCCGCACCGTTAACCATACAGCCGATGTTGCCATCAAGTGCTATGTAGCTGAGGTCGTATTTGGAAGCCTCGATTTCTTTTTCGTCTTCTTCATCCAAGTCGCGCAGTTCCAAAATATCCTTGTGACGGAACAATGCGTTGGAATCAAAATTCAGTTTCGCGTCCAGCGCGATAACGTTTCCATCTCCAGTAACAACAAGAGGGTTGATCTCAGCAATGGAGCAATCTTTTTCCACAAATGCAGTGTACAATGCAAGCATGAATTTGACTGCTTTGTTCACCAATTCATTTGGAATATTAATGCTGTAGGCCAATTTACGTGCTTGGAACACTTGTAATCCAATAGCAGGGTCAATAACTTCTTTGAAAATTTTCTCAGGAGTAGCTTCAGCCACTTCTTCGATCTCCGTACCGCCTTCTTCGGATGCCATCATCACGACACGGCCCGTTGCACGGTCAACAACAACACCCACATAGTACTCTTTGCGGATATCGCAGCCCTCTTCGATCAAAAGACGTTTTACTTCCTTGCCTTCAGGTCCAGTCTGGTGTGTCACCAGTACTTTCCCCAAAATTTCGGAAGCATACGCTCTAACTTCGTCTGCGCTCTTCGCTACCTTTACGCCGCCGGCTTTTCCCCGGCCTCCTGCGTGAATTTGCGCTTTGACTACAGTCACCGGACTGCCCAGTGCCTCTGCGGCCGCAACCGCTTCATCGACTGTATAAGCAACCTTCCCATTAGGAACGGCAACTCCATACTGTTTCAGTACTTCTTTTCCTTGATATTCATGGATATTCATTCTCGAATCCTCCTATCAACATGACTGCAACAAGGCGGGTTGGTTGACTACCAAAAGACAATTGTTGACTATTTTCACTTAAACCCAATTCATTGTAACACGTTTTTAAAACGCTTTCCTTAAAAAAGTAATGGTTAATAGACAGCTTTTTGATATGGATATCATCCCATATTGTGAATGCTTGGATATTAATGGAAAAAAACCTCAGACTAATATGTCTAAGGTTTCTCCTTTTCGTTATATCAAGATTATTTCCAGGTTATTTTCTAGCTTCTTTCATATTCGTTTCATGTACCTTCTGAAGCAGTCCTTTAAACTGACCAAGCAACGATTCAAATTCCGTACTGCTCAGGCAAGCATCCCCCTGAATAGAATCCGGAATGGACAGAGCCTTATTGCGAAGCTCCTTACCTGAATCAGTTAACGTAATAAGCACTTTGCGCTCATCCTGTGCTGAACGTTCACGATGAATGAGTCCGGCAGATTGCAGGCGTTTTAATAGCGGTGTCAACGTTCCCGAATCCAAGTAGAGTGCCTCTCCGATTTCTTTAACCGTGCATTCCTCTCGCTCCCACAATACCATCATGACCAAATACTGCGAGTAGGTGACACCCAGCACCTCGAGATATGGCTGGTACATCTTCGTGATTTCACGTGAACAAGCATATATGGCAAAGCATAATTGGTTATCCAACTTCAAAGCATCCGTTTGCATAATATTAATCCCACCTGCCTATTGTACATTTAATTTCTTATAGAAAGCGCTGTGTTAAGCCTGTCTTTTGCATGCTTATCTGCACATACTGAAAACTCTCTCTATATATATTATCACAAATTAGAAAAAAAACAGAATAATTGAGCACAAGGGATTTTACATTTCTATTTTATTGTGTTAAATTAAATTGTGTAAAATATAATCGCAGACATAAAGGGGCGAGTTGACATGATGACTATTCAACAAAAAATGTATGAAACTACGGTAAAAGCAGTTGGCGGACGTAACGGTTATGTAGAATCCTCCAGTCCGGAACTTCGTTTAGATGTACGCACACCGAAAGAAATGGGCGGTGCAGGTGGAGAAGGTACCAACCCAGAGCAATTGTTTGCAGCAGGTTATGCAGCTTGTTTTGATAGTGCACTAAATATGGTTGCTCGCATGCAAAAAATTAAGTTAGAAGGTACTGAAGTCACAGCTACAGTTCATTTCGGAAAAGTGGAAGATGGTGGCTTCGGCATCGCGGCAACACTCGACGTTCTTGCAAAAGGCGTAGACAAGGCGACCGCAGAGAAGCTGGTAGAAGCGGCTCATCAAGCATGCCCATACTCCCGTGCAACACGCGGCAACATTGATGTCGAACTAAACGTACTTTAATTAAATTTGTAAAACTGTTTCATTTCCTCTACTTTGAGATGGTTAGTATCCTTAACGATATACCTATTCAGACAATGATTTTCTGATGATATCCACGAGAGTGGATTGATAAAAATTCAGAATTCAGGGTTAGAATTACAGCGATGATGAAGACAGGTTGACGCCCTGATTTCTTTTATATACAATGCTTATTAGAAGCTGAGGAAGCACCTTGATTCGCACACTGGCCCGCATTATGCGCAGCCAAGGACGAAGTGAGGTGTTTCTTTTTATTATGTACGGAAAATTGTATAGTGCATGTTTATATGGAATTGACGGGGTATTAATCGAAGTGGAAACGGATTTGTCCAATGGATTGCCCCAGACTTCCATTATTGGCTTGCCGGATTCGGCCATTCGTGAAGCGGTTGAGCGTGTTCGTGCTGCTGTCAAAAATTGCGGTTATCAATATCCATTACAACGAATTACGATTAATCTTGCCCCTGCTGACCTGCGTAAAGAAGGCTCTTCATTTGATCTTGCCATTGCCGTAGCTTTGCTAATGACTAGTGGGCAGCTCGTGCTGCCGTCCCAGGAAAGAACACTTTTGCTCGGCGAACTCGCATTGGATGGCTCGGTTCGATCCGTACCAGGTGTACTTGCCATGGTGGATCTGGCTAAGCGTCAAGGCTTCACTTCCGTTCTCCTCCCCGTTGATAATCTGGCAGAAGCTTCGTTAATTAGCGGTATTAACGTATATGGAATCGGCCATTTAAGAGACATCGCGCCAGATAAGCCTGATTCCCAGACGAAAGATGGGGTCTTGTCTAAAGCGGGAACGGTTGTTTTGAATAACTTCGCTCACCTTATTAAACCCGCTGCATATGAACAGGGTCTCTCCAGCCCCAACGCCAAGACTCAGATTACGGCTTCGTTAAGCGATGACTACAGTGACGTTCTCGGCCAACATCATGTGAAGCGCGCGCTGATGATTGCTGCAGCCGGGATGCATAATATACTGCTAGTGGGACCTCCCGGGACTGGCAAAACGATGCTTATCAAACGTCTGCCCACCATTCTCCCTCCGTTATCCGAGGAAGAATCACTGGAAGTCACCAAAGTGCTAAGTGCTGCTGGGAAACTGAAAGAAACGTCAAACGGTTTGGTTACGGAACGCCCCTTCCGGTCACCACATCATACGATATCTACCTCCGGCCTAATTGGTGGCAGCGGTATTCCGAAGCCGGGTGAAGTCAGCCTTGCACACCGCGGTATACTGTTCCTTGATGAGCTTCCTGAGTTTCATCGTCAAGTGCTTGAAGTTTTACGTCAGCCGCTGGAGGATCATACGGTCACCATAAGCCGGGCAAGAGCTGCTTTTACGTTTCCTGCACAGTTTATGCTTGCATGCTCCATGAATCCCTGCCCGTGCGGGTATTTGTCCGCTCAATCTGAGGATCAGCGCTGTATATGCAGCCCTTCCCGCGTTGCAGCTTATCGGGCCAAAATCTCGGGTCCTTTGCTGGATCGGATAGATCTGCAGGTCGAGGTTCCTCCACCTGGCGAATGGCGGAAGGCAGCACCTTCCCCGACTTCTGCCGAGATGCAAGCCAAAGTTGTCCATGCTCATCATATCCAGGCAAAGCGCTATGCGAGCAGCTCTGTGCGTTGGAATAGTCAGTTATCCGGAAGACTGCTCCGCCGAACTGCACGTCTTCCCTCGGAAGCAGACCATCTGCTCCAGCACACACTGCAAGCCCTTAACTTAAGCATGCGTGCTCACGATCGCATTATCAAGATGGCGCAGACGATTGCTGATCTGGATCATGACGGCGAAATTTTAACGGCTCATGTGGCTGAGGCAATTCAGTATCGGCAATTGGATCTAAATTTGTTTTAGAACCTTAATAGCCCCAGCTCATAACATATAAATTCACTTTAATGACGATCACTAAAAAAACCGTTCAGGTCATCTCCTTCATTTCATTGAAAAGGAGACCTTGAACGGTTCATTGGTTAAGATACGGACAGGCATGCTGCTTACTTAATCAAAAAGGGTAAGTTTATCTTTGGCCGGTGTGCGTTCTTTCGCAGAAGGGATAACCTCCGGATAACCCATGTAGACCATGCCGACAATTTTTTCACCAGCCTCAATCCCCAGTGGTTTGCGGAATTTCGGTGCATACAGGAAAGGCTTGGTTACCCAAAAGGTTCCAATATCTTCACTCCATGCAGCCAGCATAAAGTTCTGCACCAGTGCACTTACTGCAGCAAAATCCTCATCCCATATATTTTGTCTTGGATCCTCTTCCAGGACCACAAGCATGATCGACGGTACCTGCATAACATTGGCTGAGAATTTGTTATCTTCGCCCATCTCTGCCTCAATCGCTTCTGCAAGCTTCTTCCGCCCGTCTCCGGTAAACAACAAAAATCTCCACGGCTCACGCAATTTATGGTTTGGTGCCCAGACTGCCGTATCTAACAGCTCGATAATCTGTTCTGTAGGCACAGCATCTTTTTTAAACTTTTTGACGGTACGCCGGTTCTGAATGGCACTTCTTACATCATTGACTGTACCAATATTTGTAGATTTGGTCACTGAACTTACCTCCTATGGAAAATTCTCCATCACAGCAAATTCCAATAGCGCTGCTAACGGACTTTATAATAAATAAAATCAATACGCTTGGTTACATTCTTGATTATACAACGAACCGTTCTTCAGTTTCAAAGAATGCCCATGGAATTAGTGTTGACTATTTTTCACACAAAAAAGGTGTCTCTAAAATTTGAATTCACAAGGGAATTCTTTCATTTTAGAAAACACCATGTTTAAAGTGGTTTAGTTCATCAGTTCAGAACGCATTTTCAATGTGCTCAATAGTTACAATCTGACCTGCCGCATCTAAAATTACAGCAACCACATCAAAACGAATTTGCAATTCTTTCTCTCTTAATTGTTGAAGATATACGGCTGCCGTGGAACGAACCTGCTGCATCTTACGAATATCTACCGATTCCTGTGGTGTACCATACTTTCCGGCTCCACTTCTGCTTCGTACCTCAACAAAGACAAGCAAATCACCATGTGCAGCGATAATATCAATCTCACCACGGCGGCAACGCCAGTTTTGTTCCATAATTAAATAACCTTGCTCACGCAGCCACCTGCAAGCCGCTTCTTCGCCTATCTTGCCTTTTTGCTGACGCGTAAGTTTGGGAGTAGAGTTATGTCTAGGTCCAGGTGAATGGCTCACCATGTATCCTCTCCCTCACTTCCGGAAGCGAGGCGGTCTGCTCGGTAAATATAGGTTAACACCTCAGCCACCAGTTGATAGAGCTCTGCCGGAATTTGCTCGTCCAAGTCAAGCTTGGACAAAACCTCCACCAGTGCAGCATCCTCCTGAACAGGAACTCCGTTTTCCTTAGCTTTATCAAGGATTGCTTCCGCGACTTTGCCACGGCCTTTGGCTACAACGACCGGCGCTTCACTTTCGCCGGGTACATATTTTAAGGCAACAGCCTTTTTGGAAAGAAGATCTGGCTGCGGCTCATCTTTCATACTCGCATATCCACCCCTTTGTAACGATCAGGGCTGTAGTCGGACGCATTTATTTTACGCTCAGCACCCGGTTCCTGGCCAACTGGCCAGGGCTCTGTCTTAAAGGTTAGTAATTGATAGCCCAGCTTGTCCAGCGCCTCTTGAATCACTTCCCGTCCGCTATCCAGAAGCGGACCCATGCCCTCCCGATCATTGAGAACCCGAAGGCTGACAATATTGTTGACGACATGCACATCTACCAGTGTTGGTCCGAGACTTTTCATGTCCAGATCAAACCACAATCTGCAATTGGATGCATCCAGTTCACCGCGCGGGCCCCGCCGGGATTGGATCTGTACCGAAGCCGTTTCTTCTCCATTGGGTCCGGTAATCGGGATGAACCAGTGCATTTGGGCAAAGGTAGAGCCCCGGTCCGTTGTCAGCAGCAACTGCTGACCCGTCAGATATTGCACAGCCTGCCCGGCGGCTTCCTTCAGGGCCGCCGGGGCACTGTCGCTGCTGGCGAGCTGCAGCAGCAAGCCCTTCAGCGAGTCCGCGGTGCCTGGACTCGCCGCCTCACCCACGCGCGGCTGTGCAGCCGCGCCGTGCACTGCCTGCTGCTCGTGCTCCGCACCGAGCAGCTTCAGCACGCGCCCCACCCACGGGTCCCCCTCGTGGGTGACAGGCGCGTGCTGTGCGGCAGCGCCCGCAGGTGCTGCCGCACTCCCCCCAGCCGGCTGCGCATCAGCGCCGGCTGGTACAGGCTGCGGCACGCCTCCGGCAGCCGCAGCAGCCTGGCCGCCCGCAGGTGCAGGGGCGGCCTGTGCTGGTGCGGCAGCGGACGCGCTGCGCAGCGCGTCCAGCAGGGCCAGCAGCTTCGGCGCCAGTTGCGCCGCCGTTGGTGCTGCTGCCCCGGTCTGCGCTGCAGCGGGCGAAGCACTCGCAGCTGCTGGCGTCTCCGCACGGCCATCTGGTCGCCCAGCCGCGCTACCTTCCTGCTGGCCGGCAATCCCTCGTCCAGCTGCTACATCCGCTGCCGCCCCAGGTATACCCGGGCGGCCCGCTTCCGTGGCACGCTGGCTCTCTCCAGGGATTCCCGTCCCTGCCTGAATGCCTTGCCCAGCTTTTCCGGCCGTTTCCGCTTGTCCGTTTCCAGATTTTGTCCCAGCCTCAGGAAGCCCTGTGCCTGAGCTGGTTTGCACACCACCGCGCACGTCTGCCGCTGCGCCGCTGTTTGACATCGGAACAGGTCCTGTTCCGGCTCCTGCCGGCGTTGTTGTAGGACCCTGCAGCAGTGATGCCGTTTGGCCAGATGTTCCTATCTGACGTCCTCCAGCAGGCAGCGTTTCGGGAGCATCTGTCTGCTGCCCGCCGGCTACCGTTACAGGCAAACCACCCGACGCTGGCAGCTTGGATGTACCTGCCTGTTCACCCGTCACCGCGGTTTTGCCCGCACTCTGAGTAAGAAATGTTTCCAGCTGCTCCGTTAACCCATTTAGCAGCTGATGAAGGGGTGGACCAAATACCGTCTGATGCAATCCTTTTACCGTTTCCGCCGTAATCGGCAGACCACGCTGAAATGCAATACCCGTTGCCTGCACCCACTCTTCCACAGGTACTTGAGCTGGTTTGACAGTCATCATACTTTGAACCATGGCAACATTATCCTTCGTAAACGGTAACCCGCTGCGCTGCATGGCGAGCAGCAGTTCCCGATTCCCCTTGGTATCCGGCAAACCTACCTCTTGAAGCAGATTGTTCAAAGATGCTTGGGGCAATTCAGACAACGTGCCAGCTAGCGGCTTCATGACGGTCATGCCATTCTCTCCAGGCGGCTGCACTTGAAGTAGTGTGGTTTCCCCTGGGCGAAGGGGTGTCTCGAGCTTGGCACGTACCTGTACGCCCTGAATTTGCAGAACAGCATCTCCACCATCCTCTGAGACACTTACGACAGATCCACGTACAACCTGACCCTCCTTAAGCTCAAGCGGCTTGGCATTCCCCGGCTTGCTGTCTCCCAGGAGACCACGAATCATCGAGCTAATATTCACGGTTCTCTCCCTCCTTCCTTTACATCTTGGTTAAAATAAAGTATGCTGCTCGCCGAGCAGATTGCCGAGAAAACTCCGCCTGTGCATCGGGGTGGCGCCAAGAGCCATGATCTGTTCGCGATGAAACTTAGTTGCATATCCCTTATGTATCGACAGACCATACTCTGGATATAATGTCTCCCATTCCTCCTTGCAGAGCCGATCGCGGGTTACCTTCGCAATGATGGATGCTGCTGCGATGGACTGGCTGTTGGCATCCCCTTTGATAATGGAGATCTGAGGTACATTTACGTCCACTTTTTCGGCATCAACCAATAGATAGTCAGGTGGACCGTCCAAGGCCTCCACGGCACGCTTCATTGCAAGTCTGGTGGCCTGTTTAATATTGAGACGATCAATCGTTTCTGCATCCGCAAAACCAACACCTACGGACAAAGCCTTTTCCATAATAACGTCATACAGAGCTTCACGCTTCTTCTCTGTTAGTTTTTTGGAATCATTGACACCTTCCAGTATCAGATCACGAGGCAATATGACAGCAGCGGCCACTACATCTCCGAATAGACATCCCCGGCCCACCTCATCAATTCCTGCAATTCGCTCAAAACCACTCTCCCAATACTCCCTCTCATGAATCAGCAGATCACGGGGTTCAACCTCTGCTTTTTTCTTCTTGGATTCAGAAGGTTCCACTGGTATCAGTTCATTTATTTCATTATGTTCAGTCATTGCTTTCATCTCCTCTACCCACCAAGCTTTAACATGTTTCTCTCTATAAGTCATCAATGTCTCTTTTCCCTATGCCCGGTTCGGGAAGCCCCCAATTTTTTGATCCTAATATGTTCAGTCCAAGTAATTCACTTACTCTCTTGATCACACCCTGAACGTGGTACTCTGTTATAGACGCAGATTCTAGCTCTTTGTTTTTCAGATTAGTAAAAATTACTTCGTCTTCATTAGCACCTTGATATGCATATATGATAATAAGTTGGTTTCTTCATTTATCGGTATCTGAAGATTTAAATTGAAGATATCTTGTGATCAACCAGGCGAATTGCTTGAACTCTCATCATAGCACGATTTTTACACCTCAGATATATACACAAGACAATCTCATCCTTTCCTATTTGTGGTCATCTTTCATTCCTGCTTTTATAATCGCTGCTCTATCATAAGCTCCTTATTTTTTATAAAAATGAAAAAAGCGACCGCTCCCGGTAATCCGGTAACGGCCGCTTCTTTCGGCTCAATATTGCAAAATGAAAATTCGTTTTAATATGGAGCTTCCATAGAGAAGCGTCCCATCTTGCCTGCACGCAATTCACGCAGAAAAGCACGCGATGCTTTTTCCAGGTCCACACGTCCACCGCTAACAATACAGCCCCGTTTACGACCAACCTGTTCCATGATGGCTATAACGCTATCCGAATCATCTGCATCCTTGGAGAACTCCTGAAGCTCGTAGCGTTCCTCCAGAGCATCCCAGTAGTAACGCATCAGGTAACTGATTGCAAAGAAGGCAATATCCTCGGCATTGAGGATCTCCTCCTTGATGGCTCCTGTGACCGCAAGCCGATAACCTACGTTCTGGTCCTCGAATTTGGGCCACAAAATACCTGGCGTATCGAGCAGTTCCATCTCTTTGCCTACTTTAATCCATTGTTGACCCTTCGTTACACCAGGACGATCTCCCGTCGCTGCAATATTCCGTCCAGCAAGTCGGTTAATCAATGTGGATTTCCCTACGTTGGGAATACCTACAATGAGTGCACGGACTGCACGCGGGTTAATACCCTTCGCCAGCTGACGGTCAATTTTCTCTTTGAGCAGCAACCGGGCCTGTGCCGGAATGTCTTTTACATTGGTACCTGTGGATGCATCCACAGGGAACGCAGTAATTCCTTCATTTTTGAAATGGGCAATCCATTCCTGTGTCACCTTGGCATCCGCAAGATCAGACTTGTTTAACAAAATCATGCGAGGCTTACCCTGTAAAATTTCATCAATCATCGGATTTCGGCTGGAGACAGGCAGACGGGCATCCAGCAGTTCGATGACCACGTCAATCAGCTTTAACTTATCCTGAATCTGGCGTCTGGCCCGGGTCATGTGACCTGGAAACCATTGTATCGTCACCTTGTCTTCACCTCATTATTTAATGATATATAAGCTAAGCTACAATTCACTCGGCCCCTTCATTGGCAAAACACGTTTCCGGTCACGGGTATCCCCATTCTTATTTTGCCCTCTCTGGTATGGAGTAAACGATATATTTAGCTTATATACCCTGAACTTGATTAGTGGTTAATCCACTTGATATCACCGATCGGCCAGAAAATAACATCTGCACGTCCTACGATATCTTCTAGAGACACGTATCCAATCATTCGGCTATCCGTACTGTTCGGACGATTGTCGCCCATTACAAATACATGGCCTTCCGGTACCTTGCCATCCGGGAATTGCTCATTCGGGAAGTCCTTCACATTATAGGTTCCGCCATTCGCTTCGGCTGCGTCAATCGCTCCCTGAATGTACGTCTCATTCACTTTCTCCCCGTTTACCATAACCGTATCCCCACTCACCTGCACAGTATCACCCGCTACAGCAATGACACGTTTGATGAAATCACGTCCTTCAGAAGGGACATGGAATACGATAACCTCTCCGCGCTGCGGTTCCCGGATATCGTACAGGATTTCATTTACAATGACACGTTCACCTGTATGGAAATTCGGCTGCATGGAAGGTCCGTCCACGACAAACGGTTTGAATAATAACCATCGAATTAAAATAACGAGCACCAATGCGATCACAATCGCTTTGAGCCATTCGACAATCTCATTTTTGGCTTTTTTGGATCGACTGCCCTTCTCTTCGGCAGAATTGTCCTGCTGTTGAACGTCCTGTTCCATTATTGATCTTCCTCTCTTCACGGTACATGTTATAGCAGTTTACACATCCAGCTTTTCACATCATTCATTTCATTGAATTCATGCAAAATTCTCAAATCAGTTATGTACTTCTACACGAGCATTTCATTCCATTACAAATGATCCGCATATTACATATGCTCTAACTGATTACACAAGCCTCCCGGACTCTCACGCGTGTGCCGCCATACCATTTTACTCGGAAGTGTACCTCCGGTTCAACTTTTCCCGGACAAAAACGAAAAGGGCTTGTCTCCAAGCCCTCTCCGGTATCCGTTATATTAACGAATTTCTTTAATTCTCGCTGCTTTACCGCGTAGTTCACGAAGATAATAAAGCTTCGCACGACGCACTTTACCACGGCGAGCCACATCGATTTTATCGATTTTAGGGGAATGAAGCGGGAAAGTTCTTTCCACACCTACACCGTAAGAAATTTTACGAACTGTAAAAGTCTCACTGATTCCACCACCACGGCGCTTGATCACAACACCTTCGAACAATTGGATACGCTCACGAGTTCCCTCGATAACCTTAACGTGCACTTTCAAAGTGTCACCAGGACGAAAACTCGGAATATCTTTGCGAAGTTGTTCTTGAGTAATCGCTTGAACGATATTCATCTATGACTCCCTCCTTCCGTACAGGCGTTCATACTTCTTCCGGAGAACACCCTGTCTCCTTCATTATCCATAGAGGACCGCCGTATTCCACACAACAGAATTATTGTACCATGCCATATATCAAAACACAAGGAGAAATAAACATAATATCACAAACAACTCTTTCACTCGAAGTCAACCACATTACGGAAAAAATAATGTAACTTTCTGTCAAGAATGTTCGTCTATGATATAGATTGGTAGAATACTGAATACCTGTCTCAATTGCACTAAGAAATGAAATTGTATAAGGAGAAACAACTGAACTATGAAACATTGGAAAAGATTTACCCTTGCGACACTAGCCGCAGTCACTTGCATCATTACGCTATATGCCTATGCTGTTAATCATCCTACAAATGCACTATCACACAAAGCATGTACATCCTGGGACATGGTCAAGCGTAAAGCGTTCCTGATGTCACACACAGACTACTCTAGCAGGACCGGTCTGAATCTGGCTACCTTCCAAGTTGCGCCTGGTACAGCTACGGAAGTTCCTGTACTCATGTATCACTACATACAGCCCAAAGTGAATAATCACGAAACAGGAAACAAGTCTGTTATTAATCTTGAGGATTTCGAAGACAATATGAAGTACTTGCATGATGAAGGGTACAATACGATTACATTGGAGCAGCTGGAAGACTATGTGAATGGTCTGATCTCACTACCCAAGAAGTCTATTGTCATCACTTTTGATGACGGATATCAGAACAATTATACACTTGCCTATCCCGTACTCAAAAAATATAATTTTCATGCTTCTCTCTTTGTCATCGGCAGCAAGATTCAGGATCAGCCAGCTGATTTTGATCCCGCCAAAAAAACATTTATCTCCGAACCGGAGATGAAGGCAGCAGCAGATGTATTTGAGTTTAACAGCCACACCTATAACTTGCATCACAAGGGGTTTATGCGCTGCGGTGAGAGCGTGCCTGTGGGACTTGATACAAGCCTGCTGAACGATGATATCAAGATGATGAAGGAAAAGGGAATCGACACGCCCTATTTGGCATATCCTTTCGGTTACACCAGCACACAGATGATTTATCAGCTGCAGCAAAATGGTTATCGCATGGCCTTCTCGGTTCGCTCAGGTTTTGTTCAACCAGGTGATAACCCGATGAAGCTCCCAAGACTAACAGTGACAACCGGAACGGATTTAGCCACATTGCTGAACCCAAAGGCAGATCAGTCGGATATACTCCCTTTGGTCGACACCAGTCAATAGTAGCTAAACCAACACTTCTCCGCCTGGATATAGAGTCGAGCTGTACAGTCTTTTGGACTGCGGCTCGGCTTTTTTGGAGGTCCATGGGGTCAGTTCAATCTTGGAGCTGGAATACAGGACAGCTTCAGTCATGTCGTAGATGATGATTTGTTCCTTCCCGGTCTGACAGAGATCCGCATGTACGGCATATCCTTCTTTCCCGAATTCTGCAACCGTTTGCATCTGTCCATCTACCAAAGAAGGCAGTACCCCTCCGCCTCTACGATAAGCCAATACATAATCCAGTCCACTGTCATCCCAGTCCCGTACAGGCTCTATAATCGTTAGCCAGCCACGTGTAGTCCGAACTTCCGTCCAGAGTTCTTTTCCCTCACAATCCAGCAAAAACATTCCGTCTTTTCCATGCTGATCACCGCGAATGATACGATCAAGACCAGCGACCTGCAAACCGGGCAGCACTTCGCAAAACTTTCCTAACGCGATGTGCTGCGATTCAATAGAATCGGCATACCGCCATATCTCATGGCCGTAACGGTCCATCATTACCGTTACACTGCCGCCGATAACTATTTCAATATGACCATCACCGTTCACATCTCCAAACCAGATACAATCCGCATGATCGTCCAGATCAGTGCAAGACCATAGCAAGGTTCCGTCATGATCCAGCATGTCATAGCCTGCCATAACCTCATCCTTCCCATCGGCGTCGATATCGTATACCCATGGGAAATGTCCTACATTGCCTTCGTGCTTCCATAGAAGATTGAAATCATGATCGAGTGCCCATAAGGTTTTATACCGATCCTTGATTATGACATCCAGCTTTTGTTCATCCCCGGTCAGATTCGCAAGAATAATGCAGTCATGTGCCTCGTCACCCGGTAAAGAATGTGTACTTTTAATATCTCCGGTTTTTCCGTCCAGAATCAGAAACTTCTTACCCATGATACAAATGACTTCATTGTTCCCGTCTCCATCCCAATCCGCAATTTGAGCGGGGTAATCCGATCCTGGACCACCTGCATCCGGATCAGGTTTTCCCACTTGCCAGAGGAGCTCTCCATCCAGATCAAATGCCGTCAGACAGGATACCTGATGCGGAACATAACGGTCATCGATTCCGCCATCGGCTTGAACCAGCAGCATCTCTAATCGTCCATCTCCATTCAGGTCTCCGAGAAGCATTTTGCAACGTTCCCCGGCTTTACTTATATCTATTCTGCCGATCTCGTAAGGCTGATGATACATAATCTTCCTCCTCCGTTTTATCGTTATAGATTGCTCACCCTAAATTTAACATAAAGATCTCATCTGTTCTTGACAGCTCTTGTTCTGAATTCCTGAAAAAGTGAACATTCACATTGATTACTCCTGCAGGATACGAACGATGCCTCTTCTTATTTAATCCATTCCAAAAACTCCAACCTATTGCCAAAAGGATCGTGAACATAGAAGCGTTGTACACCTTCGTCCGTTCTCGCATCGTCATCTATGATATGAACCTGTTTACCACTTAAATGTTCTTTAAGTAAGTCTAAGTTCTGAACGTGAAATGCTGGATGAGCTTTAGTAGCGGGCACAAAATCTTTTTGTACTCCAATATGCACCTGATGAGTTCCACATAGAAACCACACGCCACCACGTTTTTTTAGGGCTTCAGGTTTCGGAATTTCTGTCCATCCCATAAGGTTATGAAAAAATATCCGTGCTTCCCCTTCACATCCTTCTGGCGCCGCAAGTTGGACATGATCCAGACCATAGAAATTATAAGTCATTTCAAAATACCCCCTCTCCGTTTCATTTGGTGAAACAATGTTTCATAATTATATTCTATAATAGTCTACATATTTAATCCAGCTTTTTACATTTTCAGTCGCTACGAAATTCACAGCATACACCTCCACAACAAAAAAAGACCACCCCCGTAACCTAAAGGGTGGCCTGTATCTTGTATTCATAGCTATGCTACTTATCATGCGATCATAAAATATGTGCAGCTACTCAGAAGTCCGTTCCATCTCAGAACGAAGTTTATCGAGCCATATCCGTTCTTTTTCCGTTAATTCAGCAGTATTCAGCATATCCGGTCTGCGTTCCAGCGTACGGATCAGAGATTGTTCTCTGCGCCATGCATCAATATTCAGATGATGTCCAGATAACAGCACATCCGGTACCTTCATGCCTCTGAATTCAGGCGGTCGTGTATAATGCGGATATTCGAGCAGCCCTGTGCTGAACGAATCTGTCACCGCACTCGTCTCGTTCCCGAGTACACCCGGGATCAAACGAGCAACACTGTCAATGGCAACCATTGCAGGCAGCTCACCTCCGGTTAACACATAATCCCCTATGGATAATTCGTCGGTGACGAGAAATTCGCGAATACGCTCATCATAGCCTTCATAATGCCCACAGATAAAAATCAGATGATCTTCTTGTACCAGCTCTTCCGCTTTTTTCTGTGTAAACGTCTCACCTTGCGGACACATTAAAATGATGCGAGGAGGTTTGGTCGATGCTGCTGCTGACTCTTCGCTGCGCTTTTCAAGGACATCCTCCACAGCAGCAAAGATCGGATCAGGCTTTAATACCATCCCTCCGCCTCCGCCATAAGGTGTATCATCAACCGTATTGTGTTTGTTCGTAGCATAGTTCCGGAAGTTTACTGCATTCAGTGAAACGAGCCCCTTCGTCTGAGCTTTGCCAAGAATGCTTGTCCCGAATACACCTTCGAACATTTCTGGAAATAATGTTAGTACATCTACTCTCATGTTAAAGCAATCCTTCCATCAGATGAACCTTAACCAGTTTCTCATTCACATCGACATCAAGCACCACATCGTCAATAACAGGTAACAGAATTTCCTTGCCTGCCGCCGTTTTAACAACCCATACGTCGTTGGCTCCAGGTGTCAGAATCTCGGAGATTGTTCCCAGGTTCTCACCTTCTTCAGTCACAACAGTACATCCAACGATTTGGTGGAAGTAATACTCATTCTCCTCCAGCTCAGCCAAATTCTCTTTGGAGACTTTGGCTATGCTGCCTTTGAACTTTTCCACTTCATTAATGTTTCCGTATTCCTTCAATCGAACGATATACATATTTTTATGCAATCGTGCCGATTCCACATGAACCAGCACCGGGTGGTTGTCGGGTGTAAACAAATACAGCTCCGCATTTTTCGCAAAACGCACTTCCGGGAAATCGGTTAAAGGCATGATTTTCAACTCACCACGAATTCCGTGGGTATTGACGATTTTACCTACATTCATAAACTCTGCCATACGTTCCTCCTGCATTTCATTCAATATTGTTCATAGTCATGATCTTCCTACAGTCGACCGGTTACAACTCGTTATCCAATCGCTGTAATCCTCTAATTTTAAATTTCATTATTCAAAGGTCAAAATTCAGTGATAAAGGCAAGCGCGAGCGTTATTCATGTTTGATGAGCTACTCAATTATAATATTTAAGTTTCAGCATGCACGAAAAGGGGCTAGGACATGCATCCTAACCCCCTTTCGTATATCTTTAAGATATGATATCGACGGTAACCCGTTTATCCATCTTAACTGCTGCTGATGTGACGACCGTACGAAGAGATTTTGCGATTCGCCCTTGTTTACCAATAACCTTCCCGACATCGTCAGGATGAACAGTTAACTCGTAAACGACAAGCCGGTCTTTCTCAACCGTCCGAACCGCCACATCTTCCGGATGATCGACCAAAGCCTTAGCAATTATGCTTACTAATTCTTCCATAGATGACCCTCCGAATCAGCACCTTATTTAGTCAATTTAGACTCGTGGAACTTCTTCATCACGCCCGCTTTGCTCAGCAAGTTGCGGACAGTGTCGGATGCTTGCGCACCGTTTTGAAGCCATTGCAATGCTTTATCTTCATCGATCTTAACAACAGCCGGTTGTTCAACCGGGTTGTAGTAACCGATCTCCTCGATAAAACGACCGTCACGTGGGGAACGGGAATCCGATACCACTACGCGGTAGAAAGGAGCTTTGTGAGCACCCATACGTTTCAGACGAATACGAACTGCCATTTGAAAATTCACCTCCTTCAATGAAATCTGTATATTCCTCAGCAACCCTTGCAATCAACGGAAAGGAAACTTCATTCCTTTGCCAAGACCCTTCAGCTGCTTCATTGCCTTGTTCTTGCCGCCTTTAGGTCCCATCATATCCGAGAACTGTTTCATCATGCGGCGCATTTCATCAAACTGCTTGATTAGGCGATTAACCTCAGCCAAAGATGTACCACTACCTGTAGCAATACGTTTCCGGCGACTATGATTGATCATGTCGGGGTTGCGCTTCTCCTCGGTAGTCATGGAGTACACAATCGCTTCAATCCGGCCCATTTGCTTGTCGTCCACTTTCAGGTCCTTGGCTTGCTTCATCTTGCCCATGCCGGGAATCATATCCATGATCTGATCGATAGGTCCCAGCTTCTTCACCTGATCCATTTGCTCCAGGAAATCCTCGAACGTAAATTCTGCATTACGCATCTTACGTTCCATTTCCTTGGCTTTTTCGGTATCAATGTTGGATTGTGCTTTCTCAATCAGGGAAAGCATATCCCCCATGCCGAGGATCCGTGAAGCCATCCGTTCCGGATGGAACGGTTCAAGAGCATCGAGCTTCTCGCCGAGCGACGCAAACTTGATGGGGCAGCCGGTTACTGCTTTAACAGAAAGTGCCGCACCACCGCGCGTATCGCCGTCCAGTTTGGTCAAAACGACCCCAGTCAAGTCAAGCTGCTGGTTAAAGTGTTCCGCCACATTAACAGCATCCTGACCGGTCATGCTATCGACCACAAGCAGGACTTCGTCTGGATTCACTACGCTGTGAATCTGTCGCAGCTCTTCCATCAATTCCTCATCAACGTGCAAACGTCCCGCGGTATCGATGATAACATAGTCATTGCCGTTATCTTTGGCATGCTGCAGACCCTGACGTGCGATCTCCACCGGGCTTGTCTGATCTCCCAATGTAAACACCGGAGCCTTGATCTGCTCACCCAGTACTTGCAATTGCTTGATCGCTGCAGGACGATAAATATCCCCCGCAACCAGCAATGGTCGGCTGTTTTGCTTTTGCAGCATCTTAGCTAATTTACCGGATGTTGTCGTTTTACCAGCACCCTGCAAACCTACCATCATCAGCACCGTAGGCGGCTTGTTCGCTTTAGCCAGTTTCGACTGGCTTCCACCCATCAAGTCCGTCAGTTCCTTGTTAACGATGTCGATAATTACCATGCCTGGCGTGAAGCTTTCCATGACTTCCTTGCCAACAGCTTTCTCTTTCACCTTGGCGATGAATTCCTTGACCACTTTGAAGTTTACATCCGCTTCGAGCAATGCCAGACGTACCTCACGCATAGCTTCGGCAACATCTTCATCCGACACCTTGCCTTTGCCGCGCAGCTTGCTGAACACATTCTGCAATCGGGTCGTTAATCCTTCAAATGCCATGATCCCACCTCCTTAAGCTGTAATACTGTTTTTGGAACCGATACGTTCCGTCCCACTTCCTTATTCCCGAAGCTGGTGAACAATATCGTTTATTTGTTTGTTGTTATCAATGGAGACGCCTGCGCGTTCCAGTGCATTTTGCAAATCTTCGAGATTGCGGCTACGTCGTTCGTGCTTCTCCAGCAAGCCAAGCTTGCTTTCGTAATTTTCCAGCACCTGTTCAGCACGCTTGATATGCTCATATACCGCCTGGCGGCTGATCTCGAACTCGGCTGCAATTTCACCAAGCGAGAAATCATCATGAAAGTAATATTTCAGAAATGTTTGCTGTTTCTCAGTAAGCAAACGTTCATAGAAAGCAAACAGCAAGTTAATCCGGTTTGTCTTCTCAAGCCGGTTTTCTTGACTCATATCGGGGCACTCCCTTCGTCAAGGAAAAACACTTTACACTCTTGCAACGTTCCTAATAATACCGAAAACAAATCAGGATGTCAAGCAAAAATACTTGTCACAATAAAAACGTTCAATTTGCACTCTTTTTTCGTGCCTATACGGTTGATCTTAGCCATTCCTATACAGTAGAATACGACCTGCTGCATCCTTTATATAGAACAAAAAACGAATGGGTCTCCACAGATGGAGCCGATTCGTTTTACACTATCTACTGTGTTCTAGCGAAGTGGTGTCAGGTACAGCAGTACCATAAAGAAATGAAGAATACTGCCTGCCAACACAAAGAGATGCCAAATCGCATGGTGATACGGAAATCCACGCCACACATAAAAAAGCGTACCCAGTGTATACATCAGACCTCCAGCAACCAGCAGCACGATTCCGCCTGTAGGAATGGCAGCCATGAGCGGTTGCCAGGCAATAACGATGAGCCAGCCCATCGCAATATAGAAAATCGTGGACATGAATAGAAACCTTTTCGTAAAAAACGCCTTAAAGATCACGCCGAATAATGCGATTCCCCAGATTACACCGAATAGGGTCCAACCAAGTGTGCCGCGAACAGCAATAAACAGAAGCGGAGTGTACGATCCAGCAATAAACAAATAAATGGAAGAATGGTCGAAAATCTCAAATAAATCTTTCATTTTTCCATCTTTCCATGCATGCACGAGTGTAGAGCTCGTATAGAGCAGCAACATGGTGATCCCGTAGATCGTGAAACTGACCACATGCCAAGCCGTGCCTTTCATACTCGAAAATACAATCAACAGCACCAGTGCAGCAACACTGAGCGCAGCGCCGATTCCATGAGTCACCGCATTGGCGACTTCCTCACGACGGGAATAGGTATAGGTATTGGCCATATCAACCATCCTTTCTAGCCCTTTAGCCTTGCCTTCTTTATTCCCATTATACACGTATTGCCAGTGACATTACACGTGACACTTATCACGTATATCACTGGCAATACGGTTAACGCTATTAATTCATCCTATTTATTAATGGTTCTAAGAACTGGCTTCCTCATCTTCTGCGTCCTGATCCGGTTGCTCTTGGATCAGTCCGGCAAACAACGCATGCACGAATTGCTCGGAATCAAATGGCTGCAGATCGTCAATTTTCTCACCAAGACCTACCATCTTCACTGGCAGATCCAGTTCCTGACGAATGGCAACGACAATACCACCTTTCGCCGTACCATCCAGCTTCGTCAGTACGAGTCCAGTCACGCCGCTTTTCTCCCCAAACAGTTTGGCCTGATTCAATGCATTCTGTCCAGTTGTCGCATCGAGAACCATCAATACTTCGTGTGGAGCTTCCGGGATTTCACGCTGAATAACACGATAGATCTTGTTCAGCTCCTCCATGAGATTGGATTTGTTCTGTAGACGACCTGCGGTATCGCAAAGCAAAACATCTGCTCCCCGCTGTTTGGCTGCTTGCACAGCATCATACATAACCGCGGCCGGATCTGATCCAGCCTGCTGCTTGATGACTTCAACGCCGGCACGCTGTCCCCATACCTCTAGCTGCTCAATTGCACCGGCACGGAAGGTATCACCAGCAGCCATAATGACTTTTTTGCCCTGCTGTTTGAAACGATGTGCCAGCTTGCCGATCGTTGTTGTTTTACCTACGCCGTTGACACCGACAAACAGAATAACGGTAATGCCATCCGGATTCATCTTCAGTTCGTTATTTTGTTCACCGCGCAGGAGGTCTGTCAATTTCTCGGACAACACAGGCTGCAATTCAGCCGCGTCTTCAATTTTGCGTTTTTTGACCTCAACACGCAGGTCTTCAATCAGGTTCATGACGGTATTGACCCCAACATCCGCTCCAATCAGGATTTCTTCCAGTTCCTCATAGAATTCCTCATCGATCTTTTTGCGGCGAATAACGAGATCGGATACTTTCTCCACAAGCCCTTTACGAGTCTTCTCCAGTCCATCCTTGAACTGTTTTGTTACCGACTCCGTTTTGCTTGCAATGCTGTCTCTCAGCTTCTTAAAGAAACTCATAAAGCCCCTCCATCGTGTACGTAATCTTAGTGCTGTTTATTTAATTAACAATTTCTGATGCATGATTGAATTCTTTAAGCACTGGCTATTTCGGCTTCCTCATCTTCCAGTCTAACCGAAACGAGCTTCGATACTCCGCCCTCTTCCATGGTGACACCGTATAGTACATCTGCTTCTTCCATTGTGCCCTTCCGGTGAGTAACAACGATAAACTGTGTCTGTTCGGAGAATTCCCGCAAATACTGGGCGAAACGTACCACATTGGCCTCATCCAGCGCTGCTTCGACTTCATCCAGCACACAGAACGGTACTGGCTTCACGTGCAAGATGGCGAATAGCAGGGCCATTGCCGTTAATGCGCGTTCTCCGCCAGATAAGAGCTGCAGGTTTTGCAGTTTTTTGCCTGGTGGCTGGGCAACGATATCAATTCCGGTTTCCAATAGCCGTTCCGGGTCCATCAGAACCAGATCCGCACGCCCACCGCCAAATAGCTTGGTAAATACCGTACCGAACTCACGGCGGATTGCATCAAACGTTGTCTTGAAACGTTTAGCCATCTCATCTTCCATCTCACGGATGACCTGGTACAACGTCGTTTTAGCTTCCACCAGATCATTTTTCTGCTCATTCAGGAACTCGTAACGTTCGTTAACCCGCTGGAATTCCTCAATCGCCCCTAGATTGACTTCACCCAGAGCTGAGATACTGCGCTTAAGCTTCTGTACTTCGGCCTGAGTGCTCTCTACATCTTCCGGTACTGGATATCGTTCTTTCGCGAGCTCATAACCAAGTTCATAGTCGTCCATCAGTTTACGCAGTATGTTTTCGAGTTCAACATCAAGCCTGTTTACGGAAATCTCCGTCTGACGCATCTGTTCCTCTACCGCTTTTAACTGTGTACGCTGTTCCTTCGTTTCACTCTCAGCAAGTTCAAGCTTCTTCGACAGCTCACTTCGTGCAGCTCGCTTGAAATCCAGCTGCTCGGAAGCTTCCGTTTTCTTCAGCTTGAACTGGTTCAGATCTTCAATCTGTTTGACGCTCTCCACCTGCGTTTTCTTCAGGTCTGCTTCCATGGAAGCCAGCAGTGTCCGGTTTTGACGTAAATCTTTGACCAGCGACTCCACTTCACGCTCCAATCGGCGCAGCTGCTCCTCATTTGAGAACCGTTCCTGATCCAGTTTCCCTTCTCTGACTTTCAATTCGGTCAACTGGCTCTGCAGCTCTTCCTTGGCAGACTCATTCGCTTTGCGGGCAAACTCTGCAGCATGGATGGCACGGTGAGTTGCCTTCTCTTCCTCTTCAAGCTGCTCCAGCTTCTGCACAGCTGCTTCGCGTGCCGTATCCATCTCTTTGATTTCTTCAGTAAATCCACTTTTCTCCTGGCCGGCTACCGCAACCTGTTCCAACACGTGACGCAGCTCGTGCTCGACCTGTTTCATTTCCATCGATGCCTGCTGTTCGGCATTTCGTGTATCATCACCTGATTGACGCAGTTCATCCAGCTTGTCCTGGCATTGTTCCAACTGGGTTTTCACATCATCAACACTGCGGTGCAGCTTCACAATCTGGTTTTCGGTATCCAAAATATCCTGATCCAGTTGATCCAGCTGCCGTTTCCGGCTGAGCAGACTTACATTTTTCTTGTGCTGGCTTCCTCCTGTCATGGAACCGCCCGCATTGACTACATCCCCTTCAAGGGTCACGACGCGGAAACGGTACTGACAGCGTGCCGCAATTTTATTCGCGTATTCCAACGTTTCAGCAATGATGACATTCCCGAGCAGGCTTCCAATGATATTTGCATAACGGGAATCGAAGTGTACAAGATCCGCACCAATTCCCACGAAACCATCCATGCCTTCGATCATGGAACGCTCACTGGAACCAACGGTGCGTGGACGAATGACATCAAGCGGCAGGAATGTGGCCCTGCCGAGCTGGCGCTGCTTAAGGAATGCGATGGCCTGTCTGGAGACCGACTCGTTTTCCATAACGACATGCTGAAGTGCAGCACCCATTGCCGTTTCCACAGCCAATTCGATTTTTTCAGGAACTTTAACCAGTTCCGCCACGGCTCCATGTACACCACTAAGAGTGCCTTTGCGAGAAGCTTTGAGGACTTCTTTAACCCCAAGCATAAATCCGTCAAAATCATCCTGCATCTCTTTCATCGTATCCCGGCGGGATACCTGAGCTTCGCGCTTCTGTTCCCATTTTCGAACTGTGCTGCGACTCTCTTCCAGCAGCTTCTGCAAAGATTGCAGACGTTCACTTTCAGTTATATATCCGCCGCGCAAGTCACTGATCTCTTTACCCAGGCGGACTACTTTTTTCTGAATCTCGGCTTTTCGAGCTTCGAGCGTTTCCTTCTGCTCTTCCCACTTGCCGGATTCTTCGGATGCACGGTTCATGCGACGTTCAAGCGACTCTTTCTGCTGATCGGCGTATCGGATCTCGTTGCGCGTCTGAGCCATCTGGTTCATCAGTTCCAGCAAATTCCCCTTAAGGCTTTCTTCCTGCTGCTGGCTGATTCCGCCCGTAACGCCAATGAGCTTCGCTTCTTCTTCAGACAGACGGTTTCGCACGTCACCCAGTTCCTGCTCCAGATTGCCAAACTTCTCACGTAATGCAAGCAGCTCAGCCTCACGTTCCCGATGTCGTTCTTCACTCGCAGCAAGTGTAACCGTGAGCTGCTCATGATTGGTTTGCAGATGACGAGAACGTTCTTTGAGCAATTCTCCAATACCTTCACTTTTCTCTGTTGCTTCACTGAACTGCAGCAAGGCAGATTGCAGCTCTTCCGTCTCCGTTTCCAAGATTCGCAGTGCATTCCGGTCGCTCTCCAGCTTGGCATCATGTGTGGAAACAATTGCTGCAAGGCCGACTTCTTCTTCTTTTAGCGACTGTAGCCGTTCATTCGCCTTGCTCCAGGACGCATGAATCTGTTCGATCTGGTAGACATACATGGAGATTTCCTTCGATTTGAGCTGTCCACGCAATTCCTTGTAGTGAATTGCTTTTTCCGACTGCTCTCTCAATGGGCCAATCTGGTCCTCCAGTTCTGTAACCAAATCGTGAATACGCAGCAAGTTCTGCTCCGTCTCGTCCAGCTTGCGTGTAGCATCCCGCTTACGGGATTTATACTTGACAATACCGGATGCCTCTTCAAAGATACCCCTGCGATCCTCGGAACGAGTACTCAAAATTTCCTCGATACGTCCCTGTCCGATAATGGAGTAAGCTTCCTTACCGATCCCGGTATCCATAAACAATTCCGTTATATCCTTCAGCCGACAGGACTGTTTGTTGATAAAATATTCACTGTCCCCGCTGCGATGTACACGACGTGTCACTGTCACTTCACCAAAATCAAGGGCAAGCGCGTGATCTTCATTATCCAGCGTTAACGACACTTCACCGTAATTGACGGCTTTTCTTGCATCGCTGCCGGCAAAAATGATGTCTTCCATTTTGCCGCCCCGTAGGGATTTGGCACTTTGTTCCCCAAGTACCCAGCGAATCCCGTCTGAAATATTACTCTTGCCACTTCCGTTCGGACCCACTACAGCCGTAATGCCGCGAACGAATTCCATCTCTGTTTTGTCGGCGAATGACTTGAATCCACCCAGTTCAATTCGTTTCAGAAACATAGGGTATCCCGTCACCTCCTCTTGCTTATTTCATGTGCTCCTTCAGCGCTGATCTTGGATTAGGAGTGAATCATTTTTCCCAATCCTCTCTTTACAAAAAAAAGAGCAAAAAGCAGTCCGGCCGATAATTTCCGCCGGGGCGGACCCGAGGGGCTGCTCTTTGCTCTTCGTTTGTCTATGCGCTACCCGGTAAAGCTCAGGCTTCCGGAAGCTTCAATCGATCAAGCGCTGCGGATGCAGCCTGCTGCTCGGCTTCCTTTTTGGAACGTCCTGTACCTCTGCCAAGCCGTTCTTGACCCATATGGACCTCCGAGACAAACTCACGTTCATGGGCAGGGCCCCGTTCTTCGACGATCCGATACTCAAGAGCTCCCATATTGTGATGCTGAGTGAGTTCCTGCAGTTCCGTCTTGTAATCGCTCATCTGAAGCTTGCCGCCCAGAACGATCAACGGAAAAACATGCTGGTCCAGAAACGTTCTGACTGGCTCCAGTCCCTGATCCAGATACAATGCACCGATGAAAGATTCAAACACATCAGCCAGCAAAGCCGGCCGTGTTCGTCCTCCCGTCAGTTCCTCACCTTTACCAAGAAGTACATACTGACCAAAACCAAGTGCTTCTGCAAATTTGACGAGGGAAGGCTCGCAGACAATAGATGCCCGCAGCTTCGTTAATTCACCTTCCGGACGGTTAGGATACAAATGATACAAGTATTCCGATACAGTCAACTCAAGCACCGCATCGCCCAAGAACTCCAGACGTTCGTTATCCTGGTGCTGACTGAATCGGTGTTCGTTTACATAAGAAGCATGGGTAAACGCTTGTTTTAGAAGCTGCCTGTTGTCAAATTTGATTTGAAGTTTGTGTTGTAACTGCTTCAGATCTTCACTCAAACGAACTAGCCCCTTATGCTTCAAATTTTTTGAGAATAATGGTGGCATTGTGACCGCCGAATCCAAACGAGTTGGACATGACTACGTTCACGTTGGTTTCACGCGGAACATTCGGAACATAATCCAGATCACATTCCGGATCCTGGTTTTCCAAATTGATCGTAGGTGCGAGTGTCTGATGAGTCAGAGACAATCCGCAAATTACGGCTTCCACGCCACCAGCTGCACCCAGCATGTGACCTGTCATTGATTTAGTGGAACTTACTGCAAGCTTGTACGCGTGATCACCAAACGCCTTTTTGATCGCCAGTGTTTCGGATCGGTCACCTACAGGAGTTGATGTACCATGTGCATTGATGTAGTCCACTTCTTCCGGTTCAATTCCGGCATTGCGAAGAGCCATCTTCATGCAGCGTGCTGCTCCATCCGGATCCGGCTCAGTCATATGATGCGCATCTCCAGTCAGACCGTAACCGATCACTTCACCGTAGATACGTGCACCACGTTTTTGAGCATGTTCCAAGGATTCCAGAATCAGAATGCCTGCTCCTTCACCCATCACGAATCCGTCACGTCCTGTATCAAAAGGACGGCTTGCCTTAGCCGGTTCGTCATTGCGTGTAGACATCGCGCGCATTGCACAGAAACCAGCCAGACCCGTTGGCCGGATTGTCGCTTCCGCACCACCGCAGATCATGGCATCTGCATCCCCATTTGCAATCATCTTGAAAGAGTCTCCAATGGAATGCGTTCCTGTAGCGCAGGCTGTTACAACGTTGGTGTTTGGACCTTTAGCTCCAAGAGAAATCGACATTTGGCCAGAAGCCATGTTAGAGATCATCATAGGGATGAAGAATGGGCTTACCCGTTTTGGACCTTTTTGCAGCAATGCATTGTGCTGGTCCTCCCAAGTTCCCAATCCGCCAATACCTGATCCGATGGATACACCAAAGCGCTCGGCTTCGATGTTCTCATTAATCTTCAAACCACTGTCTTCAACAGCTTTGAAACCAGCTGCTACAGCAAATTGAACAAAGCGGTCCATTTTGCGAGCATCCTTGCGATCCATATATTCATCCGGGTTGAAATCCTTAATTTCGGCCGCAATTTGTGTCGTGTATTCACTCACATCAAAGGCCTCAATCTGAGAGATTCCGGACTTGCCTGCCATTAAACTTCCCCAGAACGTTTCCAAATCTTTTCCGAGCGATGTCATTACGCCCATTCCGGTAATTACTACTCTTTGTTTCAAACCGACTCACCTCTATATCGACTGCTTGCGCAATTATTTTGTGGGAATATCCGCAAGCGGATGCTCACCCATCCCGATCCGAAAATCAAGCTGGATCAGCATCGCTGCGGAATGAGAAAAACCAATGAATGATGAGAAGTCCCGCCTGTTCGAAAACAGGTGCGGGACTGAATTGACTTTAGGTATGAGATTGTATGTAGTTTACAACTTCACCTACGGTCGTGATTTTTTCTGCATCTTCATCAGAGATTTCCAAATCGAATTCATCTTCCAATTCCATGACCAATTCTACTACATCCAAAGAATCAGCACCCAAATCTTCTTTGAAAGATGCTTCAAGTGTAACTTCAGCTTCGTCTGCGCCCAAGCGGTCGACGACGATGCGTTTTACACGCTCCAATACATCGGACATCCGGTTCACCTCCTCCTTGGTATTATACGAGAATCGCAGGCAAAATGCCATAGAAGACATATGCGGCTCCCGGCCGGGGAATCCGGCCTTTTTCCGGCATTTCGGATCGTCCAGCGCCTGTTCCCCGACTATTAATTTAAGTCCGGGACGTTTTACATGTACATGCCGCCATCGACGTGCAATGTCTGCCCTGTCATATAGGATGAAGCTCCCGATGCCAGGAATGTAACAACTCCGGCAATTTCATCCGGCTGACCCAGTCGGGACAGCGGAATGCCACTCAGCATACCATCTACGAGTTCCTGTGACAATTCCTTGGTCATATCCGTCTCAATGAACCCAGGTGCTACACAGTTAACCGTGATGCCACGGGAAGCGAGTTCACGAGCGGACGCCTTGGTCAGACCGATGACCCCCGCTTTGGCAGCAACATAGTTGGCTTGTCCGGCATTACCCAGAACACCAACAACAGAAGAGATATTGATAATTCTGCCCGAGCGTTGTTTCATCATTGGACGAGTAACGGCTTTAAGGCAGTTAAACACCCCTTTGAGATTGGTCTCAATAACCTGGTCAAACTCTTCCTCTTTCATGCGCATGATCAGATTATCACGTGTAATCCCCGCATTGTTAATCAGAATGTCCACATTGCCCCAGGCTTCAAGAGTAGTCTTGACCATTTGTTCAGCTTCATCCATTACTCCAACATTCGCCTGAATGGTGATGGCCTGAACTCCCTTGGCACGAATCTCTTCCGCCACTTCTTCAGCAGCAGCCTGACTGCCTGCATAGTTTACGGCTACATTCGCACCAGCTTCAGCCAGAGCAAGTGCAATGCTGCGGCCAATCCCGCGGGAGGCCCCTGTTACCAGTGCGTTTTTACCTTCTAACGGTTTAGACAACCTAATTCCTCCTTTCCCCAAATAACCTGTCATTCAATCACTTTAATGCAGCTGCAGTAGCTTCAAGCGTTTCAAGACTGTTCACATTGTACAATTTTACGGATTTATCTGTTTTTTTAATCAATCCGGTCAATACACTTCCAGAACCAATCTCAATGAAGGTATCTACACCTTGCTCAATAAGCCATGTCACACTGTCTTCCCATAAAACCGGAGAATAGACCTGTTCGGTCAACAATTGTTGAACCTGTCCATTTTCCACAGGTCTTGCTGTCACGTTAGCGACTACCGGAACCTTGGCTGGCGAGAATGTTACGGTCTCCAGCTTCTCTGCCAGTTTCCCAGCAGCTTCCTTCATCAATGAGGAATGAAAAGGACCGCTCACTTCCAGTGGAATGGCACGCTTGCCGCCAGCTTCTTTCACCCGTTCCGCTACGGCAGCGACACCTTCCTTGACACCGGAAATAACAATTTGACCCGGACAGTTCATATTAGCAAGCTCAACCGCGTGACCCGTTTCGGATACGTCCCGGCAAAGCACCCCCAGCGCTTCCCGATCCGCACCCAGAACAGCAGCCATTGCTCCCTGCCCGCCTGGTACTGCTTGTTCCATATACTGACCACGTGCCCGTACAATGTTCACGGCGTCAGCAAATGTCAGAACGCCCGCTGCAACGAGAGCACTGTATTCACCCAGACTGTGTCCAGCCGTATAGTCGGGCTCTATCCCTTTTTCTTTAAAAGCCTCAAGCAATGCAATACTCGCAGTAAGCAGAGCCGGTTGCGTATTTGATGTCTGTTTCAACTCGGTCTCTGGTCCTTCAAACACGAGATTGCTCAGCGAGAAGCCCAGCACATCATCGGCTGTACGGAAAATTTCTGCTGCCGCAGGCACGGACTCATACGCGTCCTTGGCCATGCCTACAGCCTGTGATCCCTGTCCGGGAAATACAAATGCGATTTTGCTCATTAGATTTATCTCTCCCAGCTATCTAATTTACCAAACGAGTACAGATGCACCCCAAGTCAGTCCGCCCCCGAACCCAACCATCAAGATGGTGTCGCCGGCTTTCATGCGGCCCTCTTCAGCTGCCTCCACCAATGCAAGCGGAATGGATGCTGCCGAAGTATTGGCGTATTTGTCTACGTTGACAACCACTTTTTCTTCCGGAAGCTCAAGTCGCTGCATGGCGGATTGAATGATACGAATATTGGCCTGATGAGGAACAAACAGATCCACGTCCGTGCGCTCCATGCCTGCTTTACGCAGAACTTCATCCGTTGCTGTACCCATAACACGTACGGCAAATTTGAACACTTCACGGCCATTCATGTAAATATAGTGTTTTTTATTCTCAACCGTCTCTGCGGATGCAGGCAGACGGGAACCGCCGCCCTCCAGTTGAAGCAGGCCGCCTCCAGCACCTTCCGCTCCAAGGTCAAACGATTTGAATCCGCGACCTTCAGGAACTTCGCCAATAACGACCGCGCCTGCTCCGTCACCGAACAATACGCATGTGTTACGATCTGTATAGTCCGTGATCCGGGATAGACAATCCGCGCCAATAACAAGCGCGTTGTTATACATGCCACTTTGGATAAAGCTGGTTGCTGTTGCCAGGCCATATACAAATCCTGAACATGCAGCGGACAAATCAAACGCCGCAGCGCCTTTGGCACCGAGCTTATCCTGCAAAATGCAGGCCGTAGACGGAAATGCCGAGTCCGGCGTAATGGTTGCTACGATGATCAGATCCAGATCACTGCCTGTCATTCCAGCAGACTCAAGCGCCTTCATCGCTGCTTCGTATGCCAAGTCCGAAGTCGCCTGATCCGGAGCTGCGATATGACGTTCCTTGATCCCAGTGCGGCTAACGATCCACTCGTCATTGGTATCTACCATTTTCTCAAGGTCACTGTTGGTCAAAATTTTCTCCGGTACATATTTACCTGTACCGATAACCCCTACCGGGCGCAAATTATTCATGTCGTCACTCACTTCCCGCTAATTTCCTTAGATATGCTTTCCACCAATTGGTTCTGCACTGCAATTCTAGCTTGGCGGACAGCGTTTTTGATCGCATTGCCATCCGCTGATCCATGACTCTTGACAACTAGTCTGCTCAACCCTAGAAGCGGCGCACCGCCATGCTCGGTATAATCCAGTTTCCGTTTCAGGCCGCGCAGCTCAGGCATGAGCACCGCTGCAGCCAGTTTGCTTTTGAGCGAAGATGAGAACTGTTCCTTAAGCAAAGCGAAGATGGCACCTGCTGTGCCTTCCAGCGATTTCAGCAATATGTTACCGGCAAATCCGTCACAGACAAGCACGTCACATGCACCTGTAAGTACATCGCGAGCTTCCACATTACCGACAAATCGAATCGGAAGCTGCTCTAGTAGCGGATATGCGTGCTTCGTTAGTTCATTCCCTTTGCCCGGCTCCGTTCCGACATTGAGCAATCCCACTCGGGGTGAGTCGACTCCTTGTACTTTCTGCCGATATAAGCTACCCATAAGTCCATATTGTGCCAAATGTTCGGGCTTGGCATCCATGTTAGCACCCAGGTCAAGCGCAAGCACGCCAACATCATCTATTGTTGGAATCATAGGTGCAAGTGCCGGTCGTTCAATACCTTCCATGCGGCCGACCACGAGCAGGCCGGTTGTCATAAGCGCCCCGGTATTACCTGCAGAGATCATGGCATCTGCTTCGCCTTCCTTAAGCATGCGGCCCGCGACCACCATGGAAGCATCCTTTTTGCGACGAACGGCCTTAACAGGTTCGTCATCCGAACCAATCACTTCCGAAGCATGACGGACTGACAGGTTAGCCGGCTTGATCGTTGACTGATTCAAAAGCGGTTCCAGCTTGGCTTCATCGCCAACAAGCACGATCTGTGTATCTGCCCATTCCGTGGCGGCAGCTATTGCACCTTCTACCGTTGCCTGGGGTGCATGATCGCCTCCCATGGCATCTATGACGATTTTCATTCCAGATGACCTCCCTCTAGGCTGTCGTCTCCACCCGAACGGTAGATGACAAAGTTGCCTTGAAACACCATTTCCTCACCTACATAGGTGAACACTTCAACTTTTGCTTTCCCCTTTTGACCCGAGATCGATCTCACATACGCTTTCGCAATACATTTCTCGGCCAGGTGAACCGAACGAACAAATCGAATATCGGCCGAAGCCGTCAATGCAATCTCGTCATTAATGACAGCGACTGCCAGGGAGTTAGCCTGGGCAAATACATAGTGACCACGAGCAATTCCCGTCCTAGAAAATACATGCTCTTCCTTAATCTCAAACAAGGAGATCCCACTTTTGTCCAGCTGCAAATCTACAATATCACCGATAATCTCATGCAGAGGCAGCGAGCGTACCTGGTCATACGAACGCTCTGCCATCAGTTTCATTCGTTCACGAAGCTCAGGAATCCCAAGCTCCAGCCGGTCGAGGCGAATCGTTTGAATACTCACCTTCAACTGGCGTGTAAGTTCCTGATCCGTTACAAACGGATTATCTTCGATCATTTTGGTCAATTGCTGCTGCCTCTGTCTCTTCGGTACACGTTCGATGCCTGACACCCCCCGCTGTATCGTATAAGAAAGCGTCCCATGCCGGTCCGTTCTATCGTTTCATATCGTTCTCTATAATTGAACCTCTAACCACCAGAGGTTTTTCAACACACAATTTTATGGTTCTTCTCTATGTAACCCCAAATCTTAGAACCTGGTACTAAAGCATAGTATATCTCATCCTGTGTCAAAAAGAAAGACTGGGCGGGCAAAAACCATTCTGTGCTGAACAGCCGCCCTCCTGCATTCTACTAATCTTTCTTCTTGAAACAGTTAACCAAAGTCAGCCATTCCCCTAATACGAATACTAATTTGAACATTCAAAAAAAGTAGTACCTCATCGAAATGAAGTACTACTTGATGTCTAACTATTATTGAGAGATGATCTCTCTTGCTTTGTACGTTCCGCACACTTTGCACACGTGGTGAGCAAGCTTCAATTCGCCGCATTGTTCACATTTCACCATGCCCGGTACAGCCAATTTAAAGTGAGTGCGACGTTTGTCGCGACGCGTCTTGGACGTTCTCCGTTGAGGTACTGCCATTATTCCCACCTCCTTATCAAAATCAACCTTTGCAGGTAGTTGTTACACTAGATTTTCATTTGCTCATTTAAAAAAATCCTTGAGCCCTGCAAGCCGCGGGTCGATAACTTCGTTATCGCAACCGCAGTCACCCTCGTTCAGCTCATGGCCACACTTTGGACATAGCCCTTTGCATGTATCGCTGCATAGCGGTATAAACGGTAGGTGCAGCAGAAAAGCTTCCTCGGCATATAGCTTCAGATCGATGTCCTCTCCATCCACATAGACAGTATCATCTTCTTCAGACAAGTCCTCCGGCTGTTCTCCCTGCTTGAATTGCTCATGAAAATCAATATGAAGATGTTCACTAATCGGCTTGAGACAACGTGAGCACAACATGTCCACTCCTGCTGACACTTTGCCATGAACATCCACCACGCCCCCCGTTGCTTGTTCTGCAGATAAATCCGCAGTCAGCGGGGTAACGGCTGTGATATCTTGTCGGTTAGAAATCAGTTCCTTAATATCCCACTGTTCATTGAACTGCAGGGGTCGGTCACTGATAGCCACTTTGCGAAATGGCAATAACATTTCCCATCACTCCAAACGAAACCAATTTCATAATTCATGTTAAATGCTTTACGGCAGTTATACAGATCAAGTCTGATCGTTATGCACTTCATATCTTGACTGTATGTATTCTGACGATTCATCGTTAAAAGTATTATGAAATTGACTTAACAAACAAAAATCATTATACCGATTTTCCAAGACGTTTGTCAACACTTTTAACTTTACACCCTTTTGGGAAAGAAAGATACCCGAACGATAAAAACACTCTTCCGCATTATAAACTTTCTCTCCGCCAGACTACAAGCTAATCCTTTTACTTGCATGACGGACACATTTCTTTAATGATTCGTGTGATGTAGATCACACGTCCCCCTTTAGACCCTATCTATACTTGCTATATGCCACGCATAATAGATACATGGCGCAAGGTTATCCATCTAATTTATCAATCCATTTATGGGAGGAAAAATCCATGTTAAGCGAAAATACAATTCGAGTGATCAAATCCACCGTACCTGTACTTGAAGTTCACGGAGAGGCCATTACCAGCCATTTCTATAAAACGATGTTTGCACATCATCCCGAACTGCTGAACATTTTCAATCACGCTAACCAAAAACAGGGACGGCAGCAGGCCGCTCTTGCCAATATGGTATACGCTGCTGCACTGCATATTGATAATCTCGCCGCAGTCCTGCCAGCCGTGCGTCAGGTCGCGCACAAACACCGCAGTCTTGGCATTACCCCGGAACAATACGAAATCGTGGGCACCTATTTGCTGAAAGCGATCAAGGATGTGCTGGGTGATGCTGCGACCGAGGAGATTATTGCTGCGTGGGCCGACGCCTACAATGTCATTGCGGGTGTCTTTATCGGTTTAGAGAAGGATCTATACACAGCCAGCGAAAACCAAAATGGTGGCTGGGAAGGTTTCCGATCATTCCGGGTTGCCAAAAAGGTGAAAGAAAGCGACCTGATTACTTCCTTTTATCTAGTGCCAACAGATGGTAATCCCATAGCCACATATCAACCTGGACAGTATATCAGTCTCCGGATGAAACCTGAGGGAAATGCGTATGCCCAAATTAGACAGTACAGTCTTTCGGACGCTCCAGGAAAAAAGTATTATCGCATTTCCGTTAAACGTGAGAGTGCTCGGATGGAACGACCAGATGGTGTAATATCGACCTATCTGCATGACCATATCACTGAAGGAGACTTGGTCGAATTGTCTGCTCCTGCAGGCGATTTCACACTGAACCCGGAGGATTCACGCAATGTCGTATTATTAAGTGGTGGCGTCGGGCTCACTCCGATGATCAGCATGTTGAACACTCTGGTTGACAGTAATGTCCAGCGTTCAGTCACTTTTGTTCATGCTGCCCTAAATGGCGAAGTTCATGCTTTCCGGGATCATGTAAATACATTGGCAGAACAGCATGAGAACATACAAGCCTTTTATTGTTATGCACAGCCAACACCAGATGACCGCGAGCAATCGCGTTTTCACAGAGAGGGTTATATCGATGCAGCCTGGCTGTCACAGATGATCCGCGAGCCCCTGGAATCCGATTACTATTTGACCGGTTCTGTCTCCTTTATGCAGACAATGTATGCGGCACTAGGCGAGATTGGCGTTTCACCTGAGAATATTCATTATGAGTTCTTTGGACCCAAAACAAACCTGATTCCTGCATCGGAAGCCATTTAATTTATCTCCAGAAAAAATAATAAAGGATCAGCAGTGACTCCCCTGAAAGCACGGGACGTATTCATCTGAATGCGACTCCGTGCTTTTTTGACGTTTTCTACCGCTTTTATTTGAATAAGGATGCTCGTATCCCCTATTATTAAGCAAGACGTTTCTGCTAGGCGAAGCAGCAATGACATTAATCGACCAATGGGAACAACATCCCAGTCAGGTATTGAAGATATATAACATTGTTATTGAAAGGAGTGCCCGAAGATGAAAGCTGTAGGTGTGATTGTTGAATATAATCCGCTGCATAACGGACATGTCTATCACTTGAATGAGGCCAGGCGGCTAAGCGGAGCAGATGCCCTTGTGGCCGTCATGAGCGGCCCTTTTCTCCAGCGCGGGGAACCCGCCATTGTGGGAAAAAGGGCTCGTACCGAGATGGCGCTGCACGCAGGCGCCGATCTGGTGATTGAGCTGCCGGTTGCCTATGCGGTACAACCGGCGGAATGGTTTGCCTTCGGTGCGGTTTCGCTGCTGCACCGCACCGGGGTCGTGGACTCGCTCTGCTTCGGCAGCGAGTCCGGCGACCTGGACAGCCTGCAGCGCATTGCGCGCGTGCTGGCTGTGGAGCCCGCAGGGCTGCGCGAGGACATCGCGCGCCGCCTGCGGGAAGGCGCCAGCTACCCCGCCGCGTACGCAGGCGCGGCTGCAGCGCTGGCGCCCGGCGGCGTGAGCGAAGATGCCGCCGCCGCACTGCTCGGGCAGCCCAACAATTCGCTTGGGCTGCACTACCTGATCGCGCTGGAACGACTCGGCAGCGCGATCCAGCCCTTGACGACGGCACGCACCGGTGCCGCGTATCATGAGGCGACGCCCGGACCGGGGGCGATCGCCAGTGCAACAGCCGTCCGCCGCCTGCTGATGGCGGACGGGCCCCAGGCCGCCGCGCCGTATGTGCCGGCGGCAACACTTGCCATTCTGCAGCGCGAATGGCAAGCAGGACGCGCTCCCGTGCACTGGGAGCGCTTCGCCCAGCCGCTGCTGCACACCGCGGTGACCCGCCGTGCCTCCGAGCTGGCAAATATCGCCGAAGTCACGGAAGGATTGGAGCACAGGCTGCTCCGCACACTGGCTCAGCTTCCGGAGCCTTCGGTCGAATCGCTGCTGGAAGCACTCAAAACCAAACGGTATACGCGCACCAAGCTGCAGCGGATGTTGACCCATGTTCTGTTGAATCATGCCAAGGCCGAATTGACTCCGGACCAGCTAGCCGAAGGACCCGGTTATCTCCGTGTCCTTGGATTCAATTCACTGGGCCAAAGTCTGTTGAAACAGATGAAAACGGCTTCGTCCCTGCCTGTTGTGCTGAAACCGTCTGCCTTCACTCACAACCAGCTGGAGCTTGATGTGCAGGCACAAGCATCATATGCCCTCTCTTATGAGCAGACGGACACACGGGCCATGTACAGCGACTATTATGAGCCACCAGTTCGATGCTAAACGTTGTACAATAAATTGTTCATAGATGTTCTTATCAAAAAAAATCCCCTATGTCATGTCGTTTATTCAAACGATCGCATAGGGGATTTCAGATTATTTACTCTTATTCGTTCGTGAAAACATGCTTGCTCCAATCATTCTCAATTCCAACTTTATGATTTGGCAGACAATGTTTTCAGATAAGCCAAGGCATCGTCTACCGTATTCACAGGAACCAGCTTCATTTTAGTGCCAATCTGTTCCGCTTTGGCTTCGGCTTCCTGATAATTCTGTTTCGGAACGAAGAAAATCTCTGCCTCTTTTCGATCCGCAGCAACGATTTTATGCACCACACCACCAATGGGACCGACTACGCCTTCTTTGGTGATCGTGCCCGTGCCGGCAATTCGATGACCTTGGGTAAGGTCTCCGGGAGTAAGCTGATTATAAATTTCCAGGGTGAACATCAATCCGGCGGAAGGACCGCCAACCTGAGTATCCGTAAACGTAATTTGTTTATTCGAATCTTCGGGTTTTACTTTCTGAACGGTTCCGATCATTACACCCAAGCCGGGCCGGGTATCACCCGTTTTGCTGTCTTTTACTTCAATCAGCTTCACATCACGGCTAATCGTCTCGCCTCCGCGTTCCAATTGCATTTCTACCGTATCTCCCACTTTTTTGTCCTTCAACTGAGCAGATAATACGGTGTTATCCGGTGTAGCTGTGCCATTCACGCCGAGAATAATGTCGCCAGGAGCAATATCTCCCTGTGGCTTCGGATCCTCTGATAAGCCAAACACGAAGATATGTTCAGGAACGATGGAATACTTAACACCCGCCTGCTCATAAGCCGCTTCCATGGCGGAAGATTGGGAATCACTCATGAACCATACCTGTTCGGCAGAGTACTCTGCTTCCGTTTTTCCTTGCAGGCGGTCTTCCTTTTTGTCAATTTGCATATTTCGGTTAAACAAGGACGTACCCAGCAAAAACACATTGGCATACGTTGCCGACACCGTCGTCATCATGAATACACCACGTTCTTCCTGGTCCCCATCCTTAACCGTAACCATCGGTTTTACTTCATCCGCGCTGCCAGGCATATAGATGATATATGGCGTTGGCATATACACTGCAACATAGACAACCAGAGCCACCACGATCACAAAGATCGAAGCTCTGAAGCCGCCAGATTTTCGAATCCGATTCATCGCATGAGCCCCCGTTCTTTGCGTTTCTTCTATAATTATAAGTCTAACATCCTCAATCTCACGCATACAATGGTACAGGCCGGATAGGCCGCAGTATTCTGTCGCTTGTCCGGTCAAGGCCGAACCGTCCCCTGGACGTCATTCGGCCGTCCAATCCGATTACTGCAGCCGAATGAATCGGCGCTATTTCATATGAGGTGAAACGATGACAATGCAGACCGAGGTTACAGGATCCAACCCGATCAGGTCGGTACTTCTTAGTACCGGCGCTTTGTTACTGGTCGTCGCTGTAGTTGTATCTCCAAAAGATGCCTTCGATGCCTCCATTCAAGGGCTGGACATCTGGTGGAAAATTATCTTCCCGGCAATGCTTCCGTTTCTGATGTTGTCGCAAATGCTTACTGCATTTGGTTTTACAGACGCTCTCGGCGTCTTACTGGGACCACTGATGCAGCGTTGGTTTCGCCTCCCCGGCGAAGCTGGACTAGCCCTTGCCGTCGGCATGTGTGGAGGATTTCCTGCTGGGGCGGACACAGCGTCCCGTCTGGTTCGGGATCAACAAATAACCGGCAAACAGGCCATTATTCTGGTCGCTGCAGCTCATTTCACCAATCCAATGATGATCATTTTGGTCATAGGGGCCGCATTTCTTCACCAGCCTGCTGCCGGATATTTTCTGCTTATGATTCATTGGCTCAGCGGATGGATTGCCGCAATCATTGCCATTCGGCTCAATCGCAGTCGTCAAAAACAGACCACTACAGCCAGTCCCCCTAAGCGCAACCAGCACCAGGGGCTTTGGTTTCAAATGATGAACGCAGCCCGTGAAGCCCAGGCCCGAGATGGCCGCGGATTCGGCAAACTGCTGGGTGACACCGTGTCTCATGCGGTTCAGACGCTAATGATGACTGGTGGTTACATCATCGGTTTTGCCGTGTTCATACGACTTCTGGGCCTGTACATCACGCCCGGCAGTTCGGCTGCCCTCTGGCCTTCTGTATTGGAAGTGCATTTGGGCTCATACCATTTAAGTCAAACGCCATGGGCACCCGTACTTACGATTTCCCTTATTACTGCGGTTCTTGGTTGGGGTGGACTGTGCTCCCATTTACAAGTCTCAGCTGTGATGAAATCCACCGGAATGGCAGCCAAGAGCATGATCTATTTTGCTGCTGTACGTTTGCTTCATGCATTGACTGCCTTTTCATTAAGTGTCTTCCTCTGGACACCCTTCAGCCGCTATAGTGCAGAGGTATCGGCCCCGTTTTGGCCTGCTGCAAGCGCGGATGAGACAACTCTGCTGCCGATGCAATCCCAGCTTGAAGGCAGCACCGCTGCGGCAGAGATTTTATGGAGCAGCTTCCCGGCAGTCTGTATCGGACTTGCGATCATTCTTGCCGTTATGATCAGCCTGTCGGGCTTGACCCACTGGTTTAACCGCCGTTTTTCTCGCTGATTTTCCGGCGAAGTGCCGTTTCCACTTCCGGGGACACCAGATCGGTTACATCTCCATGATAATGAGCAATTTCCTTGACGATACTGGAGCTCAAATACGAATATTTCGGATTGGTCATCATAAAGATGGTTTCCGCATCCGGGTTCAGCTTGCTGTTGGTGGAAGCAAGCTGCAGCTCGTATTCAAAATCAGTCACGGAGCGTATGCCACGAACGATGACCTGAGCTTCCTTTTGCCGAACATAATTGGCTGTCAGATCACGGAAGCTATCCACTTCCACATTAGACAGATGCCTTGTAACTTCTGAAATGAGCGCTTTACGCTCTTCCACCGTGAACAGTGGATTTTTGCTCATATTATTCAGTACAGCCACGATGACGCGGTCAAATTGCTTGGACGCCCTAGCAATAATGTCCAGATGGCCCATCGTTACAGGATCAAAACTCCCTGGATATACGGCAATCCGTTCCTGCCTGTGTATCATTTCAGTCATGAGGAGCCTCCTCTTCTGCTATGCTGTTTTCTCCATCATTCGATGCCTCAGGTGCATAATCATAGATGGACACAGCTGTCTCCCCATACACAGCCTTGCGCGTTTGTTCAAACGGGCCGAATTGCTCAGGGTAACTATATTTGGATTCATATTCAAGCACGATCGTCGCTTCCGGTTTAAGCAGTTCCAGCTCATGCATCGTAAGCATCAGCTCATCCCCGTTTTTCATCCGGTAAGGCGGATCGAGAAACACCAGATCAAATTGTGTCGTTCGCTTCGCAAGCGCCTTTAACGCACGACCTGCATCATTACGGTATATAGCTGCCTGATCTTCCAGCTTGGTTGCCTTCAGATTGGCGCGGATCACTTCAATACTTTTGGATTCCAAATCAACAAAAACAGCCTTGTCCATGCCGCGGCTCAGCGCCTCAATTCCGAGACCACCACTACCCGCAAACAAATCCAATGCTGTACCGCCCTCAAAATAAGGGCCAATCATGCTAAACAGCGCTTCCTTCACCTTGTCGGTGGTCGGACGTGTTCCATTGCCAGGAACAGCCTTCAGCGGTCTGCCTTTCGCACTCCCGGATACCACTCTCACTGATGAGTCACCTTTTCTCTCTATGTAAGTTTATTGACACAGCTATCGTACCACACTCGGGTTCAGTTTGAAAAATAGTCTGTCTCCATTCATTTCAAAAAAATTGTTGACCCGTTGTTGACGCATATGTATAAAAAGGAAACATTTCGGCCATTCTATAATTATCGACATCACAAGTGTCGTAGACAACCGCGGAGAAGACTTACGTTTCCCCATAAGCTCTTCGTCCGGTTTCTCCTCTCCCATGAAAAATAGGCCCTCGAAAGAGGGCCTGTTTTTATTTTCTTTCAAATTATGTATAGAAACGATAAGTTAAGACTGTATGCCGTCATCAATAAGGTGTTACAGCTCCTTCCACTTCAACATCTGTTTCGGGCTCCAACCAGCCGATTTCTTTGAGCCAAACTTCCATGTCATTCAGAAACGCTGCATGATCCAAATTCGCTATTTTGTATTTCTTTATCTTCTCACTCAAAAAAACATAAAAGGAATGACTTAACTCAACCCGTTGTCTTCTTTTACTGAACTTTTTGTAAAGGTCCTCGCTGACCGTCATGTCAAAATAAAGCACCTGCTCTTTTTTGGCATATCTGACCGTGGACTTTCATTCATATTCTTCCGGCAGGCAGCGAAAAACAAAGAACAACTCGATATCACATGCCGGATACTTCATTTCAGCTTGTTCGAAAACAGGCTGTAATTCGTCAGATAGGGAGGCGACGTAGGTTAACCCGGACGTATCGGATGTTTTGCCCATTTTCACAGTAACCCACCTCCTTGATTTTCCGGCTATTCATTGTTCTCCATCTCCCGGAACTTCCGATTGGAACGCCGCAAGTTAATCATGGAGAACAGCAAAAGAACTACCGGTAAGAACAGATTCCAATTCTGCTTAATAATCATCACAACACCGAAGAACACAATCGCGAGCCAAACCAGTATTTCAATAGTCTCAACCTTGGTCAGCGTATGCTTAAATGCTTTTTTGGAGATGAGACGAACGAGGTAATACACGAGCACAGCATAGAACACACCCATACCCAGGATTGCAATTAAAGCAATTAACATTTCCAAGAACATCCCCCTCTCACCTCCAAATTTGTTTACCTTAAGTTCCTTTATAAGCAAGAGTGTATCTTAACTTAGACTCCAAGAAATATTCTTTCTTTCCATGTTATTTCTCTTCTGTAATAACCGTTGCATTGTAGATCACAACACGTTTTCCATTCAGATCAAATAATACTTTATTGCCATATTCCGTATCCTGCACATCGATTTTTCCCTCATAGGTCTGAATCAATTCCCCGGAGTCACTGTACACTTTAACGATCCGCTCCAGCCCCCCGGAATTGTTGGATCTCATCGTTTTCAGCGCCCGCTCACCCGAAGCCGTATTGAAATACCAGATGAAACACCCCACGATGATACCCAGTACAGCCAGGACGGTAACCCACACACCTGCTTTTGCCTTTCTGCTCATAATGAAGCCCCTCCCTTTGTTCCATGTCCCGTATAGTACGAAATAGCTTCGATAGCGGTTTCATGGAATTAGGCTTGCGCGACCATTTCTCCATAGCAAAACAGAGGTCATCCGATACACGGAGACCCCTGTTCTACATTTATTAGGATACGACTCTTACAGTGAACGAATGACAAATTCAAATTCCAATTCGCCGTCCGAGGCAATGCGATATTCCGGATGAACCGGCGCACCCCAGCTATCATCACCGCCAACACCCATCTGTTTACCAGCTACAGTAACCACTGTATAATGCACGGGCGGCAGCTCGTATACATGCTGCGCGTTTTCCAGTTCGAATGCTGTATACGGCGATACGTTAAGCTCAACTGGAGCTGCAGAAGCCTCAATTTTGAAGCCGCGTCCTGCATCATCCGTCAGTTTCGCCCAGCGTACTCCTGTACGGTTGCCTGATTCCTGTGGTACCAGGTATGGCGCAACCGTATCCGCCACTTTACTGCCATGAATGCCCAAACGTGCTCCAAATGCACGATCCGCATAGTTTTCTTCCGGACCCATGGCCAGCCATTCCACGTTGCCATATTCCGGTGACGTTTTGAAAGACAAGGCATGAATCGGAAGGTCAGGCAAGCCTGCTGTACCTTTGTAGGCGTTATGAACATGCACGCTTCCATCAGCACGCACAGTATAAGTTACTTTTACCTGCACGTCTGCAGAAATGTTGAGCTTGTGCGTGAATTCAATGCGATATTGATCCGGTTTCTGTTCTGCCTTCCACTCGACACATCTTGGCAGCAGACTAGCGGCATACCACGCACCCAGTTCGAAGCCCATGGCAGTCCCTTTATCATTATCCGTCGTTGCCCGCCAGAACAATGGCGCAGGAGGCTGAGCAATCGTCTCACGGCCGGACAGCTTGAGGGATACCAAAGTTCCGAAAGCTTTGGAGAACAGTACGTGAGTTTGACCTACACGGACACCAATATTCACATCCCCTTCAACCACCTGAATTTCATTTGTCAAATTCAGATCCTCTGCAGCCGTTGCAGCGGAATCTTGTGTGAAGATAAACTGGCCAAACGCGACTTCGTCCCCTTTATCCGCCCAGAGGGTAGCCGCTTTGAGAACAAATGCAGCATTAACCGCATATTCGCCACCAGCCAGAGCATCTGTATCGAGCGGAAGACTTACCGTTTTCTCGCTTTGGGCAGGTACATTGACTTCCAACGTTCCGCGCAGCACTTCATGTCCCTCACGTTCCAGGCTGTACACCAGTTCCAATGCTGATGTATCTGCGAACAGGTTGCCATTAACGATTTTGACCCCTTCACGATCCGGGAACAACTTGATATTTTGATACAGGAACTTCACTTCCTGCATTTTGGCAGTTACTTTGCGATCCGCGTGCACGATGCCGTTCCCACAGAACGAGTAGTCCGAAGGACGATCGCCGAAGTCGCCGCCGTATGCGAGGTATTCCTTGCCGTAACGGTCTTTTTTGTAAATGGATTGATCGATGTAATCCCAGATGAATCCACCCTGATACATCGGGTATTTGTCTTCCAATTCCGTATATTTGTGCATGCCACCGATGGAGTTACCCATGGCGTGCATGTATTCACAGCTGATGTAAGGCTTGGTCGGATTCGCATTCAGGAATTCCTCAATGTCTGCTGGCTTGGCATACATGCGACTCTCCATATCACTTGTCTCATCAAAACGACGATCATGGAAGACTCCTTCATAATGCACCAGACGCGTTGGGTCAGCCGATTTGAAGTATTGGGATACTTTGTAGATGACTTCGCCGCCATGTGACTCGTTACCACAGGACCAGATCAGAATGGACGGGTGGTTTTTGTCACGCTCCACCATGGATACAGCCCGGTCCATGACAATGTCATGCCACTCTGGTTTATCACCAGGAATTACCCAGGAAGGCTCAACGGCACCAAGCTTTTGCCAGGAACCATGCGTCTCCAGGTTCATCTCATCAATAACATACAATCCGTATTCATCACACAATTCATACCACAAGCTTTGATTCGGATAATGTGATGTACGAACCGCATTCATATTGTTCTGTTTAATGGTACGCACGTCCCAGAGCATGTCCTCTTTGGTAATGGCACGGCCACGGCGCGGGTTGAACTCGTGACGGTTAACTCCTTTGAATACAATGCGTTTACCGTTGATATGCATCACTTTATCGATCATTTCGAACTTGCGGAAACCAACAGACTGAGGCACAACTTCAACCAACTGACCAGCAGCATCATATACACGGATGTATAAACGATACAAGTACGGTATTTCCGCACTCCACAGGTTTACCTTGCCGAACTCTTCCCGAAGGCTAACCAGACCATTCGTAACTTCCACTCCACCAAATGTTCTCAAAGCGTTCCCTTCAGCATCGCGCAGCTCAGCTTCAACTCGTGCTCCCGCAGCAGCTTTACCTTCCAGCTTCAGATCGAGGTTCAGCGTACCGTTGGTATAAGATTGGTCCAGATCCGTTACCACACGCAGGTCCCGGATATGTGCTGCAGGTACCGTATAGAGATATACGTCTCTGAAAATGCCGGAGAAGCGCCAGAAGTCCTGATCTTCCAGCCAGCTGCCCGTGCTGCGTTGATATACTTCCACAGCCAGTTTGTTTTCTCCATCCTGAAGGAACGGTGTCAGATCGAAATCCGAAGGGGTGAAGCTATCTTCTCCGTATCCCACGAACTGACCATTAAGCCACACATAGAATGCTGACTCTACTCCCTGAAAGGAGATGTATACCGGATTGTTCTGCCACCCTGATGGCAGGTGGAACGTCCGAATGTAGCTTCCAACTGCATTTTTGTCCTGCGGCAGTGCTGGCGGACGCAGTTCGTTCAATCCATCCCAAGGGTATTGTGTATTTACATATTGAATTTGACCATACCCCTGAAGCTGAATGTGACCAGGCACTTCGATGTCATCCCAGCCTTCACTGGAGTAATCCGATTGGTAGAACAGCTCCGGCCGGCAATCCGGACGAATGGCATAATTGAATTTCCAGGTTCCGTTCAGGTCATAACGCATTTTCATGGTTCCTGAAGCCTGTGCTTCCTCCATGGTGCTGTAATAACGATGATCCGAGTAAGCGTTTAGACGATTAACCTCAAAAACGCTTACATTTCCCAGCCAGTTGATATCTGCTTGTGTTGCTTTCATCGGCTCTCTCTCCCTCTAGTGCGAAATGTATAGTATGAATTATTCAAGATTCAAACCTGTATTTCCTCTTCCAATAACAAACAGAAAGACAGAGGTACACCATTGCTGGTGTCCTCTGCGTTTTTTTCTACATCAGTCTTTTCAGATGACATCCACTATTCCACTATTTCACAGAACCAACCATACCAGCGACAAAGTGTTTCTGCATAATGAAGAACACTAATGCTGTTGGCAGCGTGGCAATGACAATCGCTGTCATGATCACCCCATAATCTGGCGAGTAACTGGAGCCGAGATTAGAGATCAGCAATGGGATCGTTTGTTGATCTGGTGTCTGCAGCACAACGAGTGGCCACAAGTAGTTATTCCAGCTGCTCATGAATGTAATGATCGCAGCTGCCGCATATGTTGTTTTCATTGTAGGCATGTAGATCTTCAGGAAGATACCCAGTTCGCTAAGACCATCGATCCGGCCTGCTTCAAGCATCTCTTTCGGGAACATTTTGGTGTTCTGACGGAAGAAGAAGATCAGGAACGCAGTCGTAATGGTTGGCAGAATGACTGCCGCCATTGTATTGATACCCATAAACGGTGCAATTCCCGAGATGGTTGCAAACATCCGATAGAGCGGTACCATCAAGGCTGCGAACGGAATCATCATGGAAAGCAGCAGGATGTTGAAGACGATGTCACGTGATTTCGTCCGGTATACTTCAAAACCGTAACCAGCCATGGAACCAATCAACAATGCAAGCAATGTGGAAATAATGGACACAATGGCCGAGTTGCCGAGTGCCTGTACCAGATTGGTCGTATCCAGCAGCTTCGTGAAGTTATCTATGAAAGCCGAGCCGGGTAACAATCTGCCTTTGGTGACATCTACCGAAGCATTCGTGGAGCTGACGAGCATCCAGAAAAATGGGAAGATCGATATGAAGGCCACAAGGGACAGGAATACATAGGTGAAAATGCGTTTCACTTTGTTCTTAGCCATTTTTATCACCTGCCACTTTAAACTGGATGATGGACAATACAATAATCATCAGCACGATGGAGTATGAAACGGTTGCCGCATATCCGAAGTCCGGTGAATATTTGAACGAAAGGTTATAGATGTATTGCGAGATGGACATCGTTGCATTACCCGGTCCACCCTTGGTGATGTTCATGATCTCATCAAAGATTTGCAAGGTACCAATCGTTGATGTAATGGACGTGAACAGAATAATCGGTTTGAGCAATGGTACTGTAATTTTGAAAAATTGAGTAAATGCATTTGCACCATCAATCCGTGCCGCTTCATAGATGGATTGATCGATATTTTGCAGGGAAGACAGATAGAAAATCATGTTATATCCGGTCCAACGCCAAGTAACGGCGATTATGATCGTAATTTTAGCCCAGAACGGGTCGGTGATCCATTGAATCGGTTCAGCAATGACATGCAGATTCATCAGAAATTGATTGACCATTCCATCTGCAGAGAACAAATACTTGAATACAACAGAGTAGGCAACCAGTGAGGTTACACAAGGCAAAAAGATTGCAGTACGGAAAAAGCTGCGGAAGCGCAGTGTGCTGTCATTCAACAGAACGGAAATGAACAATCCGAGAATGATCATGACAGGGACTTGAATGATCAGATACAAAAATGTATTGGATACGGCTGTACGGAATGTTGTATCAATAAACAACCTTTTATAGTTATCGAGCCCCGTAAATTCAAGATTGGCACCCACGCCAGACTTGAAAGATAAGAGCAGTGCCTGCAGCATCGGATAGAAGTAGAATGCAACGATCCCGATGACAGCGAGCGAAATAAAAGCCCATCCAGTCAAATTATTTTTCTTTTGGAGACTGTCTCCTGTATTCATGGCTTTCACAGTATGGCTCCTCTCTCTCCATGCAACATGGATAGAACCCATGGAGCCTTCCACCATGTCCGGTCGGCAGTGTGCTTCGCCAGACGGTGGAACGGCTCCGATGCTTCCTTGGGTTCTATAAGTTACCGTGGATCATCTTAGTTTAATTGAGCTTCAGCTTGTTTTTGTGCATCAGCCAGAACGTCGTCGATCGCTTTGCCGTTCAGGAAGTTTTGCATTTCAACAACCAGAATGTCCTCGATTGCATATGTGTTAACACCGTAATTTACGCTAGGGATTTCTTCAGTCCATTTTGCGAAGTCTGCAAAGATTTTTTGTCCACCGAAGAACTCATCTGCTTTGTCAAATGCTTCACCTTCAGTAGCCGGTTTGTATGTTCCGATTGCGCCGATACCGTTAAGCAGGTCTTGATACAATTGTTTGTCAGAACCAAACGTGCTGCCCAGGAAGTCTGCTGCTTGATCTGCACCAGGAACATTGTTCATGACATACCAGGAGCTACCTCCAAGGTTGGATGCATGTACAGAGTTTGGTTGACCAGCCATTTTAGGAAGCGGAGCTACAGCCCATTGACCGGATTGGGATGCTTCTTGACGAACGGATGGTGTAATCCAGTTACCTGTTGGGATCGTGGCTACGTCACCATTGTTGAATGCTGCTACGAACTGGCTCCAGTCGGAGTTCAGTTTAACCACATTGGCATCCATCATTGCTTTGTAAGAAACAAATGCTTCTTTCAGTGCTTCATTACCAGCCAGGTTAGGTGTTTTGCCATCTTCTTTGGAGTACCATGAACCTGCGGATTGAATCATCATACGAATCAGACCCAGGTCATTCGGATCAAGAGTGATCAGATCTTTACCTGTTTTTGCTTTAACATCTTTACCGATTTGGATGTAGTCATCCCACGTGATGTCTTGCAGATCTTCAGCTTTGTAACCAGCTTGCTCCAGCAGGTCTGTTCTGTAGTAGAGACCCGTTACACCAGAGTCAAATGGAACACCGTATTGTTTGCCGTCATAAGCTGTCGGTCCCAATTTGTAATCGGCAAAGTCAGAAGCCGTGAAGTTGGAAGACAGATCCTTGAAGGCATCCGGGTAAGCATTCAGGAAGCTTTGTGCACGGTAGTCTTCAATCAGTACGATGTTTGGAAGACCGTTGCTTGTTCCCGAGTTCAAACCTGTGTTGAGTTTTTGGATAATATCATTTTGTGCGTATTCAACAACGTTGATTTTTACATCAGGATGATCTTTAGCGTAAGCTTCTTTTGCTGTATTCAATGCAGCAATGTTGAACGATGGGTCCCATGCCCAGATCGTAATCTCATTGGATGCTTTCTCACCCTCGCTAGCCGTGTTGCCTCCTCCTCCGGAAGAACATGCGGACAACAGCAGGACAGTAACGAGCATCAATACCCACATTTTTTTCAAATCATTCAACTCCCCTTCAACCTCTTTGTGTGTAATTTGTTTGCGTTTTCTGAAAGCGGTTGCTTTCGATGTATTCATCTTATCATTCCCAAATCGGCATTCGTTAGTAATAATTTTGTACGGATTTGTCATCTTATTGCCACAATGAAAACCTTTACAGAAACCGTTTGCATTAAATTTGTTTTTTGGTAATTCCTTTTGATTTTGGAGTAAATCGAGCCAAAAATTTTACCACTGAAGCAAAAATACCGCTTTCATTTATCAAAATAAAAAAAAGCCCTTCGTGTAGAAAACTCTCCACAGAAAGACTTTTGATGCGTGTTAGTTTATAAACTCGTGTTGCATCTGTGCCATTTCTTCAGCTTGTAATCAGCGGAAGTGTAACCGTCACTCTTGTCCCCTCGCCTGGGGTACTCATAATCGTCACACCATAAGGGGCGCCATACAGCAGTTCAATCCGGTCATGCACATTACGAATACCAATGCCGCTAAACAGCTGCCGATTATTTTTGGGATTAGGCAATGATTCGCCCATTGAGAACCCTTCAATACCATCTCCGTTATCCATGATCTCGCAGATGAGTGTTTCCCCTGCCCGAGAGACAAGAACATGAATGGTGCCGGTCTCTTTGCGGTTAAAGGCGTGGAAGAAGGCATTTTCAATAAACGGTTGGATGACAAGTTTGGGTACATGGTAGTGATTACAGTCAGGTGCTACATAGAAGGCCGCTTTGATTCGTCCACCATAACGGACATGATTGATGAAGACATAGTTCCTCAGGTTCTCCACTTCCTGCTCTACCGTGACCGTCTCGCTTACATCACTGATCGTATTTTGCAGTAAGGCAATCAATGCATTAATCGTCTCTGCTGCTCGATCCTTGTTCCCCTGCTGCACGAGTACCTTCACCGAAGCCAGAGTATTATACAGAAAATGAGGATTGATCTGGCTTTGTAATGCCGCAAGTTCTGCATTTCGCTGTTCCCGCTGGGTCAATACGAGCTGATCCACATAGTCATGAAGCTCATCAAGCATGTAATTGTACGCATGACCAAGCTGCCTGCTCTCATAACTTCCACTAACCGGAATGTAGTTATCGAGATCGCTTTTTGTAATATTGGACATTTGCTTCACGAGCCTGCGCAGCGACTTTGTAATCTGATTGGTGATTAGAAACACCAGTACAAGCGCCCCAGCCACAATGGCGGCGCAAATCAAGGCAATGGTTTTGAGATCAAGCAATTGTCCCACAGCCTGATCCTTATCAACCACATTAATAATATAGAAACGGTAAAACGGCAGATATTCGGACAGAACTACGCTGTCCTGCTCCATTACCTTTGCGTTTATACCATTATTATCGCTCTTCGTGGCCATTTGTCTGGCGTAAGATAGAAGATCCAGCTGCTTCGTACCAATCCATTCTTCACGGTTGGAAGACACAATTTCCCCGTTTTCATTGAGAATGACCACATCGTTACCTCTGCTCGTGAAACTGCTGTAGAACTGACGGAACACACTCTCTTTGATGGTTACATAAAGCGTTCCGTAAATCCGGCTCTGGGTCCGATCCGCCAATGCTTTGGTAGCTGAGATCATCTGCTGCGTGCCAACGTCGGTGTCCGTTTGGTAATCGTCAAACATCAACCGATTCGGTGTCTTCACAGCGTCGATCGTAATCGGAAGTTCTCTTAATTCCTCCAGCGACATCCTCAGGTGAGATCGGTCCGTAGAATAGGTGCGCCCATTAATACCGCTAATCGTAATTCCGACCTCATAGGATTCCATAATGGACTGGATACGGTCCATCGATTCCCTCATATTATAATAGGACTTGGCCATTGTGAGAGAATCCCCCTCTCCCTCCGACAGATAGCCGCGAATTGCCCCACTTTGGCTTACATTGTTGGAGACGGCCGCAATCGCATCATTAAAGGATTCGAAGGTGGTCTTAATCTGACTAAGCACCTTGGAGTTTGTGATGCTAAATGTCTCGGTAAACAGCTTCGTCGACATATGGACGGTAGTCCATAAAATAAGTACGGAAACGAGAACGATGCTTATCACCATGACGAGAAACAGCTTGGGAAACAATCCGAGACGTGATAATCCGTTCATCCATTTCTTCATGATCTTTTCCTTCTGACTTTATGCCCAGAATTTCCGACGATATCGGCTTGGTGACAGTCCGGTAAATTTTTTGAACACTTTACAGAAATAGCTGTGATCCGAATAGCCTACCATGCTGCTGATTTCGGAAATGGTAACATCATCCGATCGCAAGAGTTCTTCTGCCTTCTCAATGCGAATTTTGTTCAGATATTCGTTGAACCCTTCTTTTTTATGTGACGAAAAATAACTGGATAGATACGATGGATTAAAATGAAAATGCTTCGCGACTTCAGCGAGACCGAGCGGTTGATCGAAATGCTCATGCATATATTCAAGCAGCATCTTCATATTGGGGTCACTGCGCTTCCCTCCATCACCAGCCGTGCATTCCTGCACTTCAAGCATGAACTGATCAAGCACCTGCATGGCTTCATTCAGGCTTGAAGCTCCGTCCACGTTTTTGAAATAAGTATATTTGCTCTCTTCCAGAGCCGAAGATTGTACGTCCATATCCGCAAGAGTAATCGTTACGTTGAAAATCAGATTGCCCAAAAAGGATTTGATCTCGAACACATCCGCAATGTAGTCACGTCCCAGGGTAAGGGCATGCTCTTTCAGATACTCCCTGGCTGACTCGGTACGATTCCGCTTCACGTGCTGCAAAAACATATTCACATTAAACTGGTAACCTGCCGTATGCAGTGGTGGAAGTTCGCTGAAGACAAGAATTGAACGATCCTCATAATAAAAACGATATTCCATGAGTTTAATGAGTTGATTACGGTACACTTCACCCATCTGGTCAAAAGATGTAAAGCTGTCACTTAAGACCCAGCTGGGTCCTTTGATGCCTGCTCCATTTTCAATGGCCATCTCTTTGATCCGCCCGACCATCCATTCCTCTTTGGCAGGGTCTACATTCAGAAGGAATATAGGCATTTCACTCTCCACCGGTACCATGGCACATTCCACATCGGCAAGATAATTCAGCAGCTTGTTTTCGGTATCCTTCTGGCCCAAGTGCGAATGCTTCCCGGAAACAAGGAGGCGAAAACAATGGTGTGGAAACGTGTCCCTGACCATAGCCATATCTTTTTCATCTTCCAATGCAAAACCGGACAGCATCTTCTCCATGAACTGTCCCAGCTTCCACCCTTCACTTGAGGGCTCATACTGCAGTTCGGGAATTTTTCCGGCCGTTCGCTGAAGTACCTGCAGCAGCTCGTCGGTGTCCAGCTTCGGTTTCAAAATGTAATCTGCAGCTCCATGCTGAAGCGTTGAACGCACATATTCGAATTCACTGAAGCTGCTGAGCACAATGACTTCAATCTGCGGCTGGCTCGCTTTAAGCGCTCGTACAAACGCTTCACCGTCCATGATTGGCATCACAATGTCGGTTATGACGATGTCAGGCTTCAGCAAACGTACCTGTTCCAGGCCTTCTTCGCCATTGGACGCTTCTCCAACAATCTGGAATCCTTCCGATTCCCAATTCATATGATGCTTGATCCCCTGGCGTACCAGAAACTCATCGTCAACAATCAGCACCTTGCACAACCGGTTCATGATCGCGACCCCCTTGTCTAATCTTTCCTCTATGTCTCTACAGGTTATACCTTTTTTATATCGGATATAACGGGTCCCCCGTGTTAGCGGTTACAACAATTTTAAAGTTTTCGTTCTCTCTTTATATCCCATAATCGTTGTTAAATCAATGGAAATTGAAAGCCAGACGTATTCCTGAACGAAAATCCACTTATTCATTTTACACTATTTTTCGACAAAAAAAGAAGCCATGGTTCACCTAAAGACAATCGGTGTTCCGGGACTTCTTATCATATCTTACGATCTACTTAAAGTTCAATGATTACTTGAACAAACCAAAACTCTTCATCGTACATTGAAATTCCTGCTGTGATTTAATCCGCCTGATGCCCACGGCCGTACGCATGGGTCTTCTGCCCTTTTACACCAGGCCTAATCACAAAGACAGAACCGGCATCGGGCGTCTCCACCAAACGTTCCTCACTAATGCCTATTCGCGCAGTTGTGATATAGAGATCCTCCAAGTCAGGTCCGCCGAAACAACAGGATGTTACCTGGTCTGCAGGCACTTCAATCTGCTCCAGCAATTCTCCGTTGTGCGGGTTCCACCGTGTCACTCTTGCGCCGCCCCAATGAGCAACCCACAACATGCCCTCACTATCCACCGTCATTCCGTCAGGAAAACCAAAGTCCTCCGGTACCGAAATAACACTTGTCCGATTCTTGATTTCACCTGCTGCGAGATCAAAATCAAATCGGTCAATGGAACGTGTAGGGGTATCGATATAGTACATCACTTGATCATCTGGGCTCCAGCCAAGTCCATTGGAGGTAGACACATCTCGAACCATGGTTCGAACCGGTTTGCCTTCCTCGAGACAATACAATGAGCCTGCTTTACTTTCATCATGCAAACTCATAGTTCCCGCCCAGAACCGACCAAGGGCATCACATTTCCCATCATTGAATCGATTGGTGGCTTTGTCGCTCTCGGGATCCTCGATTGCCTTCAATTCTCCCGTGCTCAGATGGTAGGTATGGAACCCGCTTCGGAGTGCCACAACAACCTCATCGCCGCGATAGGGAACAACCGCACCCACATGTTCACCTACGTCGTAAGCCTGATCCTGGCCTGTTTGAGGATCATAGACATGTACCTTGTAACTTTCGATATCCACCCATAATAAACGATTGTGTTCTGCATCCCAGCTTGGACCTTCCCCCAGCCGTGCCGGGGTATGTACTGCAATGTTGAGCTTGCTCAAGCAATCACATCCTTTTATGATTTGGCGCCGCCTGACCATTCAAAACCGATAGCATCCAAAAATGCTTTGGACAAAATCATGTGGCCTGTTGCATCTGGATGAACACGGTCATAGGTCAGAACTGACGTATAGAAATGATCCCAGAACGGGACAAAGGCTGCCTGTGTATCCACCAAAATGGCATCAAACTCATTCGCTACCCTACGCACAGCTTCGCCATAGATATCCATCGTCGCGCGCATAGGATCTTCTGGATTGGCCTCCAGGTAATATGGGGTCATCAAGACAAGTCCTTTTAGATTGGGGCGAACAGAAGCCACAAGTTCTCTCAAAGTGGTTTCATACTCTTCCAAAAACACATGCGAATCTGCCGAAAATGGACGGTCGAACTGACGCCATACATCGTTAATGCCAATCATGATCGTCAACCAATCGGGCTTCAGATCAATAACGTCACGATCCCAGCGCTGCTTTAAATCGCGGATGGTATTCCCACTATTACCCACATTCTGAATACGCAGCATCAATTCCGGATAAATGGAACGCAAAAGTGCGTATACCTGTGCAACGTAACCATGTCCGAGTCCTGAACTGCCTTCACCTACAGGATGTTCACGACCACAGTCCGTGATGGAATCGCCGATAAAGAGCAGCTTGTCATTCTTTTGCAATTTCATAGTCGTATCTCCTTCGCCCTATAGCGCATTAAAATGAGGGGTAAACGGTTACCATCCTTGATTTCTAAGCCAAGTCAGCAACAGATCCGACCACGCCCGAACAGCATGATCATCTTCAGCAAGGCCCAGACCATGCGATCCTTTTTCAAATACATGCAGATCATAAGGAATACCTTGGGCACCCAATGCAAGTGCATAACGCAAGCTATTTTCGACAGGTACGGCCTGATCATCGCTCGTATGCCAGATAAATGCTTCAGGTGCGTCAGCTTTAACCTGCTGCTCTGCGCTAAATGCTCTAATCTGTTCAGGCGAGGCATTCGGGCCCAGCAGATTTTCGCGCGAACCAGCATGGCCATATGATTCCATCGTTATAACCGGATAACAGAGAATAACCCGATCCGGACGTGAGCTTTCACGCTCAATCAGATCTTCGTGATTCGGCTGTCCCTTATCATACAGGGTACCAAGTGTAGCTGTAAGATGGCCGCCGGCAGAGAAGCCGAGTACAGCAATTTTGGAAGGATTGATCCCAAATTCCTCGGCATGGGCGCGTACATATCGGATGGCACGCTGACCATCGGATAGTGGTGCAGGATGCTGATGCGGGGCTACCCGGTATTTCAGCACAAATGCACTAATACCTGCCCGGTTGAGCAATTCGGCAATTGGGGCTCCTTCGTGATCTGCGAGAAACCCGTAACCGCCGCCGGGGCACACAATGACAGCGCTCTCGGAACCAGGCTGAATAAAAGGTATGAGATGTGGCATTTCTTCTTCATGCCCTTTAGCCGCATGAGGTGCTGCGTGATCCCATAATGGAATGGTTGTTGTTGTCAACTTCTATCATCCTCTCTTAGTAGAACGGATACGATCATCCGCTTTCGTTTTCCAATTGAAGGAATCGATATCATCATACGGCAACTGCCCCCATGCATCAATACCTTCCTGGCATCACTTTTGTTCATAGGATCATCGCGGACGGAAAAACATGGTCAGATACCGTAAACAAGAGCTGTACTCCTCCCTGCTTCGCTATAAATATAACGTTCGAAACTGCTCAGGTGTTACACCTTCAATTCGCCGGAATGTCGCTACAAAATGGCTCGCATCGCGAAAACCAACGCGCGCAGCCGTTTCCTTCACAGTCAATTTGCTGTTCCCTGTCATCCATTCCTTGGATTTGCGAATCCGCAGAAGAATAAAATAGCTGTAGGCCGTCATGCCGAATGACTGTTTAAACAACGTATTCAAATGTCTTGGTGTAATTCCTGGCACGGCAGCCATCTGTTCAAGGCCTATATCCGGATCCGCATAATGCTGGTCCATGAATGCAATGAGCGGTGCAAGCCGTTCCACGGCATGCGAGATGGATGACCGGCTGCCAGTCATGCCGTGTTTTTTGAGCAGGATCAAAAAGCGGTACATATCGGCGGAAGCTTCCAGACCGGACAAGTCCTGGTCGCTACTAATGGAATCCAGCACTTTCCTGCCGTAGTTCTCCAACGGGCTTCCTGCATCCCATTGATGAAGTGCCGCTTCTCCAAGTCCAAGTGCCTCGGTAATGGCCGGACACTGGGATCCGCCAAACGTTATATAGAGCGTCTCCCACTCCCCTAATGAAGGTACATATTCATGCGGCTCATTCGGAGGCAGGAGAATTCCGGAGCCTTCACCGAGGACCACAGTTGAACCAGCAAAATAGAACTCCCCTGCTCCTTTCACCGTCTGAAGCCAGTGATAGCAAGGATAGCCTGCAGGCCTAAGTACATTCTCCTGATTGCCGTTATAACCAATGCTTTCGATATACAGTGGTAGCGGCTCTTCGCGTGGCGTCATGAAATATCTTCGATGTGTTGGTGAGATTAACATGGTGTTCTCCTCTCGATAGGTAAGCGTTCAGGCAATGCACAGCCGCTTCTCTCATTTCCATATTCTTATATGAATCATTACTTTTCTTATATTTTAAAAGCTATTTGAATCATATAATATACAATTATTCTTATACAAGAGGTGAACATATTGATTAGCAGCAAATTACCCAAAATGTTCTATGGCGGTGACTACAACCCTGAACAATGGGATCACGAGACCCATCTTGAAGACCTGCGCATGTTTAAACTGGCAGGCATTGATATTGCCACAATTAACGTTTTCTCCTGGGCTCTGATTCAGCCTGATGAGGTAACCTATAGATTTGAAGAATTGGATCAATTAATTAACAGTCTCTATGAAAACGGTGTCTACGTTTGTCTTGCTACCAGCACGGCTGCTCATCCCGCGTGGATGGCCAAAAAATATCCGGATGTACTGCGTGTGGATGCAGACGGACGCAAACGCAAATTCGGCGGACGCCATAATTCCTGTCCAAACAGCCCAACCTATCGCAAATATTCCGAGAAAATTGCCGATAAACTGGCGGAACGCTACAAAGACCATCCCGCTGTCCTGGTATGGCACATTTCCAACGAATACGGCGGAGACTGCTATTGCGACAACTGCGAGAAAGCCTTCCGTGTATATCTGAAAGAGCGTTACAAGACGCTGGATCAGCTCAATCAAGCATGGAACACTAACTTCTGGGGCCATACCTTCTATGACTGGGACGAAATCGTTCTGCCAAGCAATCTGAGTGAGCACTGGGGTAACAACAACTCGACGTTCCAAGGCATCTCCCTTGATTACTCCCGCTTCAACTCCGACAGCATGCTTGATTGTTACCGTTTGGAATATGATGCGATCAAGAAGCATGTCCCTGATTCTGTCGTAACAACGAACCTGATGGGATTCTTCAAGCAGCTTGATTATTTCAAATGGGCCAAATATATGGATATCATCTCTTGGGACAGCTATCCGGGTCTTGCCACGCCATTCAGCTTCACTGCCATGGCACATGATCTGATGCGCGGACTGAAAGATGGTCAGCCATTCATGCTTATGGAACAGACACCAAGCCAGCAAAACTGGCAGCCGTACAACTCTCTGAAGCGTCCTGGGGTAATGCGACTGTGGAGCTATCAGACGATCGCACATGGCGCAGACACCATTATGTTCTTCCAGCTTCGCCGCTCCATCGGTGCATGCGAGAAGTATCATGGTGCGGTCATCGAGCACGTCGGACACGAGAATACACGTGTATTCCGCGAAGTCGCCCAGCTTGGCAAGGAGCTGCAATTGCTCGGTGACAAAACACTGGATGCTACGGTGGAATCCAAAGTGGCGATTGTGTTTGACTGGGATAACTGGTGGGCCATCGAGAAATCCAGCGGTCCTACCGTTGCCCTGAATTATGTGGATCAAATCCACAAATATTACGCTGCCTTTTTCCGCCGCAATATCCAAGTGGATATTGTCAGTGTGGATACCGATCTTAGCAAGTATGATATTGTTCTTGCTCCGGTACTTTATATGATCAAACCGGGATTTGCAGCCAAACTGGAGAAGTTTGTTGAAGCCGGCGGTACGTTCCTGACCACATTCTTCAGCGGCATTGTCAATGAGAGTGACCTCGTCACAACAGGTGGTTATCCCGGTGAACTTCGTAAGCTGCTTGGAATCTGGGTCGAAGAGATTGATGCTCTGCTCCCTGAGCAGAAGAACAGCATCGTGCTGAAAGACTCCTATGGTAATCTTCAAGGCAAATATGAATGCGGCATGTTGTGTGACCTGCTGCACAGTGAAGGTGCTGAGGTTATCGCCGAGTATGGAGATGATTTCTATCAAGGCATGCCTGTCGTAACCCGCAACACGTTCGGTCAAGGTGAAGCATGGTATGTGGCTTCCGATCCGGAAGAAAGCTTCCTGGATGGCCTGCTGGGACAGCTTGCGGCAGCAAAAAACATCCACCCTTTGCTCGAAACACCAGATGGTGTGGAAGTAAGCGCACGTACAAAAGACGGCAAGCAGTACCTCTTCGTCATGAACCACAATGCGACCACTCAGTCGTATGAACTTGGAAATGACAAGGCTCAGGACCTCTTAACGGATCGCGAACTTTCGGGTAGTGTGGAGATTGAGGGCCGCGGTGTTCACCTGCTCGAGATGAAGTGAGTTCGAGATACAGTGAGCCTATCCGTGTGAAAAAGACTAAAACAGAACGCTAGGTAACTACTCGATACAACCTGTTACGAATTAATCTTAACAATCAAGCTTTTTCATAAAAATTACGTAAATCTCAATGGATTAAGCTAGATATAAGCTTCTTTTCATCATACTAGCTGCTACTTACCGTATCCGTATAACCGGATACGGTTTTTTTGCCAACAGTTGTGGATTTTTGGTGAGAAGGAAATATTACCCCATAGGGCGAATTTGGACGAGACACATATTATATGGGCCCCTGCCGGAAAAGCGCTCCCTCATTCACCATTACTCAGCAAAATTAAAGGCATACATAGGATTGGTGACACCCAAGATGTCACTAATCGGCTGTTACAATGGCTTTAGCACTCCGGCAACCTTTCCGGCGGCCTAACTCTCGAAACGGAGTGGCTGACATGAACAAAATAAATCGGCTTGCTGCCATCGTCATGGCATTACAGCACGGACTCGAAACAGCACATTCACTGGCAGACAAGTTTGAAGTGTCCCGTCGTACCATTTTGCGAGATATCCAGTCCCTCTCCGAGATGAACGTGCCGATTATTGCTATTTCCGGCCCTGGCGGTGGCTTTCGGCTTATGGAGGGTTATGTGCTGCCTCCACTGCAGCTGGATCCGGTGGAAGCAGCAACTCTCATATTCGCTCTTGAGGGAATTAGCCATTACTCAGATACACCATTTCAAGAGAAACGCTGGACGGTTATGGATAAAATCAAAGGTATTATTCCGGATGACGTCATGGCTCGAATCGATCCCATGCTCAAACAGCTGAATCACTGTATCCCGGAGCGCAACTATATTCTTCATCATCTGGAACCGCTCCTTGCATGCATTCCTGAACAGGGTTGGTTGCGTATCCTGTATCGTTCGGCTGCACGCCAGCGCTGGATCCAGATCCGTCCGATTCGCATTTATGCGTCTGCAGGATTCTGGTACTGTGATGCATATTCGGAGGAACATGGGGAACAGCGTGTGTTTCGAGTGGACCGGATTCTGGAAGCTGAGTCTATTGACTCCTCCATAACCGAACAGTTAACGATAGATGCCGAGCGCGAATTAAGCCAGCCTCGCCCTATGGCAAAACCTGCTGTTCGTATCAGAGCACGTTTAAGCTACTGCGCCATGGTTGAGGCAGAACAAGAAAGGCACATTGGTGAGAAATTGACAGAGATTGCCCCAGATCTCTGGGAGCTTTCTTTCCTCTGTCCAGCAGACCAATGGGAGTGGGCTGTTCGTTTCTTTTATCGTCTGGGCCGTGAAGCCGAAGTCATTGAACCCGAGGAACTCCGCAGCGAGATCAGGCAGCATGCCGAGGACGTGTGCCGACTGTATGTGTGTGCTAACCCTAATTCTGTACAACTACATAAAAGGAGATGCCCTAACCATGATTACCGAGCCGATTGTAACCTATGAGGAAGCTGTCCAGCGTATACAGACTGCGGGATTGCTTCCACTCGCACCGTTATTTCCTGACTTTCCTTCGCTATCTTCGTTAACGCCATCGGAAAATTGGCATAGTGATTCTCCTCTCGATCCCTGGCTGTGGCGTTCACGCCTGGCTGAAGAAGGCGCTGCTGCATACGGCAAATTTGTTAAAAAGAAAGCCATCCTCATCTCCCGCGAATGTTTCCCTTGGGTGCACCGGTTGCTATCTGACAGCAGAACCATCCAGGAGCAATATGATGCCGGCCAGCTCTCCCGTGACGCATTCAAGCTCTATGAGCGAATCGAAGATCAGGAAGGCATGGATGGACGGGCATTACGTGCACAGGCTGCTTTTGGCGCCAAGGAAGATAAGAAGGCATTCGATCAAGGGCTATTGGATCTTCAGGGCAGTACAGCCATTGTTATTAGCGGGACCAAGGAGAAGGAGGGTCTCGAGGAAGGCAAAGTGGCCTGGAACAGTTCCTCCTATGAGACAGCAAGTCACTGGATGAGCCGTCAGGGTATCGAACCTTTTAACGGCAGCATCACAGAAGCACGCGGCCTTTTACTGGACAAACTCGTTGAGCACACGACTGAGGCTGGACTGGTAAAAATCAAAAAGGCATTTGGCATCGTTTAGACCGACATCTTGCACTTAATTAAGATACAATCCACCAATAGAAACAGACCATTTGAGATTTTGAGTTTATATCTGTACACAACGAAAATCCCGGAGGCCAAATCCACCATTGCCTGCCGGGATTTTTAATAATTAATAAAGATATGCTATGCCGAGGAATCAAGGAAGGTATAACCTATAGAATTACACCATCTTTGAATATAGCAATTTCCCTGAACCCATGCTGCTCACTAAGTGTCTGAGTTCGTCCTGAGGCAATGTCAATCAACTGGCTGAAGAGCTGGACTTTCACGTCATCCATCGTCCGGCCCTCGAGCAGTTGACCTGCGTTGAAGTCGATCCAGTGTTTTTTTCGATTCGCCAGATCCGATTGCGTCGCAATCTTGACCGTAGGTACCGGACCTCCAAATGGGGTTCCCCTTCCTGTAGTAAACAGTACAATGTGAGCACCTGCAGCTGACAATGCCGTGACCGACACCAAGTCATTACCGGGTGCCTCTACAATGTTCAAGCCGGTTTGGGTTACACGTTTTCCATAACGAAGCACATCAACGACGGGAGAACGACCGCCTTTTTGAGTACAACCCAATGATTTCTCTTCGAGTGTCGTTATGCCACCGGCTTTGTTACCAGGGGAAGGATTCTCATATATGTTCTGACCATGATTTACAAAGTACTGCTTGAATCCGTTAATCAAATCAACCAAATCACCGAAAACCTGTTCATTTGCAGCCCGATTCATCAAAATGGTTTCTGCCCCGAACATCTCTGGCACTTCGGTCAGAATGGCCGTCCCTCCTGCAGCAACCAGCATATCGGCAACCGAGCCCACTAGCGGGTTGGCAGTGATGCCGGATAAACCATCTGAACCGCCACACTTCAATCCGATTTTGAGCTTGCTAAGTGGAAGCGGCTGGCGCTGTTCCAGCTCGGCAATCTCCACCAGATCTTCCATCAGACGCAAGCCCTCTTCAAGTTCATCATCTGTTTCCTGTGCCTTGAGAAAACGGACCTTCCCCTGATATTCAGGTGCGATGCATTCGCGGAACTGGTCGACCTGATTATTTTCACAACCCAATCCAATAACCAATACACCCCCTGCGTTCGGATGTTCGACGAGGGAAGCCAGCAGCTGCTGGGTATACTTCAGATCATCGCCAAGCTGCGAGCAGCCGAATGGATGAGGAAAGTGGTACACGCCATCCACCCTGCTGCCGAACTGTGACTGCCCCATACGTGCCAGTGCCTCGCATACCTTGTTGATGCATCCTACCGTATTAACGATCCATATTTCATTGCGTATGCCTGCCTCCCCATTAGGGCGCAAATAGCCTTCAAATGTCCGTAAATGTTCCGGGGGCATATCTGCTTGAACGGATGCACCAGGCTGATACTCATATTCCAGTAAGCCATGCAGCCCTGTTTTCAGATTATGGCTATGAATCCAGTTGCCTTGTTCAATCCGTTCCTTGGCAATACCGATGGAGAAACCATATTTCAGGACATCATCACCTGGTTCGATTCCATGTACAGCGATCTTATGCCCTTTGGGCACATCATCAAGCAGTGTAAATGAAACTCCGTCAGGGAGGTTGACCGTTTCTCCCTTTGTGTAATCACGAAGAGCTATGATCACATCATCCTGCGGCTGTATGGCAATCCAGTCATGCGTTGTACTTGTTGTATTCATTTCGTCTCACCTTCCAGTAAAACGATCTCATCAAGAAGTGCTTCGCGCAGTCCTCTTCGCTCATTCAGATTCTCTCCCCAAATGGTTGAATCTGACAATACGGCAGCCAACCTGTCATTCAACTGCTGCCGGTCCCTTCGGAGCGAATCATAGTTCTCCCAGTGTGCAGTTAGGGCTGCAAGAACATCCGGGTCGTCCCTCAGCACAACAGATTCACCGTTGAAGCGATGTCCGTGGTATCCGTCTAACGTATTCACCGGGCGGTACAATAACAACAGTCCAGCAAACCCACGAACCAGGCGTGTCGGCCAGCTGTTCTGAGTTTGTTCATAAGATAATAAGGTAGGCAGGACACGCACCTTGAATTTGCCAATGGTATTTAACGCAATATCTTGAAGCTTATGATTGATATAGGGATTGAGGAATCGTTCGAATACCTCTTCAGCGTACTGGTCAAGCTGATGATCCGGCATATCCAGCGCAGGCACAATTTCCTGATGCACAGCTTCCCTGATCCATGGTCCAAATTCGGGATCCTCCATCGTTTCCCTCACATACTGCTTGCCTTGAAGAATGCCAAGAGAGGACATCAAGGTATGTGCGCCATTTAAAATGCGAACTTTTCGCACCTGATAAGGCTTCAGATCTTTGACCCAGTGAACATTGAGTCCAGCCTGCTTCAGCGGCAGTTTCTTGTCCAGTCCCTCATCAGCCTGGATGGCCCAGAAATGATAAGGCTCTGCCGTGTTAATCAGTTGGTCCTCATAACCCCATCGTCCTGCCAATGTGTCGGCTTCTTTTTGAGTTGGCGCACCCGTCACAATCCGGTCAACCAAATTGTTCAGGAACAGGTTATGGTCTTTAATCCAATTACGGAAAGCATCGGAATAGCCAAAGTCCTCACTGTGACGCAATACGCAGCTGCGCAGTACATCACCATTCCCTTCGAGCAATTCACATGGCAGATGAATCAATCCTCTCGAAGGATCACCCTCAAACCGTACATAACGCTGATGGAGAAACACGGTCAGCTTGCCTGGAAATGAAGAAACTGGCTCTCCATCCACGTAATCCGACTGAATATATTTTAATCCCGACTCCGTCGTATTGGAGATAACAAACTCCAGTGAAGGAAGCTCGGCCAGTTCCAAAAAGGCCTGCCATTCTTCATAAGGATTCATACACTGGGAAAAGATCGAAATCATCTCGGTGCGCTCCACCGCTTTACCTTGAGAAAGACCTCGGGTAATCATGGTATACAATCCATCCTGATCCCGGATCTGCTCCAGCTTCGCCTTGCCCCCTGGCCTTGGCTGGGTAACCACCACACTGCCATGGAATTTGCCTTGTCTGGCACTCTCATGAAGCATCCAGTCCACAAATCCCCGCAAAAAGTTACCTTCTCCAATCTGCAGTACCTTAACGGGACGATCCATGATTTCCTTGCACTTGCGCTGACTGTCGTTTCCCAACAGATTCAGCTTCAGTCTTGGTCGTTTGGTGCTCGCCGACATGCACACTCACCTCATCATTTATTTGTGATCATCCGAGTCCGATATCATCTGTTATATTCATCAATTGAAAACGCTTTAAATTCATTGTATCATCAAAAAAAGGAAATTAAATTGCTTATATTGCGTTAAATATACTCTTTCATGACCAGGCATGGTCCACCACGTATTAATTAGCTTTAGAAAGGAGTCCTTATGGCACGCTCGCCCGTTCGCACAACCATCCAGTCAGATTCAGGCATTCCCTTTCGACTGGTCTATTCAGATACGAAAGCTCCCCAGAATGAACTGCCGGATCATCTGCATGATTGGCATGAAATCATTTACGTATATCGCGGTCAAGGGACCATTTTTATCGATACGGGTCTTGAAGACATGCAGTCAGGGGATTTATTCATCATTCCTGGCAGTACAGTACACCGGGCTTTGCCGGACGAGATTAATCCTATAACCTCTTCAGCTCTGTTTTTCAGTCCCGGATTACTGACTGCGGCTGCAGGAGGCAGTGCTTCAGCCCTGCTCTCCCTGTTCGAGCGATGCCGCAGACTCAGGGTTTACAAAAGACACCTGACGCCGGAGGAACAAGCCAAAGTGACTGCGTTTATTGAAGAAATCCATGCCGAATTCCAGATGGAGAATCAGCTAAGCGCCCATGCAGCCCTGCTTCGGCTTCAATTGCTGCTTATATTTCTCGAACGTCTCGAGGACGCCGGTCCTGCCCGTACTGTTCACTCCAATTCCGGTCCGAGCTGGCTGTCAGCCACGCTGTCCAATATTGACGATAAATTGCGCAGCGGACTTTCCCTGTCCGAGCTCGCTCTACAGGCAGCAGTATCTCCAGCTCATTTCAGCCGGGCGTTCAAAAAGTATACGGGCATGACCCTAACCGACTATGCTCTAGCCCGCCGGGTGATCATGGCGAAGGAGCATCTGCTTCGGAACGATGACACCATGGCAACTATAGCGGATGCCTGCGGCTTTGAGAGCCTGCCCCATTTTTATCGGCAATTCAAAAGAATTACGGGCACTACGCCTGCGGCTTACCGCAGAACGATGAATGGTTGATTTGCAAAAGTGTAACATATTCTTCCATACGGCCCTTGTGGTATGATAATACGGAATAACAATGTCAGAAACGATACGTTTCTTCGGTCAGAGGAGCTTAAGATCCCATGCATAACGAATTCAATCGCCGAAATATCGGTATCTTTGCTCACGTAGATGCAGGCAAAACAACCACAACAGAACATATGTTATATCATGGCGGCATTGTTCGCAGCCCCGGCCGGGTAGATGACGGTACGGCAGCTACGGACTCCCTGGACATTGAGAGAGAACGCGGAATTTCCGTACAGGCAGCCATGACCTCCCTTACATGGAACAATACCGTGATCGACCTCGTCGATACCCCGGGACATATCGATTTTAGCTCAGAAGTGGAACGTTCCCTGCGTGTAATGGACGGTGCCATTCTCATTTTGTCAGCTGTGGAAGGGATTCAGTCCCAGAGTGAGACCATCTGGCACGCTCTGAGATCCCTTCGCATCCCCACCATTATTTATATCAATAAAATGGACCGGATAGGCGCATCTGCAGCAGCCATTATGGAACAGGTTCAGTCCACGTTCTCTCCATTCGCATGCCCGGTACAATCCTGCGTAATGGATGAAGATTCATTCATCGGTGTTCATTCCTTATGGCGTGATCAGGCGAATCAGCAAACGATTCCCGGACTCCTCGAGATGATTGCAGAGCTGGATGAAGCGATCATGGAATCCTACATTAATGAAGTCCCTCTGCCATCAGAGCAGATCGATTCAACATTCCGCAAGCTGGTGCATCAAGGCGAGATATTTCCGGTTTGTTATGGTGCGTCGGGGAAAGGGATAGGGGTATCCGAACTTCTTGATGCGGTCACCCGGTTCCTCCCACCTCCTGCAATCATAGAGAATTCTGCAGTCTCGGGGGTCGTATTCAAAATTGAACGAAACAAAACGATGGGACGAACCGCTTACGTCCGCATGTACGGAGGAAGCATTCACAACCGGGACACGATCTATAACACGACCAGGGGACTGGAAGAAAAAGTGACTCAAATCCGCCAGATGGATGGTCGCAAATGGTCCGATACCGGAGCAGTACACAGCGGGCAGATCGCCGCTCTTTACGGTCTGAGCGAGACGCATGTAGGTGACATTATAGGAAGTCCAGATGCCGTTCCTCCCATGCCCCAAATGGCGGTACCTTTGCTGACAGTACAGGTACACGGCCAGGATCCGGCACGTTACCCCGATCTTGTTGCTGCATTGCAGGAGTTAACCGATGAGGACCCGCTGCTTGACCTGCAATGGCTTCCAGAAGATCGGGAATTGCACCTCAAAGTCATGGGAACCATTCAGCTTGAGATCCTGTCGAGCTTGTTAAGCAGTCGTTTTGGACTGGGAGTTGCTTTTGACCCGCCTTCTGTCATTTACAAAGAAACGCTAAACGCTCCAGGTGAAGGCTTCATCGCTTATACGATGCCTAAACCCTGCTGGGCCATTCTTCGCTTCCAAATGTATCCGCTGCCTCGCGGAAGCGGTCTGATCTATGAATCCACAGTTCGAACAGACCAACTGCTGCTGCGGTATCAAAATGAAGTACAGCGCCGTGTACCAGAGGCCCTGTCTCAAGGCATGTTCGGCTGGGAAGTCACCGATCTGAAGGTCACGCTTGTCGAAGGAGAGCATCATGTCTGGCATACGCATCCGCTGGACTTTGTTGTTGCTACGCCGATGGGAATTATGGATGGCCTGGCTCGTACAGGAACGAAACTGCTGGAGCCGCTTCTACAATTCCGCTTGACAGTACCGGAAGAATACGGAGGCAAGGCTCTAAGCGATCTTGTGCATATGCGTGCAACGTTCGAAGCGCCTGTTATTGGCGGCGGGAGATGTATTGTTGAAGGGCAGATTCCGCTAGCCTCTTCCATGGATTATCCCGTGAAGCTCCGCTCTGAAACCGGGGGACGGGGTGTACTAGTCACCTCTTTTGCCGGATATCAGGATTGCCCTCCAGACGTGAAGCCGATACGCAAGCGCAGGGGCGTGAATCCGCTGGATCAATCCAAATATATTTTAAGTGTTCGTAATGCGATAACATCATAAACGGAGTTGAACGTGTTGTGCTGATTAAATTTTTAATATTCGGCCTTCTATGGCGGATTGTTGGCAATCCGTTTTTGGCTGTTCTGATTCTTCTCATTATTCTGTATTTCCTGGATCGTCGCTATGTCGGGGTGTTCCCCAGTTTCATGAAACCGATCAAACGCATGCGTACGATCTCACGGCTGCGTCAGCAGATTGCGATGAGTCCCAATGAAGTCTCTTCCAAGCTTGACCTGGCCAGACTTCTGATCGAACGTAAACGTTATAACGAAGCTTATGAATTGCTTTTGGAGCTTGAACGTCCCTATGAGCAATCTGCCGAATACTGGGAGGCATTGGGAACGACAGAACTTCACCTTGGTCACATGGAAGCAGGTGAGCGGCATATCCTGCAGGCTCTAGGCATCAATCCAAGAGTTAAGTATGGTCAGCCTTATCTAACCTTAGCCAATGCCTTTAAGGAGTCAGATCGAGACAAGGCATTGACATATGTACAACAATTTCAGGATATCCACTCATCCTCGAGTGAAGCTTATTATTTGCTCGGTACCGTCTACCGTTCGCTGGAACGCACCGCAGATGCCAAGCATGCTTATGAGCAATCCCTAAACGTCTACCGCTCTCTGCCAAAATACAAGAAGCGTCAGGAACGCCGGTGGGCTGTCCGCAGTTGGTTCCGCAAGCGCGGATTGTAGGAACCCCGATATGTCGACAAGTTTTCCGCATACGCTCAGGTAGAGTCGGATGCCCTTAACAACAAAAGAACGCCGATTCTGTTTTTGAAACAGAATTGGCGTTCTTTTGTTTCTGATGTCAAAACTGGAAACCGCTTGTTCACGTTAATAATTTGCGTAAACGCTCTTCATTGTGATTCATCCAGAGGATCCGCTCTCGCAGCTTCATGATCTGGTGAACGGCAACTTCGGGTTCATCCGTTCCTTCGAACATTCGGCTAATAAAATGCATAACCACATCAAGACTGCGCAGCAGAATAAGCTGTGGAATAGCCAGCAGTTCATCCGGCTCCAGAATCACCTGTTTCCGAAATCCTCGGATCAGTCCTTCGAGCGCCTCCCCCATCCATTCATCACTCTTGTCCATAGTTAGCAGGTCCGACATGGGAACAGCCAGCTCCATGACCCGCAGATCCCATGTAGCAAACTCAAAATCCAGAATGGCACAGATTCGCCCATCGTCATCCGACAAGACGTTTGATGCATTTACATCTCCATGAACCAGTTGATGAGGGAGCTTTTCCATCCCGTTTAGAGCCTCGAACAGAGCTGGAAGCACAGGCAACAGATCCTGCATTTCTTCTGCACACGCCTGGAGCTCGCCCGGTGGTGACGTACAGAGCTGCATCAATTTCTCTGGCGGACAGAGTGGATACGCCTGTTGAATTTGATAATAAGGAGGGTATACAGGTTCAAGAGATATTTCCAGTCCTGCAAGAGCCACAGACAGCAAACCTGCCGCACATCCCAGTTCAACAAGCTGCTCTGGCGTATTCCACACCGGGTTTTTGCCCGTACTATACGTAAAGAGGGCTGCGATTTTGTTCTGTTCATTCCTCGGATCATAAATGGAATGGAACGTGTGCCCATCCCCCTTTATGGCTTTGACTGGAGCTGGTACCCTAAGTCCGAAGTCCGATTCTCTCAGTGCCGATAACACATGATGCTCAAAAGCAATTTTCACAAGATCCGTATGTGTTTCGTAAACCCTTAGAACATAACGCTCGCCATCCAGTTTAAGCATATACGTTGTGTTGTTCATCCCGCCGTATCCGCGTTCCGCTTCCCAGCAGGATTGAGGTAAAAATACGGATATCACTTCCTGTATCAGCTGCCGTTCCTGATCCTCATGAGGACGTAAATGAATGTTGTGCACCGATTAATACTCCTTCATCTGTAATATCTATATGGATCGACAAGATAAAATCTCTTATTCTCCCCATCTTAACGTAAGCCCAAATTCGGGTCCAGTCTGAATCAGGTATACCCACAGCCATATCGTAATCTCCTATTGAAATCTTCAGTCAAAAGGTCTATACCCCATACGATTAAGCTGGTCCGCAATAACACGATACCCTCTTGCATTGGGATGAACACGATCCCAGAATAATAATTCCCGTTCATGCCCTTCAAAACGGTCGTACACCTGAGCACAGGCGTAGTTCCCCGACCCTGCACCATTCAGAAAGGAATTATACTGACGAACCCAATACGCTGCCTCTGGGGCTTGAGGATACGGGTTGTACAATCCGATCGTTCGGACCAAATAGGCACTGTTACCTTTTAACTGACGGATATGTCTCATGATCTGTGACACGTTACTGCGGGTATCGCCCAGCACCTGTGTCATTTTACTGGCGCTTGGCATACCTCCGCTCGCCTTGAATGTGCGAATGAGATCATTCCCGCCAATGGATATTGTAATGATGTCCGCTTCGCGCAGAGACTGTCTTACCCTCGCGTTGGAGGATACCATTTGCATCAGTTCACCTGTGGTTAATCCGTTGACCCCCATATTATCCATCGAGACAAATGTGCGAACATTCATTTCTGCCATTCTGCGGTACAAAGGAACAAAGCCGGTGCCCAGCAGCGCGCCTGTGCCTACCGTTAACGAGTCTCCAATGGCCGCATATCGATATACCATCACCGTCGCCCCTCTCTGCTAACTTATGACTGACTGCTATATCTATATGAAAGAACCGAAGACAAGGCGCGGGATGGTGTCCGTAGGCGCATACCTTTATTTTTTACGACATGCACATATTCCCTCAAAATGAAAAGCCCCCACGAAAATATTCATATTTCGTAAGGGCTTTATAGGATTTCAACTACATGCTCATCGTACGGTCCGAATCCGCCGAATCCTTCTGATCCTTATTAGGGAAAGGCCACCAGTTGGCCTGGCCGAACATCTTCACCATGACAGGCACGAAGAACGGCAGGAACAGCAATGAATACAGAACCAAACCACTAAGAACAACGGTAGCAATCTGCATCATGGAGAGAACTCCGGATGGATACATGGCAGCAAAAGTTCCGCTCAGAATAACGGCTGCCGACAGAATGACCGTACCCATGTTTTTCATGGCATACAGCATTGCATCCTGAACTCTCATGCCTTTATTTTCATTGAATCGATCCATCAGGAAGATACTGTAATCCACTCCAAGCGCAATCAGCATTACGAATCCGAAGAATGGCGTAACCCAGCTGATGCCCGCAAAACCAAGGATATTCACGAATATCGCTTCGGTTAGAGCCATGGATGTGAAATAGGCCAGCAACAGGGAAACGATCAAGTACAGCGGCATGATCACCGATCTCAAAAGCAGGACAAGGACGATAAATGTGCCTGCAAGCATGAGCATAACCGTGCGTGTGTAGTCGTTGTTGGAGATCTCCTGTAAATCAGCGAACGTGCTGGTTACCCCGCCGACAGCAATGTCTGCTTTTTCCAGGGCACTACCCTGTACAGCACGGTGAACCGCAGCTTCGATATCCGGTACGCGATCAATCGCTTCAATACCATACGGATTTTCAGCAAAAATAACATCTACCGTCATCGTTTTCCGATCCTGGGACAGATACGTATCGAATACTTGTGCGAAGTCTTTGTTGCTCAATGCTTCTTCAGGTACATACCAGCCGGCCAGATCGGAATCCGGTGAATTCTGCAGCTGTGTCAAATAATCCTGCGCGGAATCAAGACCACCGGACACCTGCGCGATTCCATCCACACTCTGATTCAGGCCATCCGTTAATTGGGTCAGCTGACCACTTAGGTCCGAGAAACCTTGTTGGATCTTCTCCTGACCACCCTGAAGCTGGCCGAGCCCATCCTGGATGGAAGGAATCTCGCTGATCACTTTACCTTGACCATCCGCCGCCTGCTTCAGCCCGGCTTCAAGCTGTCCTATTCCCGTTACAATCTGACCCAGTCCACTAGCCAGAGCCTGTTGTCCGGATGCAGCGGAAGCGAAGCCTTCGTTAGCCTGGTTGATCCCTGCAGCAGCTTGACTCAGATTGCTTTGAATCTGTCCCAGTGCCTGAGCAAGCTGGGCTGTGCCTGTTCCCGTTTCACCAAGTGTACCTTTGACCCGCAGATAGTCTGCGTCCTGCAGCAGCTCAGGGTATCTTTCTTCAAGCGCTGCAAATGATTCATTCAGACTGGTCAGCGCAGTCGATATGCCTGTCAGCTGCTTCTGAATTTCGCCGGTACCCTCGCTAAGCGCAGCTACACCTGCACCAGCCTGACGGTAAGCTTCAAGCAGCTGATTACTCGCCTGAGCCAGCTGGTCAGCACTTGTTTTCGCCTGCTGCAGCCCTGCTTGCAAATCACCAGCACCGGCCGAGCCGTCACGAATTCCTTGCTCAATCTGCTGAAGGCCTTCGGACAACTGGCTAATTCCCGATTGCAGCTGGGACGTACCTTTGCTCAGTTCACCCGCACCATTTGCAGCTTCTTTGATCTGGGGTTCATTTTTACTTAATTGACTGCTTGCCTCGCTCAGACCATCACGGATTTTATCCAGACCCGTCTTCCCTTCCCCGAGTCCGTCCGACAATGTTCCCACTTGCTGGGTCACTTCGAAATCCTTGATCCCGTCACCAGTCGGCCTTGTCATGCTGCGTACACCGGAGATTCCTGGTACCTTCTCCACTTCACGACTGATTTTCTCGGCTACAGCCATATATTTGGCATTGTCCATGGCTTCGTCGTTCTGAATGGCGATCTGACCTGGCAGTGATTCCCCCGGACCGAAACTGTCGGAGATAATATTGAACGCTTTTACCGAATCATACTTTTCACCAATCTCATCCAGACTGTTAAACGACAGTTTACCATCGTAAGTAGCCAGAAGCGGCACACAGACAGCTGCAACAATAAGCAGCGCAGCCCATGGACGTTTTAGAGAGAAGCGACCCGCTGCACCATAGATCTTGCTCTCCGCATGTTCGAGTGAACCTTTGGAAGGCCAGAACAGCTTCTTGCCCAGCACCGCCATGAAGAATGGAACAATGGTAACCAGCGCGAGCATCATTACGGCAATGCCGACTGCGACTGCCACTGCAGAACGGTACAGCATAAACTGCGCAAAACCAATGGCGACAAAACCAACCAGCACGGCAAGAGCAGAGAAGAATACCGTTTTGCCTGCTGTCCGATAGGTTGCAATAATCGCTTCCCACGTCGTTTCATGATGGGCCAATTCTTCCTTGAATCGGCTGATGAGCAGGATACAGTAATCGGTACCAATCCCGAACATGACGGCAACCATGAAAATCTGCGTGAAGGTCGAGATCGGGAAATCCACCCCATCGACAAGGAATGCAACAATCTGCTGCGATACAATATAGCTGATACCCACGGTAAGAAGAGGGACAAATGGAGCTACAAACGAACGGAATACAAGGAACAATATGAGCAAAATAAATACAACCGTAATGTACTCCGATTTCTTGAGTCCCTCTTGGGAACTCTCTACCGTATCTTCATCGATTAATCCTTTACCGGTTATGTAGTGTTCCACATTGACCGAGTCCAGCGTTTCATTAAGATCCTCACGCATTTCCTTGACGGTACGATCTCCCTGATCGATAGACAGAGACGTCAGGATCGTCTTTCCATCAGCAGAGATCATTTTGTCTGACAGTTCTGGCTGGGAGAAGGGCTCCAAGATGGACAAAATGCCGAGTTCTTCTTTCTTCAACTCCAGCTGCTTTACAGCCTTTTCCGCCTCTTGTTTGCCTGTTGTACCCAAACCATCTGGGTTATAAAATACAAGTGCCAGCTGACTGCCCTGCTGTTCGCCTTTTTGTGCAGCCGCTTCATCGAGGATGGCAGCTGCCTGGGTGGATGAGTACCCTTCCGGGACCGAAAACTGTCCTTTTTCCCGAATCAGTTCACTCATGTTGGGGGCGGTGAACATCAATACGGCGGCTACAACAACCCATAACCCCATCAACCACCATCTTGCTTTCAGAATCGTTCTCATTCTCTCTCCTGTCCTCCCTCATTCGTAAGCAAGGTCGCCAACTTCTCAAAGGATTCAATAAAATTCTGTACTTCCTCCGGCTTAAAGTGAACCAGGTACGGCTCAAGAAGCTGCTGTATTTCCCGTTCTGTCTCGCGATATACCCGACGGCCGGTATCTGTCAATGTCAGGTATACCACTCTGCGATCCCGCTCATCCCCGGCCCGATGGACCAGGTCCCGATCAACCAGCTTGTTAACCAATGCCGTGATGCTGCTTTTCCCGACGCAGAGGAGCTCTGACAGATCGGATGGTGTACAGGATGGTTTCTCCTCGATCAAACGCAGAGCACAGAACTGGTCTGTTGTCATGGTCTGCCCTACCTGTTCACGGATTCGCGTATCAAACTGTTTGGTTACCAGGAACGATGCATCCAGATAACGGTTCACCAAACTTTTGGCATCCGGTGTATTCATGTTTATTCTCCTTTCTGTCCTCTTTGTCCATATAGTTCACTTATCGAACTATTCTCCAATGAAACTATTCTATATTGAAACTATAATGCAAAGCAATACTTTATTCCTGTTATTCTGTGTTTTCACGACAAAAAACAGGGCGTAAGGCTTAGCTCCCGGCCAAGTCACACGCCCTGTTTCTTGTTTTGTTACATTACGAAGGTCACCATGATTAAGGTGATCCATCATCTATTCTTCGATTGCATCCTCGTCTTTTTCCAGTACACAACGGAATCGTTCGACACCTGGATATAACTCACCCAGGCTGTATACGACAAAGCCCGTATTACGATAAAATTCCACAGCTTCCTGGTCCGTTTCCGCGATGAGCTTGTCCGGATTATACTTCTCCAGCAGCTGTGCAATCATGCCACGGCCATAGTTTTTGAAACGGTTCTCCGGCAATACCGCAATATGTTGGATGGTAATCTCGCTTTTCCCCGTTTTCTCATACCCAACCAAGCCGACTAACTGCCCCTCATCCTCATATCCATCCAGCAGTAGCTCGTCCTTATTCACATATTGCTGCAGCGCATGACCGACTTGCTCCGGGTCCGGAAAAACCGAGTAGGACAGCAATTCCTGCACTTCCGGCTCCTGTATGCGTGATTTTAGATTAATCAACACCCTTATATTCCTCCTATGACTTGCTTAATTCCGTTATCGTATTGTAGTCCTTAGCCTGTCAAAGTTCAAGTCCCATACCCTTGTAACTGACTCTGAAGCGCAGCGGGCGTACCTTCATTCACCTTAATACCCGCCAATTGAAAAGCATCCAAGATTGCGCCGCCAACGGCTGGCAATTCGCTGGATATGTAATCAAACTCCCTTCCAGTCGATGGATGGTTTTGACCTAACCCTTTCTGAACAGCAGCCTTCATATAAGATGAGGTCAGGCAGCTTCCAGTCAGTGTGTAAGAGACCTGTTTAGATTGAAAACAGCTTGCCAGCATAAGAATACCCACAACAGCTGTATCTGCTGCCGAGTCACATACCCTCTTCGCAAGTGGAATTTGCTGAGTGGCAGCTTCCGTCACCAAGGGTGCCATTTGGCTAAATTTGCGGTTCATCGCCTGTTTATCATCAGCAAACCCTGCGGCTCCAAGTGCTGCGAGCTCCGGCCCTGAACGCACATTCCAATATGCAAGAATCTGTTCGACAAAGGAATGATCCTCAGGCTCATATCGGCCTGCCAGAACAGAATGCACGGTATCGTAAGACAGAAAACGCGCTGCCGTCGGAGCATAGTGCCCCAATTGGTCGTTTCGGAGCCAGATTTCCTGCTCCGTCCTGCCAAGGATCAAAGACCCGGTGCCCCCAATTGCCACGATTCCAGGTCTACCGTTAAAGGCAGCTGTATGAGCAATATGTGTGTCGTTTACGGCACTTCTCCTCCCAAGGATGCCCGTTCTGGCAAGAACACCTTCGGCCCAGGCGAATTCTTCTTCCCGGTCCAGACCTGCCATACCGGCTTGAATGGCAGCCACCTGTTCTCCCTTAATGCCAGCCTGCTCCAGCGCTTCTGCTATGCCTCCGAGCACATGCTGTTCAGCATTGGAATCGTGATAACGATTACAACCTCCCTTTTCCACATAGGATAACAGTTGCCCATCTCCATCGGCTACGGCCACTCTTGTATGACTTCCCCCACCATCTATACCTATCACATATGTATTCATCTGTATCCTCCATACTCCGATAATAGACTGTATTAACGCCGTTTCCTTATGTCATAGAAAACAGAACAGCCGGGCTGCATAACTTCATACTTCCCGGCAGGTTCTGCTATTGCTTCTGTACGGCAAAACGTAGCAATTCGCAGCGGAACTGTGTCGGTTCATCGTACTTTTCTTCTTCAATGGTCTGAGTTACGTGTTCCTGAAGCAGGATATTCCAACCCGCATATGCCTCTTCAAGCAATTCGGTGGCCTTGGCTGTTGACAGGTTTAGTTCGATCAAAGGCTCAATTCTCCGTCCAGTGCTAATCTCCTGCTCTTCTACACTTGTACTCATCGTGATGCAATGAATCCCACCTGTGCGTGTCCCTGCCTGAAGACGACTTAGCGCTTCCAGAAAAGCATTTTCATCGGATACGTGCTCCAGGCAGGAACAAGCTGCAATAAAATCAAAAGTATTCGGCCTGATATCATAATGCTCCACGTCTGCTTTCACGGCTTTTACCATATGATCAACCTGATATTTCTTCGCATATTTCCGAAGTCCTTCAACGGCTTCGTCCAGCAGGTCCACACCAATAACCTCGCTGTTCGTTTGCTGCAGACGCTGTGCAATTGGAATGGTATGTCTCCCTACTCCGCATCCCAGATCAAGCACTCGCAGTTCCGATTTGTGTGCAAGCAAACGTTCCAGCATCTCCATCACCATTGGCATCGGTCTAGCCATCCACGTTCCGGCTTCAAATAGCTCATTATTCTGATAAAAGTTCGAATGGTAATCTGCCTCCGCTTTGCGCGCTGCTTCGAATTGTTCATTTCCCATGAATGGCACCCCCGTAATCATCTAGAATTGGATTGTCAGCGTTCCTGAGATCGAAATTAGAATGATGGCCCAAATGGTTAACACGAGCAGGGCACCTGTGACAAGCATTTTCCCGGTGTCCCTTTTGTAAGGATCGTCATTAAATAACATTACCCCGCCAATGGCAATCGCTATCGGAGGAAGAAGAATCGCAATCAGAATTAGCAGACCTATGGAGTAACGATCCAATAAATTCTCCTCGTATTCGTCCATTTGTGTTGTCTCCGCAGGAACGGTCTTCATTTCAACCATATTGCCACATGCTTTGCATTTGAACTCGTCTTCTCCCATTTCCTGTTGACAGTAAGAGCAAACTCTTCGTGATCGCGGCATGCTGCACCTCCTTGACATAAGCAACTACTAAACTAACTACCCGGCATATCTAATATCTAATTCGCGCGCTGCATCATTACCTTGTTAAGGAAGGCATCAAGGACTTCCACATAACGCACTCGATCCACCTGAAAAGCGGTACCGTGACCTGCACGGGGAATGGTCAGCAGCTCTTTTTCCGTAGGACAAGCTTCATAAAGCCGATACACCATCTCTGTCGGGACAAAGGTATCTGCCTCTCCATGAATAAATAAAACGGGAACCTGCATCTTGGCGAGCTGTTTGAGGGCCGATGCCTCCTCGAAGGAATACCCTGCTTTCCATCTGGAGATCAGACTTGTCACAGGGATAAATGGAAAGGGCGGTAATTTGTATAATTGTTTAAGCTGAAACGTAAGCTCATCCTTCACCGATGTATAGGAGCAGTCTGACACGATGGCTTTTACCTGCTCCGGCAGAGACTCCCCGCCTGTCATAAGAACCGTTGCACCGCCCATGGAGATGCCATGCAGCACAATGTCTGTCTGGTTCCCTACCTTGTTGATCACCCAATGGACCCAATCGACGTAATCCTTCCGATCCAGCCAGCCGAATCCGATGACATCTCCTTCACTGTGACCATGAGCGCGATCATCAGGCATAAGTACATTGCAGCCTCTTTTCTCTATATAGAACCTTGCAAAACCAGCCATTTCTCTGCCTCTCCCCGAATACCCGTGCGCCAGAATTACCGTCTGACTCGACTTCCCAGTTGAAGCCAACCATATTCCCTGCAGTTTCAACCCATCGTGAGACGTGATGCTTACCATTTCGCCATCCTGCATGTCCAACCACTCCAGGTCTGATGCACTGCTGATCAATTCATTATCCGGTTCAGGCATTAGATTCGGATTGTCGATTAGAAATGGTTTGGGCGCTCGACGAATAGCTGTTTTGAAAAAGTATAGTCCTCCGATCCAAGTCGAAATAAGAATGACCAGAATAAGTGCGGTAATCCCGTATATTAACATGAATGCTTCTCTCTCCCTCTCAAGATCTTCCACCCTTAATACAGTTAAGGATACATGTTCTTATGTACACTCGTTTTCAGGCGAAAAAACAGGTTTGCTGCCCTAACCTATTTCGTTAAGACAGCAAACCTTTTAAATGATTACCTTCTCCAAAGCTTCACAGGCTTCCTGGTATGCTGGTATCAATTCACCCAGCAATGGCTCAGCCTTCCTCACCTGACCTGTTTTAGCGAGCTGTTCAATCCTGGCAAAAAGCGTCGAACAATATTCTATTCCGAGACTCAAGCTGCCGGATTTCAGATCATGGGCACATTCCGCAGCTGCAATATGGTCTCCGGAAACAACGTATCTCCGAAGTACTTCAATTTTGCCAGGTGTTTCGTTACGATACATGTCCAGCAGCATTTCAAGTATCGACTGTTCACCGTCGCTGTTCAATTCGCCAATCTCTTTGACTATGCTCATATTCAGCACTTCCCGAGGTTCCGAGGGATGCTGCCATTTTTGAATTACGTTTTTTAAGGATTCCAGTGTAAACGGCTTGCCAATGAAATCATTCATTCCAGCTTCAAAACATTTTTCTTTCTCTCCATCCATGACGTTGCCTGTCATCGCAATAATCGGAATGGCATGACGCATTTCATCCTGCTCCATGGCTCTTATTTTGCGTGTTGCCTCAAGTCCATCCATAACCGGCATCATGTTATCCATCAGTATGATTCCATACCTCTTGCTAAGAAAGGCCGCAACAGCCTCTTCTCCGTTGGAAACCGAATCGACCTCGGTGATCCCAAGTTTCTTCAGTTGCATCAAAACAACCTGACGGTTAATTAGATTATCATCTGCGAGCAGGATTGGCCGAGAATAGGGTTGCTGTAGTAAGGCGCCAGAGTCATGCAATGTATCTTGTCCCGTCGGGACTGTGGCTTTTACCGGTTCTGTCTTGCGTCCCATTGGAATTTCAAACCAGAATGTCGAGCCCTGGCCCTCTTGACTAATGACTCCAATCTGACCGCCCATTAACCTCACAAGAGACTGGCATATGGATAACCCCAGGCCTGTTCCTTCATATTCCTTGGAACGGCCTTTTTCCGTTTGAACGTAGGGTTGGAACAAGGTTTTCTGATCTTCTTCGGCGATTCCAATTCCCGTATCCTTTACCTCAAACCGGATCCATTGTGAGTTCTCATCTTCCCGAACCAGGACAATTTGAATACGTATTGACCCTTCTTTTGTAAATTTGTTGGCATTTTGAATCAGGTTCATCAAAACCTGTGTAATTCGTGTGGAGTCTCCCTCAAGAACCCCGGAAATTCGGGGATCACATTCCACGGCCAGTTTGTTCCCATTTTGAATCACCTTGGGCTCCAGCAAACGAACGATGTAATTAAACGTAGGCTCCAGTTCGACATCTCCCATTTCAAGACGCATCTGACCTGCTTCCAGTTTGGAAAAGTCCAGAAGGTCCTGAATAAGCTTCAGCAGAAGTCTCGCTGCTTCTTGAATCACTTGGACCGAATGCTGCTGTTCTTCGGACAGTGAAGACTGTTGCAAAAGTTCAGCCATGCCTAATATTCCATTTAAGGGTGTACGGAAATCGTGGCTGATTACGGCTATAAATGAACTCTTGGATTCCCCTGCGGATACTGCTTCTTTTCGAGCGGCATCCAGACTTGCGTTATTTTTAGCAAGTTGACGCTGAAGGGTCACCAGTTCATTGTTCATTTCGGAGAATTCACCAAGAATTCGCTCTTCCTGTTCCTTACTGCGAATAATCTGATCAGATAAATGCTCAATCGTTTCACGCAGCTTTTCGATCTCGCCAGCTTCATTAGACATTGCGTCATTCCTCTCTATTCGCGAATCATACCAACGTTGCAGTTGGCAGATTGCTGAGCCAGCAGACTTTCTGCAACGGCAACAGCCTCATCAGCTCCAGGAGCATAACCATCTGCCCCAACGGTCCTCCATAACTCCGGATCAATGTTGAATGGATAACCTCCTACCATGATTTTCACATGCGAGGTAGCCGGGTGATTACGAATCATTTGGATAAGTTCTTTGGCAAGATGAAGATGAAATGTCATCGTTACTGAAATAGCGACCACATCTCCCTTATGGCGCTCGATCGCCTCAAGCAGGCTGCCATTCGGAACATTTGCCCCCAAATAATACGTATCCCAGCCTTCCATCTCAAACACGTCAGCAAGCATACGCAAACCGATCTCATGCTGCTCACTGCCTACACAGGCTGCAACCAGCTTTTTTTGCTGTGACTCATGGATTAACCAGCGGGGATACAGCCGCGAGATAATAGCCTGTGTGGCTGCCGTACAGAAGTGCTCCTGAGCGACACTAATCTGGCTAAGCTGCCACAAGCGGCCTATTTCATATTGAGTGGGTTGAAAAATATAACGATAAATATCACGAATGCTTGCTCCGCTTTCCAGCTCGGCTTCAATAATGCTAAAAGCTTCTTGGCGTCTGCTATCCAGAAGCGCCTGCAAATAAGATTTGGCAGCATGGCCATATGGAAAAGATTCGTTGACGAATCCTTGTGCTGCCTCGTGATGCTGGATCTGATAGATCCCCATTTCCAGATAATCTAGAACAAGTGACTTGGATGCATCATCAAACTCTTCTTCCAACGTCTCTTTAATTAGATTTAAATTAATGGCCAGATCATCCGCCGAAACATGATAACCTGCCAGCAGTGTTTTGAGCCAAGATATATAATGAGTAAACAGGTTAGGACTCTTAACCAGAACACTCTCAGCCAAATAATTCAAACTATATTGCGAATCCTGTTGAGTGCGCATTCTACCATTTTCACCAAAACGTTCAAGTAACTCAGGTTGCAGCGTATACTGCTTCTCCGTTATTTTATCAGCCAGCCCACCTGCTGCCTTCAGCAAGTGTTCCCCAGCTTCCTGATGGGTCATTATGTTATCCCTCCTCTTGCTGTGCAATCGTATCAACCATGATGGAATATCCTCGATAAGAGTCGATTCGATTTCAATCAGCTATTGATCGGGAAATGCTTATATTATTATACATGAACCCCAAGGAGAAACGTTTCATATGGAGCTGCATATTAGAACAATTTTCCTATATTATGAGCATTTCTGCAAGTCACCCAGCCAGTACATGCCCCTTTTTTTCACACAAAAAAACCGGCCTGCGTTATGGACGCAAGTCGGTTTTCCCTTCAGCAGCAAGTCCTAGTTTCTTCAGTAGGCGAATGGCATCCGCTTTTTCCGATGGCTCTAAACCTTCCATTGCATCAATGATAACCTGATGATGTCCAGGGAATATTTGGGTGAATAGATTTCTTCCCTTTTCCGTCAATTCCGCGTAAATAACACGGCGGTCTTCCTTGGATGCACGTCTAAACAGCAAATCCTTGTTTTGCAGTTTATCCACTACATAGGTTATGTTCCCGCTGGACATTAGCACTTTCTCTCCGATTTTTTGCAAGGCTTGTGGGCCCTTATGATATAACAAATCCAGTACCCCGAATTCTGTTGTATTCAGTCCATGACTCTGGATGTCACGATTGGACCTTGATGTAACGGAATTGTAAGCTCGGGCGAGAACCACAAATAATTGCAAAGATAGTTCCCGATTGTCCTCCGTATTCGGCATTTCCATAATCCTCCGTCAATTGTTTGCAAATTCAGGCTGCGCTTCGATGCCAAGCAGCGTTTACATCCCTCACACAGCACTTCTCAAAACAAGTTATTACAATCAATAAGCCAAGCACATGTATCCTTTAATCATCTGATCGATCTTAGGAACGATGGCGCTCATCAATACTACCGTCATCTTTGGCCAGAATCACCGTATCGGCCATGTCAACGAACAAACCGTTATCAACTACGCCTGGCAGCATGTTAAGTTGTACATTGAGCTCAGCCGCGTTTACGATGGATTCCATCCGGCAATCCGCAATCAGATTTCCGTTGTCCGTAAGGTAGCGCTCATCTTCATTCATACGCCATTCTGGTCGGCAGCCCAGCTTCTCCAGCGCCTGGAAGGTCCATTCCGATGCAAAAGGAACCACTTCTACCGGCAGTGGAAACTGACCCAATTGTTGAACCGCCTTGCTGCCATCAGCAACTATAATGAGTTTATCACTGTTAGCCGCCACGATTTTTTCACGTAAAAGAGCTCCGCCGCCGCCCTTGATCAGATTGAAATCAGGATCAACCTCATCTGCACCATCAATCGTAATATCCAGCCTTCCAATCTGGTCGAACGGGATGATCGGAATTCCCCACTCGCGAGCCAGCTTGTCCGAAGCTTCCGAAGTCGCCACAGCCTGGATTTGCAGCCCCTCGCGTACACGCTCTCCCAGTCTGCATATCGCAAAATATGCCGTTGAGCCTGTTCCGAGTCCAACCTTCATGCCATCCTGAATGTATTCTGCCGCCCGCTCTGCTGCAATTTTTTTCAGATTCATCTAAAATAAACCCCCGCCTGCTTATGATTTGAAAAATGCACACTGTCTTTATTATAGATAAAACCGCTTCCGATGTATATCCATGCCGAATGCCATGCAGCAGGAAATTTGATCTAACGACAAATCCCGGATTTCGCCATTTCCTGCTATGTAAGTTTATCGTTAGTTAAAATGGTATAAGAAATCTGCCATACTAGGTTCTCCTTTATAGACAAAAGGCCGTTCCTGCTGATTACACTAACTTTCAAGGAAGGAGTCATTTCCAAGGTTTAAAGTGTTTTTTTGTATCAGCCTGATATAAAATAAAGACGGGGACTAGAAAATGGAAATTTCTCCAAATAAACAGTTCTAAATACCTATGTAATAAGTGTTATGTCCGCAAATATGTAAATTATTAAAAAAGTTTTAACGAAACTATTCAATTTAACCACATTTCATACGACATATTAAGTAGAGATGTGTTTTAATAATTAGACACCTACGGATTATGAGGTACAAAAGTCTCTGCATTAAGACTGCGAACCCAAGACCATGGTCTCATACATAAGCTCTGGAGGGGGATCAACAAATGACTTGATTAGCTGCATTCATGCAAGCAAATAAAAGGTTTGTTAATTACAAGAAGATCAGGAGTGGAATTTAGTGAAATCATTTAGTTGGAAAAGCATGTCCTTTTTCTCAAAAAACTTATTACTTTCATTCACCAACATCATTATTATCGGGGTTGCACTTATTGCGAGCAGCTATTACTTCCAAAAGACGGTTCTTGTAGACCAGCTGCATGGACAAGTAGAACAAATCACTAAAAAGTGGGCAGAGGGAATCAACCCAGCCGACGTAGAGGCAGCTATTGCGGAAGGCAGTTATGATGGAAAAGTGCAAACCCAGTTGCGTGCTTATTTTGATGAAATGCAAGAATACTACCCGAATATTGCCCAAGCTTATATCTTTGGTGTAGAGCTAGGCGGAGATACGAAAAGAGAAACTTCTCTCATAGCCATGCCGACCAACCTGAGAGAAGCATTCCAGAGCGATAATGTTAATATTGGCGACATGTATGAACAACCTGTTGTTGTGGCGAATGCACTAAAAGAAATGCTTAATACGGACCGTCCAACCTTCACGACTTTCTATTCAGATGATTTTGGTACATGGACAACCATCGCTTATCCGATCAAGGACAGCAACGGCAAAATCTTCTCTTACTTTGCAGTCGACGCAGATGCAACAGCAGTTCCTGCCGGACTGAAATCACTGCTTAAAAACGGTATCATCATTCTGGTTGCTTTCCTTCTGTTGTTCCTGATTATCCAATACCTAGTAGTTAAAAATACGCTATCCCCAATTCGTCACCTGATCAAAGGTATCGATGACGTTAGCCGGGGTAATTTGAATGTCAACATTCCGACAGGAAAAGACGACCTCGGACTAGTAAACGAGAAGTTCAACACGATGGTTCGCAAAATCAATGACACTATCGTTAAAGTGCAAGTCACTTCTCAAGAGGTTAACCAATCAGCCAAAGAGCTGTATGAGGTATCTGAGAAAAACAGCGAGAACGCTGATACCATCAACAGCAATGTAACGCAAATCACCTCCAACATCCGTGGACAGGAACAGGCAAGTATTGATAGTGCCCGTGCCATGGCCGAAATGGCGACTGTCATTCAAACGATTGCCAGCAGTTCCGCTAATGTAGCTGATGAAGCTTATGAAATGGAACGCCGTTCCCAACAGGGTAACACGGTTGTACGCCAAGTGTCTCAGCAAATGACACTGATTACGGAATCCGTGAAGAATACGGCTTCAGCAATCCAGGTTCTGGAGAGCCGTTCACAGGAAATCGGAGATATCCTGAACATCATCTCCGGCATTTCCAGCCAAACCAACCTGCTAGCTTTGAACGCATCCATTGAGGCAGCTCGTGTTGGTGAAGAGGGCCGAGGATTTGCCGTTGTTGCTGGTGAAGTTCGTAAGCTCGCCGAACAATCCGAACAATCCACAAGCCAGATCGCTGTATTGATTGACGAGATTCAAACCGAGATTAAACAAGCTGTCCGTGCAATGGAAAAAGGTACGGCAGAAGTCGATACCGGACTTGACGTTGCAGATCAGACAGGAAAGTTGTTTGAAGATATTCTGGAAGCTGCGAAGAAAGTATCGAATCAGATTCAGGAAGTTTCCAGTGCTACAGAAGAAATCTCTGCAAGTACAGAGGAAATGACTGCTACCGCAGATGATTTGTCTGCCAGCGTTAGCAAAACAGCAGAAAGCAGTGAGCGTATTGCCGCTTCCGTCGATGACCAGAAGGCTTCCCTGTCTACCCTTGTTGATTCTTCCACCCGTTTGAACAGCATGTCCGAGGAATTACAGGAATTGATCTCTCACTTTAATGTAAGCAAGTCCTAAAAAACGATAAAACGAATGTTATAATTAAGGAGGAAAATAGACGTGATCGATCATCACTCTTCATCTTCCCAGACAGTGGAATCTGAGTTGCCAGTTCTCCAGATTCCACTGGATTTTGGGCGCCGTCAACAATCATTTTCGTATGAATCAGCTCATATACAGCTGCAGCCAACACAGAGCCGTGAACTCACTCAGAAGTATGGCTCAACGTCGATTTATAACGCGCTCCTGTCGGCATATGCTGCCTTGTTGTTCCGGTTATCAGGAGAACAGGAGTTAGGCATTGGCACGCTTGATCCGGATCGTTCTGCATCAGTTCTGCTGCTGCAGGTACATGGCAAGATGAGCTTCCGTGAGCTAATTCGTCAAATTACCCTTTTGCAAGAAAAAGAAGATTCGATGCAGCCGGGTGCTTACCCGGAAACCTTGTTTATGTTTAATAGTGTTCAGCTTCCTCAGGCTCCGCAGGTGCTCAATTGGAGTATCCGTGAGGAGCAGAATGTATATACGCTCGACTTGTTCTTTGATTCATCCCTTCTGAAAGAAGCAACCGTGATGAGATATGCTGAGTACTATCAAACCCTGCTTCTCTCGATGATTCGGGATGAAGACGTGACCATTGGCTCCGTGGACATTTTGTCCGCCTCTGACCGGACGCTGTATCGCGAGATGAATGATACCTGTGTGTCTGAACCTGAGCATCAGACCATCCATGGCTGGTTCGAAGCTACGGCTGCCGAGTATCCCGATTCGCCCGCGATCACGTCCCCATTCGGTCGGTATAGCTACAGAGAATTGAACGAACGTGCCAATCAAGTCGCACGTGTACTGTTATCCAACGGATTGCAAAAGGGTGAGTTCGTCAGCATCTTCATGGAACGCAGTCTGGAAACGATCATTTCCCTGCTCGGCATTCTGAAGGCAGGCGGTGTTTACGTTCCGATTGACCCTGAACATCCACAGGAACGCAATAGTTATATCGTGGAAGATACGGCTTCTTCTTTTGTTTTAACCAAAGAGTCCTCTCTAGCAGAAGCTTCACGGTTATTCTCAGGTATTCCTACCGTACGTCAAATTCTGGCTGTGGATGGACGCCTGGCCGGGTTTGCAGCAAGTAATCCTAATCTGGATATTCAGGCAGACGATCTCGCTTACATCATCTACACCTCCGGATCCACAGGCAAACCCAAAGGCGCACTCGTCGCCCATCGCGGGGTTGTCAACCTTGGAAGTGTCGTGCAGCGCGATTGTGACATTCAAGCCGGGGACGTTTTGACTCAGTTTGCTACATACAGCTTCGATGCTTCCGTCTGGGATACGATCGGTGCACTGTTCTATGGAGCAGAATTGTATCTGCTATCTGCCGAGGAACGTGTATCTGTAGAGGAGTTCGCCACGGCAATCGAGCGCACAGGCACAACGATTATTACGATCCTGCCTACGATCTTCTTTAACCAGCTTGCATCCTATCTGTCAGACGAAGGGTTCCACAAGCTGGCCAAAGTTAGAATTATTACCGTTGCGGGCGAAGCCCTCTACGGAGAACAGGTGCGCGCCTTTCAGCGCAAATTTGGTAACCAGATCGACATCGTCAATGTATACGGGCCTACCGAATGTACTGTGGCGACAACGACACACCGGATCAGTGAACAGGTCCCGGATCATGTGGCTAACATTCCGATTGGTAAACCGATTCATAACTACAAAGTGTATATCGTCAACGAAGAGCAGCAGCTCTGCCCTGTAGGCGTGCCTGGTGAAGTATATATTGCTACCCCAGCACTGGCGAAAGGGTACTTGAATCAACCAGAACGTACAGAGCAAGCCTTTATTGATAATCCTTTTGCAATCGATGAGAAAATCTACAAATCGGGTGATATTGCCAAGCTGCTTGATACCGGGTTGCTGGAATACGTCGGACGTAGTGATTCACAGCTGAAGATCCGCGGTCATCGGATTGAAATTGGTGAGATTGAGGATCATTTTGCTCGCCTTGAAGGGATTCAAGATGTTGTGGTCATTCCCAAGAAAGAATCGGACGGTCAGAACATGCTTGTGGGATATTTCACTTCTAAGGACGGAACCACTCTATCCGTAGATCATATTAAAGCCCAATTGGCAGACAAACTTCCATCCTATTTTGTACCGAAATGGATCTGTCAGCTTGATGAAATGCCTATCGCACCTACCGGCAAAATTCACCGGAAAGCGATGGTATCGCTACCAAACGAAGAAAGACATGAAAATCGGCCGGATCGGGTCATGCCTGAGACAGAGACCGAGGCGATTATATTCAATGCCTGGAAAGAAATTCTCGGACACAGCGACTTTGGAATCGAAGACAGCTTCTTCACGATCGGTGGCGACTCCTTGCGAGTAATCCATGTCCTGGTTATTTTGAAGCCGCACTATCCACAGCTGAAGATTGCCGACTTCTTTGCAGAGAAAACCATTCGTTCCCTGGCACTTCGGGTACAGTCACTTGTGCAGATTACTGAGCAAACTGCCCCATCCGCTGAGCACACTGGCGTGATGACCCAACTGGCAGAGCATCCGGTCGAATTGGCATCCCAACTGGGTTACCCTGAGATCCTTAAGCCGGAGCATGTTCTGTTAACAGGTGCTACAGGTTACCTTGGTTCACATGTGCTGCAGCAGCTCCTTCTTCATTCGGATGTGACAATCCATACGCTTGTCCGTCGTCCGTCTGACGGTAATACAGCCATGCAGCGTTTAAGCAAGGTTATGGAGGGATATTTCGGGCCTGAGATCAGTGCACTTCTCGCTTCACGTGTGGAGATTATCGAGGGAGATCTGGAGAAGCCTAACCTCGGTTTAACCGCTGAGCAAACCAGTAAGGTACAATCCCGGATTGATCGAGTAATTCACTGTGCGGCAGACGTAAGACACTTTGGAGATGCTGAACAGTTTGCCAAAACCAATGTAGAGGGTACGGAAGCCCTGCTGAATCTGATTCGCAGCAAACCCGGCGCTTCCTTCCATCATGTCTCTACCATGGGCATACCGGAAGATCTGGCACTCAGTGGACAATGGGAATCATCCCTTCAGTATGACCGTTTCCCGGCAGATCTGCATGTAGAGAACCTGTACTCTGACAGCAAACTTGAAGCGGAGAAAGTATTGATGATTGCAGCAGAGGAAGGTGTACCGGTAAGCATCTATCGTGCGGGTAACCTGACATGTCATTCGGAAACGGGACGCTTCCAGTCCAACATCGACAGCAATGCCTTCTACCGAATGATCAAAGCGATGCTCCTTCTCGGCAAAGCTCCTGCTGCCGAATGGTTGGTTGATTTCACACCGATTGATTATGCAAGCCAGGCTATCGTGCATTTGGCTCTGCGTGATGACACGGCTGGACGGGTATTCCACATTTGTAATCCCGAGTCGATCCGTTACGATAGTTTGATTGCTTCCATCAATCGTGCGGGATATGAAGTCGAAACGCTGCCTTTTGATGAATATACCAGCTGGTTATTCGATTCATCCATCAGCAAGGATCCAGAGGCCCTGCAGCTCGCCATTGCCCAATTGGAAGGTGACGGTGCGAAGGATTCAGCCTATGTATATGCCTGCCCGGTAACAACAGCGTATGTGGAGCCAGCCGGAATTCACTGTGCAAAAGCAGATGACTCATTCATCTCCAGCATGCTGCAATATGCAGTTAACATTGGATATTTCCCTGCTGCTAATCAGCCGCAGCTTGACTCTACCACATCTCATATTGTGGAGTAGGACCATTCATTTATAAAAAAAAAAACAAACAAGCCACCCGGCCGTCACTTCTGACAGCAAGGTGGCTTATTTGTTTTTATGTCCAGCGAATAATAGCAATAATGGCAAGATGAGCCGGGTAAAAATAACGCCAGATCCACCTTGGTCCTTTCAGACGAAAACCTGCCCCGTAATACTGCGCAATCGCAATGCCTAACGTAGCCACTACGCTGTACATTTGCACCGAACTGCTGTACAGCTGGATATACAGAGCCGTTAACAAAACATGCCCCAGCACAAGTATGGGTCCCTGGAAGTACCGGAATAACAGTACTAGCAGCAGTCCATACATGCCATAATCCATAGCCGTTATTTCCATAATTATACCTGCCCCAATAACTATCGGGATACCCAGTAATCGGTTCGGCAGTTTGTCCAGTACCAGCAAAACCAGCAGGGACGACCACAGGGTCCATACGACGTTTAATGACAGGTGATTAAATGCCGCCATGAAAGGGACTTGGGAGAGCACAGCGATCCAAAAAAGACGCCAGATGTATTTCTGTACATTACGTGTATGCTTATACCCGATATAGACAGCAAATGCATATATGGGAAAAGCAATCCGCCCAATGATCCTCAGTTCCTCCACCTGCGGATAAAAGACAGCCCCTATATGATCGATCAACATCGTGATCATGGCGATCCACTGCATCATTTTGCGTTAGTCCCTCCCCAATCACTCTACTTCGAATATACCTATTCCAGGTTAATCACACATTACGTTCATAATACAGGAAGTGGTCATCTTTCGCATACCCCTCTGATTCATATAATGCCTGTGCCTGTGTATTGTTAATCGCTGTGGATAAGGTTATTCGAATCGCCCCTGTCTCGCTGGCGAAGGTTTGTGCAGCCTGCATCAACTTGCGAGCTATACCTTGCTTGCGGTGATCCTTATGTACAAATAAATCGTTTAGCACCCATATGGACCCCATGGACACTGAACTAAAGCTTGGATATAACTGAACAAACCCGGCAATATTCCCAAGTCCAGGTTCCTTTTTGGAATCCGATTCTGCCATCCATATAACAGATTCATCCTTGCTCAAACGCTCCTGAATGTACTTTACGGCCCTCTCCCTATCAGAAACCTGGTTGTAAAACACTCTGTACTGGTTAAATAATTCACCTATCTGCTGGGCATCATCAACCCCTGCCCGTCTAACCCGGTACATCATTTGTTTCTTCCCCCTTAACCACGGAATGATTTTTCATATACTCTATTTATTTTAAGGCAATTACAACCATCTACCATTCATCATCTGCATCAAAGTTTGCAATATATTTCGCTCCTTGGACCAAAATAAGTTCACACGTACAGATTTCCCTTGTCTCAGAACAATCCGATATAACGCAAAAAAGGCGAACAGGAGCGTAAGTGGCTCCGTCGCCATGGATTAAACACTCTATAGAAAATCACTTTAATTCCATACGTTGATTTTGCGTATCAGGACTTACATCAGGGAAAATGACCCCTTTTTTCAAGATGAGATTAGCATACTGGGCACGTTCACCGGTAGCAACGATGGCATAGGCACGAGAAGCCCTCTCATAGAACGAAAATCGCTCTTCTTGATCAAAGGCGTCTGTGATGCCTTCATGCTCCAAGATCAGCCTGCGGTAATCCTCCCATATAATCGGAACGACCTGATCCCCCTCTACTACCTGCATGACGGCTGCAGGCCGTTTTGCATACGTATCAAGTGGATACAAACTCAAAATAGCCTCCAGTAACTCTACGGTTCCCAGCGCATCACAACGGATGAGATGCCTGGCATGGCTGGCTGCAGGGAAATTGCCATCAGCAAGCACCAATTCGTCCCCATGCCCCATCTCGGACATAATCTTAAGCAGTTCTGGAGAAATTATTGCAGGAATGTTTTTCAGCATACTCAGCTCTCCTTGTTAGCTCCACATCGAATGGAGCAGAATAACCTTCGGTATTCCAAGATGAAATCCTTAACTTTCCACCTATGCAGTTCACTTCCATTCTATCAGGATTTTCTAACTTAGAACAATCCAATTTGAAAGTGGTTTATTCCAATTTGCTTTGACAAAATTGGTTGCATCACATATAGTTGTTATAACAAGTAATTCGTTTGAAGATGATTAATAGGAAAGTGAGGAACTATGTTCGTATGGACTATTCGCTAGAGAAATCTGTCGGATTTATGCTGGGCTTCACATATCGCAAAGCCGCTGCTTTACTTGCGACCCGTTTTAAACCTTACGATATAACAACCGAGCAATTCTCTGTTCTGTTCAATATTGATAAGGGAGAAGGCGTGAACCAAAAGGAAGTTGCGAGTCGCGTTCTGAAGGATCAACCCACCACTGCACGCATTATTGATCTACTCGAGAAAAAGGGATGGGTTGAACGCCGGACCAGTGAACAGGATCGCAGAGCTTATCTCCTCTATCTGACTGCGGAAGGAAAAGCGTTGATCGATATTCTGGTTCCCATTGAAAGAGAAATGAATAAAGAACTTGCTGAAGGTATACCCGAAGACCAGATGGAAGCATTTAAACATACTCTTTCCCTCATCAATCGCAACTTGTAAAGAACTGAACATCTCAAGGGGGAATGAATTCATATGAAAGACCGTTCTACACAGGTTAAACTTTGGACCACCGATTTTATTTTGCTCATGCTCTGTAACTTCCTGCTTTTCCTACAGCTGCATATGATTGTTTCTCCTCTTCCTTCCTACGTACAGGAACGATTCCACGCGAATGCATTTGAAGTCAGCTTATTCACCTGTCTGTTTGCACTTAGTGCAATTGCAGCACGCCTATACTCAGCCAAAGCACTCGAAAAGGGCCTCCGCAATGCCATGATCTACATCGGCCTGTCTGTAGCACTTCTTGCTACACTCGGGTATTATTTTGCTGCCGGCATAGCTGTTCTGCTGCTGCTGCGCATGATTTTTGGTGTTGGTTTCGGAATGAGCAGTACCGCGTTCCCAACCATGGCCTCTGACATTATTCCGGTTAAACGTATGGGAGAAGGTATGGGCTATTTCGGGTTATCTACCAGTCTTGCCATGTCTATGGGTCCCATTATCGGGGTTACGCTGCTGCAAGGTTCAGGATTCGTAACACTTATGCTGTGTACAGCGGCCGTGATCGTGGTCATCTATCCACTCAGTTATTCGTTAACACGTAAGAAAGCCGCACGTTCACAGGCTGGTTCAACTCAAACTTCAGCTGGGCCGGTAGCGAACGTTTCCGGAACGAAGGAGAAAATTCCTTTTAATCGAAAATTGATCTTGCCCAGTGTGCTGAATTGTTTGTTATCCATCACCTATGGCGGACTTGTCGGATTCATTGTGTTATATGGCAAAGAGGCCAATCTGGCCAACCCTGCTTTATTTTTCTTGTTTAACGCGTTAGCTGTACTGCTAGTCAGACCATTTGCAGGCAGATTGTATGACAGCAAGGGACCCAAAGCGCTGCTTATTCCTGGAGCGATTTTTGTGGCGATCGGACTGACTATCCTCTCTTTTGCAACGTCCATGCCGATTTTATTTGTCGCAGCATTTATCTATGGCATTGGGTATGGTTCCATGCAATCGTCACTGCAGACCTGGATGATTCAGATTGTAGCTCCAACCCAGCGCGGGATGGCGAATGGCATGTTCTTGAATACACTTGATTTGGGGATTGCTACGGGTGCTCTGCTGCTTGGTGCGATCGCCTCCATGACAAGCTACACGGACATGTACCGGTATTCTGTCATCTTCATGATTGTGTTCTTGCTGATCTATCTTATCCAAGGTAAACGAAGTGGAACTTTCGCAGTCTCCGTCCATCCGTTACTTGCCCATACACATATATCGGGCACGGATTCAGACTCCAAAGAGTCAAGTTCAACCACATCCGTTGAAAAATAAAAAAATTCCCGTCAAAATAAAAAAACGCGTTTGCCGGTTGAGAATGATGTTCTCGCCAGCAAGCGCGTTTTTGTTTCTACGCATTAACACAGTTCATTTAAAATGGACTTTTCTTTCGCCTAACGGGTACCCGTCTAGGTACATGATTCGTCTCCGCATTCTGCTCCAACTTGTCAGGGGCTTCCCCCGAGCTGGGCTGTTTTCCTTTTTCAGGCTTAACCGCAAATAATGTAAGCAGGCCACCTACCGCTCCAGTAGCTGCGATTACAATAAAAAGAACAAAATGCGAAGTACCTATGAGAAGGGATACTACCGGTGGCCCCAAAGAAACGCCAATAAAGCGCATACTGCTAAACAAGGCTGTAATCGTACCGCGCTGCGCTTTGTCAACGCCTTCAGTAATGAGTGCATCAAGACATGGAAGCGTGGCACCAATCCCTACACTACCCAAAGTGAACAATCCCACCACCAGATAGATGTTATCCCAGAGCCCCATAATGATCAAAGATCCGGTCAGAATCACGAGTCCCGTAAAGCCTACCCACTTCATGCGAACCTTGCTCTTGCCAATCCATTTACCTGCGAGGAAAGATGACAAGCACAGAGCCGCCAGCGGAATCGCAAGCACCAGACCTTTAAGAACACCTTTCAGCTGGTACTCAGACTCCAGCGTCTCCGACAAATAAAACAGCACGCCAAAAATAACAAACATGCAAATTCCACCGATGGCAAAGAGGGCATACAACCAGCGGCCTTTTTCTTTTAGCACTGTGCGAACGGACGAGACAAACTCGGAGAAGGTCGGTGGCTTCTCTTTTTTCTTTGGCGTTTTTACCAGAAAAATAACGAGTACCAGGGAAAGCAAACAAAGCACCGGTATGGCCATAAACGGCAGGTACCACAGCCAAACGGCCAGCGCAGCACCCAAAATGGGACTTATGACTTTACCGAACGTATTGGATGTTTCGATAATACCCAAACTTTTGCTGACCTGCTTTTCGTCGTCAAACATGTCACCAACAAGGGGTATGACGATGGGAAAAGCTCCAGCGGCGCCTATTCCTTGCAGAAGCCTTCCGCCAAGGATGGTCCAATACGCTATGCTCCCGTTTAGCATTAACGCTGCTCCGCCTGCTACCGCACCCCCTGCTGCTGCAATGATAAGGCTGGGGATGATGACCGCTTTACGTCCAAACCGATCAGACAGATACCCTGCAATCGGGATAAGCAGTATGGCAACCACTGCGTATACCGTAATAAGCATGCTGACCTTGAAAGACGAAACTTTCAGTTCACGCTCAATTTGCGGAAGGATCGGAATCAGCATGGAGTTACCCAACGTCATAATCACCGGGATGGAAGCAAGTGCGACGAGATCCCACTTTTTATCATTCATGCCTTAACCACCTTTACGAGATCGGAAAACAACAATGTTAGTGTGGTTAGTTCGCCAATTGATTATACGGGGTATGTAAAAAATTTCAGTTACAGCATGATAAAAAACCGTTCCGGTTTGTACAATCCGGAACGGTCTATGTGTATCATTGATCGTATTGAAACAGATCTTTTTCACTCCGCAGCAATGATTAACATTTTAATCTGAACTGCTGAATGGCAGCGCCACCTTGGAACACAATATATAAACGCTCAAGTTCCTGCTCAGGTTGAAGTGCACATTGAACCGTTGTCCACTGGATGTCAGAGCGATCTTGGCCCGGTGTGGATTCAGAACCATTCATGGGCACGAGACATGTTCCAAGAAGCGGCCCATCTGGCCCTCCAGAACGTATCTGCAGCTCGCCACCTTTTCCAAAAGCAGCTACCCGTGCTTCAAATGTATGCGCTCCTTGTGTCCCGTTATTCCGGAAAGCAATCCAGGACAGCTGATCTTCCTTATACAGTGGTTCTCCAGGAACAATCGCCCGAACTGCTGATCGTCCTTCCAAGCACTCGTCCAGGAGCACACCTGCATACTCATCAAAATTCTCTGCAAATGTTGGCAAGTCCAATTGGCGGGCAGGTATAACCTCCCCTTCAATCTCCATATCGGCTGTCTGGCGAATATCTTCCGAGGAGCGTCCAGCCATGATGGACCAGGTCGCTGTCTCTACGCAATATCTGTCACGTGTGACATCCCAGAAGGCAAGCTTTTGAACAGGAATTTCAAAAGATACCGTCTTCATTTCGCCAGGTGTAAAATGGATCCGCTTAAAGCCAATTAATTGCTTCAACGGCCGCTTCACCCGGGATGTCTGCGGACGCCCATAGATCTGCACTACTTCGTCACTAGCAACTTCTCCCGCATTTCGAACCTGCACTTCAACTTTTAATACATCAGCTCCGGATACTCCTCTAATTCGCTGAGCTTGAATTGCATTGTATTCGAATGGCGAATAAGTCAAACCATGTCCAAATGGATATAGGACGGAACCTTCATGGTACATATATGTCGTACCGTTATTAATAATATCGTAGTCCATGATATCGGGAAGCTGTGACTCATCCTCATACCAGGTCATATTCAGTCTGCCTGCCGGAGCATATGTGCCAAGCAGCACATCCGCAATCGCATGACCAAGTTCTTGTCCTGCATGCGTCAAATATACAATGGCTGGAGCTATGTCCTTCAGTTCCTGAAGTGCAAAGGGATAACTTCCCACAATGACGACTACAGTATTCGGATTGGCCTTGCAAACCTCCTTGACCAGACGGACCTGCTCAGACGGGAGTGTAAGTCCGGGCCGATCAATTTCTTCCTTGCCGTTAATATAGGGACTGTTGCCGACCACCACTACAGATAGATCACTGGCTTTTGCAGAAGCTGCTGCTCGCTTGACACCATCCATCTCGACATGCTTCACCAGTCGTACTGGCTCCTTCGCTCCAATCACCAAATCATTTGCTTTTGATGCTGCCGCTCCACCTTCTGATGAATCTGCAACGGGTGCCAAAACATGCTTGCCCTTATGCTCAGCAAGTCCCAATGGAAGTCCATTCCACGTCCGCAATAATCTGCTGTTATCGATCTCGGGATCAAATTGCACAACTTCCTTAACAAACCATCCCCCGATCTCTTGTGCAATCGCCTGATATTTGCCTTGTTCGGTTAACGTAATATAGCGATTATTGTTTACGCTTCGCAGCGTGTGACTTCCCCATCCCCAATCCTGATGAACGAACGCAGCTTTCTCCGCACTGCCTTCCGGAACGGCTACAACGGTTCCTTCATCTCCGATCGATAATACCTGCCCTTCCTGTGTCTGGAGACTGATACGATCATTCCCGTCTTCATAGAGGATCTCTGCATCAGTCAATCTGTTACGTAAACCATCTAATACGGTAATTCGATATGGCAGCGTACCGCTATACCAATCGGTGAATACTGCATCCGCGAGAGTTCCAATGACGCTCACCTTGCGAAGTGCATCCGACTTTAATGGGAGCAACCCGTCATTTTTTAACAATACAATAGACTCCACCGCAGCTCGATAACTTAATTTGGCATGTTCCGGCGCACACAGGATAGACTCCGGTATAGACGCGTACGGATTAAGACCCGAGCGGTCCAGTTGTCCAAGACGCATGCGAACACCAAAAATGTTGCGAATAGCCCGGTCCAGATCCTCTTCCTTCAGCAAATCTCGGTCAAGGGCCTCTTGCAATGCAGCTACCACCAGATCCACTTCATCGGTCAGACAATCTACGCCTGCCTTCAAGGCACCTGCCGCAGACTCGGCATGCGTCGCATGGTATCCATGGTAGTTTACGGTCTGCGAGAGGTCTCCCCCGTCACAGACGATAAAACCAGGCATAGCCCATTCGCCCTTAACCACGTTGTTCACATAAGGACTTTCTATCGCAGGAGTACCGTTGATGGAATTATAGGCTGTCATCATGGACAAGGCACCGCCCTCAACAAACGGTGTCTCGAATGCTTTAAGATAGTACTCGCGCAAATTTCGCGGATCAATGCTGGATGAACAATTCAGCCGATCCTTCTCGTTATTGTTGGCGAAAAAGTGTTTCAACGTAGCTACCATTTTCAAATAAAATGAATGATTCCCCTGCATGCCTTGCACGAGAGCTGCCGACATCTCCCCTGTGAGTACAGGGTCTTCTCCATAGCCTTCTTCGGTTCTTCCCCAACGTGGGTCACGTTCCAGATCCACGGTTGGTGCCCACAGGGTCAAGCCGTGGCGTTCAGGTTCGCGATGGTGGTAGGCTCTGGCCTCATCCCCAATGACTGAACCTATTTCACGCATGAGTGCCGTATTCCATGTACTTGACAGTCCGAGAGGCTGCGGAAAAACGGTTGCTTCCCCTTTCCAAGCTACCCCATGGGCCGCTTCGCCTCCAACGTTGTATGCAGGAATTCCCAGCCGCGGGACAGCTGCTTCGCGTGTAGGAATCAGACTGATCTTCTCTTCTATCGTCAAACGTTTAATCAGGTCATCGAGTCTCTGTTCGAGTGGCAAAGCTGCATCCCACATGGGGTATTGTTCATATTCCTTCATACTTACTCCTCCTAGTTATTGGTATGGTTCAATCATCATCTTCCATTGTTCCATGAGGTCCAACGTACGTTGACGAAACTTCTGTCCGTCATGCGGCTGATCAACCTGATATTCATGAACGTAAGCATTAAAATAAGAGGACAATATTCTATAGGCCAGCCGGCGTGCCAATCCCTGATCAGACATATCCAGAGCTTGACCGTAACCCTCTTGAAATGCAGGCGGTGCTGTGGACAGAATGGCTTCAAACTCCCTGTCAGCAAACATGGACCGATCTCCATCAATGATGGCGGCAATGTCCAAGACGTCCTTATCCTCATGAATCAACACATTTGCTTCCCACAGATCGTTATGGACAAGTACGGGAACGGTCACCTCATCAAATAATTCGCTGTGATCCCGGAACATGCTCGTAATCTGTTCGCCAACACCCGGCATATATCCAACCTGCTCGGCCTTCGATGCTGTTTCTTCAGCAAAAGCCATCAGTACCTCGGACCAGCGATCCGATCCTTGGATGGTACCGTCTCCTTGTGGCCAGCCGAAGGATTCACCCTGAATCCGATGCATGGCGGCAGTATATTTCCCCAGCTCGCGGTAGAGCTTATCCTTTTCGGGTAACGAGATCGACGGATGATTCAGCTGATTGCTAGGAATAAACTCCATAAACATATAGGTTCTCGGAATGATTGAACCGCTGTTATCACACACAATGACATGGGGAGCCGGAATGGCTGCCTTCTGATAATAATCATAAACAACCGGTTCAGCTGTCATCATTGTGCGTTCAAAGGAAAACAACGGATCACTGGCCTTCCCCGCTAGCGGATCTATTCCTTCTGGGGCCAAACGCAAAATCACATCCGAATAAGCAGCATTCTCCAGCAGTACCCGGTAAGTTGTATTGAAAAGTCCTCCCTGCAAGAGGGAGTACTCTTTCACTTTGGTAGCGGTTCCAAAATTCTTCTCCACCAATTGATATACTATCTCGGTTGGAATAGTCCGGTGTAAGCCTGTAGTAATGGTACTCAATTTCTTTTCATTCTCCTATCTATTACTGACTATCCTCAATCATACGATGACTTGCTGACTGCAGCTACTTCTGCCTGCCTCCGCTGTAGACAAACAGAACGGCACCTTGCGGTACCGTCCTCTAAGTCATGCGCGCAAATTACAATTGAATCGTGAGTGAGCTTACGCCTGCTGCTGCGGTTACTACGATGCCTTGTTCACCAGCTGTCTGGGATCCACCCTCGACACTGGATACACTTTCGATGCCGCGAAGCACCACATTCCATGGCTTGCCTGCACCTTCAGCACGTACCTCCAGAACAGATCCGTTACGGGTTACGTTCACAACCAGTTCCTGCTCAGCCTGTTGGTTCACAACAACCGCTTGCGCCGTGTTGCCATCAGCAAGCTCGAACAAGTGCAGGGAAACTTCATTTGCAAAATCATAATCCGGTTTGCTGTTCGTCGCGCCCACTGCAATCAAACTGTTTGGTTTGATCATCATTGGCAATGTGCGGAAGTTGTGATTCTCACGTACAAAACGACCGCCTTGTACTTTATTGCCTGTCAGGAAGTTTGTCCATGTTCCTTCTGGCAAGTAGTAAGTTACATCGCCTTCCTTATTAAAGATCGGCGCTACAAGAATCGAATCCCCAAACATGTATTGCGTATCCAGGCTGTATGTTGCAGGGTCTTCTGGGAAGTCCAGCACCATGGCGCGCATCATCGGGATACCTTTCACAGTCGATTCCTGAGCAGAATTGTAAAGGTAAGGCATCAGGCTGTTTTTAAGTTTGGTGAAGTCACGAACAACGTCCACGGATTCCTCGTCAAACAGCCAAGGCACACGATACGAAGTACTTCCGTGTAGACGGCTGTGGGAAGACAACAGACCGAATTGTACCCAGCGTTTGTATACGTCAGGTGTCGCTGTATTTTCAAATCCGCTGATATCATGACTCCAGAAGCCGAAGCCGGAAAGTCCGAGTGACAAGCCGCCGCGAAGCGATTCAGCCATGGATTCATAAGTAGAAGAGCAATCTCCGCCCCAGTGAACCGGGAACTGTTGACCACCTGCTGTTGCCGAGCGGGCAAACAGGGCAGCTTCGTTCTTGCCGATTTTCTCTTCAAGCAACTCAAATACAGCTTTGTTATAGAGATGTGTATAGTAGTTATGCATTTTAACCGGATCAGAGCCGTCAAAGTATACAACATCCGTCGGAATTCTTTCGCCGAAGTCTGTCTTGAATGAATCTACACCTTGATCAAGCAGTACTTCCAGCTTGCTCTTATACCACTTAACAGCATCCGGATTGGTGAAATCAACCAGAGCCATACCGGCTTGCCACATATCCCATTGCCATACGCTGCCATCAGCTGTTTTGACCAGATAACCGTTCTCCATACCTTCATCAAACAAGTAGGATTTTTCTGCGATATATGGGTTAATCCAAGCACATATTTTAAGACCTTTGTCTTTCAAACGGCGAATCATGCCTTCCGGATCCGGGAACATCGCTTCATCCCATACGAAATCAGACCATTGGTATTCCTTCATCCAGAAACAGTCAAAGTGGAATACGGAAAGTGGAAGATCACGTTCAGCCATGCCGTCCACGAAATGGTTAACGGTTGCTTCATCATAATCTGTTGTGAATGATGTTGTCAGCCACAGACCAAACGTCCATGCCGGTGGAAGCGCTGGTTTACCTGTTAATTTCGTATAGTTATCAAGTACATCCTTCGGATTGTCACCGCCGATAATGAAGTATTCCAACGTCTCGCCTTCTACGCTGAACTGCACTTTAGATACATTTTCAGATGCAATTTCATACGATACGCGTTCAGGATGGTTTACGAATACACCATATCCTTTGCTGGACAAATAGAAAGGAATGTTCTTGTAGGACTGCTCGCTGCTTGTACCGCCGTCTTCATTCCAAGTGTCAACCACTTGACCGTTCTTAACAAATGGTGTGAAGCGCTCGCCCAGACCGTAAACGTATTCACCAACGCCAAGATCAAGCTGCTCGCGGAAGTATGCTTCTTTACTCGGACCTGTAATATAACCAGCCGCTCTCTGACCGCTGCCCGTAATCCGTTTTCCTTCATACAGGAAGCTGACGTCCCAACCTTTGGTTTTGTCGATTTGAACTTCAAGATTGCCGCTTTTCAAAACAGCTCCTTGTTCATCTTGCGTGATGTCAACATTCACATCTTGATAGTTGAGTTCAAATTCAGGACTCTTTTTTACTCTTCCTTTATGGTGATTCAAGGTTACACGAATAACGTTAGGCATAGGTGAGCTATACGTTGCTTTCAGCAATGTACCGTTCAGCGTATCCCCTTTGGTACGAATATATTTAGTTGCCGCATATACGGTCAACGAATCCCCTTTTTGCACAATATCACGAATGTCAGTCGGGTTTTGAATATGGTATCCTTCACGAGTCATCCAGAATCCATCAGTAAATTTCATGTTTTCTTCCCCCTTCGGTTATATTATAATAATATTGATATTAAACATGGTTTTCTTCCGATATTTTGATCAAATATATCACGATTTTGATATTTTCTATCCGATTCTTAAGCAAGATCACCAATCTATGGAAACGATTACATTAATAATGATACCATAAAGGAGGACCTTCTATGGAACGCGAACGATTACGGGAGGACCGAATCCACGGTAATGCTATGTATCCCGTCAGTGTTTACCCGGATATTGAACAGCTTAATGGAGATAGCATTCTGGATTGCCACTGGCACGATGAGATGGAATTTACGCTGGTTACTCAAGGCAGTGCCGTGTTCCAGATTGACATGAATACCGTAGAGGTAAAAGCGGGCGAGGCGATTTTTGTTAACCGGGGCGAAATTCATGCAGGCTATTTGAAAAGCGACCTTCCCTGCGTTTTTTCCTCCATCGTGTTCAGTCCGGAGCTGCTGGGCAGCCGCACCTTCGATGCCGTACAGGAGAAGTTCATCAGACCGCTCGTTCATAAGACACTTATCCCTCCATTTCATATGAAACCGGAGGATGACTGGGGGCGTGAGATCCTGCTGTATCTCCAGCGTATTTTTGCGGATCATGCTAACGGTTCTGAAACCTGTGAGATGACAACCAAAGCCTACCTGTATCTCATTTTCGCCCGTATGTTTGACCACATGCGCCTTGCACCTGTGAAAGGTACCGTCCCAACAGGCAGCCATGACAAAGTGGAGCGCCTCAAATCCGTCCTTGGCTACATTCACAAACGCTACCCTGAGCCGCTGAAGCTGAAAGAGCTGGCGGATGAGGCCAATATGAGTGAAGGACACTTTTGTCGTTTTTTCAAGCAGATGGTACAGAAAAGTCCTGTCGACTATATTAACTACTACCGTGTGCAGCAAGCCTGTTACCAGCTCGAGAACACGGATCACAAAATCGTTGATATTGCCATGGATGTTGGCTTTGAACATCTGAGCTATTTCATCACCACATTCAAAAAACACAAAAATACCACCCCCTCGCAGTATCGGAAAATGTTTTATGAGAAGGTGGCTATGGAGCCTGCACTTATATGAAGCAAAAAAGGTGCCTACAGCGATTATGCTGCAAGCACCTTCTATTTTTTTGCGATGCCTAGTAGCGCATTATTCTTTCAGCGTTTTCCAGGAAGTGTATTCATGAATAGAGAATCCCTTAAATGAGGAGTGCTCTGCCGCCAACTTCTCCACCAGCTTCAGTTGAGATTCCATGTACACTGATCCTTCTTCATAAAATGTAATGAAGTCGCCTTCCTTGCTCTGCTTCGTCTCTACGGCAATTGAGATCGTTTTGCCCAGCTGGGAAGCCTCTGCAAGCTCGCCCTTGGCCACGTTATAGATTGCTGCAGCCGTATCGCGGTATGCCATAATCGTGATCGAATCAAATTTGCGGATCATCCAGCTGCTCACAGCCATCGTTGATCCCGGAATGCTGTAGTTATCCAGCCAGAAAGGCAAATCTGCTGCCACAGGCATATTCATCAGGGCAGCGCGGTCAACAATGTATTGAACATTCCCTTGCCACTGGGTAATGACACTGGCCTGATTGGTTTTCCACTCCGGATGCACATGCGGTTCAATATCAAGATGAATACCAGCAAATTTCTCGTCAGGTTCTACCTGATTCTGATAGGCATCAATCCAGTCGAGGAAACTAGCAATCTGATCTCTGCTTTCGGTTAGCCCCCAAGCCGCTCTTCCATCCATCACATCAACAGCAATATTGTAAGCTCTGGCCTTACGAATGAAATCTGTATAGTAAGGTATCTTCACATCGCGATTGATCTGCAGATAGATCGTGTTGATATCGTGATCCACGGCAAATTTCAGCACCTCTTGCGGATTCTTCTCAATCTGAGTGGTATCCCATACCCAAGTCGCTCTAATCGGCCCTTCCACATTGCCATGGATCGATTCATAACTTTCTACAGAACCCTGTGCAATGGTCTTGGATGAGAACGTGACACCCGCAATCAGGACCAGACAGCTGATGATCTTAATAAAATGAAACCCCCGCTTGCTTTGCATATTTGTACACTCCCCTTGTAATTTACCGCTCCATCGTCGTAATACGGAAGAATGTTTGTCGTTTTACCCTTCATTTTATGAATCAGACAAACAATTCGTTTATGCATTTGCTTTCATATGCAATATCATCTTCTAGACTTACGACGAAAGGATCATATAAGATTATTTCGGGAATTCACACTTCTGTATTCATAGTTCTTAAGTCTCATTTATTAAAAACTTTTTAATTTATACAGAAAATTTCCACAACTTCTGTCGTTATTGCCATATATGAATGACCAACAGAAGACCTAGGAAGCGTTTTCTATAAAGAAATAAAAAAAGCCGCCATAAAGGCGACTTCCGTCTTACATAGAAACATTCATCCATCTATATGTTGTCATTTCTGATCATCACGTTCTTACGAACCAGCCAGCATAAGAAAACATGCTCTCATTTATGTTCCAGCAGGGGTAATTGGGCTGCTTTCCGTCGTCTCGTCAAACAGCGTTACCAGCTCAATTCCGTCTGCCGAGATCCGTACTAACCCCTTATCCGACAAACGCAGCTCAGGAATAACGACCAGAGCAAGCAGGGAAAGTGTCATGAAGGCATTATTCAGAGTACAGCCTGCCGATTGCAGTGCTTCACTGATTGCAGCCGATTGTGCAGCAACTTCTTCAAAGGGCTCGGTGGACATTAATCCTGCGATCCGAAGCGGAAACTCGGTCACACCTTCATCCGTAATCACGGCAACCCCGCCTTGCATGCGAATTACCCGATTACCTGCCTCCGCCATCAAGGTATCATCGTTACCGATAATGAGAAGATTGTGACTGTCATGAGCTACTGTCATTGCAATGGCTGCAGGGCGTGTGAATCCAATGCCGCCGACAAGTGCAACTGCCTTGTTTCCGGTTTGCTTATGCCGTTCCAGTACTGCAATTTTGCAGATATCCCCCGTCGTGGACACAGCTACCTTACCGTTTTGCACAGTTACAGGAACATGTTTCTCTTTGGTATCCACATGGTTTTCGGTCACATGAATGATTTTGGCCCCAATGGCTCCCTCGGGAATCGGCGCTGGCAGTTCCATATCTTTCGGCTGAATATTAGCTTCCAGCTTCACCGTATTCAACGCTTCTTCCGGATAAGTGAAGCTATCCCAGACAGCCGTCATCTTCCCCTTCTCTGCGACAACATGCCCAGCAGCAATCGTCATGCCAACACGCACATCTGCCAGTCGGCCATCCAGTAAGATAATATCAGCTATATTGCCCGGGATAACGGCCCCAATATCACGAGCCACACCGAAACGCTCAGCTGTGTTTATCGTTGCCATTTGGAAGGCAGTCACAGGTTTGACCCCCTGCGAGATGGCCAGTCGGACGACAAAGTCCATGTGTCCTTCCTTGAGCAGCGATTCGGAACTCCGATCATCGGTCACCAGCATCATTCGGCGAGTATCCAGTCCGAGTTCGGTACAGGCTTTGATGGTTTCGGCCACATCATGCCAGGCTGATCCCTGCCGCATTTTGGCATACATGCCAAGTCTCAGACGCTCCACGACATCTTCCTTCGTCACACATTCATGATCTCCAGTCACACCGCTTGCCGCATAAACAGGTAAGCGCCAGTCGTCCGCTGCCCAGGTAAAGTGACCGTCCGCCACCTTGCCTGCTCGCAGCGTCGCCTGAATTTCACCGATCATCGTTTCATCCCCGTATACGACACCCGGGAAGTTCATGACCTCACCAAGACCAATCATGTCAGGGCCCCAAGAGAGAGCCTCAGCCACTTCCTCAGGCCCGATATAAGCTCCTGTCGTCTCCAAGCCAGGATGTGTTGAAGGCACACAGGAAGCTACCTGCATATAGGCTGCGAGCGGCGTGGTTCTCGCTTCATCCAGCATAAGCCGCAGACCCTTGAGTCCAAGTACGTTGGAGATCTCATGCGGGTCAAAAAAACCACCAGTTGTACCGGAAGGCAGTACAGCTCTCGCAAACTCCGTCACCTTCATCTGCGTGCTCTCAATGTGGCAATGTCCGTCGAGTAATCCTGGAGCAATGTATTTCCCTTCTGCTTCAATGATGCGTGTATGTTCTCCGATGGTATGACTCACATCCTTGCCAACATAGGCAATTCGAGCTCCCTGTACCGCAACGGACATATCCGGCAAAATTTCACCCGAGATGACATTAACCAGCGTCCCTCCCCGAATGACTAATGTCGCCTTCATATCTCCTCGCGCTGTTGCTACCAGATCAGGTACACAATCTGCCATTAATGGCCGTTCAAAAGATGGTTTGTTCATGCCACTGCCTCCTTCATTCATTAACGATCCCCAAAAAAATATATTGTTACGATTATATGAGTCCGCACGGCATGTGTAAAGAAAATTCCCACCAATTGTGCATGCGTACAAATTCAAGCTCCATAATTATCCACCGAACTAAATCCATTCATTCTTATGTCAGGAATAGTTATCCAGCCCAGCTTTCTCAATCCGTTTATCATAGTTGAAACCTTACACTACATAGAAAGACTTCCGTTCGAGGGAACGGAAGTCTTCTCATATAAAAGGAACACCTTGTTTAATCTGTTTGAGCCGCAGATACATGGTTAATGGCATATAATTGCTGCGGCTGTGAGGTTATGAACGGACTTGGTTTACCGAGGCTGTACACATGGAGCAGGTGCATCGCTCGGGTACAAGCCGTATAGAACAGTTTGCGCTCGTGCTCCTGCGCATATTGTTCTGCTGACCCGTCATAGATCAGCACCGCATCAAACTCCACCCCTTTTGCAAGGTATGCCGGTATGACATGCACACCCCGTTCGAAGGCAAGTGTTGTCTTCTTGATCAATTTCGGTGCAGCAGGCAGTACGCGGCTTAACGCCTCATGAACTTCCTTACTCTCTTCAGCCGTCTTACAGATTACCGCAACCGATTCATACTCTTCCTGAATGAGATGGCCAAGATCCGCTGCAATCTTCTTCATATGCTCCTCCATATTGGATGACACAATGACTGCTGGCTTCTCGCCGCTGCGATTGAACGGAATGATCTCTTCCCCACCGGGAACCATCCCCCTAGTAAACTCCACAATCTCCTGTGTTGAACGGTAACTTCGCGTGAGTTCGATCACTTCGGTATTCTCAGGTCCATACAGGTTTGTGAGTGGTCCAGTACCACGAAGTACTGAAGAATGGGCATAGATCGCCTGATTAAAATCACCCAAGGCCGTTATTTTCGCCCGTGGAAACAGTCTTTTCATGAAAGCCAGCTGAAACGCAGAATAATCCTGCGCCTCGTCAATAATCACATGTCTTATATTCGAGTTGATATGGAATCCAAGCAGCAGCTCCCGCAAATACAGATAAGGTGTGATATCCTCATATGCGAGTTCCTGTACTTTCATTCGGCGAAGGGTCATGCTGCAGATTTCATCCCAGTGGGCAGGCAGTGCCTCGCCTTCCAGCAGTCGAATCATCTGTGCCTGGTCCTGGAACAGGTGCGCATACAACTGGCGAATATCCACGAATCGCAGCGATTTGATCCACTTCCGCAATGGCTTGAGCCGATCACTAACCACCATACGGGCCAGGATCTCCCGTTCCTGTGCAAAATCATCGAATGTATCCACTTTCCCCTTTTGTTTGCGTTTCAGCCGCTGATAAGCACGCTGCAGATCTTCAGGTTCCATCAGATCCAGCTGCTGATCAACCCAAGGTGCTTCCAATTCGCTTTTGCCAAAGGCCGACAATTCCTTCAGCATCCAGTCCCGCAACATTTCCAGACGATTCACCAGCTTCACGGATGATCCGAAGCTGTAGAATTTCTCAGCCATCGCCTCCGCTGTTACAACCGCCTGTCCCTGGAACCGCACCGGTTTGAATTTCATGCCTTCCGACATCAGGCTGTCCTTGAATCGCGTAATCACTTTCAGGAAGGCTTCGGAAGACTTGAAGCGGATGCCTGACATGCGCGCCGTGTATCCCGGATCCTCCATATTGGAGAGGACGTATTCAAGCTGAATGAATGGATCCTCCAGCTGATATTCGCGGCCAAGCCTGCGTTCCAGGTACTCCTGAAACGTCGTTTGCAGCATATTTTCTTCCCCAAGCTCAGGCAGTACCGTGGATACGTAACTGTTGAACATGGGGTTCGGTGAAAAGAGTACCATCTGATCGGCCTGCAAATGCTCGCGATACTTGTATAGAAGATAAGCTACACGCTGCAGTGCAGCTGACGTTTTGCCGCTGCCGGCTGCTCCCTGTACAATCAGCATGCGTGTACGGTCATTGCGGATAATTCGGTTTTGTTCCTTTTGAATGGTCGCCACAATGCTTTTCATCTGTGCATCCGATGTACGGCTCAGCACCGCCTGAAGAAGTTCATCTCCAATGGTAACCCCGGTATCGAACATAAAACGGATACGCCCATCCCGAATGACAAACTGTCGCTTCATTTCGATATCGCCACTGATTTCCCCGCTTGGTGTATGGTAAGTAACTGGTCCGGGGGCACCATCGTAATACAGATTGGATATCGGCGCTCGCCAGTCGTAGACCAGGAAGGACTCTTCCTTCTCATCCAGCAGTGAGGCAATACCCAGATAAATCCGTTCTGCTTGCGGATAACCGTCTTCCTTAAAATCGATACGTCCAAAATAGGGCGAGTGATGCAGTCGTTTCATTTTGTCCAGCGCCGCTGCCGTATTCAGATGACTGCGTTCCCGATCAGACAGGACCTGCGATTGCTGCCGCATGCTGGTTGATGTTTCTCCGACATCATCCGCCTCACTGAAGTTCATGGTGACTTCATCCCAGAAGTCCTTCCTCATCTCCACAACTTCATCCCGGAAGGAACCAACCTCCTTTTCAAGTTCCGTTATTTTCCGCTCGATCTGATCGGTTACTAGGTCTACTCGCTGCTGCTCCTCGCTCCATTGCTGGTCAGTACTCATATGTTAATACGCCCCTCTTTCCCCGGATTGTGTCCTCAAAAGCCCATTTGACAAGCCCGAAAAGGCTATGGTATAATTAATTAGAAAGTAAACATTTTAATTTTATGTTAATTAGTTCTAATTTTCTGAAAACCATTTTTTATTGTACCAGTGACAGCGTCCCGATGCAAGCGGAGGCGTTTTTTGTTGTTTCTACCCTTAAATACTAAGGGCATCGTTCCAATAGACCTCTTTATTATTACCCTCGAAATGGATGAATATAGATATGGTTTGTCTTCTATTGACGCAATTCTGCAATTGTCTCTATCCATCTTGATATGGATGCTGCTTCGTCTTTTAGTTGAAACGTGATTCCTGTCGTGATGTCAGCATACGGAGCACGATCTACGCGTACGCTCACCACTTGAGCCTCATACCGATCTCTAGGATGAATGGCTTCCTTCATCGGAGGAAGAGCCCTGATCTCCAAGCGCACATACATCAACTTATGCTCATGTACGGCAATCAAGGTAGCCTTGCCTGTTCTGTTCATATTCATACTTGTTTGTGTCCCTGGCCATAATGCGAGTCTAAGTGTATCGGGGTCTATAGCAATAATCTCACCCACACTAATCATGGCCTGATGCGGCCATCCATCCTCTGACACGGTTAGCAGCTGCATGGCATCATGCTGTTTCTCCTCCAATTGATCACCACTCAGCCATTCAACAAATTCTCGATTAAGATGTTTATCGTTCATATTATTCTCCCTCGGTTCACTAAGATGACCTTTATCCATTGGTTATGTATACAAAACAACCCGGACACAGTTGTCCGGGCTAACACGTTGTATTTCTATTGTATCTGATTGGGAAGCCTGTGTGCAATTGCTGTTAAGGCCACTTAAGCCAGTTCAGGATTTTATCCTGTGACTCGTTGTCTTCCGTGGAGCTATGCACATGTTCGGCAAGCCTGTTGAGCCGTTCCAGCTGATATCCGTAATCGTATATTGCTGCAGCAACGATAGATAGTCTCAGCATGCCTTCCTGATCCATATCAAACTGGGATATGGCTTGTTCCATGAACCGATCATTATCCAATATGAACTGCGCTGCCTCTTCCCCGTTCGGCTTCAACTTATCCTCGAATTTGAGTAGGGCGTGCTCGTGGAATTTAATGACCAATTCGAGATGTGTATCAAAAAACTGATCCATCTCCGGCGTCCGCTGTGCCTGGAAATAATGCCGCTCCACGGAATCCAGCACGTCATACCCTTTTTGCAGGCTCAGCAGCATTTGTTTATATACAACCATCTGCCGCGTCTCGCTGAATTTGGAACGCTTCATTTTCTTCTGTTCTTCCTCAAACAAATTGTACTTATCCGAGAGCGATTTGATGGAACCACCCAGACTGCCCTTCTCATCCCTGAAAACGACTTCCTTGATCTCATCCGAGATGGACGTGCGTAACAGCAGGGACATGCTGTTGAACACATTCTGGATCTGCTTCACGAACTGTACCTTCGGTTTGGGCGGAAACACCGTAATATTAATAAGAAACGCAGATACAATACCAACAAGCGTCAGCAGGAACCGGTTCAATGCAAAGTGCCAGTCACCTGAAGCTTCCATAATGGAAACGACGGTAACCAGAGTCAGCCCTACGGTCTCACCCATATTCAATTTAAGACAAATCATAATAACGAGCACAATGATCAATCCCACTGCGATTGGCTCATTGGACAATACCATACCGCCCAAGAGGGCAACAATGGCTCCAAGCGTGGTTGTCTGCAATTGATCCAGGAAATACTTCCAGGAACGGTAGATTGATGGCTGCATCGCGAAGATGGCAGCTATGGCAGCCGGTACCGGTGACTGCGGATTCAAGAACATGCTCAGGTACAGAGCAAGCGTTACCGCAATTCCTGTCTTAAGCACGCGTGCTCCAAACGACACGGTAACCCCTCCTTACCTGTACTCTCATTTTGAATTAAACCATTAATAATCATTATTACCCCGTATTTCTTTTTTTGTTGAATTATTTTGATCCAATACTCCACTTTTTCATCCATTAACGATAACAGCAGCCCCTTTTAATGTCCCATAGCCATGTAACTTCAATATTAATTTTATCAGAACGACTTATTTTACCACGGACGCTCTGTGGTTACCATGTGATTCCTCATATTGTTTGTTTCACAAGATTAGATAACCTGTTTTCTTGCAAAAAAAAGCAAACCTTTGGAATGTGGTCTTTACCACCACCAAAAGTTTGCTAGTGTATTGGTTTGGTTATCGTTCACAGTTTACAAAGGCACTTAACGATCTGTCCCTTCCCACTCCCGCTTGAACTGCTCCACGAAATCTACCATAAACGCATGGCGCTGCTCGGCCAGTTCCTTGCCATAGGATGTATTCATGAGATCCTTCAGTTTAAACAGCTTCTCGTAAAAATGATTAATTGTCGTGCTCCGTCCATTCCGATATTCCTCCCGGGTCATCTGTTCCCGCGGCGGAAGGGAAGGATCATACATTTCACGGCCTCGCGCTCCTGCAAAAGCAAACGTGCGTGCGATGCCTATGGCCCCCATCGCATCCAGTCGGTCGGCATCCTGCACCACTTTCGCCTCCAGGGAAGATACCGCAGGACGCTGTCCTCCCGCATAGGAGATGGTACTGATGATGTTAACGACAGCTTCCCGGGTGCCTGGCTCAAGCTGCTGTTGATCCAGCCACCGGTTTAGCTTCTCCATTCCGGCTTCCAGACTTTCGTTCAGCTTCTCATCCGGTACATCATGCAGCAGTGCAGCCAGCTCACAGACAAAAGGGTCTGCTCCCATTCGATGGGCGAGCTCAACAGCGAGCGCCGTAACTCGTTCAATATGCGGCCAATCATGACCGTCCGTATGCTTCCCGGCATCCCCCTGGACAAAGGCTCGGGCGGCGCCAAGGATGGCCTCTCCGGCAGAAGTGCCATCTACATGCTCTGGATGTCCGGATATATTCATTGTTAGCTTGGAATTGTCGTCCACGATTACTCTTCCCCGCCTTCTCGGGCCTGTTCACGCGGCACACGCCGGGCAACTCCAGTTCTCACTGCAGCTTCAACTACACGTTTACGGATCGACTTGACCACCTTCTCGTTGAATACGCTTGGAATAATATAATAACGTGTACGTTCCTCATCCGAGATGGCAGAAGCAATCGCCTTCGCGGCTGCGAGTTTCATTTCTTCATTAATCTCCGTCGCACGGCAGTCCAGAACTGCTCTGAACATCCCCGGGAAACAAAGCACGTTATTAATCTGATTCGGATAATCCGAACGGCCTGTAGCCATGACGGCCACGATATCCTCCGCTACAGCCGGCATAATCTCCGGTACCGGGTTTGCCATAGCAAATACGATGGGATCATCAGCCATGGATTGCACATCTTCACGGGTTAACAGATTGCCACGGGATAATCCGATAAACACGTCTGCTCCGCGAATGACATCCCGCAATGAACCCGACTCCAGCTCCGGATTGGTTCGCGAAGCATAATCACTCCATACCTCATTTTCATAGGTCTGTGTGCGGACAAGTGCTCCCTCGCGGTCAACACCGATTAACCGGCTGGCTCCAGCGGACAGGAGAATATTGCTGCAAGCCACCCCTGCGGCGCCAATACCACAGACGACAATTTTCACATCTTTAATGGATTTGCCGACAAGTTTGAGCGCATTAATCAGACCCGCATATAATACTACAGCCGTACCATGCTGGTCATCATGAAACACGGGAATGTCCAATTCCTCATTCAGTCTTCGTTCAATTTCAAAGCATCGCGGAGATGAGATATCCTCCAGATTAATACCGCCAAAAGCAGGTGAAATCGCTTTCACCGTACGAATGATCTCCTCGGTATCCTGTGTATCCAGGCAGATCGGGAATGCATCCACACCTGCAAACTGCTTAAACAGCATAGCCTTTCCTTCCATGACCGGCATCGCTGCACGAGGTCCAATGTTCCCCAGTCCGAGCACGGCACTGCCATCGGATACAACGGCAACCGTGTTCCGCTTGATGGTCAGCGAAAATGCCTTGCCCGGTTCATCGGCAATCGCCGAACATACACGAGCCACATCGGGTGTATAAACACGTGATAAGTCTTCCCGGTTATGAATCGGCGTTTTGGGAGTGACTTCGATTTTGCCGCCAAGGTGCAGCAGAAACGTGCGGTCAGACACATTAATAATGGACACACCTTTGAGCTGGCGTACCGCTTCTATAATTTTGCTGTTATCCTGCGCATCCGTTACCGCAACTGTCAAGTCGCGCACACTCACATCCTGATTGGTCGAAATCACGTCGATGGCAATGATGTCTCCCCCAGCTTCCGAGATGGCCGAGGCCACTTCGCCAAACTTGATATCTTTCGTTGTCATTTCCAGCCGAATAATAATGCTGTTGCCGTCCAGATTTCTCTGATTCATTCCAATTCCTCCCAGACTGAAAGTCTTGAGTTGCACGTTACCTGTTTCTCTTCGCTGTACATGCACTCTTTTCCTTTATCTTGTCCAGAAAAAGTGACAACTGCACCATAACTTTGTACAAAAAAAGACCGCCCTTACGTCTGATCCGACGTGTAGGACAGCCTTTCTCATTCTTAGTTTCGTGCAGCTGGTCTTCTCAAGACACGAATGTCATACGGCTGCAGATCCAAATGGGCATGAACTTCATCGCCACGAAGCAGATCCGTATAAGATTGCTTGTCCAGTTCAAGCTGCTTGGTTTCCGGCGTATAGTTCTGTACAAATACATAATCGGATGTACCATCAGTCCGCAGATGCGCAGTGACTCCTGCAGGAAGTTTGGTTTCGAGTGCACGTTCAATTCCCAGATCGGCAATGAGCTTGCCATAGAAATCATCATAGAACGGTGCAGTGAAACGCGTTGCGATATAATACGCTTTACCCGACCCCAATCGGTTAACGGTCAATGCAGGTCGTCCGGCATAAAAGTCTGAACGATAGGTTGCCAGCGTCTCCGCACCTTCCAGATGGATAAGATCACATAATTCGATGGCATCGTATTCAGCCTGCAGACCGAGCTCGTTTCCGCTCACAGGAATCGCCCCATTCTGATCCCGGTCATGCAACCCATCAATCTCTTCCGACCAGATCCCAAGCGTTTTGCGAAGCGGACCGGGGAAGCCTCCCAGGAAGCATAGGTCATTCTCATTGACAATCCCTGACCAATAGGTTCCGACGAATGTACCGCCATTTTCGACAAATCGCTCAATCCGTTCGCCTACACCTTCCCGCACGAGGTAGAGCATCGGTGCGATCAGCAATTTGTACTTCGAGAGATCAGCTTCCATATCGATCACGTCCACAGGTACTCCTTTTTTCCAAAACGCATCATAATGCCACTCGACCGTCTGCTCATACTTCACGCCAATATTACGTGGCCCCTGGGAATCCTTCACTGCCCAGCGGTTCTCCCAGTCGAAGACGATGGCCACTTCTGCCGGTACGGACGTGCCTACAACCGCTTCCATTCCTTCGAGAGCCGTGCCTACGTCCGTCACATCCTTGAAGACACGCGTGTGTTCATGTCCAACATGATCCACGACAGCGCCATGCAGTTTCTCGCTGGAGCCTCTGCTCTTTCTCCACTGGAAGTACTGCACACTATCCGAACCATGCGCTACCGCTTGAAGAGAAGACAGCAGATGCATGCCTGGACGTTTCAGCTTGCTGGTCTCCTGCCAGTTCGTAGAACTTGGCGTACTCTCCATCAGCAGGAATGGCTGCCCGCCTTTGATCGAACGAACGATGTCATGCATCATTGCTATTCTGGAGGCCTGTTTATCTTCCTCGTCCGCATCATGCCAAGTCGGGTAGCTGTCCCAGGACAGGAAGTCCAGAATATCCGCAAACTTCCAGTAGTTCAACCCTTCATAAAATTCCATCAGATTTGTGGTGACGGGCAGATCCGGATTACTTGCTTTGAGCGGCTTTGTTTCATGCACGATGAAGTCTGCTGTCTGATCCGTAACGAACCGGCGCCAGTCCAGATTCATGGCATGCACCTGTGTCTCACCATGCGGCGAAGGCGATTCCACCTGACTCCAGTCTGTAACCGTATGGCTCCAGAACGTAGTCCACCAGGAATGATTCAATTCATCCAGCGTGCCGTATTTATTTTTCACCCAGCCGCGAAAAGCCTCCTGACAATAATCACAATGGCAGTCGCCGCCAAATTCATTGGAAATATGCCAGCCGATAACCGCAGGATGTTGCGAATAACGTTCGGCGAGTCTGGTATTGATAGCTGTTACCTTTTCCCGGTACACAGGAGATGTATAACAATGATTATGACGGAAACCGTGCAGGTTGCGAACCCGATTGGCTCCTACACGCAATACTTCCGGGTATTTGGCGGACATCCAGGCAGGTCTTGCACCGCTTGGCGTTGCGAGAAAGGCGTAGATTCCATTCGCTGCAAACGTATCCAAAACACGATCCAGCCATTCAAAGGTGTACACACCTTCCTCTGGTTCAAGGGATACCCATGAGAAGATGCCAATGGACATCACGTTGCACTTGGCAAGCTTCATCAGGCGGATATCTTCTTCCAGCACCTCAGGATATTTAAGCCATTGCTCCGGGTTATAATCTGCACCATGCAGCATGTGCGGCACCTTTGTACTTACAGGTGGATATTTATAAGTCATATTTCGATTCTCCTTATCCTTATGTTGAATAGCTCTCTATCTGATCAATGCCGAGCCCTTCGGTGTATCCGTTTCGGATTCTTCCGAAGTTACATCAGCCTTCAAAGCTGTAAACGATTCCAATTTGCGGCCTTTAAAATCAAACATCGTCAAATTGCCCCAATTGTTCGGATGTCCAACAGACCATTCCGGCTTACTCGGGATCCATGCAGGTTCCCAATAGTAAAAACCTTGACCCAATCCTCCCGGAACCTCCCGAATAATCTGGAGTAAGTCCTGCAGGTAGCGCGCTTGGCCTTCCACACTTGCCGGATAACCTGGCAGCAGCAGGTCTTCCTGATTCAGAATCCACTCGTGATCTTCAGGCTGTTCCAGTGTCCAGGGATAAGCGGTTTCAACCACGTTAATGGGCTTGCCGTATCTGGCGGCCAGGTCATGCAAATTGTCACGCAGCGCGTCCAATGTTCCATGCCACCATGGATAGTACGAGAGTCCAATCGTATCGAACTCCACGCCAAGTGTTTCGAAACGGTCGTAAAACTTCCGGCTTTCCACGTTATCCCCGCCACGATCAATATGGATCATGATGTTGATATTGGAATCAACGGATTTGACAGCAGCAATACCGTACTTCACCAGGCCTGCAAAACGTTCCCACTGTTCGTCGGTGTCGTGCTCTTCACCGCTCACCCGTCCTTCATCCCACAGCATGCCAGGCGTAATTTCATTCCCGACCTGTACCATGTCAGGCAGCGCGTCATGTTCTTTTAACGTGCGAAGCACTTCTGCAGTATAGGTGCACACCGCCCGCTGAAGCTCCTCATGAGACAGATTCTCCCATGCTTTTGGCTTCCACTGGTTGGCGGGATCAGCCCAGCGATCCGAGTAATGGAAGTCGAGCAGAAATTGCATCCCTTGTTCTTTGATCCGCTTGGCAATCGTTACGGTTCGCTCCAGATTGCAGAATCCTCCGACAGGATCGTTCCAGATCCGCAGCCGAATCGCATTGGCACCATTCAGCTTCAGGATGGACAGCAGGTCCTGTTCCGTGCCGTCCGTGTCGCTGTAGCTCCCTCCATGCTGTTCAATTTCATCCATAAAAGACACATCCATCCCAAGAATGAATGGCTTATTCTCCAAGTTGCTCACTTGTTCAACCTCCATTGGATTAGATTTAGTGGCCAGGCTCAGCCTTTAACTGAACCCAGTGTCATGCCTTTAACAAAGAAACGCTGCAGGAACGGGTACACAATCAGAATTGGGGCACTTCCGATAAAGATCTGTGCAGCTCTTACCGTGGTTTGTGAGAGAGCCTCCATTTCTTTGGGATTCATGCTCATACTGCTCATATCCCGTCCGATAATGACCGTTTGCATAAATGTAGCCAGTGGATAATCCTTGGCGTTATTCATGTATAACAGACCGTCAAACCAGGAATTCCAGTGAAACACCATGCTAAACAACGCAATGGTAGCAATGGAAGGCATTGAAATGGGCAGGAAGATCGTGAACAGCGTTCTGAAATGGTTGGCTCCATCCATCAGTGCTGCTTCTTCCAGCTCTTTTGGAATACCGCGGAAGAAGTTCAACATGAGAATGACCAGGAAGGTGTTGACTGCTCCCGGGAGTACCAGCACCCAGAAGGAGTCCATCAAGCCGATCTTCTGGATAACCATATAGAACGGCACCAGTCCCCCATTAAAGATCATACTAAAAACGAAAATCCATGAATATATCGTTCTTCCTTTAAATTCACTATTTTCTTTGGATAACGGATATGCTGCCAAAAAGGTAATCAGCAGGGTAATCGCTGTACCAATGACGGTACGAAGCAGGGAGATCCAAAGTGAGTTCAGGAAGATGGGGTTATTCATCGTTTTTTTGTAGGCCTCAAGCGAGAAGCCGACTGGCCAGAGATTGACCAGATTGGCATCGGCGGCTGCCTTCGAGCTGAAGGACACCGCCAGAACATGAATCATCGGTACAATACACATGATGGCAACCAGAATCAGAAAGCAGGTATTGATTATATTGAACACGCGATAAGGCATTGATTTGTGATACATCGTGGTCCCTTCTTTCTTTTGTTCATTCGATTAGAATATGCGGTATCCGGCGTATTTCTTGGCTAAGCTGTAGGATACAAGGATTAGTATCATGCTGATTACCGACTTGAACAATCCGATTGCCGTAGCGAAGCCCATCTCGCCATTTTGCATGGCTGAACGATATACGAATGTATCAATGATGTCACCTGTTTGATAGACGAGCGGATTATACAAGTTGAAAATTTGGTCGAATCCGGCATTAAGTACATTTCCGAGTGCCAGTGTTCCAACGACCATCAGCATCGGCACTAGTGAAGGCACCGTGATATGCAGCGTTTGTTTCCATCTTCCAGCTCCATCAATTTCTGCTGCTTCGTAGAGCGCGGGATTAATCCCGGCAAGAGCAGCCAGAAACACGATCATGTTGTAGCCAAATTCCTTCCACACATCCGTCAGAATGACCGTCGTACGGAACCAGCTGTTATCACCAAGGAAAAAGTATGGACCGAGTCCGAAGCTTCCCAAAACCCGGTTTACCAAGCCTCCTGTTGACAGCAGATCGATCAAAATCCCACCCAGGATAACCCAGGACAAAAAGTGAGGCAGATACACCAGTGTCTGTATAGTTCGTTGTATAGCCATCTTACGAATCTCATTCAGCAAAATGGCAAAAACAAAGGGTACAACTAAATTAAATATCAGTTTAAGTACAGCAATGATCAATGTATTCCATATCACCTGCAGGCTGTCTTGACGTTCAAACAAGAATCGGAAGTTATCCAGCCCGACCCATTCCGATCCGCTTATGCCAAGCCAAGGCTTATAGTTCTGAAATGCCATGACAATGCCGCCCATAGGAATATAACTGAATATGATCAGAAAGATGATGGCTGGCAGCAGCATTACGTGAAATGGCCAAGTTCGTTTCAAAGTTCTCATGATTGCTCCCCCTGTAATTCTTCCTACTCAAGGCTTCCTGAGTGGCTTATACTGCGATTATATCAACCGTTTGCATAGGTCAAACAGCACATAAAAGCAATATAAATGGCACAAAAGCAACCACTTTGGACCAGCTGCATTTACAGCCACTCCTCCCTCTTGGACTAGCACCCCTATCAAGCAAAATCGATAGTCACAACGACAAAAAAGCGCACAGACTTATACTGTCTGTGCGCCAAAAATCATTATTTTTTTACGCTCTCATACCACTCGTTGACCTCTTGTGTGATCTGATCGCCACCGCCTGATTTCCACGTTTGAACGAAGGTATCAAACGCATCTACAGGACTTTTGCCATAAATAATTTCATTAAATGCCTGATTCTCGATTTTGTTCAGATAGTCGAGCTTGGACTTCATCGTTGTCGTCGTCGGACCTGTGAACATGTTCTTGAACGAGATCTCTTCCTGACCAAGCAGTACTTTCGCTGCAGCTGGCGTTTCCTTACCATAGTTGACGGCAACATCCTTCTCCAGCTTCGTTTCGGGTTCTTTGCCGTCTGCTAGGTTCAACAGCGCTTTCATCTGTGCATCCGGAATACGGGCACCATCACGCACAAGCAGATAACGGACAACGTTCACATATCCGCCCTCGATTTGATCAATCGGCATTTGTTTGCCGTCAGCATCCAACTGATAGTCATACTTTTCAAACAGACCATTATCATACGGGCTTCCTGGTGCAGGATCTGCATAGTTGTCGAACAGGTAGTTCTCATAAGTAAAGAAGGCTTCAGGATGCTCCATGTCTTTCTTGATCAGAACGACACCGTTAACAAACTGTGTACCGTGACGCATCGCTTTACCTTCAGGTCCCACAGGAATTTCAATCGGTTTCCAAACGGCACTTGGTACATTTTTCACCGTATCCGACAGCGGCCATCCGCTCATCCAGTAAGGGCCTGGAATAATACCGGCCGTTCCCGCCACAGCAGGCTCTGCCGTTTTGTTCTCATCCCACAAAGCTGCTTCCTGTGGAATATATCCCTTTTTGAGCCACTCACTCAATTTGGCCAAACCTTGTTTCATGCCAGGATTAATGGAGCCATACTCCAGCTTGCCATCTGCACCCAGATTCCATTGGAACGGCAGCGTTCCGTATGCACCGAAGATCCAGGACGGATCACCCATCCAGGTGTTCATGGACGTTTTGAAACCGATGCTCAGTGGAGTGACCTTGTCTGGAGCCAATCCATCCGGGTTATTATTTTTGAACGCTTCCATTACGGCTTCCAGTTCGTCAATCGTTTTTGGCGCTTTCATGTTCAGCTTGTCCAGCCAGTCCTGACGGATCCAGAGCAGGTAGTCATTGTTGTAGGCATAGTCGAGTACCGGTATACCCATTCTTTTGCCATCACGGCTGTACTGGTTCCATACGTTCGGGTCCTGCTCCATAGCTTTCTTCCAAGTATCGGATGCGTATTTATCGAAAAGTGGACCGACTTCCTGATACATGCCGGAATCGATCAAATCCTGAGCGAGCAGGTTATCTCCCACCGTTACCACGTCAGGCATCTCCTGACCGGAAGACATCGCCAGGCGAAGCTTCGTTGCAAACGCACCATTGGTGTCCGTAACGGACCACAGGGATTTGATATTGATACCAAACTTCTCTTTGGCCCACTTGGTTGCCACGTTGTTTTCCATCGATTCCCCATTTTTGAACTTCAGCTCCGGGTCAATTCCCCATGCTGTCGTAATGGTAACTTCCGGATCATATTTTTCTTTGTATTCGTTTTCAATGGCAGACGAGCTGGAACCTGCACTCTCACCGCCACTGCCTCCACCGCATGCAGCAAGAATGACAGCCAAACACGTTGTCGTAGCCAGGAGCGGCAGCCATCTCTTTTTTGTAGATTTCGCTCTCATTGTTGTTCCCCCTTCAATCAATCGTTTTGGTTACCCTTTCATTATAGGCCTGCCAGGCCTTTCAGCCTATGTCACGAAAACAAGATTTCTGCACCTTTGACAACCTATATATTGGAATGGAGGATGAATTTATGCCTGGTCACGGAATTCATTCGGCGTCATGCCATAATGCTTTTTGAACATTTTGCTGAAGTATTGGGGATTTTGATATCCAAGTTCACTCGTAATTTCGTAAATCTTCTTGTTGCTGTTCTTCAGCAGATACAGCGCGCGTTCCATGCGCATGCGAATCATGTAGTCCCCAAGTCCTTCGCCCGTTTCGGCTTTGTAAATCTTCGATAGATACACGGGATGCAGGTATACCTTGTCGGCAATCATCTTCACGGACAGATCCTGACCCGTATCTCGGGTAACCATCTCCTGAACCTGCTTGATGACATGCCTGCGGCTCTGGGTTCCCGCCTGATCGGATAGCTCTTCCTGCAGCTTCGCAAGCATTTCCGTAGCCCAGCGTCGCAACCGTTCGGGAGATTGGATCAACTGATGTGCCAGCAGCAGGTCAAAGCCTGCATGGTCGATCTCGTGCACCAGATGACCCTGCTTGTGAGCGATATACATGAACGCATTGGTCACAGACAGATACATTTCATACACGTGCTCTCTCGACAAACACACCCGATCTGCCGCGTCAAATACAGCATTAAGCTTGCTCGCTGCAGCTTCCCACTGCTTCGTTTCGAGTAGCTGGGGCAAAACCGGAGGTTTATAGAGCTCTTCCAGCGCTTGCGCTGCATCGTTTTCCATCCGCTGGGACTTATCCTTATCTATGAAAATGATCGTGTTCTCTTCCGGTCCAGAAAGGACAAGTGATCCCAGACTTCGGCGGTAGGCCGCGGTCATTTCTTTAAAAGGAAACGGCGGTGTAACCACCATGGACATATCGCCCTGCAGGTAACGAATGACATGCTCCCGGAAAGTATCCACTGGTCCGGTCAATGTCTCCTGGCTCATGGATGCTTCCTCCACCCGTCCCTGATGCTGTAGAAACATGACCAGACATTCATGTGGCCCTCGTCCAAACCAGACTCTGAATTGGTCTCCGAGAACTTCCTCTGCTATGTTGCCTACCGCAAAGTCCATCAGGTCGAGTGATTGCTGATCCATGGAAGAGAATCGACCTGTAAGACGAATAAGGAGCATAACCACCGGTTCTTCGGGTTCAAGTCCAATCTCATATTGCTGCAGCTGTTCGCGAAGGGCACGCGTTGTAATTTCACGGCCAAGCAGCAGATCATGCATCAGATTTTCACGCAAAATTTTATAATCCGATTTCCGGCTGTACAGGAGCCTATGATATTTATCAAACTCATCCCACTCCCCGCGGAGAGACGTAATCGCAGCAGAGACCGAAGCCATAAATTCCTCATCATTTACGGGTTTCAGAATATAATCAGATGCCTGCAGCTGAATTGCCTTTTTGGCATAATCAAAATCACTATGCCCAGTCAGCAGAATACAGCGGATATGAGACCATCTGCTGCTCACCTCTTCAATCAGGTCCAATCCGCTCATACCGGGCATACGAATATCGGTAACGACGATATCTACCGCATTTTCCTCCATAATCTCCAGCGCTTCCTTGCCGGACGCTGCACGAAGCACCGTCGTTACTCCGAGCTCTCCCCACGGGATGGTCATTTCCAGACTCTCCGTTACATACGTTTCATCATCCACCAGCAGTATATCAATCAACGTTCGTCACTCCCTGTCTGCTACATTTGCAATATATTTTTTACTCTCAAAAAGCAATCAATGGTCGTCAATCACTCTGAATCGACACGTCTTCCTCTTCTATTTCATCTTCTGCTGGCCATGACAAGGCGACACATAGTCCCCCCAGTGGGGATTCGGTTATGTTAATGCCTGCCTGTTCACCGTACCGCAGCTGCAATCGTTGATTCACATTCCACAGACCACAACCCATATCCTGATCCATCGTGCCCGTGAGCTTGTCCAGCAGCTTATCCCGCTCCTCACTGGTCATGCCCTGGCCGTCATCTTCGACCTTTAGAATCATGACACCATTCTGTTTTTCTCCGGATACCCTGATCTCTCCAGCATCTGCATCGGCTTCAATGCCGTGAATGACCGCATTTTCAACCAAAGGCTGCACGATAAGGGGTGGAACCTCCTGTCTCATCATGCTGTCTGGCAGATCAATGCGGTAACGAATCCGATCCATGCGCATCTGTTGGATTTCGAGATAACAATTCACAAATTCGATTTCTTCGTTCAGCGGCACAACGTCACGTTCCTGTCTGGTTGTATAGCGATAGTATCTGGATAAATTGTGTGACATGGCTACCACGGCATCCACACGTTTCAATTTCGCCATACTTGTGATAAATGAGAAACAGTTGTAGAAGAAGTGCGGGTTAATCTGGGATTGCAATTGCTTTAATCGGGCTTCACGTACGTGAATCTGTTCCAAGTACACATGCTCAAACAGCTGCTGAATCTGTTCCACCATGGAGTTGAATCGCTCGGACAAAAAGCTGAATTCATTCCGGCCCTTGGGCTTAATTCGTACCGAATAATCTTCCTGCTTCAATCGCTGGAACCCGCGAATAAGCTGCTTCACAGGTACCTGTACCTGAACGTACAACAGATAGGCGGCCAGGAAACTCATGCCGAGCAAACATATCATTGAAGAATAAAAAAGCACATTCGATTGATGAATGGGTTTCAATATATCGGATAACGGCATATAATCCACCAGATACCAGCCTGTCGTGCTGGATTTGACCGTATTTACCATGTAAGGTTCGTTGTCGATGACCACCGTGCGATTGTCCACATCCTGAAGTGTATGAATCGCCAGCTGGTCCATCAGCCGATTGGTCAGCTCACGATCCGAGGTTCGGTTATAGATGACACCGGATTCCTCTCGATAATAGAAGGGATCATGTCTTCCATCGTCCTTGAACTTATCCAGCATATCCCGTATGTTATCGCTGTCAAATTCCAGCTTGATAATGGTCTCTGCATTCACCGCGGGGTCCTTAATTCCATAAGGAGAAGCGGTAATCCAGCTGAACATGAATTTCTCATCTTTCCCGTCCACAATCTTGCGGACATCCCAACCCGGAACCATACTTTCCCTGAGTGCCTGCTTGTCATAAAAACGGGCATCCCGTTCAGAGACAACCCTGCCCATGGAAGGGGAATATAAATATAATTTCGTTGTCCAGTTCGACGAACTTTCCTGAATACTCAGCTTGTTCTGGATCCGCTTGACCAGATTGATTGCATCGAGGTCAAAATACCGGCTATCGGTATAAATCCGGCGAAAGCTCGCAATGTCTGGATCATGGATGAGAAGATTAGGCCAGGATGATAACAGCTCAATGTGCGTATTCACCTGATTTTGGAAAAATTCAAGCTGGTTGCTGTTGGAACGATTCAATTCATCCCTGAGTACGGCCGTCGTTTTGTGATTCGAGTACCAGTAGAGCAATACAACGGGGATCAGCATAATCAGAATCAAGATCACCATTTTGGAAAATAGATTGGTCCGGTATGACATTATTCATCTCACCTTGTCTAAAATTGTCGTGACATTAATTGTAATGATGTAAGCCGTAAAAACAATCAATTTTTTTATCCACGCATTTCTCCGCCTTTGCCCATTCACCAGACTCCATCAAACCGGCTCATTTATAGCGTAAGCGTTACCATATTGAGGATAAAGGTCACAAAACCAATATTTCTGCACTAAATGCAACTTCCACAACACAAAAAAGCCAGCCTATTGGCCAGCTCTTCGCGGATAACATCGCTATTGCATGCTTCTTGAAATCTGTTTCTATTATGTATGTATTCCTTGCTGAAACTTATGGTATGGCATAATCGAATACAATGTTCTGACCTTCTACCTCTACATCCAGCACAATATCCCTAAGCTTTCCCCTTACTTGAAGCGGTGACTGTGCTGAACCAGAAAATGCAAGTTTGCCGGTGAACGTGCCATGAGGCATGATCTCGAGATGGGCCGGCTGGAGTTCAACGGACTTCAGAGCTTCGTATAAAGGATCATCCTGCTGTCTGTAACTTCTCGCCAAGTCGGGCATAAGCACAGCTGCGACGGGCTGCCTGCTATAATTTTTAAGTGTGAGATCACAGCTTACTCTTGTATTTCCATTCAGAGCCACTTCGTACATGCAGGAGCTATCATTCTGAAGATAAGATACACCATGGATACCAGTGGAACCCCATTTGGCGACATACATCACCTTATCTGTTATGTAGGAATAACTTAAAATAAGGACCACGACGATCAGCCAGAGCTGCCTTGCGAGCCGAGGATACGAAGACTTTATTTCTTTGCGGGTCAGATAAAAACTGCATCCTAATAAACCTAGTCCTATAAATAGCGTAATATGTACACCGCTCATGTACGCCGTGGTATAGGGGGATAACCCTATTTTGGATAAGATCCGATCTCCTACCGAGTAACCCAGGTGGTGATTAAACGTAAAAATGATCGCAAAAAGCAGCAAAATCGCAGAGAACGCTAATTTCGTCCTCGACACAGGAACACCCCCTATTTAGCCACCTGATTATATCATAATTTTCCTAATTATGGTGTACAATCCATATCAAAAAAATAAATCAAGGCGTCTTCGACTATTGCCGAAAACACCTTGATCAGAAGAAATACCGTTACTTGGCTAGGAATGCGTCGAGCTGTTCCTGTTTGGCTGCAATGATTTTATCGATACCTGCGGCCTTCAGCTTCTCCAGATACTTGGGAATCATTTCGTTTGGATCCACTGCTCCGGATGTCATGCCTGGTTTGAACTGTTTGTTTACGTTATTAACCGCTGCTATTTCGTTTTTGACGGACTGGCTGTTGAAGGTAAAACCAAGTGCAGGCGACTTGACTCCCTTGGCATTAAACTCCTTGAACTTCTCCCACTTCTGAGGATCTTCATTATCCCAGAGGAAGTTCAGGAACTGGTTACCAAGCTGCCATTGGGCACCAGGATTATACGTGCGGCTGTTTGCATCCACGCCTTCAGGCAGCGTGATAATATTGTCCTGACCGTCCTTTTTCACATAATGCTTGCCTTCGATTCCGAAATTCAACAGATTATTGATTTCCTTGTCCGAGTGGAGCAGGTTGATGACCTGCATTGCTTTTTCCGGCTGCTCGGAAGAACGTGAGATGGCCAGCATGGCACCGGAAGCATCCCCGGTTGTGATGGTCGGCTCTGTCATTTCAATCTGAGTCAGCGGGTATCCGACGTACCCTTCTTCTTCCTTGTCTTTCCCCGGTTTCATGCCGTCCGTCCACATAAACGCCTTACCTGCCTTCGCCTGATCTTTCGGGAAGACGTTGGAAGTTGCCGCATCGCTATTGATGTATCCCGCTTGATACCATTTGCGTGCCAGTGCTGCGGCCTCCTTGAATTCAGGAGTCTCCACTTCGTTCAGCACGGTCGTTGTGCCAGCTGTCTTGGAGATGACTCCAGGTACGGATGCATCACCGAGATAATCCCAATCCAGATTCTCCAGCAGTCCGTTACCATTGGTGTTCGACATATAGAATGGAGTAACGGATGGTTCGTTTTCCTTGATTGTTTTCAGCAGAGGCTCCAGATCGGTCCATGTTTTTACCGTGGTCAGGTCGAGTTTGTATTTATCCGCGAGATCCTGGCGCACCAGAACACCACGTGTAGCTGCCAATTCCTTGTTTGTCGGAACGCCGTAGTTCACACCATCAACCTGGGAACCTTCCAGGAAAGCAGGGTCCAGATTTTTTTTGATATCCTGCCCATATTGATCAAGCAGGTCATTCAGGGGCAGGAACGCACCTTTGGCCACGTTGACGGTATAGTTCTGCCATGCCGCCGTGAAAATAATATCCGACTTTTCTCCGGAAGAGATCATCAGATTAAGCTTGTTATCCCACTGTCCCCAGTCGATTGCGTTAATCTTGAGCGTAGCTCCGATCTTGGGCTCCATTTTTTTGTTAATCTCGGCTTCCACCAGTGCCACATCTTTCTGTGGTGTCCCCGGGTAGTACAGCGTTACTTCATACGGTTTGGCTGCACTTTCCCCTGAACCTCCGTTTTCTGCTCCTTGCGTTGTTCCGCCTTGGTCTGATGAACATCCGGCAAGCACCAGGCTGAATGCCATCACGGCTGCCGTAAGTCGCGGCCATACCTTCATTGATTTGATCAACTGAACCCCTCCCATTAATGTTGGACTTTTGCGCACACGATTTCCCCAATTCGCATGTAACCCGGATTTAACTCAGATCCTTCACTGCATTGTATATATGCCCTTTCATTCTATCTTGGGATCATCCACTACCCCGCTGACCGGGACGGAGTTATCCCTTCACAGCACCCACCGTCAGACCTTTAATGAAGTACCTTTGGAAGAACGGATAGGCCAGCACAATCGGACCGATGCCCACGACAGCCATCGCCATTTGCAGCGTCTTGTTAGGAAGATTCAACAATCCGCCCTGGGATGAAATCTGTGAAGAAACATTGGAGTTGGATGTTAAATATTGAATATCGAGCAGTGTTCGGTACATGAGGTACTGAAGACTGATCGTCCGGTTATCAGAGATAAAAATCATACTGAGGTACCAGTCATTCCAGTAGTTCAGCGTGCTGAACAATGCCACGGTGGCCATAACCGGTAAGGAGAGCGGCAGTACGATACGTGTAAACGTTCGGAGCTCACCTGCGCCATCAATCCGAGCCGATTCAAGAATGGATACCGGAATGGAATTGGCGAAGAATGTCCGCATCACCAGAACGAAGAACGGTGATAACAATAACGGCAATATCAAGGCCAGAATGGAATTTTTCAGATCCAGGACATTGACGTATACGAGATACCAGGGAACGAGCCCCCCGTTGAACAGCATCGTGAAGAAAATAAAGAAGGCAAACCATCCGCGGTAGGGCAAATCCCTTCTGGAAAGCGGGTAGGCATATAGTGCAGTCAGCGCCAAGCTGGTAATGGTACCTACCACAGTCACGATGATGGAAATGCCGTAGGAATGGATAATCTGATCCATATCCTTGAACAGAAACTCATAAGCGGTCAGGCTAAACTTCTCAGGGATCAGCTTGTATCCGTTCGCAATGACGGTTGTCTCGTCCGAGAAGGAGATGGCGAAGACAAGCAAAATTGGAACGATGCAGGCTATGGCATAGAAGATGAACATTGCGTGTATAACGGACGCGGAACGCCGCGATACAGCAAGTGGGTCACGTGATTTCACAGCAGACTTGCCTCCTCTCAAAATAATGCATTATCTTTATCCATTCTTCGGACGATCGTATTGGATACAAGCACAAGTACAAATCCGACAACAGCCTGATACAGTCCAGCCGCAGAGGACATCCCAATGTCGCCGCCAATGAGGAATGTGCGATAGACATAGGTATCCAGAACGTTCGTTACAGGGAACAATGCCCCCGATTCCAATGGAACCTGATAGAACAGACTAAAGTCCGCATAGAAGATTCGGCCGATCTGCAGCAAGGTCATGATGACAATGAGCGGAACGAGAAACGGGACCGTAATAAACCGGATCTGATGCCACTTGCTTGCTCCGTCCAGCACGGCGGCTTCGTAGTACTCCTCATCAATGCCTACGACGGCTGCGAGATAAATGACAGCATAGTATCCGATGTTTTTCCAAGTGTTCACAATCGGCAAAATGTACGGCCAATACTTCGGCTCCGAGTACCAGTCAATGGGCTGCCCGCCAAAGAGCTGCAGGATTGTCGAGTTCATAAAACCTGAATCCTTGCCGAGAAACGCCAGAACCAGATAGCTAACCACGATCATAGATAGAAAGTAAGGCAGGAGCATCAAGGATTGGTACAGTTTGGACATCGCTTTGTTCTTTACTTCATTCAGCAGGATCGCAAGCCCTACCCCCACAAACAGATTCAGCGCAATAAATACCGTGTTATACGCAAGTGTGTTGCGTGTGATCTCCCAAGCATCACTCGTGGAGAACAGGTACTTGAAGTTATCCCAACCGCTCCAGGGACTGCCCCAAATTCCGTCGGCGTAATTCACATTTTTGAACGCAATCAGGACGCCAAACATCGGCATATAGTTGTTCACCAGCAGAAACAGGACCCCTGGCAAAAACATGAGATACAAGACCTTGAACTTACCAAGATTATACAAAACAGACTTTCGTTTGCGGACTGATCTATCCGGTATATCCGCTACCCGTACACCCTTACCCGCCTGGGGTTGTGTCTTCATAACCTCTTCTCCCTCACTCCTCTTGATTTCCTTCCTCAGGAATAAGCACCGCTGTGTATCCTGTGGTTCAAGTATAACCGCGGGGAGCTCTGGCCCAATATCGGCTGTGGTGACCTTTTCATTTATCAAATGATGACATTGGCATGATACCAAATAAAATAAAAACAAAATAAAAGACGCAGCATGCTGCGTCAACGCTAGACTGTCCTGGACTGTTTACGGAACTCCTGCGGCGTAATGCCCGTGCACTTTTTGAACATTTTCGAGAAGTGAGAGTAGTTATAGTAGCCCACCTTGCCGGCAATATCCGTGACCTTTACGGTGGATTCAGACAACAGGGTTTTGGCTTTGTCTACCCGCCGCTGCAATATGAATTCAGAGAGAGACATTCCCTTCTCCTTCCGAAACAGCCGGGACAGATATGCTGGATTGAAGCCGGCAAACGACGCCAGTTCCTCACGCATCAGATCTTCGCCAATATGATTCTCGATATAAACGCATAGTTGGTCCACAATCGTCATCGGACTGTGATCATCCGGATACAGGATCGGTATGGCTCGGTCAATCAGATCCAGGGACCAAAGTTTTAATTGCGGCAAGGAGCGTGTAACCATACTTTCTTCAGGCTCACGTTCTCCAGGATAAAGACTGCGTACGGATACATTTTTCTGATGAAGCAGGGGATAGACCACATGCAGCATGGCATGATAGAACAGGCGCAGAATCTCAGGAGATAACTGTTCCTGGGCAGCCAGCAGCTCAAATATTTCTTCAACGCGTTCCCGAAGATCATCCACTTTGCCGGTTTCAAACAAAATCGACAACTCCGAAAACCAGGGGATTGGCAGAAATCGGTCCTCCGGTTTCTTTCCCTGCTCATCATAAACGAATACTCCCTCAAGCTCCCTGATATTGCGTCGCTCCATATCCATTAGTTCATTCAGCAAACCCTGCAATTCGGTTACGGCCACGGGTGCACCTACGTAACAGGACAAGCGGCAGTAGAAATACGTTCCACAATCCCGAATATACAGCTGACAATTCTGTGCTACCTGGCTAGCAACAGGTTCGAACCCATCCTGTTCATACGCAAGTACGATATTCAGACCGCTGTGGTCCTGAAATACTTCTCCTGGCCGATCCCCAAGGATCATCTCCCTTGCTGCATTCCGAAGAGCATATTCCAGTACCTCCTCATCACGCAGATCGAATTCCCTTACCCACTCCTCTACCGATATGACAATCGGCAGAATGCGGGCATGCGGGTCGATCTCCGCACCATAGACTTCGGCCAGCTCCTTCAGTCGTGGCTTGGTTAGAGTGACGCGCTGGGAAATGGCATCTTTCCAGAACCGCTCCGTCAGCAGTGGTTTGTGGGTTTGCCAGCGCTTGTATACCGACTCATATATTTCATTGGTACGCGAACGCTGCTCTCCGGCCTTGAGTTTATCCACAGCCTGCGTAACCACCTTAAGAAGTTGATCAGCCTGGGCAGGTTTTAACACATAATCGAAGCTGTTTAACTTGAGCGCTGTCTGGGCGTAGTCAAACAGGGCATGACCTGTGAGAAAGATCGTCAGGATGCCCGGAGCATGCTTCAATACCCAGCTCTGCAGATCCAGACCCGTCTCTCCCGGCATTTCAATATCAGAGATCATGATCGAGATGGACTGGCTCTGAAGCACCATTCGTGCCTCTTCCGCATCACCCGCACTAAATACCCGATCAATACCGGCCAAACGCCAATCAATCCCTTCTACCATGGCCTGAAGAGCATAAACCTCATCGTCCACGATTAATAGATTTCGCATCAGTTCAAGCTCCCCCTTCTTCCTCTTCTGTCTGGGCGGGCAGATACAGGATCACTGCTGCTCCGCCAGCATTCAGGTTTTGGAACTCCAATTTGGCTGATTCATTGTATTTCACTAGCAAACGGTGAGCAACGTTCCAGATCCCGATGTGCTGTCCATTTGGGTCTTCCGCATACTTTCCCCGCTGGAGACGCGCAAGCATGTCTTGTTCGAAGCCGACACCGTTATCCTCTACCGAAACCCTTAATATAGTGTTGTCCTGTATAGCTTCACCCTCAGAATGTGGACTGGATAACGTTTTCGCTAAGTTGGCTGAGATGCGTATGACAAATGGTTCCGTACGCCGCCTAAATCCATGAATAATTGCATTTTCCACAAAAGGCTGGAGGGTTAAAGGCGGCAGTACAAAATGACCAAGACCTTCATCCACGTCCAGGGAAAAATCCAATTTGCTGGGGAACCTGAGCTTTTGAATCTCCAGATAGTGACGAATGTGCTCGAGTTCTTCATCCAGCCGGATCACGCGTTTGCCTGCCCGCAGACTAAACCGGAAATAATCGGCCAGATGTCCGGCCATCTGCTGGACCAGTTCATGTTTTTGCAGTGAAGCCAGACTATGAATAATGTTCAGGGAATTCAGGTAAAAGTGAGGGTTGATCTGCATCTGAAGCTGCTTGAATTCGGCCTCCCTGGTACGCAGCTGTTCTTCATAGACATCGATTTTCAGATGCTGAATCTGGCTGGTCATCTGATTGAAGCTGTGAGTGACGAACTCTAATTCCGATGAAGTCGGCGGGTCAAGCCTTACGTCGAGTTCTCCACGACTGACCCGTCTCATCCCTTTGATTAATGTATTCATAGGTCGAAACAGCAATTGACGCAGGAAAATCAGGGCCGTGATCAAAATGACCGCTGCACCAATAGGCAGCAGACGAATAATCTGCTGAAAGAACGGTAAGTTGCGCAGCATATCCTCTTCGGGCAACAGGACAATATAGTTCATGTCGGACATCGCCGAAGGCAAGCCGAGCATCAGGTACTGCCGTTCATCCCCCTTGGATGTAACCTCCGATATGACCTGGTAAGGATTCTCCAGACCGGAGAGATGTGCTGCAGCCAGCTTGATTTGTGCCGAGCTGAGTGCTGAACCGGACAGCGCTCCCCCATTGCTATCCACGATAACGGCACCTCCCCGTTCACCGGATTCAGTGAATTGTTCGGGATGATTCAGTGCATTCATATCCACAAGCGCACCAGCGTAGAACTGCTGATTAATTCGGACCGTTTTGACCAGTGCATTCCATCCACCACCGCGAACAATGCTCCATTCTGGCCGCTGAGTCTCATCATCCAATTGCGTCATCTGTACAGGCATGCTCTCCCGAACTAGTGACATTTTGATGTCATAACTGCCCGAAGTCGCCAGCAGCAGATCATCATTTACCGCATCATATAGAAAGAAAGAATCAATCAGATTGTAGAATCCGATATCGGTCATAAATTTGTTCATGATCCGCTGTTTCGCAATGATATAGTCCCCACTGCCGTATTTCAGAAAAAAAAGCGAAATGATATCCGGGTCCCGCTCGCCCAGGCTATATAAGTACCGATTGGTCTCTTGCAGCACTCGCTCATTCTGCTCAACACTCTTCGCCAGATGATTCATGTTGGTTAGAGATACCTTGTCCCTGACCACCCGAATTGCATAGACATTGTTGTAATACAACAGCAGAAACAGCGGCAGCATGATCAGCGTCAAGCCAACCATGAATTTGAAGCGCAGTGAACGAATAAAGTTCATGGATTCCCGCCCTCTTTTTCTGAAAGTTTTATATGACCATCCACACTGTAAACGTTATCAAAAATAAACAACTTACTAACTCGTGTCTATTCCGACCAGCCGTTAAATTTCCATATTTCTTCCTTAGCGGCGGCATGTTCATTGTAATCATGCTTATTACGTGCTGTATATATGATGAGGTGACCTTTCTCTATCAGCTCTGGTGACCTGATCACGTTGTTCATTCGATATGTACCGTCTAACCAATTCTCCATTTGCAGAAAAATTCCTGCTGGTTGTCACACTCGCACGTTCTACGCGAAAAATAAAGCCTTCCTGCCCTCCTCTTCTCCATGAACGCCCGGTCCTGACATGCATACGATATATCACGCCTTAGGACTAAGGTGGAAGGAGGTATGCGGTGTGAATATTCAATTGGTACCGTTGCATTATGTATATTTGGCTTTTATCGTACTCATTGTAGCCGTCATGATACGGCGCCGGGATACTACGATCATCTGTGTTTCCGGAATTATGACGATTGGATTACTGGCAACAGAGACGTTAAGTGGTGCGGTGTCAGGAATCTTCAATAGTTTTGTATACGCTGCGAAAGAACTGCTCAGCACGATCTTTATCATCTCGATCATTGTCGCCATGAGCCGGGTACTGATTCACACAGGTATTAATGAAGTAATGGTTGCTCCACTAACCCGGTTTATCCGTTCGCCGCAGGTGGCCTATTGGGGAATTGGGCTGATCATGATGACGGTCTCCCTGTTTTTTTGGCCTTCACCGGCGGTAGCACTGGTCGGGGCAGTTTTGCTTCCCGTAGCCGTTCGTGTAGGACTTCCACCCATTGGTGCCGCCATCGCAATGAATCTGTTCGGACATGGTATCGCCCTCTCGGGAGACTATATCATTCAGGGGGCACCCAAACTGACAGCAGATGCAGCTGGCCTTCCGGTTACTTCCGTCATGACGGCAAGCATACCGCTGGTTCTCGTGATGGGCGCAGTATCCACACTGACGGCCTTTTGGATGTTACGAAATGAGATGAAAAGTGGCGTCGGCACTCAGATGCGTTCTCCTATCCCAGGTGAACCTCTATTTGGGGCTTCTTCTCCTTCCGAAACCTTACCCGGGGCCGGGGTCGTACCTGTACAACACCGTCAAGCAATACCGATGCGATTACAAAGGGCATTCGCCATACTTATTCCATTGTTATTCGCAGCGGATGTGATTCTGATGTTTGTTCTTAAGCTTCAGGGCGGGGACGCTACAGCCTTAATCGGAGGTACCGCCGTACTTATCCTCATCGCGGTCACTCTCGCAGCACATCGGCATGAAGGCCCTGAAGAGACAACGAATTATTTAATTGAAGGCTTTCAGTTCGGCTTCAAAGTATTCGGTCCCGTTATCCCTATTGCAGCTTTCTTTTATCTGGGGGATGCAGCCATCACTGAATTGTTTAGTAACCCTCTCCCCGATGGCTCACATGGTATAGTCAATGATCTTGGTGTTGCACTTGCGGGGCTGGTTCCCTTGAATGATACGGTAGGTGCGATCACAATGACCTTGATTGGAGCCGTTACGGGAATGGATGGTTCGGGGTTTTCAGGGATATCCCTGGTGGGGTCCATCGCTTCGATGTTTGCCGGCACAGCGGATTCAGCCCCCGTATTAACAGCACTCGGTCAGGTTGCTGCCATCTGGGTTGGCGGTGGTACCTTAATCCCTTGGGCTTTAATTCCAGCTGCTGCCATCTGCGGAGTCAGTCCATTTGAACTGGCGCGTCGCAACCTGAAGCCGGTACTGCTTGGTTTAACGGTCACGACGATCGTCGCCATCTTCTTACTATAATTAGTGCATTTTTTTACGTATTTCGAAAAGAAGTTCGCTGCCTTGCCCAGAGCCATAGCTCGTGCCTGCTCCAATGGGCTAGATGCAGCAATTCCACATAAGGGTCACCCTGTAACCCCAGCACTGCGGCAAAGGCTGGCTCTGTCTTCAATCCAACCCATTTCAGTCTGCGGATCTCGGCGTGACCTTCGGCACCCCAGAGCTGCAGTAACTCCCATTCGACTAACATATGAAGGTAGGCATTTTGTTTATTAACCGGCAACGATTGGGCGTAAATCTCCAATGGCCAACCCTCAATCTGAAAGGAACAGGTCATGTAGGCACTAGGGATATCCATACCTAGCCCCGTTCCGCGTTGACACGCAAAATGCTCCATTCCGCTAAAATGCTGAGTCACTACCATCTCGAACGCGTTGAGATCGGGAACTTCACACAATATATCAAGATCACTGCCAGGAATGTCTATATCAATGGGTACGGTTCCTGCCGGATAAGGGGTATATGCCTCCAAAATGGAGAACAAACCACCCTGAAGAAGCACCCGGTAAGCATCCCGCTGCCGTTCGTTCCCGGATGCCAGATGTGCCAAAACCTCAGCAGTTGTCTTCATGGATTCTGAAGCAGCCGAATCATTCCGCCGCTCCTGTAATCACCTGTTTTACACGACCAACTTGCCCACTTGTCAGACGAACCTTGATGCCATGGGGATGCGTGGGTGATTTGGTCAGCAAATCCTTGACGATTCCCCTTGTCAGTTTACCTGTAGGCTGATCTTGCTTCAGTACGATATCTACTTCCAGCCCAGGTTTAATGTTTACTCGTTGTTGTCCGTTCATCATGCAATCCTCTCCTTCCTCTTGCAACGTCAATCCATTCAGCTATGTTAGAGCAAAGCTTCATCTATTGTAAATCTTTTGGATTTAAAACAAAAGCCATGCCCGCTGCATGGAAACGTGCAGCAGCCTTATTTTGGATCTGAATCCGGAGGGGATGATTTGCTCTTCATGTCCCGCAGAGCGGACCGGTAGATCTCATCCGCACTCTTTTCAACTTCATCAGAGGTGGAATCGACTGGTTCCTCTTGAGGTTCAGGTGGTTTGCGAAAATGAAGCAGAGCTTGACGGTACTCACTATCATTTCCTTTTGTTTGAGTTTCCTGCTGCCTGGCTTGGTGTCTCACTTCAATCTTGTTTCCCCTCAATTCCGTTTCCGTCTCTGTTGATCCATCCGGTTCCGTATAATCCACCAGGTCTGAAGAATCCAGCAATTGTCCCTCTGTTTGCTCGTCCCCCTGCAGAAGGACAGGCTCTCGTTCTGTCTCAGCCGTTTGGGCAGCCCTGGCCTCTGCAGCTCTGCGGGTCGATCTTGAGTTAAAGATCATGAGAAAAATAATCCCTAGTAAAACAATTACGGCCAATATAATCAACATCTGAGCATCCTCCTTGTCATCGCCTGTGGCAACTTATCAATATATTGGTTCCCCAATCTGCGATTTATATTTCATGTTGTTTCGTATAGAGCGGCAGAGTACCGGGAATGCTCCAAACAGGATTGTCAGCAGAAGAATATATTAGGAGGAATAATCCACATGAACTCTCGTGCCATATTGATCAATATCATTGTCATTCTGGTGATTTTGGGGGCAGGTGCCGCAGGCATATACTACTACAACCAATCTACCAGCTACGTAAAAACGGACAATGCGTTAGTCACGGGTCAGCCCATATCCATCGCTTCCACCGTTAGCGGTGAACTCCAAACGTGGAAAGGAAAAGTAGGTACCTCGTACAATCAAGGGGATACGATCGGGACCGTCTCTGCGGGCGGTAAATCAACTCCAATTACCATGCCTGTTGCCGGCACCGTTGTCCAGGCCACCGCTGTGGAGAACTCATTGGTTTCTGCCGGTAATCCACTGGCTAGAGCCTATGATTTTAATAACTTGTATGTGACCGCGAATGTGGAAGAAACGGTCATCGACAAAATCAAAAGCGGACAAATCGTTGACGTATACATCGATGCATTTCCAGATACCACACTAACAGGCAAAGTAGATCAGATTGGGCTTGCTACGGCTTCTTCTTTTTCCCTACTGCCATCGTCCAATACCAATGCCAACTACACCAAAGTTACGCAGGTTATACCGATTACTATCACGATTGAGGGTTACAAAGGTCTGGGTGTTGTCCCAGGCATGAGCGCTACTGTGCGCGTTCATATATAAGGTCTGCCGATGGATAATCAATTGCCGCTCGGAAGAACCATTGCCGTCCTGCTGCTCGGCGCCTTTATCGCCATTCTGAATCAGACTCTTCTTAATGTGGCGATCCCCCATCTGATGAATGACTTCAACGTCTCGGCAACAACAGTGCAATGGCTATCGACTGCCTATTTGCTCGTGAATGGGGTCCTCATCCCCATAACAGCCTATCTGATTGAGTCATTCGGGACCCGTAAACTGTTCATCACAGCGATGCTGCTGTTCACCGTTGGCTCTGCCATCTGCGCAATCAGTCCGGGGTTTACAGTTATGCTGATTGGGCGTATTGTACAGGCCAGTGGTGCCGGCATTATTATGCCTCTGGTCATGAACGTATTTTTAACCGTATTTCCTCCCGAAAAACGGGGAACTGCGATGGGAACCATGGGGATCGCCATGATGTTTGCTCCAGCTATTGGTCCTACCTTGTCAGGCTGGATCGTGGAGCACTACACTTGGCGCATTCTGTTCTACATGGTTATCCCGCTGGCTTTACTCGATATCCTGTTTGCTTTTCTCTGGCTGCGAAATGTGTCCAAGCTCAGTTCTCCCAAATTCGATGCGTATGGTGCTCTCTTTTCAACGATCGGATTCGGATTTCTGCTGTATGGATTCAGCTCTGCCGGCGACAAGGGATGGAGCAGTGCAATTGTACTGTTGACCTTGATCATCGGTATTCTGTTCATTACGTTCTTTGTTCTCAGGGAAACGGCAATGAAACATCCCCTGCTGGAGTTTCGTGTGTTTAAATACGATATTTTTACCATCTCCACACTGGTCAGTGCCACCATCAACATGGCACTTTTCGGGGGGATGCTTCTGTTACCCATCTATCTGCAAAATATAAGAGGATTCTCCCCTCTGCAATCGGGTCTCTTGCTGCTGCCAGGTGCACTTCTGATGGGGGTTATGTCACCCATATCAGGAGCGCTATTCGACCGGATCGGCTCCCGGCCACTAGCCATTGTAGGCTTGCTGATCACGGCATTCTCTACTTTTGAATTCAGCAAATTGACTGGGGAAACGCCTTATGGTCACATTATGATGCTGTATACTCTTCGGAGCTTCGGCATGTCCATGCTGATGATGTCCGTACAGACCGAAGGCCTAAACCAGTTACCCCCTCATCTGACAAGTCACGGTACAGCCATGTCCAACACGATAAGGCAGGTAGCTGGTTCGATTGGAACAGCCCTGCTGATTACCGTTATGGCTACACGTTCAGGCATTCATTTAGCTGACTACAGTAATACGGTCACGACAACCAATGTGCCCCTGACTGAACAAGTCGGGCTCCTAGGTACGCAGATGGCTGCCGTAGCAGGCGTGCCAGCTGAACAGGGTTCTACACTGGCGTTACAGCAGCTATACGGTATCGCAGTCCAGACCTCGACGATTGAAGGCATTAACGATGCCTTTATTGTTGCCACCTGGATTTCCATTATTGGTTTGATCCTGTCGCTGTTTCTGCGGCGAGCACGAACCCGCCCTCGTGCGGTGAAGACAGAACAATAACCCTTCTCGGGAACATAACAGAAGCCGCCGGTCTCTCCTAAGAGAACCGGCGGCTTTTTCATCTTGTATTAACGAGCATTATTTAAAGAAACGCCATCCTTCGCTGCTTCTTTTGCCTTCACTGCAAGCAATTCTGATACGGTGACAAAGCGGTATCCCTCTTGCTGAAGCTTGGGAAGGATTACTTTGAGGGCAGCAACGGTCTGGGCCCTTCCCTCCACCTTGTCATGAAACAGCACAATATCTCCATTGCGTGCATTTTTCAGCACCTTGTTCGTAATGGCTGCTACCCCAGGAGAAGCCCAGTCCCGGGTGTCCTGATGCCAGGACCATAATACAATGGTATATCCTTTTTGTTTTGCAACATCAATGACCATGTCATTGTAGAATCCTCCGGGCGGCCGGAACAGCAGCGGTCGTGGTACCCCCGCATCCGTAATGGATTGCTCAGCAGCCGCCATATCCTGCGTAAACTTGTCCCTGGCTGTGGATTTGACCGCATAAGTATGAGCATAAGTATGGTTTGCCACTTCATGCCCTTCCTGCTGTTCCTGCATGACCAGTTCAGGAAACTTTTCCGCCCATTTTCCCAGTACGAAAAAAGTGCCTTTAGCTTGGTACTGCTTAAGCAAAGCCAGTATCTGCGGGGTCTGTACCGGATCGGGACCATCATCGAAGGTCAACGCTATGAGCTTGTCCTGGGTAGGGACTTCCCAAACAATCTCTCCTCGTTCTTCATAATATTGGCGATTCTTCTGTACCGGCTTCGCATAGACAGAACTGGTGCCTAGCATGAGAATCAGGGTGAACAATCCGATCATTCGGGCTGCCTTCAGGTTCATGTTTAAGTCCTCTCTTTATCGTCAAACGTAAACTCCCTGTTAGCATTTCCCGAAATGCCGGAACTATTTAACGGAAAATCTGGTCAATCACTGCGATCTCCTCGGCAGACAACTTCACATCCAAGGTTTTCAGATTGTTGATGACCTGCTCCGGTTTCTTCGCCCCTGGAATGAGTGCATCAATCGAAGGCTGAGTCAGGTACCAGGCCAGCACGAGATGTGCAACCTCTGCATTTTTGGAATGGGCAATGCTGCGGAGCTGTTCCACTTTGTCCAGATTGCGGATAAAGTTTTCACCAGTGAACAGCGGATTTTTGGCCCGGCCATCCTGGAATGTCGTATCCCGATTATATCTACCACCCAGCAGTCCCGCTGCCAGCGGAAAGTATGGAACGAAAGAAATTCCATGCTCTGCCGTATACGGAAGCAGTTCTTTTTCAGCCTCTCGTTTGAACAAATTGTATTCGGACTGCAGCACATCCACATAACCATCCCGATTCGCTTCACGGAGCTGTTCAATGGAGAAGTTGGATACACCGATCGCGCGGATTTTGCCATCGTCTTTCAGTTGTTTTAGAGCGCCTACTGCTTCATCCTTCGGTGTCTGCTCGTCCGGAAAATGGATGTAAAACAAGTCGATGTAATCCGTCTGAAGACGTTTCAAGGCTTCATCCACAGAAGCTTTCAGAAAAGCAGGAGAGTTATCCATCACCACGCTGCCATCTATGAATTTGTGGGCTGCCTTTGTGGCGATAATGGTTTGTTGACGCTGCCCCGTTTCCTTCAGTACCTCTCCAATTAAACGCTCTGAATGTTCAGGTCCATAGATGAAAGCCGTATCCACAAAGTTAATCCCTTTTTTCAGCGCTGTACGAACCACTTCCTTGCCTGTTTCATCGTTCAGCATATCCGGGTAGATATTATGTCCCCCTACTGCGTTTGCACCCAATCCTATCGGGTTAACGAGCAAATCGGTTTTCCCCAAGCGAGTCTGTTGCTGTACCATAATTCATCCATCTCCTTTTCCTGAGCGTCGGCTAAACGGTTATCATAAGTAGTTCTTCCTGTGATGAACCCATTATATCAGAGTCATATTTCCATTTAAAATATCGGATTTGTCGGATTAGCTATTTTTCAGTACGGTCGCTTCAACATCGTTGATGAATCGGCGCAGCTTTGCAGCCACGTCTCGATTGATCTCACCATTCTCATACAACTGTTGTACCGTGTTACGCTGCTCTTGAATGGCTACCATTTGCAGCTCAAGCTTCTCCTGATTGAACGGATCTTCGGTCTTCCCCTTATTCCAGCTTCTTAGTCTGGCGATCACCCGCTCATACTTGGCAATCACGGACAGAGCCACAGGCCGATTACCGTCGTTCATATGAGCCCGAATGGCTTTGATAGCCGCTTCCGAAGTACGAAGCTTAACCTGACGAAACTGATCTGCATTTTCTAACATGAACGGCTGCTCGGGCTTTTCCGAGCGATTCGTAAACAGATGACCGAGCACGCGTCCGATCTCACTAATGGAGAACATCATCTGTGTATTGGTGCGGTTAGCCAGCATCATTTCCTTACGGTCCAGCCAGCTGTTACATTTAAACGCCGCTTCGGATGCAATGACGTTCTCATCCATCATACTTTCAATTTCCTTGCGTTCCGCACGCGTGCCAATCAGGTTAATGGCCGTTTCCTGCTTCATTATGTCCTTGCGTTTGCCCACCGTCATCTGTCCTGCAGCCTGCCGGATGTATTTCGATAAATCAGAGACTACAGCAAGTGCTGCGGCTTTGTTCTCGTCGGTCATCTCGGACTTGACTGCCCGAATGGCCGCATTAAGCATGATGTCCTGTGCCTTTCGCTCTGTCGTTTGCTGAGAGCCATCAGCAGCCTTTTCATCATTCTTGGCGAGTACTGGCAGAAACACGCTTGCAGCGATTAACGTAAACAGAATAACTCCAGCTGCCAGGAATATGATCAAGTCCCGTTCCGGGAAAGGGGATCCGTCCTGAAGCACATACGGGATGGAGAATGCACCCGCAAGGGTTACCGCGCCTCTCACACCCGACAGGGAGATAATGGTCATCTCTTTTAACCTTGGTTTTCCAATCGGGGACTTCTTGCGGAACCACTCATTCCCCTGCCAGAACAGATAGATCCAGACAAAACGAAGCAGTAACAACAACAGGGATATTAATCCTACATACCCCAGAACTTGAAAATTGTTAAAGGTTACATTCTTAAAGATTGTATTCAGCACATCCGGAATCTGGACACCCAGAATGACAAACACCAAACCATTCAAAATAAATAAAATAACGGACCATGTGCTTGCAGAGACCACCTGCATCTTCAACTGAACCGATTCAGTTCGGTCACGTTCAATGGCATGGATAATACCTCCCGCCACAACAGCCAAAATGCCTGAGACCCCAATTTCTTCACTCACCAGATAAATAACGAATGGCGTAAGGATCTGCAGCAGCATATGCACGGTGACGTCCTCCATACCCAAACGCCGGATCCATACACCGAGCCGAATGAGCAGAAAGGATAATAGCGCACCTACCAGCAGACCACCAATGGCAATGATGAGAAAGCTGAATGAAGCCTCCGCTAACGAGAAAACGCCTGTAACGGTTGCTGCTATGGCAAATTTAAATGCAACCAGGCCGGATGCATCATTCATCAAAGCTTCGCCTTCGAGAAGTCTATGTATGCTTTTGGGCAGATGTACACGCCCTGCCATGGCGCCAACGGCAACCGCATCGGTCGGGGAAAGGATGGCCGCAAGAGCAAAAGCGGCAGGCAGCGGAATAGTAGGAATCAGCCAGTGAATGGCGTAACCAGCCACAACTACGGTAACAAAGACCAAACCGAGTGCCAGCAGCAGAATGGGAGCCCTTAAATTCCATAGTTCATGCCTTGGTGTTCGTTTGCCATCGTTGTATAACAATGGCGCGATAAAGAGCACAAAAAACAGTTCCGGATTCAATGGCAGATGTACCCCTGCAGGAAGAAGCGCAATGGCTACGCCGAGGACAATCTGAATGAGCGGAACCGGGATGAAAGGTACAAACCGGTTCAGGATGTTCGATAAACCGATGAGTACCAGCAATACAAGTACCGCAATAAACAATTCCATGATGGTAATCCCTTTCCTTAAATGAAAGTAATAAACCCAATCGGAGTAGTCTTATTTTAACATATATCGTTTTTGTTATAAAAACATTGTCATATTCATTACCCCGATAGCGAAGACAAGCAGCTTAGAGCAAGAATTCAGTTTGGATTTGTTTATAAGATGTTACAATATGCTCAGGACAATACCCGTTTGGAAAGGAACTTGGTATCTATGGCATTTGGAATTAATCGGCAGGAGTTGTCAGAATGGAAAGACCGTGTATCACGCGGCGAACTTGCTTATCTTACTCATTTTTGGATAGACCCGCGTTTCCCGGGCATTACAAGCGTAACCAAAGTAGGCTGCTCGAATCTGGAACGCCTTGAACAATGGTGTCTGGAGCACGGTCTTGATCCGCGCTATATCCATCGACGTCAGCCTTTTCCCCATTTTGACCTGCTTGGACAGAAACAAAAAGAGATTCTGATGGAGATTGGCCTAATGGACCACATTCAACGATTCCATCTGTAATAATCAGCTTATAACATGAAAAAAAGTCAGCCTTCAACATTCGTCCCAACCCGGGGCGAACCTTGAAGACTGACGCTTCAATGCCATTTTAACGATGTGTTTGTTCCAAAACTTTCATTTTTTCCAACAGCTTCAGTTCAATTTTCTTAAGCATGCCTATCATCTGCTGCTGTTCTTCTTCCGTAAGCGCTTGTAACAGTTCCCATGTCATACGTCCACGGTTTGCGTTCAGGGATTTGGCCAGCTGCTCTCCATCCTCCGTCAGGGATAACCACACAATTCTTCGATCCTCTTCACTGCGTACCCGCTGAATCAACCCTTCACTCTCCAGCTGATTCAAAACAATGGTGGTAGCGCCGGATGATAAGCTGAGCTGCCTTGCCACATCGACAGCCATACAGCGCTGTTCCCTTAAAAGCATGCCCAATATATGACTCTTAGTCGGATTCAGTTTGCAGTTTGTTTCTGTTTTCTGCTGCTGGTCCAATACCTTATTTTTATATCTGAAGAAGGCCTCCAACAATTGATCAATGTTTGCCAATTGAGAGTTTTGCTCCGTATCCAGGCTCATAAACGTTCCTCCTGCCTTTCGTCATAACCTTCCTAACATTGTAACATATTTGTACTTTTTTGTTTGTGAAAAATACGATTGCTCCATGGATCCATTGTTGTTTGTAAAGTTCATGCTTATTTTTGCGATACATGTGACAAGCTACCTCATAGCAAAGATAAATGATGCATTTTGAGGAGGTAGTGGAGCTTGAATATTTATATTGTTTTCGATAGCGAGGGCGGTCATACACAGGCGCTGGCTAAGGCGATTGCAGCCGGGGCAGCCAGTGTGCACGGGTCCACCGTTCATCTGCACTCCACCGAAGAAGCAGATGTGTACAAACTGGCGGAAATGGATGCCATTATATGGGGATGCCCAGGTCATTTCGGTTCAATCAGCTCCGGTCTGAAAAAATGGATCGACAAGTTGGGTTACCTATGGGCCCAGGGGAAACTCGTGGATAAAGTAGGTGCTGTATTCTGTACGATTGCCACAGAACACGGAGGGCTCGAATCGACATTACTGCATTTGCTGACACCGATGCTGCATCAGGGAATGATTATAACCGGGCTGCCAGGAAACTTTGCTGACAACGCCTTATATGGTTCTTATTATGGCGTTGGAGTTACCTGCCCAGTGGATAGTGACGTTTTGTTAAGCGATCAAGGAATTGCTCTTGGCAAAGCACTTGGAGAACGTGTCGCCCGAATCACCAATCGTCTGATCACCTAGACCGTGTATCATTCGGGCGGATGTATCTTACCTCTGTGTTCTCAAGCCTGCCCTCCCTTCAAGAAGCGGGAAAACAGCGCAGGCTTGAGTCCACTTCTAAGTAAAGTCACAACTGCCTATTGCAAAATTGAAGCGTGTTTGTTTATAATAACTAGTATCTTAAAGTTACTTTTAGTTACTTAATAATTTTTATAAATTTGTTATCATAAAGTAATATAATAACTTAGCAAGGGAATTTTATATATGAATGACAATAATCCATTACAAGTAGATGTCTGTATTGTTGGAGCCGGACCAGGCGGTGCCCTCCTGTCTTACTTGTTGAACCGCCAAGGAATATCAACAGCACTAATTGAGCGCCAGCCTCATCTGCACAAGTCATTTCGCGGTGAACTGCTTAACCAGGACGGTGAAGCTGTGCTGAGCAAGCATGGACTCTATGCGGGCGTAGCACAGCTAGGAGCCATGCCTTTGGAGCAGATTCAATACTGGGAGAACGGACAGATTATCCACACGGTTTACCCTGGTGAGGGAGAATCGCATGTGGGCATCCATGTTCCGCAGGATCACCTGCTGGACTTTATCGTGTCACAATCACAGGCCCTGCCGCACAATCACGAGACGGTACTGTTTAATACGGTGATGACCGGACTGCTTAGAGATAAGACAGGAAAAACGGTAGGCATCAATGTTCGGCAAAATGGTGTTCCCTCTTCTGTTGAAGCAGCCATTATTGTCGGAGCGGACGGGAGATATTCTGCTGTACGAAAATATTCTGGCCTCACCCCGGATATACGCAAGCATGGTTATGATCTGTTATGGGCGCGAATTCCTGCTCCTGTAGGCTGGGAACCAGCCGTTCGTATGGCGAGCATGAACGGTCAGCAGCTGGCGCTGTTCTCCCAATACGGCGGGTATGTACAGATTGGCTGGAATATTCCACAGGGTTCCTTCTCCAAGCTGCGTGAGCAGCCCTTTGCCCCTTTTGTGGAGAAACTTGTGGAAGCCTTCCCGTGTCTCGCGGAATCAGTCGCTGCACATATTCAGACCTGGAGCGATTTTGTACTGTTATCGGTAGAGAGCAGTTACAGCGAGTCATGGACTCAGGACAATGTGGTTCTGCTCGGCGATGCGGCACATACCATGACGCCTACAGGAGCCTTTGGGCTCAATGCAGCACTAGAAGATGCGGACGTACTCGCCGAGATCATCATTCGGATGGCTTCTGATCAATTTCAATCGATGGAATTATTGAAGCAGCTTCAGGTGATTCGCAGCAGTAAAGTGAAACAACAGCTTGCTCGTCAGGTGGAGATGGAATCCTCCTTTCAACAGCGTTACGAATCGCTGCGCTAGCGACCGCTCGAAATCGATAGCATTTAATTCAAATCAAACATGCCGGGTGGCTTCTGTTTAGAAGCCACCCGGCATGTTTTGGTTCATTTTGCAATTACACTTCGTGACCGTTCATTGCACTTACCCGAAGTGCATTCAGGGGTAGCAATCTCATCTCTGGATGACGTAAATACACCGTTCGGCTCTCCCCTGGAAGCAAGTCGAAATAGTTGTCACTGAACCGCACACGTCCCAGCGGAAGCTCCAGTTTAACCAATCTTGCGATGGCACCGCTGGCTGTAACGGTAACAGACTGCTCCTCCTCATTGACATGCACACTCAGCTGAGACAACGGCAGCGCAATGTCCTTCGGATCACGCAGGAAATATCGGTTAAGTGGGGCAGCAAATCCTTCCGATACGAGTTCAATCATGACTTCTTCCGCACGTCTGCCCTGCAGCACTGCTGCTTCACTTAATACTCCAACCTTTGAAGAAGATTGGGGTTCGACTTCCACCTGCAGTGTATCCGAATATACTTTCTCCCCATTCAGCTGATATACATTAATTCGAAGATGTCCCTGTAACCCCTCAAGTTTATCGTTCACGACCCATAATGCAAGCGGATCGCCTGGCTCATGCTCCAGTGACAGTAGAATCGGATGGAAGAAAGTCTTCCCATAATAAAAGGATGCCTTGGGCAGCAGTTCAAAATCAATCATGGACCAGCTCGTTCCCGGCCAGCTGTCATTCAGTTGCCACACAAGCGCACCACTATTCCGATGATTGATCCTCCGGAAATGTTCAATTCCGTACCGTAAGCCTTCCGCTTGAGTCAGCATCGAATAATTCATGTATTCTTCAATCGTTTGTGGAATGCCCGTGTAGCCTTCCATCAGAAGAATGCCCTTTTGGTGATTGGTATCCTTGTTGCGATAGGCCATCTCCGGACTTCCCCAGTAGAACTGCCCTTCAGGCATATTTTTCTCCAGCGTATAACGGTTGGCCGAAGCATGCATGCCGAATTCACTGCTGAACAAGGCATAATCCTTTTTAAAATTTTTAAATGTTACGCCCTCAATGCTGTAGTCAAGCAGCGGCGGTTCACCGTGTTTTCTTGGGTAAACAGAACCATGCCAAACCTGCCAGTTGTGACGGTCGCCAACATCCGGATCATTGGCATCATTGCCATCCTTGTCTCCAAACGGTGAAGACGGCCAATACGGACGGGACGGATCCAGACGTTCCAGAGCCTCAGGAATCAGCTCATGATAGATCAGCTCTCCATAGAACGGACTCGTGATATCTCCGCTGGCAGACTTCATATCGTAAAGCCAGTCAATCTCGTTATTGCCGCACCAGAGGGCAAGGGATGCCCGGTTCCGCAGCCTGATCACATTATTTTCAACTTCGCATCTGACATTCTCCATAAAATCTTGATTGAAGTCAGGAAATAATGCATTGGCAAAGGCAAAATCCTGCCACACCAACAACCCTAGCCGATCGCACTCATCATAAAAAACATTCTTCTCATAGATGCCGCCTGCCCACACTCGCAGCATATTCATGTTTCCTTCGACAGCCAGCTCAATGAGCTCCCGATATCTCGAGTCGGGAATAGCACCAATTAGATGATCAGCGGGTATCCAGTTGGCCCCCTTGGCATACATTTTGATTCCGTTCAGTATAAAAGCAAATGCGTCTTCTCCCTGTTCATTATGGAGGGCAAGTTCAATGGTTCTTATCCCATAGGGCTCGCGATAACGGTCTACTTCAATTCCATCGGCGTATAAGACTACCTCCAGTGTATACAGGTACGGTTCACCCAGATCATGCGTCCACCACAATCGCGGTGAAGGCACAGCCAGCGTTGTATCCGCCTGTCCATCTTGGACAGTCAGCGCAGCAGCTTGAGTCACTTCCTCACCTCCAGCATCCAACAAGCGAACATCACATGTCGTGACCACAGCTTGCTTCAGCTGCTGTCTGCTTCGGAAGGACATCACCGATTTCACTTTTGCCGTAACGTCAATAACCGCCTGTTCTTGGCTGACAGACTTGGTCCGGGCATACACACTATCCAGCTTCGCTATCTTGTGTCTCTCCAACCGGACTGCACCCCAGATGCCGACAGTAACCATGCGTGGTCCCCAGTCCCAGCCGAAATTCATCGCTGCCTTGCGCAGCCAAGGCCGTTCCTTCGTATAGGATGACCAGTCGAATGTCTCTTTGTCCCGGTTGTGCAGAGACAGCGGATCGAATCGAACTGCAATGGCGTTCCACCCATGGCGGACCAGTGTCGTAACATCGAAGGTATGGGACATGAGCATATTGGCTGTTTTCCCCACCTCATGTCCGTTCACATAGACGGTTGCGAACGTATCCAAACCTTCGAAGACAAGCTCGAAATGTTCCTGATCCTCTTCCGCCTTCACCAGGTTAAAGTTGGTACGATACCACCATTCCTTTTGCTCAATCCAGCGGCTCTTGACATCGTTATGCCCGTAGTATGGCGGATCAATTATGCTCCTCGCCACCAAGGCCGAATGAACATCCCCTGGCACTTCGGCCCCGATCCAGAAACGGTCATCCAGTGCAGCAGCTGCAATGTCCATCGTCCGTTTTTCCCCGACTTCAAAATGCTGGATCTTCCATTGACCTGACAGATCCTGAATTGAATCACTCTTCTTCATCATATGCCTCGCTCCCCAGATCCCTGAATCATTCCACATGATCGAAAACGTTTGCAGAAACAAGTACAACCATTCATGTCTGCTAACTTCCCGAAGGCTTGAATGCATACGCCTCTTCGCGAAATTCACTCGGGGTCTTGCCTGTATGTTTTTTGAACAGCCTGCTAAAGTATTTTACGTCTTCATACCCACTCATGGCAGCCACTTCACTGACTTTTGCAGGAGAGACTGCCAGCATCTCCATCGCCCGCCGAATACGCATATTCGTTACAAAATCCCCAAACGTTGTACCTGTCTCTTTCTTGAACAGTTCGCTGAGATGTCCAGGGTGCAAATGGATTTGACCAGCCACCTGCTGTAGACTGATTTCTTGTGCCAATCCGGATTCCATGTAGGCAATGGCCTTTTGCACGTGTGAAGCCTGCCCTTGGCCCATTTGACTGTAATATGTATGCATCAGACCATATAAATGGTGAAACAGCATATCCTGAAGGTCCCCAGCATCTGGTTCCGGCACCCATGGATCATATCGTACAGGCTCTTCTCTTCCTATTGCACGCATCGTGCGAACCAGCCAGCGTTGTCCTGCAATGACCGCAGAATGCAAACAGGCATTGAACGATTCTGGTGTTACTTCCGGGTCTAACATGAGTTCTTTCACAAGCTCCCGTGTCCATGTGGTGAGCGCGACAGGGTCATTATCGAGCAAAAGGGTACCCAGCACGGTTTCCTCTTCATGCGTAAGTAATGTTTTACCACCCTTGCGGTGTTTTACATGCTCGATGCTCCAAATTTTATCGTCAAGTAGACTCATATATTGATACGCTGCGGTTGCCGTTAAATAGCTTTCGTGAAGGTGTACCTCGCCACAAACCGGCTGCCCTACTGCTGCACGGAGCGTACATTTCAGAAGCTGCTCTATATGATTAACTACCGTTCCCAGCGTGTTCAGTAATTCCTGCTGCCTGCTCGTTACCTGCATTACACCAATAATCTGTTCCTTATGAATATGGGTCGCTGCACCAGGCAGCATATCCTCCAGCATATTTTGCACGGCAAATCTCAGAAGTGCTGCAGAAGAGCGACTCCATCCTTGCGCACGAATAACGAATACAACCTGCTGATAGACCTGACTGCCGTCCCATGATACACCAGCAGACTCCGCCGCGCCCGGCTTCAAAAATGCTGGACACGAACCTGTGATCACATCACCTTCAATAACCCACCGTTCAAACAACCGCTGTTTATTCTCCTGTAAAAGTCGCCCTTCCTTGGACTTTTCTGTCCAGCGGTCCATAACTCTCTGCTTGGCCTGAAGAACCGTTTTGATGATCTCTTCCGGTTTGCTCGTTTTTAACAGATAATCCGTCACACCCTGCCGAATCGCCTGCTGAGCATAAGAGAAGTCATCGTAGCCTGACAAAATAATGACCTCCATCTCAGGCAGCAATTGCAGTCCTTCATTTGCAAGTTCAAGACCTGTCTTGCCAGTCATGCGGATGTCAGTCATCAGAATGTGCGGACGCTCCTCAGCCAACCGGGACAACGCTTCTTCTGCCGAGGCTGCTGGTGTAAGGAGATCAATTCCCAGCTCGCCCCAGGCAATAACGCTGGCAAGTCCGGTGCGAATGATCACTTCATCATCGACAATCAGTAGTCTCATGGCGATTCCTCCAGAAAGGGTATGGAAAATGAAATACGGGTCCCTCCACCGACACGGCTGTCCATTTCAAGCTGAGAAGCCGCACCATAATGGAGCAGCAATCTCTCATTAACGTTGTGGATCCCGTAGCCACCAGCAGTGGGATTCACTTCCGGCAGTCTTTCCTTCAGCTGTTCTAGCCTCTCCTGCTCCATGCCGACACCATCATCCAGCACCAGTACGTTTATTCGTGCTTCATCCTGATCTTGACGAATCATGATGGTGATCGTTCCCGGACCATTCTTGGGCTGAATACCATGTACCATGGCATTCTCAACGAGCGGCTGCAGCAGAAGCTTCAGCATCATCCGCTGCTCCAGTGCAGGATCCACAATATAGTGCACCGAAAATTTATCAGGGAAGCGGATGGACTGCACCCGAACATAATGCTGGATATGGGCAATCTCCTGCCCAACAGGACAGAAATCCTTGCCGTTATTTAGGCTGATGCGCAGGAAATCACTTAAACCTTCGACCATATCTGCAATCCGGCTCTCTTTTGACATCAGGGCAATCCAGTGAATGGACGAAAGGGTATTATACAGAAAGTGGGGATTGATCTGTGCCTGAAGTGCCCTGAGATCAGCTTCTTTCTTGCGAGCTTCCCCTTGTATAACCTCTTCCTTCAGGCTCTCGATATGTGCACCGAGCAGATTGTAACTCTCTCCCAGTCTGCCGATCTCATCATCACTCTCAGATCGAAACAAGGGCAGCGGCCGATCTGGGTCAATACGGGATAGGTGCCTGGTGAGCACACGGAGCGGCCTTGTCACGCGGCGGACGGTAAACCAGACCAGCCCTGCACAGATTACAGCAGAAGCCACCACGGCTACAGCCGTGAGAATCAGAATATAACCGTTCTCCGACTTGTATTGATCGTAAGGAACTGTTCCAGTCAACGTCCATCCAGTCAGCTGTTCCGGGTAATAGAGCAGCGTCCGTTTGTTTTCTCCGCTGCCATACGTAGTCGTCCCGCTCCCACTCTGCCGAATCAGCGTCTGTAACTCAGGTTCGACCTGCTCCAGAGTCTGCCCAAGCCTTGATTTGTCCATGGAGGACAGGATCTCTCCGGATTGTCCGACCAGCTCCAGACGCCCTTCACCTCTGCCAAGTCCGAGCGCAGCCCAGTCTTTGGAAATGGCCTTTTCATCCAGGCTGATCGCAAGCCATCCGATGGGTCGATAATCATGAATGCTGCGGATGGGACGCACCAACGTGATCACATTTTGTATGCCTGCATAGTTGCGAACCGGGTAGACGCCGGTCCACATTTTTACCGCATCGCCAGGAGGAGCTGGAGGATCGGAAGTACCCGGTTCATACCAGGTAGCCGTTGTCAGAACAGCATCAAACCGATCCGGATATATCGCTATATTCGCAATATATTTTTTAGACGCCGCCAGATTGGTCATCCTGCCGACAATATCCACGCGGTCCAGTTCATGATCTTCATTTCGGCTCAGATACTGCTGAATATCGCGCTCTCCAATCAGGAAAATCGAAATATTCTCGGCGTCCTGCAGCATGTAGCGAAGATTGGCTTCCACCTGTTTCAGCGTGTCCATACCGGACAGCTTCGTCTTCTGCTCGGTAATGCGGGAAGAGATCAGAAATGCGAACAGACCCAGCGCCAGCAGCGGCACAATCATGGAGGCAGTTACGACAACCGAGAGCTTCCTCTGCAGCGATGATGTGAGCCAGCTTCCCAATTCATTTCCTCCTCTGGATGCGCATTCGTTTATCCCTTAACCGCTCCAGCCGTCATGCCTTTCATAACCTGTTCCTGAAAAACAAGATATAGAATAATGGTCGGAATAACCGACAGTGTCATGGCGGCCAGCGTTAATCCATAATCCGTCTGGTATCCGTCTGCGAAGTTCGCAATCGCCAGCGGTAGCGTTTTCAATCCTGTCTTGTTAATGAATACAAGTGCGAACGAAAAGTCATTCCAAGCATGCAAAAAACTCAGAATCGTAACGGTGGACAAGGCAGGCACTGACATCGGCAGCATGATCCGGGTAAATAGTCCCCACAGACCTGTTCCATCGATAAATGCCGCCTCTTCAATATCACGTGGTACACTCGTCAGATATGCCGTCAGTACAAAGATGGCAGTTGGCAATGCAAAGGCCGTATACGGCAGGATTAATGCCCAATACGTATTCAATAGGGACATCTGCTTCATCAGAATGAACAAAGGAACCAGTGTGCTATGAATGGGAATCAGCATACCTACAACAAAAAAGGTCATGACAAGCCCTTTCCAGCGGAACTGGAATCGTGCCAGTATGAATGAGGCTAGAGCTGCAATAAACAAAGTCAAAATCAATGATCCCAAGGATACCACCAGTGAGTTGCCAAATGCCGTACCCAATCTGGAGCTTTCCCACGCATTGCTGAAATTGGCTACATTCCATTGGGCCGGCAAACCAAATGGTCTGCTGTAGAAATCTTCATTCGTTTTGAACGCACTGATCACAAGCCAGTAAAACGGATACAATGTTAAAATACCATACACCGTCAGCAGCGTCCAAACAATTCCGCTGCGCAGCCGGCGAACCGGATGGCTTGAAGCTCTTCCTGGTGATGGCATCGTTACAGGTGTCGTACTCATTTACAGTTCCCCCTCTCTTCTAGTTCTCTTTTCTTTTGCGACTGGTCACCCACTGGCTTGTTCCGATAAGCAGCAAGGAGATCAATACGATGGTTGTCGAGATTGCACTACCGAAACCGTAACGGTAGGTTGTAAAGGTGGAATTATACATATACGTAGCGAGCAGCTCGGTTGCATGAGCCGGACCACCTTTGGTCATGATGTACACCAGATCAAATGATTTCAGACTACCCGAAATACACAGAATGATCGCAACCTGCACGGTTCCCCAGATCATGGGCAGTGAGATCGACACCAGCTTACGGATGCCCGAAGCGCCGTCAATTTTGGCAGCATCATGAATTTCACCAGGAATGTTTTGCAGTGCAGAGATGAAAATAATCAGATACAAACCAACGAAGCTCCACAGCAGTGGCGGTACGAGAGAGAAGATGGCAATTTTATCGTCAGACAGCCATTGCAGCTTCCAGCTCTCCAGGCCGAGCGCATCCAGCAGGAAGTTCAGGATCCCGATCTGCGGGTGATAGATATACTGCCAGATCATGCCGATAACGACGGTAGACAAGACCATGGGCAGGAAGACAGCAGAGCGCAGGAAGCGCTGCAGTGGATTGCTTTTGTGTAAAATGACCGCGAGCATCAGCGCTAACGGAATCTGACCGAACACGGAGGCCAGTACAAAAATGACGTTATTTTTCAGTGCCCGCCAGAATACTGGGTCATGCCAGATCTCCACATAGTTATTCAGACCGATATATTTGGACTCCCCGATGCCGGACCAGTTGAAGAAGCCGTAATAGGCTGACCATACAACCGGAACAAATACAAACAATGCATATATGATGACTGCCGGAGCAAGCCCCAGCATGATAAAGCGACGACTGCGCAGTGCATTCATTCCTTCACTTCCCTTCATTAATGCCTTACATATCTCCTTCACACATTGAAAGCCTGTAAATGAAACGGAAAACCCCTCCCCTGCCGGGAAGGGGCTATAACTCCTCAGTTAATCCCATGAAGTACGATTCACCGAGCGTTTCCAATCTACAACCTATTCCTCATTCATTCTGTTAGTTGCCAGCGGCATTGGCTTGTGCAGCCTGAATTTTGGCGGCGATATCTTCCGCTTTGCCGCCCATCAGCAGTTCCTGCAATCCATTATTAATAACTTCAACCGTTGCAGACCCCAGCTTGGAATCGTAAACCGGATTAATCTTCACTTCCTGCATCAAGTCATACAACTCGACGAACAAAGGATGTGCCTTGGATTTATCCAACTCAATGTTGTAGCTAACGAGTGTACTGCTATCGAGCGTAGCCTTTTGGCCATCAGGTCCTGCCAGGGCGTAGAACAGCTCCATGGCTGCCTCTTTTTGGGCCCCACTCAGTTTTTTGCTTACACCCAAACCGGTACCTACCACGCCTGATGTGGTTCTTGGCTCTCCCTCACCACCATCTACTGGGGGAAGAATAGTAATATGTGTGTTGTCCAATACCTCTGCAGGTGCATTGTTCACCAGGTTCGCCAGGGCCCATCCACCATTCATGACCATGGCTGCTTTCCCCTGAAAATACAGCTGCATCATCTGGGTTTCGTCAATGCTGTTGAACCCATCCTGAAATGCTTTGCTGTTACCAAGCTCCTGCATTTTGTTTAATGCCTCGATGAATTGCGGATCGGTAAAACTGGCACCATCCTGGGCTGCTGCTTTCAGAAACCAATCTGTACCCGTAATTCGGTCTGCCAAGGTACTGAAGATCGTTGATTGTGCAACCCAGTTTGCCTTGTTCCCCAGTGCCATTGGAATAACCTTGTTCTCATTAAACGTTGCAATGGCCTGTTCCAATTCAGCCCACGTTTCAGGAACTTTGACGTTATACTGTTTAAACAGTGCTTCGTTGTAATAAATGAAGGAACTTGGCGCCAGATTCATCGGCACGGAGTAGATGTTTCCGTCAACCGTATATCCATCCAGAGCGTTCGGGATAAAGTTGTCCTTCCACTCCGGCTTCGCATCCAGCTCTGAGTTAATGGGCTGAAGCAGATCGCCTTTTACAAACTCTTTTGTCATGGCATCCGGCCACATAACAAACAAATCCGGCATTTCGTTTGCAGCTGCTACAGTACGGAGCCTTGTTTTAAGGCCGTCTGTTGGCAAGCCCTCATCCACGACTTCAATATCTGGATGTGCTGCCCGGAAATCTTCAATGATTTTTCGCATGGCTACTGCCTTTGCATCCTGTCCGGTCCAGTTATGCCACAGCGTAACCGTGACTTTATCGCTGCTGCCCGTTCCTTCCGAAGCATCACCGCCACTGCAGGCCGCGAGTACCATCGAAAACAAGGCAATTGCCACAAAACCCGAAAGCCATCTTCTTAACATCTCTATACTCCCCCTTGGCTGTTTGAATACCCTCATTGTAAATGGTAACGCTATCATAACGTAAGGTGACGATCCACGGATGATGGGGTGAAAAATATCGGATGCCCCACCCAATAGCGTGTTACTTGAAAAATAGAACAAAAAGAGCTCTCGATGTGAGAGCTCTTTAAGCAAACAATCTATTTCGTATGAAAAAGAATAAGTTCAATTTATTTCATGCTGCTTTTGATAAGTGCTGCAAAAGCTTCCGAGCCTTCCTTCGTCAAATGTACGCCATCTTTTTCAAAGTACTCGTCGTGCCCTTCGCTTGCACTGTTCCAATCAATGAGGGAAACATTACTGTAGGATGAGGCTGCTTCGTTCAGTGCTCTGTTAACCGTTCGTTCCCAAGGACGAGGGACCCGGACAGTAACCAGATATACATGATTCTCATCCTTGAGGTAATCCAGCACGGAATCCAGGCTTTTGGAATTGAATGAACCGTTGGTTCCCAGTTCCAGGACAACCTGATTGCCCAGCTGATCGTTTCGTTTGAGCCCATCCAGGACATCGGCTGCCTCCCACATCTGACGGCCAACATGACCGTCCACGTGTACCCCGGACATATGTTGTTCCAAATAAGGCTTGGCATCCAGGATGACCGAATCCCCTATTACGGTATAGTGGATCTTGCCGTCTTCAGCAGGGGGAGCTTTGTCTTCACCCTCTTGCGAAGCATCTCCCGGCTGATCCGGGTTCTCCGCAGTATCAGTCCCGTTATCATCGGCATGATCCTTATTTCCAGCAGCATCTCCAGCAGTCTGGTTCGGCTCATCAGCAGCCGTTCCATCTCCTTCATCGGATGCCGGTTTTTCCGTTGTGGAAGGCGTATCTGGCTTCGACGTCTGCTCTGCTGGCTTGTCTTGCTGATTGCCACCATCATCTGCAGGCTTGTCGTTCTTCTGCGGTGCCGGCTTCTGGCCGGAACCTGCAGTATCAACAGGAGCCGGAAGAACATCCTGTCCTATCTCTTCATGCACTGCATGTTCTCCATTCAATGTGGTAGACATCGATACAGAATGTGAGTCGGAGTTCGCCGCAGAGGAAATCATCATCTGTGACACGGTGAAGCACATAAACAGAACAGACATCACCACTCCGCCCCGCTTCAACCAAATCTGATGCGTACTGATACCGTTTCGCCCTCTACCCCATAGCCGGGACCAGGTATCACGGAATCCATTATAGCGGATTGGATTTTCGATAAACTTCAATGATAGTGAAGCCAGCACTACCGTTGCTGCCACCTGCAGAATCATTCGAACTGGATGTAAACCTCCCGTATCGACCACAGGACTTGTCAGGATTATCACAGGATAATGCCAGAGATAGAGCCCATAGGAACGCTCCCCAATCCACCGCAGCGGTTTGGCACCAATCAGGCGTCCCAGCATCGAAGCGGGATGAGCCAATACAGCGACCAGCAGCGTAGTAGCTATGGCTTGAAGTACCATCCCCCCTTGGTAAAGCGATGGTTCATATTCACTGCTGTTCAGCATCATGTAGACCAGCAAGGCCAGCGCTGCCAAGCCGGATACATCAAGCACGGCTCGATTATGGCTTGCAAGGGAGGAGGACAGTTTGCGGCTTGGCCACACAACAGCCAGTGCAGCCCCGGCCAGCAATGCAAAAGCACGCGTGTCCGTTCCATAGTATACACGACTTGGGTCCAGATTCGGATTATATAGAATAGCCATTGCACCAGCAGATAACTCAGCGGCTACAAGAATGAAAACAACGAGCCATCCCTTTCTTTTGAACAGCTTAATCGAAAGGATAAGGAGCAGCGGCCACACCAGGTAAAACTGCTCTTCCACGGCAAGCGACCAGAAATGTCCGAACGGTGATGGAGGACCGAAACTCTCGAAATAGGATACATGGTGGAAGATATACCACCAATTGCTTATGTATAATACACCCGATATAACGTCCCCACGCAGGGCAGCAAGCCGGGAAGGATCTGTGAAGAGAAGCCAAATCATTACCACTGCAGTCATGGTAAGCATGCCAGGCACGAGACGTCTGATTCGTCTCACCCAAAAATCACCGAGTGATATGCGTCCATGTTCCTGCCATTGGGACACAAGAATATCTGTAATCAGATAACCTGATAAAACAAAGAAAATGCCTACACCAAGCAAACCGCCGGGAATAAATCCCAGATTAAGATGATACCCAATCACAGCAAGCACGGCAATGGCCCGCAGACCATCCAGTCCGTTCATATGCCGCCTGTTGTTCAACGTTTGTGACATTCGCGCCCCTCCTTGTTGCTTCGGGCCCACATCGTGGATGTCCGGGGCAGTTGCAAATCAACTTGGCTTCGCATCGTGATTCTGGTTGTCATTAACATACGTATTGCACCTTTCGTCATTCATTTCCAATATATCGATCAACACTCACGTTTAGCATTATACGCTCAAGCGCAGTGAGATAAATTACAGCAGTAGTTACAAAGTGGTGAAACGATGTAACCTTTCCTGCCAGCTAATATAGCTGTAAAATCATACTCCAAAATTGTCGTTTAATACAGTCTTTTTCTTGGGCTGGGTAATATTACCTCACTACCATATCAATACAAAAAGACCGCCCACTTTCTCAGCAGCCACAATCCATTATAAACCTATCCCCAGCCGGATTGAAAGTTTCGCCAATAAATGCTTCTAGATGCCTAGGACTCTGGAGGTGAAAAGGACGAATCCTCTTTTATTCCGGGAATCTTCTAGTTGAAATCATCCTTAGAAGCCCGCTAATTCTACGTCAGGTCATACAAAAAGGGCGACCAAAGTGCTGGTCACCCTTACCGGATTCTTCTCATCACATTAACCTGGATGATGTCTATCCTCTAATTACATTTGCTGTATCCACATTGGCTGCAAGTCTTGCAGCCTTCAATATTGATCAATGAAGCTGAACCACAGGAAGGACACAAATCTCTCGATGCTGTATAGGTTACTAACGGTTCGTCGACAATCGCCGATTCAGAAATTCGATCCACCCTCTGGTCTGCCTCTTCATTAGTAGAGGATGCACTTTCTTGAGGGGTGCTCTGTACATGACTTTCGAGCGCCTTCGCTACTGCGTCTGCAATGGACTCTACCCGGTTTACACCAAAGCCAATCGCTCCCGAACCACCGATGCCTTTCAGGTGTTTGATAAGAAGCTCCACTTTATGTCCGTGGTCACCATATCGCAGGAACAGGGAGCACACTCTTCCCAGCGCTTCCGCCATAGCGAATACATCGGAACCGGCTTTACCCACGTTCAGGAAGATCTCGGCCGGAATGCCACCCAGGTCGTTGATCGTAATGTAAGCCATGCCAAACGGAGTATTTATTTTGTACGTTGCTCCCCGTAGTACCTGCGGACGACTCTTGTACTGTTTATCCAGTACTTTGGCTGCGGGCGAAGCGGCCACACTTGTTTTGCCCTCGTTCTCTGTCTCTGAAGGTGCGGACGTGAAGACTGCCGTTTCGTTTGCAGCACTTGTTTCTTTTACCGGATCTGTCACATTAGTTTGTTCACTTACTTCGCTCTTCGCCTCTTCTTTCTTCGTCGTGGATAGGACCTGTACATCGCGGCTGCCGTCCCGGTAAATCGTGACGCCCTTACAACCGAGATCAAAAGCTAGCTCATACAACTGAGCCGTATCTTCAACCGTAAAATCAGCCGGACAGTTAGCCGTCTTCGAGATAGAGCTGTCCACCCACTGTTGAATCGCTGCCTGTACCCGAATATGATTTTCGGCTGACAGATCCATCGCCGTTACATAATAGTCAGGAAGTTCCTCTCCAGGGTGTTCATCCAGCCATTCCTGGGCGATAGGGACAAACTGCTCATCGTAACCGAGCCGGCTTTGACGGAAATATTTAAACGCAAAGTATGGTTCAATCCCTGTCGACGTACCTACCATCGTTCCCGTACTTCCTGTTGGGGCCTGCGTGATAAGCGTTACATTACGAATGCCTTGCTTGCGGATGGCCTCTCCCACTTCGGGATAGGTCCCGACCAGATTTTTCATAAATCCACTCTGTAAATACGGCTCCACTTCAAAGGCAGGGAATGCCCCCTTCTCGGCCGCAATCTCTGCTGATGCGAGGTATGCTTCTTTTGCGATAAAGCCATACAGTTTATCCAGAAATTCAAGTGACTCCGGACTGCCGTACCGGATGCGCAGCTTAATCATCAGCTCCGCGAGACCCATCGTGCCTAATCCAACCCGGCGCTCCCGCTGCTGATTTTTCTGATTTTCCTCAAAATGATAAGGTGTCGCATCAATCACATTGTCCAAGAATCTGGCTGAAATACGTGTCGTCTCTGCCAGCTCCTGCCACGCTACATCATGACTGACCTCATCGTAAAATTTGGATAAGTTGATAGCCGATAGATTGCAGACGCCCCATCCTGGCAGGCCTTGTTCGCCGCATGGATTGGTACATATAATCGGATTAAAATACCAGCTGTTGGACATCTGATTGTAATACTCCATAAAGACAACACCCGGCTCTGCTGATTTCCAGGCCGAATCGATAATTGTACGCCATATATCCCGGGCCTTTACTGTGCGGTAATGGATAACACGGCGCCCGGCTTCCCTCCATTGCTGCAGATCCCCGTTCCACTCGTTATCATAATCGGGGTCGCTCGTATCCGGAAAAACAAGTTCCCAGTCCCCGTCCTGTTTGACGGCTTCCATAAATGCGTTGCTCACGCATACGGACAGATTGGCATTGGTAACCTGCCCCATCGTTTGTTTGACCGTAATAAAATCCATCACATCCGGATGCCAGTCGTTCATCATCAGCATAAGTGCTCCCCGGCGGCTGCCTCCCTGTTCAATCAGCCCAGTCGTATAACTGAATAAGCCGCCCCAGGATACCGAACCGCTGGAAGATCCATTGACCCCTTTAACAACGGCACGACGTGGACGGAGTGACGACAGGTTGATGCCAACGCCACCACCGCGAGCCATAATCTCCGTCATTTCAGTCAACGTTTTCATGATGCCACCCCGACTGTCCTGAGGAGAAGGTATAACATAACAGTTAAAGAGGGTCAGCTCATCGCTAGCACCCGCACCAGCAGCAATTCGGCCCCCCGGAACCAGCTTCCAATCGTCCAGTACAGCCCGGAACTTGGATTGCCATTTTTGCTGTTCTTCCGGAGTGGATTCTACAGATGCCATCGCTCTCGCGAGCCGGTCCCACATCTCCTCCGGTGTTTTTTCTATATTAAGTGTGAGCTTCTCCACTTCCGTCTGGATTGTTTCTCCACTGCGAGTCTTCACTTTCACCATCTGACCCTGCCGTTCGATGATTTCCCCCACTTCCTTTGTCGGAAACTTCGGGTCATCTTTCGTCAGAACGAGTACTACATCTCCTACCTTGGCATGGTTTGGATCGGCATCCTTCCAGGCATAACGGTCCAAAAATATTTTTTCACTTAGTCCTTCCAACTTGTGCGACAATTTGTTCGAATTCATTATGTTTGACAGCCTCCCCAAAATCCCATTACATTTCTATTATGTGTTTAAAATATGCCAATACACCACATATAGTGATTTATATTCAGTATAGTACACCATATATTGATTTTCCATGTGACTTAAGTCACAGCTATTCTTTTTATTTGTCTTGTACTTGGACTAGCTCGCTCTTACGCCATCAGACTCTCTCATTCAAAATTTGTGAATTTTTTTGGGACATAACGGTTCGGATTCGCACCTTATTTGGAGGTTGGTTATGAACTGCCTCTCATTCGTCCATACTATGAGCTACGAATAAAACGTCATCATGTATGGCAGGGGAGGCATCACCATGAACCGGAAACATCCGCTTCACATGAATCAACCTGCAGCAGAACTGCCCGTTCCGCTCGAATTCGATCGCAGTTGGCTGACCCAACTGGAGTCACGGCTCGATAAAGGCGGTCCTTGGGGAGACTACAGACTCTTTCAACTTGGCATTCAAGCCGAAGAGACCAATCTGATTCCCAATTTTGATGAAATACAGTGTCTGAAGCATTTGCAGGGACTGACCCCGCTTCCGCACCAGATGGACACTGCACGCAAAGTATTATTTGAAATGTCAGGCCGTGCCATTCTTGCCGATGAGGTCGGTCTGGGAAAAACCATAGAAGCCGGTCTGATTTTGAAAGAATATATGGTCCGCGGTCTCGTATCCAAGGTCCTCATTCTCGTGCCTGCATCCCTTGTACTTCAATGGGTACGAGAGCTGAATTCAAAGTTTGGCATTCCCGCAGTTGCGCAGAAAAAAGCCTATTCCTGGCAAAATGAAGTGGTTGTGGCTTCGATGGATACGGCTAAGCGAGATCCGCATAAGGACATCTTGCTGAGTACGGACTATGACATGATCATTATTGACGAAGCCCACAAACTCAAAAATAAAAAAACGACCAACTATCAATTCATGCTGAAACTGCGAAAAAAATATTGTCTGCTGCTGACCGCTACACCGGTACAAAATGACATGAGCGAGCTGTTCAATCTAATAAACTTGCTGAAGCCGGGCCAGCTGGGACGTCAAGGTGACTTTAGTGCCAACTTTGTCGTGGATAAACGAATCCCCAAAAACCAGGAGCAGCTTAAGGACGAATTGTCCAAAGTCATGATTCGGAACCGCCGCGGTGAAGGGCCAGTACAGTTCACCAAGCGGAATGTTTCCAATGTGAATTTGCAGCTATCTCCTGAAGAACAGGCACTCTATGATGGGGTAACCTCCTTTGTGAAAGATCAATATCAGGAGGCCGGTGGAAACCTGAGCAGCATGCTCTCACTTGTTACGCTGCAGCGGGAAGTGTGCAGCAGCCGGGATGCCGTATTTGTTACGCTGGTCAATCTGTCCAAGAAACTCCCGCTTGACTCCCCGCTCCGGGACAAAATTTGGGATCTGGTTGCCCATATCAAGGCCATTAAAGAAAATACAAAGGCCGAGAAAACGATGGAACTGATTCGAAACATGAATGAGAAAGTCATCATTTTCACCGAATACCGTGCCACGCAGGAGTATCTGCTGAATTATTTTCGCAACAACGGACTCACGGCTGTTCCGTATCGTGGCGGCATGAACCGGGGGAAAAAGGACTGGATGATGGACCTGTTCCGAGGCCGTGTCCAGGCCATGATCGCAACCGAAGCCGGTGGAGAAGGCATTAACCTTCAATTTTGCCATCACATGATTAATTTCGACCTCCCCTGGAACCCCATGCGCGTAGAGCAGCGAATTGGCCGGGTACATCGGCTGGGACAGCAAAATGACGTCAACATCTACAATCTGTCGACGACAGGCACAATTGAAGAACATATCCTGAATCTGCTGCATGAAAAAATCAACATGTTCGAGATGGTCATCGGCGGACTGGATGTTATTCTGGAACGGCTCGAGAAAAAGGAATCCATTGAAAAGAGTCTCTACAAGATCATGCTCGAATCCCAAAACGAAGATGACATTCGCCGCAAAATGGATTCGCTTGGACAATCGCTGAATTCCATTCAGCGTGAAGTCGCCGATGAAGTGCCGACCGTCTCCCTTCTGGATCTGGGCAAAGGAGGACACTGACCATGACCATGTCACCTCAAGAAGTTCAGGCCTATGTGACAACCTATCTCGAAGCCATGGAATGCCAGATCATGGAGCGTTCTCCTGCACATATAACCGTTAAATTATCGCCGGAAGCGGACAAGGCTTTAACCAACCGTCCGTACTATTGGGGATTTGTTGAGCGCACTGGGGCTCCGGCGGAGACGATGTCCTTTACGTTCGTTTTTGATCCGGCAGCGTATCAGCAAGCTATCGATGCTGCAGAAGCCAGAGCCGCTCAGGCATCTCCCTCGCTCTCTGCAAGTCAGAATGGACCTGTCGGCCCAGGCAGCGCGGGTTCTGGTTCTGGAGCAGATGCACCTAAAGAAACCATTCTTGGCCGCTATTTCGGCATTACTCCAGCTTTGCCGCAGCTCGGGCCTGGCCGCATCCTGCGTGAAGACGTCGTCTATGGCAGCCGCAGACTGCAGCAGATCTTCGAGGCCGCCCGTGAAGGCGGCGCATTTGTGAACCTGTTTGAGCAGGCACCCAAACGTCAGCTGCGCGCTGCTGCACCAGCTGTATATGAACCATGGCTTGGTGTATGTTTCAAAGTGGAATTCGCCTGTGATTTGAAACGGGAGGAGCTCCATTTTCTTGGCATCTCCCTTCGTACAGGTGAAATTATCGAAAAATTTGGTTCCAAGCTGAACCGGCGAGACCTCAGCCCAAGGCTGGCTGAGAACATGCATGTCCAGACAGCCAAGGTATCGCTATCGGATGCTGGAGCAGCACTCGAGACACACCTTACCAGGCGTCTGCTGGAACTGGATTATGGTTGGGCTGAACAAGCCAAGGCACGACTGGACCTGGAGCTTGCTGTGGTTGATGCTTATTACGAAGCCGTACTGAGGGAGGATACGCCTGAGGTTGAGTTAGACGACAATTCCACAGGAGCTGATCGTGATTCTGCTTCCACCGGGCAAGAGCCTGGGACTAATTCCATGAGGTTCCAGTCTATTGCGACGGATCACTCCCGTGTACCTCCTGTGAATCGAATATCCGCAGACATGACTGGATTGGAGACACACTCGGATGCGAAACTTGCTGCTGAACAGGCCGTCCCCGTGGATGAAGAAAGGGATTCAGAGCAGGAGAAGGCCCGCCAGGCGGTTCTGGACCGTGAAGCGATGAAACTGCAATACGAAACCCGCCGGACAGAAATGATCTGGCAGTATGAACCCAAAGTGAAGGTCACGGCCATAAGCAGCGGCATGTTTCATTTAAGATAGACGCAGACACTACTTTTCCAGCAAATGACGGCAAAAGTAGTGTTTATTCATGAGCACCCACCCGACAGGTTGCAGCAACCTTTGCATGGCTTGTCCAGTAGAATGAACCTAGAAGTGATCGTGCAGCGAATAATCGTCCCTGTTCGTCATAATGTACTCCAGAAAAAGAGGGTGTTAATTATGAACCGAATCTTTCATAAACCATGGCTCGTCATCCGCAGGGCAGCAGGCTTGGGTGCCATGTGCCTTTTGGGTTTAACTACGTTGTCCACAACATTGCAGGCAGAAGATGCTTTAGGTTTGCAAGCAGCCACCACAGAACTTTCCTTTCAATTAACGACGGCAAAAAGCGATGCTTCCCATCCATCTGATACGTTTGCTCCTGCTGCTGTTCAGCAATTTGCCCTTCAACAGGTTAAGGCCCTGGGCTCCTTACAACAGATGGACCAAGGCTGGAACCAGGCGCAGCTAGACTTTACGCCTCTAGGTCCAGGTACGCACAGCTGGCTTGTAAACGCTCATATCGATGGAACATCTGTTGGATATATGATCATTACAGCTAACCGTACAGGAAACCTGCAGCTAAGCGAGTACGGACAGGGAGAACACCAACCGTATGACCTCTCTCTGCTGCTGCAGTCTCTTCAACGACATAATCTGAATCTGGAGGAATTGTCACATGCAGAAGACATCCAGTTATGTTATGCCTCCCCTCTTCTTGCCTACTGGAAAGTGGAGCAATCAGGTGTTGGTACCATCTATATCGATGCAACCAACGGTGACACTTTACCGAATGGTGCTGTAAAGGCCATGGAGCGTGAATCTCGGGTTGAACATACTCGACCGCCTTCTCCCACGCTATCCATGTCTGTACAACTCCAATCCAGAACAGATGATCTATCCAAGGTTTCATCCTTCTCAGTGGAGCCGATCTACGTACAACCGGATTTTGATCCTGCCGACAATCTCTTGTGGATTACTTCGGAAGCGGTCCCTGTAACAAGTTTACAGCCGTTGGTCCAGCAGTGGAGAGACCATCAGGCCATCGTCTTTTCGGCAGATGATCGCAATGTATTATATGGAGGCCCTCTTCCTGTTACCGGATATCAGGTCTGGAGAATGGATAACGGTTCGGAGCAAAAGGAATATGTAGCGATTGGTGGACATTCTACCTTAAGACGTTTCGTTCCGATCGACACGTTGATGAAGGATGGTCATTTTTATACTTTCAAGCCGTGAAGCTGTGGATTTTTGATAGTCTCAAGCAAACACAAATAAGACGCCTTCCTCTGATCACCGAATCAGGAACGCGTCTTTTTATTTTTTGTGGCTTAAACAGGTTTATTTGCCAGAAGAGCTTCGCTTCTGCATTTCCCTGCGTGAATCTAATGCTTTTTCCTTTTTCCCTACCCACAATGATACAGCAAAGGGGAGCATGCCAAACCATTTCATCGCCCAAGGCTCTTTTACCTTGGAACGCCCTTTCCGCTCTTCCTTCGGTGTATCCATAAAATGAACAACCCGCTGCGTAATGTACTTCACCAGCTCATCACTCTTGGCCATCCATCTCTGCCTCCTTCTTTACCTGAGCATTTATGCGAACTGCTCAACTGTAATGCGCAAGCTTACGATACATCTATTGTGTGCAGAACGGCCCATGTATAAACATTTTTTTGCTGCTGAGAGTATGAAATAACCAATAATGCACAGTCTAATGCCAAAGGTATCCATCCTTATACGATATTGCATGAGATGCCTATAACGAAAAGGAGCGTGCATCTCATGGTTAAGCTGCTAGCTGCATTAGTGGCATCGCTGATCGGGTTCAATACTATATTAATGTCACCTGCGCAAGCTTCCTCGGCCGTTATTCCGTCATCCCATCCCAACTCAAAATCCGTGAGTCCTTCCTTGCTGCCTGTAACGGATGGTGACAGTTATCGTTCCACGCATCACGCTTTTGCCGCACCAGTTATATTGCTGGATGTTGGACATGGTGGTGTTGATGGAGGTACGTCTGATCATGGGGTGCTTGAAAAAGACATCAATCTGGCTATCAGTCAAAAGGTGTACCTCCTGCTTCGCAGCAAAGGATATGCTGTCATCATCAACCGGCTTGGAGACTATGCCCTTAGTGACGAAAACCGCTGGCTGAACAGCAGATCCCGTCATCGCAGGGATCTGGCACAGCGCAAGAGTCTCAGTGAAGAAGTAAGTACGGATATTGTGGTCAGCATCCATGGGAACTGGAGTCCCAACTCGTCTACAAGGGGGCCAGTTGTCCTTTACCAGAATGAAGGCAGGAGCTACCTTCTGGCAGACTCCATCCAGACCGAGCTAAACCATCTATTTGGCACTCGGCGCGGTGTCGTGTGGGGTAAGCCTTTCTACCTGCTGAATCAGATTAAACAGCCGGCCGTTATCGTTGAGACCGGATTTCTGAGCAATGCAGAGGACCGGGCCATGATGAATGATCCGGCAGAGCAGAAGCGTATTGCCCAGTCCATTGCAGACGGCATTATTTATTATTTGTCGGTAGTGTAGGGGCAGCATGCCAGTGCCATACTTCACGCACCAAATCACCGATGCCAACAAACTCAATCTCACCCTTCAGCTGGGTGACGGAATCGCGAACAACGCTGGATGTGTTTAGTCCCGTCTGACCAACATGCCCAATAACAACGCACATATTCTTCTCGACGGCTCGCTTGGCTGCCAATTCCATCTGATGGCGAATATGCGGCTTCGAATTCCGGTCGTCCAGAAAAATATCATTACCGACCGGAGGCATGCCTTTGGATACCGCGAGTTCACCCACGACCGAATGGAAATTGGTACGACTGTCTACAAAAAACAGCCCTCGTTCCCGGCAAACATCAAGCACAATTGACATGATTCGTTTGTCTGAAGTAACTTTGGAGCCCATGTGATTGTTCATGCCGATGGCGTAGGGAACATCATCAATGGCTTTCTCCACTCGTTCGCGGACCTCATCGTCTGAGAGACTGGATGTAATCGCACCGGGACCGAGCCATTCAGGTCTTCCTGATATGGGTTCCATCGGCATGTGAACGATTACATCCATCCCTTTTTCATGCGCAGCGATAGCGTCCTTTTTGGAGGTGGGCAAAAACGGCATGACGGCAAGCGTCAGCTTGACTGGCATGTCCAAAATTTCCGCCGTGCCTTTCATATCGTTGCCCGCATCATCAATGATGATCGCCATTCGTTTGGGCTGTGGTTGGGATGGAGTCATTACCGCTGCCTGAGCAGGTTCTGTGACCAGTGATTCTGCACTACAGGTTAACGAGTTCACTCCATAAGTAATAAACAGCATACTCACCATCAACCATGCAGTTCGAATCGTCCATGTACTGGAACGTACTTTACGTTCGGCCTTTTTCATCCATCGTTCCCTCCTTTGTTCGTTCCCCTCATTATTTGAACATTGAAGAAGGAATATGTTAGACAAAAAAAGCCTGTTCCATGCATAAGAAAAGGCCCTCCCTTAGGAGAGCCCTCCACAATATCGTCGTTCCGACCAGCTTACTTGGTTCCCCATACCTCCATACGCTGAGCGTATTTCTGGTTAATAATATCCTCTACTTTCTCATCCCCTGCCTTTTTCATATCCTCGAGCATTTTGTCAAATATGGCATTGGCTTCTGCTTCAGTCGGGGCAATAATGGCTCTGGTAATGCTCTGGTCCATAATATCCTTGACCTTTTGTGCCGTCAGAGCTTCCGGTGTTCCCCCATCCGGATTGAGGTTATCATATTCAGCTGTATCCCATACCGAATCGCCAAGACTCTTGATGGCCAGTTCATCCACTTCGCTGCGCTGATATTTGACGGCCATGTCGTACGGCTGTCCGTTCGGATCCAACCCATTTTTGATAAACCACAGCCATTTACGAACCCCGCTTATTTTCACCGTTTCATCCCAGTTATCCTTGAAGCTCTGCAGGAATGCAGGATCAGGTTGACGTTTGCCATCTACCATGGTGTATTGTTCGCCTTCCTTACCCCATAGGAGCAAGTGCTGCCCTTCATCACTCGCCAAATAGTTGAACAGCTTCATCGTTTCTTCCGGGTGTTTATTATTTTTGGTTATGGCAATGGCATCCCAGCCAAGCGAGCTTCTCGGTCCAAAGGTCGTTTGAGCCGGGTCCACACCAGGAGCTACGACTTTATATGCGAATAATTGATTCTTCTCACCGCCATCCTTTTTCAATGCGGCATTGCCGTTACCCGGATCCCAGTAGGCGCCTGGTGTGGAGAATACCGCACCTGTTGTGAGCTTCTGAATCCATGTTTGCGTTTTGCTAATGGCGAATTCCTTCTCGATCAGTCCTTCTCGATATAGACGATTCATATATAACAGCATTTCACGATACTTAGGATCCTTAACATCATATTGCAATCTACCATTATTATCGTAATAGGTTTTTAAACCCCACATGCCCTTGAAGGTACCCAGATTCGCCCCCATATTCTCGCCATTCATCGTCATGGGAACCGACTCTTTACCATCAATCGTGCTGTATTTCTGTTTAAACTGTTTAAGCAGTGCTTCAAACTCGTCTGTAGTGAGCGGCTCGGATCCATCCGCTTTCTCAGGAGCAAGCTCTTCCAGCAGGCTTTGCCTCATCAGCATACCGAAGACTGGATCACTGTCGAGCCCGTACCAGTTTGCCAGATAATAGTTTTTGCCGTCCGTATAACGTGTCTTGGTCAATGTGTCCCCGTACATTTCCTTTAAATCGGCTCCATATTCATCGATTAACTCATCAAGCGCAATGAAGGCTCCGCTAGAAATATATTTGTCTAGTGAGGCATCTCCCCGGCTCATCACCACGACATCGGGGTAATCTCCGCTCGCCAGCATCAAGCTCAGCTTCTCCGTCGGATTTCCCGTCGGCTGCTGTATGGAGATCTCTATTCCGGTTTTTTCGGTGATTTGCTGTGCAACCGCGTCAGTGAATGGCTCACCTTTGGTATTGCCATCAAACCAGGTCAGCGTGATCGGGCCTTGTTCAGCTCCTTTTTCATCTGTACCTGCGCTATCTGTCCCTTCGCTCGAAGAACAGCCCGCAAGCAAACCCACGACTAAAGCAGCAGTAATACCCATAACCATCCATTTTTTTGTCTTTTTCATTGACACCCTAATTCCTCCCAATGAATGAAGTAACTTGCGTGTATTATGGAGCAAACCATTGAAGCTGTACCACCCCCCTTTCAGGAGTGTCCGCCGAGAGTTCTTCTTCTCTGTCAGCCAGACCAGCAATGATTAACTCTTTACTGCTCCCAGCGTCATGCCTTTGACAAAATACTTCTGTAAAAACGGATAGACGAGAATGATCGGCAACGTAGCAACCATCGTCGCAGCCATTCGTATGGTATCACTCGAAACAGCATTCCGCTTGGCTGAGTTCGCCAGCATCTGCGTTTGCGAGACCATCCCACCGGTCTGAAACTGACTCAGGATTTTGACAAGTACAGCTTGCAAGGTTTTCAAGTCTGAGCTGTACGTGAATGCATAAGAGTCAAACCAGGAGTTCCAGTGTCCAATGGCCTGAAATAATCCGACCGTCGCGAGTACAGGCGTGGTCAGCGGCATAACTATTCGAAAAAAAATCGTAAGATCATTAGCTCCGTCCACTTTGGCCGATTCCTCAATCTCATGAGGAAGCTGCTCCATGAACGTTCTTACAATAATCATGTAAAACACATTCATCAGACTGGGCAGAATGAAGACGGAGAACGTATCAATCATATTCAGCGCTTTGAGTACCATGTAATAGGGAATCAATCCGCCGCCAAAATACATCGTGAATATGAAGTACAAATTCCAACCCTTGCGTCCCACCAAATTCCGCCGGCTCAGCGGATACGCCAGCATCGTGATAACCAGCACCGAGAGGGGTGCACCAATCAGCGTTCGTTTGACCGTGACCCACAGCCCATTCAAAATTTCACTATCTTTCAAAATCTGGCTGTAGCTGTCCAAGGTTGGCACGCGTGGCCACAAGTACACCCCACCACGAACCGTATCCTCCGCGCTATTCAAGGAGAGGACAAGTATATTCCAAAAAGGCAGAAATGTAACCAGTAAAACCAGGACCAGAATGAGATATACAAAGAACTTAAATATCCGATCACCGAATCGGTTCAATAACATCATAATCACTCCTTTCCTTCTTGGTTAGAACAACGCCTGATCATTCACCTTTCTTGAGATCCGGTTCACAATAACAACGAGGATGAAAGCAACGACAGATTTGAACATTCCAACGGCAGCTCCGTATGAAAACATACTGTTCTGCAAGCCGTATTTGTAGGCATAAATATCGATGACTTCCGAATACTCAAGTACCGTGTTGTTTTGCAGGAGATACTGCTGTTCAAAACCCGCATTCAGAATTCCGCCGACCGCAAGAATAGCCAGTATGACAATGGTTGGACGCAAAGCCGGCAGAGTAATATGCCACATTTGCTTAAATCTGCTCGCCCCATCTACCCTCGCAGCTTCATAAAGTTCAGGGTTAATGGAGGAAATAGCCGCAAGATACATAATTGCACTGAAACCCATCTCTTTCCACATGTTGGACAAGGCGATAATCCACCAAAACAAGGGTCCATTTTGCAGGAAAGCGATCGGATCATCCACAATACCCAGCAGCACCAGAATATTATTGAGCATACCGTCTGAAGCCAGAAGCGTAATGACAATATTGGCCGCAATAACCCACGAGATGAAGTGGGGCAAATATGATACCGTCTGTACAAAGCGTTTGAAGAATCCCTGTCTGGCTTCATTCAGGACAAGCGCAAGGATGATTGGCGCAGGAAATCCGAACAACAGTGTGAGCAAGCTCGTTGCGAGTGTATTGCGCATAACCCGATAGAAATCACCCGTTGTGAAGAAATATTCAAACCACTGGAAGCCTACAAACTCTGCATGAAAAAACTGCCTAAAAAAAGATTCCCCTCCCGGCTGATAATTCGTAAATGCCATATACAGTCCGAACATGGGACCATAGGAAAACAGCAAGGTTGCAACGAAGGCAGGCAGCATAAGCACGAATAACCATTTTTGTTCTTTTAGTCTGCTGATCAGATTATTGCTCCTGACTGTTTTGATAGCGCTTACCTTATGCATCAAGTGCCCTCCCCTTTCTTTATACCATCATGATTGGCCTGATTTAGATTCAGCTGATTACCTTTTTATCTTAATTTTGATAGCGCTTGCTTTCCATACTTCAATTCTCCGATAAATGCCGCTTTTTAAAGATGTTTTCGGTGAAAAGCGTTATTGGATTTCCATATTTGGTCTGCTATGATGAACTCTATGTAATCACTTTCAATTGAGAGAGGGCTGCTCGATGCGTCCATTTTACAGAAAATACATTTACATGCCTTTTGTTGATTTAAGCTTCAGATCCAAACTCTTTCTTGTTTTTGTCCTGGTCACCATTATCCCGATGATGCTGCTGGTTTATTTCTCGTTCGAACTTACCAAATCCAAACTGACGGAACAGTTGTACATCAACATGATGAATTCAACCGCCCAGATCACCAAAAACCTGGAAAATAAACTCGATAGCTATGAACATATTTCAGCCTCCATTTATCTGGATAATCGACTTGCCAATTACCTAACGACAGAGTATCAGGATGATCCTTCCTATCTGGATGTTTATAATTACATTGGCAATCGCATCGATACCATTATGGCTGCCTACCCTGATTTTGATAGCGCATTCATTTATTCGGACAATCCGTCTCTGCCCAAAGATAACTACTATATCAAGCCCATTACACCCGAAGTTCAGGAGACCGAGCTGGTCCAGAAGCTGAAACAGTCGTATGGTAATATCATTCACCTCTCCTCCCCGCAAACGGCGGATGGACCTGCCATGTTTACCCTTGCGAGACTGCTGAATAATAATAGCAATCAATATCCGTATGGGATGCTGGTATTCCAAATTTCCGAGTCGGTTATCTATTCGTTAATGGAGAAGGAAGCCGGAGGCAAAGACATTTTTATCATGAATGACCAAGGCGTTATTCTATCTTCTGCGGACAAAAAATTAATCAATACCCGGTTGCCGGAACTGCTTGATCAGCAGTTTGATGACTCTCTTTCCGGCAGATTCGACACGACCTATCAGGGCGTCAAAGCACTCGCCGTCTATAACACGCTCAAAAATGGCTGGAAGACCGTCTCCATCTTCCCATATGAAAGTATTATTAAAGATGCCAAATCACTGTCGCAGCTTATGATTAAAGTGTCCCTTGCCTTTATTGGTGTAGCCCTGCTGCTCATTTATATTACGGCTTCACTGTTCAGCAAACGCATCCGGACCTTAATCCGTATGATTCGCAGAATTGAGCGCGGAGACTTCACTCCAACTCATGAAGAACAATTGGGCAGTGATGAGATTGGACAGCTTCACTTCGCGTTCCAGCAAATGACGATCCGGTTGAGAAGTCTCATCACCGAGGTATATCAAAAAGAACTGCAGAGCAAGGAAGCCGAGCTCGATCTATTGCAGGCCCAGATTAACCCTCATTTTCTGTATAACACACTGGGCTCGATCTCTTCTCTTGCGATTAAACATCAGGATCCGCAAATTCAGGACATGGTATTAAATCTCGCCAAGTTTTATCGGATATCCCTGAACAAAGGAAAAAGTGTTCTGACCATTAATGAGGAGTTAAAATTAACCCAAAGCTATAACGCCATCCAGCTGATCCGATTCAAGGGGCAGTTAAATTTCATTTATACCATTGATCAGGCGATTTTACCCTACTCCACGGTTAAGCTTGCTCTCCAGCCATTTGTTGAGAATGCGATTATTCATGCCGTCTGGAATCAGGAAAGGCCGCTCAACATTCATATCAAGGGGGGCTTCGAAAATGACTCGATCATTCTCTCCGTCATGGATGACGGGATGGGCATGCCGCGTGAAACCCTTCTATCTCTACTTGAAGACAAACCAGGACGGGGGTATGGTATTTCCAACGTGGACCGGCGGATTAAGCTAAAGTTCGGAGAGAATTACGGTGTCCACGTATACAGCAGATTGGGTGCGGGCACGACTGTTCAGATCACCCTTCCGCAAAATGCCCTTTTATAACAATCATGAATGCCATCATTCTATACAAAAATACAGAACTAGGGCTGCGGAGTAATCCGCAGCCCTTGATGTTTTACTTCAGAATCAAATTGTAGATGACCTGTGCCGCTTCTGCCCGGGATGCAATCCCTTTGGGCTCAAACTTGGCATGTCTGTTTCCTTGAATCAGGCCACGATTGGCTGCTTCAGTTACTGAATCAGCTGCCCATGGTGAAACCAGATTCATATCGGCGAATATGGTATCGTTGGTATTAACAGGCTTCTGATCCTTCCCTAAGGAATAGCCCTTCATTACCATGACTGCCATTTCCTCGCGAGTAATCGTGAGATCTGGCTCGAAGGCATCCCGGCTTTTGCCGCTTACAATCCCTGCCTTGTACGCGATGGAGATCGGCGCAGCATACCAGCGATCCGCCGTTACATCGCGAAACTCCATTTCTCCAGCTGTGGTGAGTCCCAAGGAATGTACGAGCATTGAAGTGAACTCGGCCCTTGTAACCTCACGACCGGGTTCAAACAGGCCCCCATGTGTACCCTGGACAATCAGCTTGGCCGTCAACTCATGAATAACAGGGCTCGCCCAGTGGTAAGCAGGGACATCTGTGAAGGAGCGCTCCAGCTCCAATACAGCATATGTGCCGAATTCACTGATTTCCCCTGTCAGCACATTCGCTGCATATTCACCTCGGACAAATTCAAGCTTACCTTGTTCTCCAATCGCATACATGCCACCCTTAGACGTATCGAAACCTTCCACCGCATGCAGACTCAACACGACGGGCTTATCAAACTTGGAGAGTGTTTCATTTAACCCCGATTTGCTCTGAATGGATATACTGAATGCGTAAATTTCACTCTTCAATGAAACTCTCGCTTGCGTCATGTCCTGTGCTGCGGCAATGATCTTGTTACCTTCACTGCCAAGTGGAACCATATTGAGAGTGACGATGCTGCCTTCCCGCTGCTGTTCTGGCAGCTTATTCAGAAGTTGCTGAAGCACCTCTGCAGGAATTTGGAGGCTTAGCTTGCCCGATTTCACTACCAGTGCGTTGTTTCCAAGCTGCTTGACAACAGCTGAGGATAACTGCACTTCCTGCGTGTCAGCCTTGATTTCCACGACGGCTTGACCTGACTCTTTGTTCGTTTTCAGCATATCTGCTGTGATGGACAGGGTTGTAGTCACACTTTCTTGACTTCCGTTGTTCTCTTTTACGCTGCTGCCATGAGTATTGCCAGTGCTTCCTGAGTTTCCTGGCACGCCAGGGTTCCCTGGATTCCCCGGGTTGCCCGGATTGCCGGGAGTATCTTTCATTTCCGTCAATTTCACCAGTCTTGATTCAGCTGCTTCCAGCGTAACCGACCATGAACCCGATACGGACGAAACTTTGCCTGTCCAGAGGTCTTTTAGCGAATACGTTTGGGCATCATTCAATCCGGCACGCTCCAAGTCGACCGTCCGCTCAGCGGAACTGGTCGCACTGTAGTTAAATAAGGCAAGGTAATAATCATCTCCATCCTTCAGCACAAACGTATCCGCAGCATTCGCGTTGGTGTTGCCTTCAAGAGGCCTGAATACTTTCCCTTTCCTCGCAACATTTAGAACATCCGTATTGTTGTACAGTGCAGTCATGTACTCCTGAGCCTTGGGATCATTCACATCATCGGAAGCCATCATGACCGTTCCCGCAATGACACCCGAGTTCACCCGGCTGCGGGCTTCGGTCAGACTTGATGCTTTGGCCAGTACCAGATGGTCAGGGTCGGTATAGGAATATATGGTTCCATTTTGCCAGAAGCCGTAGGTCAGCGAATTTAACATGTATTCTGTCTCGTTAATGCTGCCGTACGAATCGCATGAGATGCGTCTGCTGTGCGCATATTGGCTTGGAAAGATCGGTGCAATGGATGCACTTATGAACATTTTTCCGTCCAATCGCTCTTCCACATAACGCATACCTTGATTATAAGCCTGGATGCCGGTGGTTACTTTCTCGTCATAATGCTTCCCTTCCAGAGAACCGTGAGTCAGAAAATCCAGTTTGATGTAGGTGAAACCGAGATTTTTAAACTTATCCAGAAAATAATCTATCCGCATCTTGGCTCCTGGATGTGTCACATCCAGTGGATAAGCCCCGTCCAGGGTAGGCAGCGGTTTGCCGGCAGAGTCCTTAAGCACGATATCACCATACGTATATTGGTTGTTGGTGCCTTCCACCGTCTGACTCATATTGTTTCCCCAATACACAAATGGTGCCCAATAGATACCCGCATGCTGACCGTTGCCCTTTATAACGGATACAGCCTGTGCAAGTTCTTCATCGCTTAGGTTATCCCAGTAGGAATCCATGTTGATAAATACATTGCCCTCGTTGTTAAAGTTATCCAAGTTGTTCTTAAAATAGTTGGAGACATCCGCAACGTTCTGATAAGACAGTGTGCTGCCATACGCTCCCCAGCTATTCCAGCCAAAGGGAACGCCTTGCGGAAGTTCCGGATTTAATTCCAGTGGTGTCGTGATCACTGCATTCGCCTTACCGTATTCTTCAAGACCTGTCCGGTAATCACTGAACCCTCCCACCATAATCAACGGCGAGGACAGCTCCGTTCCCGTCAGACTGCCATGCGGCTGGGTATCTCTTGTCACATCAGTCGCAGCTCCGCCATATACGGAGAGTTCATGAATTCGGTTGGCAGATCCTTGCCAATCAATACCTGTTTTCCAAGTATCATGTGTTACCGAACCAATCACCAATCCGTTACGTGTTGCGTTATTGAAGATGGCCGTCATTTCATAACTTGTATCTGTCCGGTTCATCGTTTGAGATTTATACCGAATCCAGGCATCGTTGTCAAAAGGCACGCTGAGTACACGATTGTCCGAGCTATCACCGATGTCCACTCCACCTGCATTGGTCACCGTAATCGGGGACATGTAATTCGTATGGATCTCCGTTTCCCCCATTGCATTCAAACCGGTCAGAAAATACGCCTTATCTTCATAGAAACGATATACCTGCTTCAACGTCGGTTTGCCAGCGGATGTGTGGACGAATGAAAGCTCGATTCCTTTGCCGAATCCGTCTTCCAATTCCAGTGGTGCGCCAGCAGTAGTATGGTTCTCATAATCTTTGCTCTGCACGAGAGACTCATCACCGAGTTTCATGCTGCTGTATACGCCCCGTAGCTTCTGCCCGTTAGCCCAGCTGTAACCAACCAATCCAGACTGGGTATTGTAAGTTACCTCATAATGTTCATTTGCCACGAGAAAACCGTACGTATAATCCGTCACCGAGATCGTTCCGTATTGATGTGTATCCCCTGGTGTGCCCAGGTCTTCTTCTTCATCGGGATTCCCGGGCTCTGTCTCATTATCATCCAGTCCGGCAATGACAATTTTGTCGATATCAGGTGAATACCAATTGTTGTCATCGATCAGGATCGAGTTACTCCCTGCGTTCAAGGGCAGCGTTACATCATATGTGCCTACCGTATCCCAATCCGCAGTCTTCGGTGGTTCTTCGAATTGTTTTGCCCCGCCGTTGGCACTTATGTTGAACGGCCGGGGATCACCCGAAATGTAATAAACGACAACTTTATAATTTCCCGACTCGTTTACGATCACGTTATTGAATTGCAGGGAACTGCCTTGGTACATGCCTCCGACCTTCTTGCCCCCCGATGCAGACGGGCTATCCGATACACTCGCATTTCCACTCAGCGTATTCCCATCCGCTTCGGCTTCATAGCTGTTAGGATCACTGGCACTTACCATGGACGCTGTTGGACTGATACCTGTAACAAGACAGAAGATCAAAAGGATTATAAAGGATTTTTGCAGGACTCGTTCTAACATAACATTCCTCCAACTTCAATAATTAGGCTAATGTCAGACTTGCATGGATGAAGAAGCAGTGAATAACATTTTTTGAAATCGCTTTCAATTTATAGTTTAGTTTCTCATCCTCCTTTGTGCTTTCGGTGTAATAAGGGCAACATATTGGTTACATGCCTAATTGTAAAAAGAGCGACAGGAATGATCCATATCGCAATGTTACGATTCATATTTGAATGTCTCTCTTTTGCAAAACAATCCGATGAATTCAAATGTTCAGATCGTTTTCCTGTATTCATTCGGCGTAACTCCTTCATTTTTAAGAAAAAGGGAAATGAAGTAGGACGTGCTCTCGTAACCTACTCTCTGAGCAATATCATGAATCTTGAGTGAGCCATCCGCCAGCATCTCCCTTGCTTTGCCAAGCCGGATACGCGTTAAATAATCATGGATGGTCATCCCTGTCTTATCCTTGAAAATGGACCGCAAATAGTTCGGCGACAGATAAACCTGTTCAGACAGGCTGTTAATCGTAACCGGATGATTGTAATTTTGATCAATGAGGGTGCGTACCTTATGAATCAGTTTTTCATTTTTGTCCATAAATCGCTCACCCAGCAGATTCACGGCATGACCTGCCGCATCCAGAATCAGGCCCTCTATCTCATGCAATGTCGATGCATTATAAATGGAGTGGTATAGCTCTGCTCGTTGAACCCCCTTCGAAAAGGGCTCCTGGACCTGTTCCAGCAGTTCATCGACGAGATCGATGGACCAGTCACCTATCATCTTCTTCTTGATTCGCATGGCAGCCAGGGCTTCAATATATTGATGCAGCTTCTGTGCTGCCCACTCAAAATCCAGTTGATGTATCGCTTCAAACCATTCCTTCTTCTCAAAAGGCGGCATATGTTCGCTGTACAATTGATTCGTTACGGCTTCTGCATGGATCATCGTTCCGGTTCCTTCGTAGAAACGTTCGTTCAGGATCACGCGCATTTGCTCATATAAACCGTGGAGATTGGACAATTCGGCAGCTTCGGCGCCAACCGCTGCAGTCACCGTAAAATCGAGTGCACTTCGCATTGCCACAGCCAAGTCCTCCCAGGCGTAATACCCTGGCTGTTGGTCTGCTTCCATAAATAGTCCTGTCTCGCCTTCCTTGTAATCAACAAAGGTAGCTCTCAGATTCTTCGCCTGGAAATAGTAATTCAGATAAGTCACCAGCCGGGTGGTGCATTCTTCCAGACTCTGCTGCTCTTCTTCTGCTTCAATGGGATCGATGCTGAACAGGGCCAAGGCATACCGTGATGTCACGGGCAGACGGGTCAACCTGCTATAGTCGGATGCCAGCTCCGCAGCACGTGTCGTATCTTTTTCATAGGACAGTTCCTTGAGAATCGTGGCTTTAGCAGCCTCTGTGGAACGTTTCTTGATTGCAACTTCTTCACAGCGCTGTTTCACCTTTGAAATAACGCTTTCAATTTCATTCAAATCAAGTGGCTTAAGCAAATATCCGACCGCTCCGACATGAAGCGCCGATTTCACATAATGGAATTCATCATGTCCCGTCAGGAACATCACTTGAATGGAATCATACAACTCATGTATTTTTCGAGCCAGGTCAATCCCGTTCATAATGGGCATCTGCACATCGGTAAGTACAATATCAGGCTGAATGACCTCGATCTTCTCCAAGGCCTCTCTGCCGTTGCTCGCTGTCCCAATAATGTAGATCCCCATCTCTTCCCAGCGAATGTAATCTCTCATCATTCCAAGCCCGAGCTCTTCGTCGTCTACGAGAAAAATACTGTACATTGAAGTCCCCTCCCTTTAAGGTGTGTCTGTCTCTATTATATGTTTTCTCCCCCATTCTGCCAGATCGTTAGGATACAATTGCTTATATGCATGAGTCATTGATCGATCAAGTCCAGCTCACGATTAAATGTGTAACTTCCTCCTGCTTCGGCACGAAAAGTCGTTCTCCGCTCTCCTCTGCATACGGTGTACGTTCCAGACGTAAAAGTACGGATTGTGGCGGACGTCAGCTCACCATCCTCCCAAACGGCATCTACTTCAGCATTGCCTTTGGCTCTTAGCCCGGTTACCTTCCCTTTACTCCAAGCCTGCGGCAGTGCTGGCAAGAGATGAATTTCGCCTTCGTAACTTTGCAGCAGCATTTCCGCAATGACCGCTGTTCCTCCGAAATTTCCGTCAATGACGAAAATATTGGTTTCCGCACCGGCAATGCCTGACTTCGAATAGGTAAACAGATTATCGAAGCATAGTCCACTAATCAGATGCGAGACATGCTTGTAGGCCATTTCTCCATCATGCAGCCTCGCAAAACCGAGTCCAAACAGGGCAGCCGTAAATTCCACATCCTCCAGTTCCTCTTGCAGCATCCGGCTTTGCATCGTCACTCTTGCTGCCGCACTAAGCTCAGGTGTCCGCTCAGGCGTGATCTGATGCCCCGGATACAGGGCGAATAGATGTGAGAGATGCCGATGCTCCGGCTGTGCTTCCTCATAGTCCTCCAGCCATTCCTGCAGCTGTCCTTTCTTCCCAATCTGCAGCGGTGGCAGCATATTAACAGCTTCTCTCAGTTGTTCACCGAAATCCTGGTCCCTCTCCAGTAGTTCAATCGAATTCAGGCAAAATTCAAACAGCTCACTCACCAGCATCTGGTCTAATGTCGTTCCCATGGAGAGCTGGTGCACAACACCGCCAGCTGTACCCGGATAGAAATGATTCTCCGGAGAATTGGATGGACCCGTCACCAGCCAGCCATATTCGGGATGAATGTCCATATAGTCCAGATAGAATGCTGCGGCTTCTTTGAGCACGGGATACGCCGTACTTTCCAGAAAAGCACGGTCCTGGCTATATTCATAGTGCTCCATCAAATGTGTGGCGAGCCACAGTCCTCCGGTAACATTCAACCCCCACGATGTATCCCAGCCGGGAAGTGTGAATCCCCAGACGTTAGAGAAAACATGCGCAACCCAGCCTTCACTGCCATATAAGTTACGTGCCGTTGACTTTCCGGCCACTGCGAGGTCTTCGACATACCTCATGAGCGGAAGATGGCTGTCTCCCAGGTTCGTAATCTCTGCCGGATAATAATTCATCTGGGTATTGATATCCAGGTGATAATCACAGCTCCAGCCCATACGGCATGCTTCTCCGTCATTCCATATTCCCTGAAGATGAAGAGGCAGCGGAGAATTGGCACGCGAACCGGCAATGGTCAGATACCGGCCATATTGCAGAAATAGCGCAAAAAGCTGGGGATCATCATCCCCACCGCCTGCCAGCAACCGGATGCGCTGATCTGTCGTCAGATTACTTTTGCTTGCAGTCCCAAGCTGAATGTCGACCTTGTTATACTGCTCTGCATAATCCTCGATGTGATTCGTTCTCAGAAAGGAATATCCTTTGCCTAGTGCCTTATCGAGTATTACGCGGCTCTCCTGTCTCCACTCCGGTCCCGTTTTGCGATAATTGGTGCTGACAGCAAAGTAAATGGAGGCCTCATCCGCTCCATGGACGGTCAATCTTCCGTCTCTCCCGGTAACCGTACCGCCAGCTACAACAATCTTCACGTACCCTTCTGCCGATACACCACAGCTGCCGTTGCTGTGAACATTCTCGGTAGCCTGGCTCTCAAACTTCAATGTACAGTCATCCATTGTAGTGCTGCGGAACGATCCCGTCTCTCCCTCCAGGCTAAGCGAAAAGGATACGCCCCCAGAGCGATCACTCCAAACCCTGGAAACAACCAGGTCGTCAGCATGTGAAGCAAAAACTTCTCGATACACAGTTGTATCCTTATTTCTCAAGGCAGCCTTGGCCAGCGCAAGGTTTAAGTCCAGCTCACGCCGGAAGCTTCCCTCTAGCGTTCTGTCAGGGCCCTGCTCCGCAAATTGTATAACAACCTTGCACAACCCCAGATTGGTGCCAAAATTCTGCTTATCGGGCTGTAAATATCGCTTCGCAAGACGATCTCCCTCATCATAATTGCCGGAATAGAACTGACGCCGCATCTCCTCCAGTGCCCTCTTCCCTCCTGCAAGAGCCGGCTCTGGATCTGCTTGACCGGACCAGTAGGTCACCTCACTCATGCTCCACACTTCACGATACGGTTCAGCCATGACCACAGCTCCCATTCTTCCGTTCCCAAGCGGCAAACCTTGATTCCAATTCATTGCTGGGGTGGTGTACCACAATGTAAAATCGTCCATCTCACGCCCTCCTGCTCTAATGGGATTATCTGAATCTATAATCGCCGAAAACCAAATAAAGCGCGCTGTCTGTTTCCAACAAAAGCGCGCCTATTATTAGGTTGATGCAGATTGTCAGCTTCTTTTAACTGTTAATCTGAACATTTTGGACTCTGCTGGTTCCAGTGTTACGCTCATATGCCCACTGGCTTCCCCTTGTCCCCCTTCCCATAAATCCTGATAACTGTACACCGTACTTGCATCCAGCCCGGCTCGCTCCAGGGAAACCGTTCTACGTGCGGCACTCGCAGCATCAAAATTAAAAACGGCCAAATAAAAGCTCTTTTCTTCAGCCGATTCCAGTACAAATACGTCTGAAGCCTGCTTCCCACAATCTCCTTCCAGCGGACGGAACGTTCGGCCGAGCCGGGCGATGTTCATGATTTCCTTGTTCGCTAGCCAGTCTTTTGCCCGCTCCGCAGCCTCCGCCTGACGGAAATCATCTCCGAGCAGCAATACCGTACCTGCAATCACCGAAGCGGTCAGGCGGCTTCTTCCTTCGTGCCAGCCAGTTGCTTCCTGGTTGAAGCTCTTGTACAGCACGGAATGGTCCGGATCGTTATATCGGTACAGCGTATTGTTCATCCACCAGCCATGGGTCAATGAGTTTAACAGGTATTCCGTATCCTGAAGCGTACCGAAGACATCGCAGGAAATGCGGCGACTGTGAGCGAAGGCGTACGGAAAGATCGGCGCAATGGATAGGTTGATGAAGAACGGGCGGCCAATGGCCTTCGGTGAGAGCTTTTGCTGTAAATAAAACATGCCGTGGCGATAAGCTGCAATCCCTGTTGTGATCTCGGGGTCGTAATGCTGCCCTTCAAGGGCACCATGTGCAAGGAAGTCCAGCTTAATATACTCGAATCCTTCCGAGATGAATTTGTTCGCAAACCAGTCCATTCTCAGCAGATTGCCGGGATGTGTCGGATCTATAGCCAAACCGCCATCAACATCCGGCAAAACCTCGCCTTCCATGTCTCTCAGCAGAATATCTCCGTAGGTATACTGACCATCCGTTCCTTCCACGACTTGGCTGAACTGTTCCGGGCTTCCCCAGAACGTAAATGGCGTCCAATAGGTACCCGCCCTGTGTCCGTTTTGCCGTACCCGGTCCAGCGCATCTTTCATCTGTTCAGGTGTAAAGTTGTCCCAGAAGGCATCGAAATTAATGTATAAGGTCTCTTCGTTCTGGAAACCCAGAGACTGCACTTCCTTCTTCAAAAAATCACTGGTCGACGTATACAAGTCATAATCGAGTGTACTCATCGCTGCTGACCAGCTGTTCCAACCGACTGGAACTCCGCCCTCCCATGGCAGTGGAGCCTCCATCCAGGTGTTGGCACGGCCGTAAGCTTCGAGACCATCTCTATAATCTTGGTAAAATCCGATGAATGCGAGTGGTGATTCAATGATTTTTCCTTTCACATATCCATGGGGCTGAGAATCTCGGGTTAGCTCACTGACAGCTCCGCCATAGAGATTTACTTCTTCGAGGTGGCCGCTCTTCTCGCTTTTAAACCGGATTCCCGTTTTCCATACCTTGTGAGTAATTGATCCCAGAATGATTCCCCGGCGGCTTTCCGACTCGAACACGACTGCAGCTTCATAGCTTTCGACATCCACTGGAGGTTTGACAACCGTGTATCGAACCCATTTGTCGTTATCATAAGGAATCCGCAGGATGCTGAGCTCTTCCTGTGGACTTCCTGCGTTAAGCGATACCTGTTTGGATTGAACGACCGCGAAGCGATTGACCTTGATCTCTTCATCACTTTCGATTATGCTCTGCACTAACACAAATGGCACAGACTCGTATACATAGAAATGCTGTTCTAATTGGGGAAGCATAGACGACTGGTGCAGGATCACCAAGTGCACTCCTTTCCCGAATCCTTCCCGGACAATGGCTTCCTTGCTATTCAGCTCATGTCTCTCGTAGTGTTCCGTACTATATTCCCGACCTTGCCAGCGAAAAGCGCTGCGGAAATGGTTAACAAGACAAGAGCGGTTGTCATTGCATGAAGCCTCACCATTTTCAAGATTAATGACCAAGCTTACCTGCCCGTTGCTCACTTGGATTTGTGTGTCGTTCTGCTGTACTTCAACGGCTGTATCGTTCGTTAGCATCATATGCCTCCTCCATGTTGCATGGTTGGTTGGCAGAGTGGTCATCCCCTCCCCCAAGTCTGCCCTCATTATAAAGACAGGACAGACCGTAATCCATGCACCGATCTTCCGATCCATATCGCGATTTAACACACTTCTTGGTAAAATTTTTACTGGTTACCCTCCAATGCAATACTGTACGTTTGGCCAGCTGATGTCGGAAATTTCAGTGTCGAGGCATTGATGCGAATCGTATCCAACCGAGTGCCGTTCGAAGTCACGATGAGCGGGACATCACTACGAAGTGCACAATCCGTACCCAGCATGGAGGTGATCTGCGCTTCGGCGAGCTGCCCCATATTCCACCGGATGCTAACTTCAAAACCGCCTCGGGCACGCAGCCCGGATACGTAGCCCTTCTGCCACGAATCCGGCAGGGCCGGAAGCAATTCAAGATACGAAAGGTGAGACTGCACCAACATCTCGGCAATGCCGGCGGACGCGGCGAAATTGCCGTCAATCTGAAATGGCGGATGTGCGCCAAGCAGATTGGCGTATACTCCGCCGTGGTTGTATTGCTCCGTGTCCCCGTCCTTAACCAGACGGAGCATGTTGGAGAGCAGTCGCAAGGAACGGTTACCATCCCGGAACCGACTCCAGAGAGCAACACGCCAGCCCAAGCTCCAGCCTGTACTTTCGTCTCCGCGTCGCTCCAGCGAAGTTCTTGCCGCGGCAAACCATTCCGGTGTTTCCTCCTCGGACAACTGCCGTCCAGGATATACGCCTACAAGGTGCGACGTATGCCGGTGGTATGTATCCTCATCTTCGAAATCCTCCGACCATTCCTGAAGTTGACCATACTTACCGACTTGCAGCGGCTGCAGGCGTTCCCGGGCGCTCTCCAGCTCCTTCCTGAATTCCATGTCTGTTCCAAGTCGTTCCGCGGCTTCCATGCAATTCGTGAACAACTCCCAGATCAGGGAAATATCCATCGTTGAACCCGAGCTGACCGCTGCTGTACCTTCCGCTGTGCGAAATTTATGCTCTGGAGAAGTGGATGGGGCTGTAGTCCAATTTCCGCTTCCGTCGTCAATAAGCCAATCCAGAGCAAAGAGTGCAGCCTCCTTCATGATCGGATAGGCAGTTGTTCTCAAATACGCTTCGTCTCTGTTAAAGGCGTAATGCTCCCATAAATGCTGAGTCAGCCATACGCCACCCATTGGCCAATACGCCCAGCTTGGATCTCCACCTCCGTAATTTCCAACCGGGGCTGTATGCGCCCATAGATCCGAGTTATGATGAGCCGTCCAGCCACGGGTACCATAGTTAACTTGTGCAGTCTTAGCACCTTTCTCTGCCAGATTACCGATCAGATCCAGCAGAGGCATATGGCACTCTGCCAAGTTACAAACTTCAGCAGGCCAATAGTTCATCTCCGTGTTAATGTTCAAGGTATAATTGCTGCTCCATGGCGGGCGGGTAAGTGCATTCCATATTCCCTGAAGATTGGCGGCTTGCGTACCAGGGCGAGAACTTGAGATCAGCAAGTAGCGTCCATAATGAAAGAGCAGCTCCACAAGTCCCGGATCGTCTGCTGCATAGGTCGTAATCCGCTGGCTTGTAGACATGCCATCCGGGGCGAGCGGCGTACCAAGCTGCAGTTTCACTCTGTCAAACAGGGAGCGATAATCCGAGATATGGGCGTCACGCAGGCTTGTATACGGCTGGGTAGTCGCTATGTTCAGGAATGAACTAGCGATGACCGAAGCATCTTTCTCTTTTTTACCAGGTAAGTTGTCATAGCCATTAAAACTTGTAGCTGCACTGAAATAGAAGGTGGCAGCCGTTGCCCCCAACAAATGAATTCCTTGACTATCCACAATCACCTGTCCATCCTCTGCTGTCACGGCCAGCTGTCCTTCGAAAACCATGCCCTTCCCGGCTCCCGGTTCACCGTATCTAATGGGATCATCGCTTGCGACATAGCTGGGGTCCACATGTTCCGGAGCGGTACCTGATAATACGAAACGATCTTCCTTGTACGTGAAGCGTATGCCGAAGCGGGCTGTCCAGGGTGGCATGCACATGGAGCTTCCCCTGTACACTTGCGGTTAGACGCAGCACAATCACCTGATGGGGATTCGAAGCAAACATCTCACGCTTGTAGGTAACGTTCCCAACCTGGTATTCAACGCTGTGCAGTGCCTGTTCTATATCCAGCGTCCGTTTGTAAGAATGATGAATGCCTCCGTGCTCAAAACGAAGAAGCAATTCTCCGAAGGGCAAATAGGATTGCGTATAGGGTCCCTGCATCTCTCTCGTCAGCGTGTCTGCCTCCTGATAGCGTCTCTCCTGTATTAGCTTGCGGACCTTCGGCAAAACCTCCTTTGCATTGGGATTATTACCGTCCGTAGGATAGCCAGACCATAAAGTGTCCTCGTTCACTCCGATTTTCTCCTGCTCTACTCCTCCAAAAATCATGCCACCGAGACGGCCATTACCAATGGGAAGCCCCTCGGTCCATACACTGGCGGGTTTGTCATATTGAAGTTTCATAAGTTCTCTCCCTCATTACGTTTTGGCACGGTTACTGACTGTATTGTCTTGAATATCAGCTTAAGTGCACCATTCACATCATCCTTATGCTGTGGATGCAACAAACATCAGGTGCCTGGTCCAACTCAAGCACCTGATGTTCGAATCTTCATCTGCTATTTGGACGCCTCGTAGGCCTTTTGCAAAATTTCGAGATAACGGTCCAGCTTCAGGTTTTCCAGACCTTTAACATACGCATCCCAATCCTTGTTGAGATCCTTGTTGCCTGTAATGAATTGAAGCTGGTTCTGCTCAATGTAGTTTCGGATATTGGTTTGCAGCAAGCTTGCTTCATCAATTTCGGAAGGATCAATCCATACAGACCAGATCGGGAACAGCTCTTCTGGCTCATGTCCTTCATACAGCAGCGTAGCATCATACAGTCTGCGCTCATAACCGTCGGAAGCATAGATATCCGTGCCTTGAACAAAGGTATCCCGATACTCCTTCGGCATATAGAAATGAGCCATTCCGCTCCAGCCCGCATTTCGCAGCGCTTCTCCCTCAGCCATTGGAATCTGTTTAACCATCGGCTTGGAATCCTTGCCCAGTGCCACGTCGCCTTCTCCGGGATCAGTCCAATCGATTCCTTTCAGACCACTCGCCCCGTTCGTTTGACCTTCGGCAGTGAACATATAGTCCACCATTTTGATTAGAGCGATCTGCGCTTCTTCGCTTGCCTTGTTGGTAATGACGAATTTGGCTCCCGGAGATACGCCGCCTCCATCATGCGTTGCGTACGATACGCCTCCCGGTCCGGAAATCGGAGGTACAGGGTTATAGTGTGCCGAGCGTGTATTGCCAGGATCAATGTTTACGAAGATTGCGGGGTGCATTCCTGCCCCGACGCCGAGAATTTCCGCATCTGCATTTTCCCCAATTTTCTTAAAGGCTTCAGCGTTCTGTGTAAAAGCTCCTGGATCAATGAGACCTGCATCGTACAACGATTTGATATAGGTCAATCCTTCCTTCCACTCTGGCGTAATGGCTGCGGATTGAACCTTTCCTCCAGCCATTTGCAGGTAGTTGCGGTCATCATCGTACACAAAGGCATTCATGAGGAATGGAATGATGCGCACACCAAATTCCTCGATGGAACCGCTAAGAGGTACTTCATCGGCTTTGCCATTTCCGTTCGGGTCCTGCGTTTTGAAGGCCTGCAGCACATTTTTGAATTCCTCCGTCGTGGTTGGCATCTCCAGATTGAGCTTTTTGAGCCACTCCGTATTCATCCACATCTTGCTCGGATAGGAGCAATGGAAACATTCCGTATAGGCAACAAGGCCATAAATATTGCCATCCGGCGCTGTGTTAAGCGTTTTCAAATTTGAGTTACTTTCCATCGCTGCTTTGATGTTGGGAGCATATTGATCAATCAGATCGTTGAGCGGCAAGAGGACGCCCTGTTTCCCATATTTCAAAAGATCCGCCTGTGAGAATTGGTCAATGTAATGAGTAAGCAGGTAGGCATCGGGATAGTCGCCACTTGCCAGCGAGATCTGGCGCTTCTCCTTGGCTCCGTCCGACGGATTGATCTGCCAGTTGAATTTGATGTTGAACTTGTCTTCTACGAATTTGGTGAATTGGTTGGTGGGGATATCGATCCCCGATTCCTGTACGGAAAATACACTGATGTTCACCGGACCGTCTCCTGCAGCCGGCTCTCCTGATTCAGGGCTTGACGAGTTGTCGCTTGAGCATCCGCTCATTACAATGGTGAACGCCATGAGCAGCATGAGTATGATTGTCAGGCTTTTCTTCAAAATGGATCACTCCCTATAGTAATTTACCGGTGAAGAAAATGATTCTCCAATCCCAAGCTGTGAATTAGCCCTTAATGGAACCAACCAACATTCCCTGTACAAAATGACGCTGTACAAACGGATAGATCACCAGCACAGGCAATGTAGCCACCACAATCAAGGAATATTTTAACAGCTCGGCAAGCTGCTGTCTCTCCACCATTTTCGCCGCATCCATCGCTCCTGCACTGTTGTTCTGAATAATAATGCTGCGCAGAATGAGCTGTAACGGGAACAGATCAGCCGATTTAAGATAAATAAGAGCATCAAAATAAGCATTCCATTGCCCAACCGCATACATGAGTACCAGCACAGCGATAATGGGCTTGGATAGAGGGAGAACAATACTCCAAATGAAGCGCATGTCACTGCAGCCGTCCATCTCGCTGGCTTCCAGCAATTCCTCGGGAATGGAGGATTTGAAGAAGGAACGGGCAATGATGACTTGCCATACCCAAATGGCATTAGGAATCAGCAGCGCCCAGCGTGTGTCGATCAGATGAAGGTGCTTCACAACCATATACGTCGGAATTAACCCGCCGCTGAAAATCATCGTAAAGGTGATGATCATCATTAAGGCATTTCGGCCAAAAAAGCTTCTGCGTGATAGCGGATAGGCAATCATGATGGTCAGGACCACACTAATAAGCGTACCTACCACCGTATAAAAGATGGAATTACCGTACCCTTTTAAGATTTCAGGTGTGTTGAATAATGCCCTGTAACCACTGAATGAAATATCTACGGGCCAGAGCCACACACGGCCTGAAGTAACGGCTGCTGGGCTGCTTAACGAGCTGCTGATAATAAAAATCAGAGGATAGATCACCGCCAGTACAACGAGACTGAGCACAATATAGATCGTGATCAGGAACGCTCTGTCGGCGGCAGATTCCCTAATCCTTTTTGGTACCGTTGCTGCCACTTAAGGACCCTCCTTTCCTACCAGATACTATTGTTGGTCACTCGTTTCGCCAAACCGTTCACGGTAACCAATAAAACGAGATTAATCAGCGAGTTGAAAAGTCCGACCGCGGTCGCAAAGCTATAGTTGGCATTCAACAGGCCGATGCTGTAAACATAGGTTGCAATAATTTCAGAGTTGGCTAGGTTAAGCGGATTCTGCAGCAGGTAGACCTTTTCGAAGCCAATGGCCATGACATTCCCTACATTGAGAATCAAAATAATGACGATGGTCGGAACAAGACCTGGGAGGTCGACGTGTCTGATCTTTTGAAACCGTGAAGCTCCATCGACTTTGGCCGCTTCATACAGCGTCGGATCAATTCCGGCGAGAGCTGCCAAATAGATCACTGCACTGTATCCTGCGGTTTGCCATATATCCGACCAGACATAGATCGATCGGAACATCCCAGGTTCGCCGAGGAAATTGACCGATTCAAGCCCGAAAAAATTCAGGGCAATGTTGGCAAAGCCAAGCCGCGGTGCCAGAAACAGCATGATAATGGATACCATTACGACGGTTGAGATGAAATAAGGCGCAAACGATACGAGTTGTACGAACTTTTTAAACTTCGTGCTCCGCACCTCATTAATCATAAGGGCTAAGATAATTGGAATCGGGAATCCCGCCAGCAGCAAATATCCACTCAATATGATCGTGTTCTTCACCAGAGTCCAAAATAACGGATTTTCGAAGAAGAGACGGAAGTTTTGCAGCCCCACCCAGGGACTTCCCCAAATACCTTTAATGACGTTGTAGTCCTTAAAGGCAAGGACTGCATTAATCATTGGGTAATACTTGAAAATAAGAAAAAACAGCAAGGGTGGAATCACCAGCAGGTGCAACTGCCAGTGCTTCCTCATTTTCCTGCGGGCATTGCTCCATAAGCTCGTTTCTTTTCTCTGTGGCAATGACCTGTGATTCACAACGACTTCCTTCTCCAGAACAACCCCCCCTGACTTCAGTCTGTGATGTCCAATGATGATAGCGCTTACTACACGTTGATCATAGTGGATTGGGATGTCTTCTTAACAGGTACAATTGAGATGTAGAGCGTACAGTTATCCCTTTTTTGAGGGCACAAACCAGCAACAGAACGGCCATTTCTCCATATAAACCGCTAGATTGCACCAAAAAGACCGCATCGTCCGCTTGGGACAACACGGCCATAAGACCTGAATGATTTCATTCGTAAGGATTCTGTCTATATACACTCGGAGAAATACCATTCAATCGTTTAAAGGCACGCCGGAAGGAATGTGAACTGTTGTACCCCACTCTTGCTGCTATTTCGTCCACCGTATAATTACTGTCCCTTAACAGGATCATCGCCTGATCCATTCGCACTTTGATCAGATGATCAGAAAAATTAACCCCCGTATACTCCTTGAACAGTTGAGAAATGTATTTTTCAGGCCGCTCAACGTGCTCAGCAACGCGATATAGGGTTAGCTCGGCATCGGAATACATCTCTGCGGTATATGCTTTGATCTGTTTAACGATTTGACTATGGGTATCCTTCTTCTTGTCAGCAATCAGTCCGCACAGTTCTTCCATGATTTCGTACAATTCAGACTTAACGGTCTCCAGTGGCTCCGCGGACCCAATGTCGATGACCCGCCGTTTGACATTTTCGATGGAGTCGTATTCCGTAAATGCCTTTTGATCAAGCAGCTTGATAAAGGTTCCCTTCATCTCGCCAATCAGTTGATGTTTCATTTCCATGGATAGCTCACGCTGCTCCATGTTCTGTACCATGATGGCTTCGACAATCCGCTTGGCTTCCTCAAGTTCTCCCGCCCGGATCGTTGTAATCAGTCGCTGCTCGGAGTCGAGCGGATAATAATAAGTCGTATTTTCGGTCTGTGTTTCACTGCTCCACACCATGCCCCTTTCGTTCATGTAGATGGCATATTCAAGAGCTTGATTGGCTTGGTCGAAGGAATCACTGACCTCCGTCACAGACGAGAAATGGTTGCCGAATCCCGACTGGATGGTGATCCGGTAATCATTAAACACAACCTGTGCCAAATCATCCATGGTCTGCGTAATATGTTCTACGCTGCGTTGTGTGTCAGCTTTCTCATCCGTGGAGAAAAACAAAGTGGCCACTTTATCCGATCCCCAATCGGTCATCAGTACATTAGCGCCAAGCTCGCTCAGCGCCTGCTTCAACAGCAGCCGAGAAGCATTTAACTCATTCAGGATATCAACGTTATCCATACTGCCGTAACCTTTGATCTGGACCAGACCGGCATATCCTGCTCCCTGCTGCAAATGAATATCCGCCTGTTCGGCAGCAGAGAGAATCTCGTCTCGTGATTTGAACTCACCTGATATCAGGCGCTTCAAAAAGGCATCTCTTACGAGTGGCAGCTGGCGATTCAATTCCGATTCCAGCAGCTTGTTCTTGGTGATCATATCCGAGATGTTTCCGCTTAGAAAATCAAATTCATTCCTGGAAATCCCGTCATCTCGTCCGAATTGCTCCTTCATCACACTTAGCAGTCGATTGATTGGGGCGCTATGACGATAGGCAAGCACCAGACCCACGAGCAGTCCAAGCAGTAGTGTTCCACCTGTAATGAGCATGCTCATCTTCTTGATCTTGTTTGCATTTTCCAGAAGGAGGTCACGCGGAATCCCGGCCTGATATACCCAGCCGTTAGAATCCGATTGCGTAGTGATAACCAGATCATCCTCATAGAACTGACTAACCTTGTTCGGATCGAAATTCGGATCAGCGATCATCTTGGCCATCTCAGGTTCTCCGCTCCCCTTCAGCGCAATGGTTCTCCCTTCCGCATCGCTAATGTGAACCCAGCCGCCATATCGGTCCGTCATACTGGACAGCAGTCCTACGATCATCTTCTCATCAATGACGACGACAGCTACCGCAGGCGAGGAATCGTTGAAGCTGTCCAAAGGCAGTGATTGCATATATGTAATGACCGAAGTTTGCTGGCCTCTGCTGACATAGGAACTGAGCGGCTTAATTTCACTACGATGCGTTTGTTTTAATACTTGCTTCATCCATTCCTCAAGGGACAGATCGGTATAATGAAAATCGGCATAATAATGATTCGGCCTGTAGGAGGAACCCGGGGTAAGAATTAGATTATAATTGGCTAAATAAATATAATAATTTTGCAGGAAATCATTCGTCTGTCCAAACGTCAGCACATTCTCCATGGCTCGCCATATGCCATATACATTCGTTTCGTTATCCCTTTCATTCATTAGGACGTTCAGTTCCTGATTCACGGCAAGCTGTCTGGTGAAGCCTTCGACTTCAGCCATGCGCCGTTCCAATATTTCTTGGCCCTTCTCAAGCTGAGTGACCCCATTCTCAATGGAAATGGACTGCGTTACGGAAATCGAAGTCAGATAAGACATGTAGCCACCTATGCTGGGTATGACCAAAATGATGACATACGAAATGAGAAATTTCCGAAAAACACTGGAATTTCGAATGGGCAACCCCTCCATCGCCGAGTTGTTGGTAGCGCTATCATAATCACAGATTATATCATTTTTTGGCTTAGTCAATTGTTTTCTTGCTTGTGCAGCAGCTCATTCGTTGCTCTTTACTGACACAGCCCACGCTTTATTAAAATTATTCAGAAAGAAGGGGACCTATACGGTCCCCTTCTCAATCACACTATTTTCAGCCTATTCCATCCATTGTTCTCCGCCAATTGCAGCAGGCTTCGAACCATGATTAACGGACGCTTCTTCAATATCTCCATAAGCCCAATGGGAAGGTGATACATCCTTCCACTGAGGCTGCGAAACTCCAGTAAGCGGGCCTCTTCCCAACACCCGGTTAATGACAACAACGGCTTCTGCTCTTGTCAGCTCAGCATTCGGCCGGAAGGTGCCGTCCTTGTAACCTGTCAGGATTCCCAGCCCTTGGGCTTTTTGAATCGCATCCTTAGCCCAATGACTGCCAATATCAGAGAACCCGCTGCCCGGCTTGGTCGTATCCGAAGCAAGGCTCACAGCCAAACTTGCCATCTCTGCACGGGTCAAGGACTGATTCGGTTTAAATGTGCCATCCTTGTAGCCTTGCATCAGTCCCATTTTTGCAACCTTGTCGATAGCTGCTGCTGCCCAATGGGAAGAACTCACATCGCTGAACGTCACATCTGATGATGCTGCATCTTTTACAACGACTTTGGCGAGCATGGTTGCCATCTCTGCGCGAGTAATCTTGTTATTCGGTCTAAACAGTCCGTCCTTATAACCGTTAATATACGCCTCATGCCGAGTCGTCTCCGTATTCCCGGAAGATTCCTCTCCCTCTTCTGTTTCCGGAGCCGGAGTAACTGGAGGCTGTACAACAGGAGTTGACGGTCCACCCGGATTGGAAGGTCCAGAAGGTCCAGATGGATTGGTCGGATTGCTTGGATTGGTTGGGTTGGTTGGCCCGCTGTCCCCAGCAGCAATCGTAAATTTCAGTTGATCCGCGAGCATGAGCTCACCGGACTTTTTGACAGCCTTCAGCGTATGCACACCACTTGTCAGGCCTGTTATGCTGTAGATTTCCTGCCTATTTTTACGTCCCTCACTGTACGTATCTACGGTTTGCACGAGATTTCCGTCAATGTAGATCTCCACCTCACCCTGCTGCGGCCCAGTCGGAGTAATCATACGGATGCCGGTACCTTTGAAGACGTACTCATAGAAATCACCGTTTACCACCGAATAATGAACATCATTGAGATAATCACCGCCAAAAACAAAACGGAGGTTCAACGTGCCTAGAGGCTGCGCAGCAAGGTAGGATTTTCCAATCGTCACCTTATCCCCTGTTATCTCATAATCAGTTCCCTTTACCAGCTCAAGTGAGCCATTCATAATCTTCTTGAAACTTTCCGGTTCCTGCAAAAGTGTCACTTCAATATCGGCTTGCGCAGATTCAGCTTTGTCAAAAACAGCACTCACAGGCTGAATGATATTGGGAATCTCCACCTTGAGGAAATCAAGCAGCATGAACCGCCCTGACTTTTTCACGGCTTTAAGCGTGTGCAGCCCATCTGGCAGCCCTGAGACACTATAGACCTTTTGCTGCGCCAAACGTCCGTCACGGTAAGCACTTACCGTTTCCTTAAACTCACCATCCACGTAAATATCCATATCGCCCTGGGACGGATCCACTTCCGTAAAAAACTGAATACCCGTTCCCCTGAATTCATACTCAAAATAATCGCCGTTCTGCTCGGCGTAATGCACATCATCCTTATAGTCGCCAAATGCTCTTCCCGTGCTGCGCGACCAGTTGCCGCTATACTTAATTCCGGGATCATCATTGTTAATCATCGCGAATCGGATTCCTGAAGTGTCAATAACCTTAATCATCAGCGTCTGCGGATCTCCCGCGCTAAATAACACGTTAAACTTCGTTGTGCCGACGGGCAGCTGTGTGAGGTATTGTTTCTTGATCGTTAACGTATTGTCAATGACATCGTAGTCATCTTCGCCGAGATCGCCCCCGTCGTATTCCACACCAGTTAACGTATTACCGTTCAGGTTTAACGTAATTTTCACATCCGCCTGCTGATCCACTGCCTTATCAAAGTCTGCAGCGGTTGGGCTTATTCCACTGTTCTGTCCATCAGACTCTTTTTCCCTGGTTACTTTGAGTGCATCCAGAAGCATGTATTGGCCCGATGCCTTAACGACCTTCAGGGTATGTGTTCCACTTGGCAGATCTGTTTTGCTGTACAGCACCTGCTGGGCTTCCCTTTCTCCATCGGTATACGCGCTTACCTGTTCTGCCTCTCCATTATCAAGAATAATACTCATGTCCCCCTGCTCTTGATGCTTCTCTGTCAGCAGCTCGATGCCTGTACCTGTGAACGTGTATTCAAAATAATCGCCGTCTTCTTCCGTATAATGCACATCGTCATTGAAGTCCCCGAAACCTCTGCCGGTATTCGCATTCCACGAACCGTTGTATTGTATCTCACTGTCGTCATCGTTAACGTAGACCACCTCGGTAACCGTGGTATCGTCTCCAGCAACGGATGGTTCAGCAGCCGGTTCATCTGCTACATTGGAATCGCTCGCTGTATCCGCATTCGCTCTTTCATTGCCTGTGGAATCCTGAATCGCTATAGTCAGGTCCTGTGAACCCTCTAATTGTTCCTTGCCTCCATTTCGCTTCCAATCTCCGGTATAGCGCATGCCTGTATCATCGTCATTCACCGTCGATGTTCCGCTCAGTGCCTTGACTTTCAGCATTCGTGAAGCATGAGGCTCCAATAAACCGCTGCTAAACCCTTCGTTAAAGGTACCCAGTTCGGAATGGCTCCACAGGTCACGGACCGATGCAGGTCCTTCCAGACCGATATCACTCCAATTAACCTTGACCTCAGCACTCCGGTTGCCCAGATTAAAGAGAGCCACACTGTACGTTCCATCTCCGTTATTGGCGTACCATACCTGCTGCTGGGTATCCATCGATACCGGATGAGCCGGACGTCCAGCCTGATTGACAGCGATCACTTCATCATTGGTCAGAAGTTCAAGTCCATAGCTGTCCAGCCTGGTCATGTCATTCCCTGTATACAACGGTGCAGACGAGATCGCCCAGAATGTCATGGCTGTCTTTCGTTCATCCTTGGTGAGCCCATCCATGGAACCATTGCCCACGTTTAGCGAGTCAAAATCATTCCACCCGCCAGGACCTGCATCACGCCACCAAAGCGCAGCGATTGGAAACAATCGTGCAATATTAGCCCACTGCGTTAAACCCACATTGCTGTCGTATGCTTCAACATCCCAGTCGATACGCCAGCCATTGGCGTGTTTTTTCCAGAAATCCACGTAGTTATGGTCCAGTGCCCATGAAAGCTCGAACCAGATATTATGCCTTGCCAAAGCCTTGGACCAAGCCTCCACATCTCCTCGTGCATCCCGGCTCAGATTGTTAATGCCTGATCCTGGAGTCACGCTGTCGAATTTGACAAAGTTAATGCCCCACTCGCCCAGTAGATCTGCGATGGAATCGATGTATTTCTGAGCACAAGGATTCGAAAAATCAATCTTGTAGGTATACGCATTCCAAGCATCCATCACGGTAAGCGGCTGGTAAGCAATATCCTGCATCCTGCAAGCTCCGCCCGTCCCATAAATCTCGAGGTTTTTATTGTATGCATCAATAGACAATCCGGGAATCAGATAGATCCCGATCTTCTGACCATTGTTATGAACATAGTCGATAACCTCCTGGAATCCGTTCGGATACAGCTCTTTGTTAGGAATCGGTCTTCCGTATTCATCATTATCTCCGTTCCATCCAGCGTCAATATTGATATATTCATAGCCATGAGCCTGTAACTTCTCTCGCATGGCATCCGATTGCTTCTTGATGCTCTCTGCTGATGTCCATTTTACGGAAGGGTCATACACCTGCATGCTGTAACTGCTCCAGCCCATGTACGGTTTCTCAGCCAATTTTGTCTCTGCCGCTGCTTCAACCACACGACCTTTGGTCCCTGTAAAACCAAACTGAACTGCTGCAAAGATGAACACCAGAAAAACCATCGCCATCCGATTACCCATTCGCTTCAAATCATCCCTACCCCCTCTGAAATAGTGAATTCAAACCAATAATGATAGCGCTTTCCTTACGTGAAAAGAATAGTGGATGTATTATGCTCAGGATAGGTACAATTCGGAATTTTGCGTACATTTCACCATGAAAGCGGGGGTACAACAGCCATAGAACAGGCATTTCTCCAAATAGCACTGGGTCTATATCCTAAAGAAAGTTGGAGTGGCTGCCCTAGGGGATTAACCGATGCCGCAAATGAAGCAATATGGACTGGCGGAAGTTGATGTCATCTATTCGAAAAATGTTCTGACGTACAGAGTATTAATCAACGCAAAAAACCACCGGTATAAACTATACCGATGGTCTCATAATCAAAAGATACGATCAGACAACAGCAATTCGAAGTTAAAGAGCATATCAAGGTGGCTTCTCTTGCCTCGTATCGGTGCGACCAAGCTGAATACGTTGAACGAGCTACTCCAGCTGTTTATTTATCAATGCACTATTGGTTTTCTTTGAGTCTTTTGGGTCAAAAGGTTAAGCAAATAATCTTTTAAATCCACGATTCGTAAATACTCAGGCTTTTGGTCTGTTCCGCTGATAATCAAGGGAACAAGTGATTCCTGTTTACGAATTGATCCGTGGCCTCCTCCGCCCTTGTGCGTTGGTGAACTGCCGCTGGTAAATTCATAGCCCGGTTTGGCCGTGACAACCAAAAATTCACCTTGGTGTGAACGGAGCGAGCTTGACAAGCGTTTCAGGACATCCGGATACTCATCGTATTTCAATGTATGTTTAATCTTGTTTGTGCTTAAGTCCAGTACCTCTTCATCCTGTTCGACCGTCCATGATTGGTTGTATGAATCGGTCAGGTTACCTCCTGATTTAAATCGGAGCTGTTTGCCTGTGGATCCCTGAACTGCGTAATTCCACTCATTTTCTTTCCAGGAAATAAAGTCAATGCGTGGATCATCCTTTAGCAGGTTTGCTGTATCTCTAAGGGAACGGTCCGCCTTCAATGAATATATATAGGCCATTGTTTCATTGACGGCAAGAATGAGTTCAGTCTCCTTCGATACAGCATCACCCGGACGCATAATATTGGCATCTCCAAGCAAAGAGGGCAGATCAATGACCGCATTCTGATCTTCAGGCAGAATACGGGTCATTCCACTGTCACCCGCAATGATAAAGATGGCATTTTGCAAAGCTTTTTCCGGAGAACCGAATGTTTGCAGTACGGATTGAAGCTGCTGATCTAACTCCTTCACTCCACGAAGTCCCGTAGGGCCTTTCTTATGTAACTCCCGATCTAAATCCGGTAAATAGACAAACAAAAAATCCGGTAATTTATTGGATTGAATTAAATATTTTAAGGCTTCAATCGCAAATTCATTATGAATCCCCATTCGCTTCGTTAGACCATCCGGCAAGTCTTTAATCCCTTGAAACGGATTAGACAAGGCACCCAGGGACAGTAAATCCGGCCCTTTCACATCAATCTCTTTGGGTAAAGAAGCAGCTGCCTGAATCCATTGAGGTATCGACAGCTTTTGAGCGGACATCCCCCTATATATCAGGCCATTGATTGAACCCGACTTTAATCCTTGCCGGGCAAGATCCTCATAGATCGTAGGTAAATTTCTGTTCAAATGACTCCCGTTTAAATGAATTAGAGCATCCGTCACTACCGGATGCACTCCTTGTTTGAGCACTTCCGTCGGGCCAGTTCCGTACATGATCATTTTTTTGTTGTCCGCAGAATACCAAGTCAAACCCGGCACACGGTGAAGGTCCGAATATGCACCGGTAAGCAAGGAGCTGTCAATCGTGACGGACATCGTGGGAAAAGAACTGACCAGGTTTTTATAATATTGCCCGTGTTTGATCAGGAATTGTAAGGCAGGAAGATCCTGCTTGCCGATTCCTTCGTCGATCGCCTGATACATTAAAGAGTCCACCATCAGGAAAATGACTTTTTTCGCATTGTTACCATTAGCGGAATTTATCCGCATCAAATCCTGTTCTTTAGGTTTCGAGCTCTGACATCCGATAAGCATGGCCAATAACAAGATCCAAGGTAATATCCGAATCCCTTTTTTCCTCATAGACAATTCACCCCATTTATGTACATTCTGTCTTGGAAATCTTGGGGTTATTCGAGGTGCTTTTTGCCAAGAGGCAATGGGACCTGAAGAAGTGCCTGTTGTTCAACAAAATCCTTTTTCAGCCGGCGCTCCAAACAGAAGCTCGACTTGCATACAGCTATTTTGTTTTTCTCATTTGATGAACAGCAGCATCTCTAATGTATAAAAAAACAAAAAGGTTCCCAATCTGCCAGAAAAAGCAGATCAGAAACCTCATGTATGAATTGATGCGGTCGAGAGGACTCGAACCTCCACGGGGGGTTAGCCCACACGGACCTGAACCGTGCGCGTCTGCCAATTCCGCCACGACCGCATATGGCATATCTCCGAGATAATCTATCGCGGCGACAAGAAATAATATATCATGTGAAATTTAAGGTGTCAACAATTAAATTGAAAATTATTAGACCTACGATAACCGAAACTTATAAAATCTGGTCGAGACCTGACTTTTTCTGTTGAGAATGAACCTTACTATCCTCTTCGACTCCAATTTACTTATTTGTCCAATTTATGTGCCGATGAAACACAAATTACGTTTTTGTCATCATAAATAAACATGGAGAACTACAACTTTCCACAAAAAGTCTTGAATTCCGTTAACATTGCAGAAGGAAGAAAGGTTTGACAATTACGCATTTATGCAATATAGTTTCAAAAGGTTACAAAATATTAATTATTCATTTGCCGAGTTTCATGTTTGAAAACGGGGGAACCATTTTGGGTGAATTATTCTTATACATAGGAAATATAGGGAACCTTCTACCGAACCCTTAGCTAACTCCGTAGGCATCGAAGGGAGAACATTCATTTTGAAAAAACTGATCATTTCTATTTTTGGCGCAGCCGTTCTATTTACATCTGGTGCAGCAAGCACTGAGGCGAGCAGTATCAACACCGTCGTTAACAACATGAATGGAATACCTTACAAGTGGGGCGGCACAACGCTGGCCGGGTTTGATTGCTCTGGATTTATGAGATATATCTTCCAAAAATATAGCATTGAATTGCCACGTACTTCACAGCAGCAAGCCAAGGCAGGTACTCCGGTATCCAAAGCCAATCTGCGCACAGGTGATATGGTATTCTTCAACACTTCAGGCAGTGGCATTTCGCATACAGGCGTATACATCGGGGGCGGACAATTCGCTCATGCTTCCAGCAGTAAAGGTGTCAGCATCACCAAAATGTCGAATCCCTATTTCAGTGACCGCTATGTAACAGCGCGCCGGGTGACCGGACAGTTTATGTATAACAAGATGCTTGGAAAAATATAAGTTAGACAGCAAAACAGGCTCTGGATCATTCCAGAGCCTGTTTTGCTGTCTTATTATTTAAACTCAACTACCGAACGAACCTAGTGCAATGCTTTTTGCACACGCATTGCACCTTGAGACAGCGCGTGACCGCCGCCAACCGCTCCGGCTACCGCAACCGTCTCCATAATCTCCTGATCGGTTGCTCCCTTCGCACGGGCCTCTTCTACGTGGTAAAACGTACATACTTCGTTATTAGCAAACAATCCGATGCCGAGGGCAATCAGCTGCTTGGTTTTGGCATCGATGGCACCTGACTGAAAGCATTCACCCGTAAAATCGTGATACGCTTTGACTACGCCAGGCAACACATCACTTAATTCTCCAATCTGATCCTTGTAGGCATGTACCTTATCATTCATCAATGTCATGGCTACCCGCACATCCTCTCGGCTGATAAGTTTACGAATTCTCGCTGTACCTATCTTCTCTCCCGAGCGGCGGAATTATGCCAAACCAACCATGGTAATTCCATGCATCCGTCTCCAGAGTGGACTCTATTCATCAGCCGGACTTTGGCGCGGCTCGCTAAAGAGCTGATAGCGATAGCTGCGGTCCAGCTTGACCACACGTCTGTTCTGACGACGGATAAGTACCTGTTCCCCATCCCATGCAACGACAATCCCGGTCACATCGTTCGATTCCAGACCATCCCGTACCACTCTTACTTTTTCACCCGATAAACGCAGTGCATCCAATTCTGCATCACTTATCATGTCTATGGCTCCTATATTCCAAAATAGTTTACAAAAAGAGACCTAAATGAAGAGTCATTTAGGTCTCACGTGACTGTATTGGACTGTTATGTCATTCGAAAAATATCCCGACTGAAAGTTACCGCTGCGCGTGCTCTTTGCTGTCGTTCTTCTCGAACCAAAAATCAAGCACTTTGGCGGACATCACACGTTCTTCAAGGTACTCCACTTGATGTGGTGTAAATTGTTCTTTCCAAGCGAAGGACAACTCTTCACACAAGCCTACAATGGTCAGCAACTCTGACCAGGCAACATAGCGTTTGTACCAGAAAAATTGAGGATGTTCAATCATATAGGGATAAAGGTCATCAAATTCCGTATGTTTACAATCCAGGGCACGTTCAAAATGAACTTTCGACTCCGCCAGCTTTTCAATAAAAAATTGTTCTGATGCCGGTTGGTTCCCCATGGTGTTGCCTCCTCTCCCTAACATAACCCCATTATAAATGAAATCCGCGTTCATGCAAAGGCATTGTTCAAAAAATAGGCTTTTTCCTTTAAACTGTCACATTTGGTTATCGTCGAATTGCACGGTTCCATCATTCAGTGAACGAATGCGCACCAAGGCTTCCACAGGAATGCCCTGCTCACGGATCGTTCGTGCTCCGGCCTGAAAACATTTCTCGACCACGACACCGAATCCGACGAGTTCCGCGCCTGAACGTTCAATGATTTTAATGACACCGCGAGCAGCATCTCCGTTGGCGATAATATCGTCTATAAACAAAATACGGTCGTTCTCATGAATATATTCGCGGGATACCATAATATCGGTTACGATCCCTTTGGTAAAGGAAGGTACGCGTTCACAGTAGGCATCGGGATCTGCCAGAAGTGTCTTTTTTCGACGGGCAAATACGAGCGGAACCCCAAGTTCATGTGCTGCGGCAAAAGCAACCGGAATCCCTGAAGACTCCACCGTTATGACCCGTGTCACTACACTTTCACGAAAGCGAGCGGCAAACTCGCGGCCCATCTCCATTGTCAGTGCAGGATCAATCTGATGATTCAATAATCCGTCCAGCTTCAGCACCTGATCCGAGATGACTACGCCTTCTTGTAATATTCGTTGTTTTAATACTTCCATAATTCGACCTCCCAAGCCTATCCTATGAGGTAAAAGTATCATAGATGAGGCTGTCAGTTCAAGCGAAATCGGCTTTCCTCCATCATTGACCGATTCTGGGGACGTAAAGCTTCTTTCAATTGTCATGAGTTACCAGGGTCAAGCATACCTTGTACCATGGTACCCGCATGTCCAAACTATTATGGGGCCTGAGAGGGGAAACGCATGAAACAGGCATTCCGGGTGCTGCAGATCGCATTTACATACATCGGAACGGTTGTAGGAGCAGGCTTCGCGACAGGGCAGGAAATATTGCAGTTTTTTACCCAGTATGGCAAATGGGCCACCATCACCATTGGCTTATCGACCATACTATTTGTCTGGCTGGGCACCAAAATGATGCTCATCGCCCATGATACCGGCTCCCGCTCTTACGAGGACCTGAACAAGCACCTATTCGGGCATAAGGCTGGAAAATGGATTACCTGGATAACGCTTCTGATACTTATTGGTGTAAACAGTGTAATGCTCGCCGGAGCAGGCTCTGTCTTCGTGGAGCATCTTGGACTGCATTACCAGACTGGTTTGATTATTACGATAGTGGGAACGTACCTCCTTCTTGGACGAGGCATCAAAGCCATATTGCAAATGAATAGCATTGTGGTTCCGATGATGCTCCTGTTGTCCATTCTCATGATTACAAGCACCATACACCATCCCGGTGCCTTACGGTTCGTTACGCTGACTACAGATACCAATCCTATAAAGGTGTGGCTGTCTCCACTATTGTATTCATCCTTCAATCTGGTACTGGCCCAAGCTGTTCTGGTGCCGGTAGGCAATCAAATCCGTGATCGTAATGTCTTGAAATGGGGCGGTGTACTCGGTGGAATCGGTGTAGGCTTCATGCTGTTAGCCGCCCATTTCGCCATGTCAGCCCAGATGCCAGGTATCATGCAGTTCGAAATTCCGATGGGGAGCATCGCCTTCCAGCTTGGATGGGCTGTGCAATCCGTGTATGTAACTCTGATCTTCATGGAAATATTCACAACATTCGTCGCAGATATCTATGGTATGACTCTTCAGGTTGGTCAGCACTTACAAGTACCCCCTAGATTAATTACATTAACCATTATGATGCTGTGCTACTCACTCAGCCAGTTTGGATTCAGTTCTCTCCTATCCATTCTCTATCCGATCTTCGGCAGCCTTGCCCTAGTCTGGGCTGGAAAATTGGTGATCGACCGTTGGGGAAGCTTTCGCACGAGACATAAAAACTTGTGAGGTATACCGCGTTCCAAAATGTATTACATTTCAATACCATATTCTCGCAAGCAAAAAGCCGCTGTTCTCACAGCGGCTTCTTCTGTTTATTTTATTTTCAGGGATGAATCTAGGCTTTGCTCGTGTATTGCAGGTACAACTTTTTCAGTTCATTAACCGATCTGCCCAAAGAATAGTGCGTTTTGGCCTTCTCACACGCTGAGCGTGCAAGTTCGTAACGATACGAGGGATCGACCATGACTTTCTCCAACGCCTCAGCAAGTGCCGAAGGATCCTCAGGGGGAACGAGCAGCCCGTTGCTGCCGTTTTCGATCTGTTCAGGAATTCCACCCACATCCGTACCTATAAGTGCAAGACAACTCAGTGCTGCCTCGGCAAACACGGAACCAAACGCCTCTGCCCTGGAAGGAAGTACAAATATATCGAAAAATGGCATGAACTCTTCCGGATGCAGGGTGTATCCATAAAAAATAGTCTCGTTATAGATGCCCAAACGCTGAGCCAACTCTTCCAAATCAGGTCGAATCGGACCATCCCCGATAATATGTAAAACATAGTCATGTCCTCGACCTTTGAGTTCCGCGCAGGCTTTGAACAAAATATCCAGTCCTTTGGCCGGGACAAGCCGGCAAACCGTAACCAGCTGCGGGATCGCATTATCATGAGGAATGGGTTTAAAACGTTTCTCATCAAATCCGTTCGGAATAATGCCAATAACGTCAGGCTGCTTCACATAAGGAGTTAAATACTGCCGAAAAGATTCGGAGACGGTTAACAACCGCTCTGCCTGATGCTCCAGCTCGCCGTAAATGGCAATCAAAAACTGATGATCCAGACCATCGGGCTCGATTCTTCCATTCAGAATCAACTCACGCTCATAACTGGAGTGAATGGTTTGAATGAGCGGTGTATCTGGAAATACACTTTTCATGGCAAGACCTGCAATGGGATGGTGAGCATGAATCAAATCATAAGGCTTCTGAATCCGCAGCTTCGTCCACCATAAATAATCACGGTAAGTCTGCATATATTTTTGAACGACAGGACTTTCCTGATACTTGGTCCAATCAAACGTTTCGAACTGTACATCCTCCCTGCCCTTGTTGCGAATTCGCTTCGGCAGCGAGAACAAGTCCATCTCCCACCTTGGGGACGTAAACCTCTCCTGCATATACGGAATCATAGAGGATACACCTCCGGGCTGCTCCGGAGGAAAGAAAAGCGCCTGCAGCAATTTCACCGTTAGTTTCCCCCTTTCTAGCTTCAGTCTTTCAGTACATCTTCAATCATGATATATTAGAACGTATGTTTCAGTAAAGAAATAACTGTTTATTCCTCACCATTTTAACAACAACGTTGCAGCTTGCAGACCCTGAGGGTTATCCGGGGAGGGTCATGTTGACAAGCTAATGAAAAGGAGAGCAACAAGACATGAGCAAGCCTTCACTCCCTGAGTCGTATATACATCATATTCGGGAAATGCTCGGCTCAGAAGCAGAAGCATTTATTGACAGCTATGAAGAGCCCCGTGTACAGGGGTTGCGTTTTAACTCCATTAAAGCTACACCAGAGCTCAAAAAGCAGATGATAGAGCAGTTTAACCTGACCAAGGTTCCCTGGTGCGATACGGGTTACTACTACCAATCGAACGAACGTCCTGGCAAACATGTGTATCATGCTGCAGGACTGTACTATATTCAGGAGCCCTCTGCGATGTCGGCCGTGGAAATGTTGAATCCACAACCGGGTGAGATCATTTTGGATCTCGCGGCTGCACCAGGCGGCAAAACATCCCACATTGCCTCACTCATGGACGACCAGGGGCTCCTCGTTTCCAATGAAATTCACCCGGCCAGAGCCAAAATCCTGGCAGAGAACGTGGAACGAATGGGCCTCTCTTCCGTCGTTGTTACAAGTGCAGCGCCAGGAGAATTGTCAGCGCGCTTTCCTGCAGCCTTTGACCGGATTATGCTGGATGCCCCTTGCTCTGGCGAAGGGATGTTCCGCAAAGACCCCGATGCGGTTACCGAGTGGAGCGATGATCTGGTGACACTGTGTGTGAACAGACAATGGGACATTTTGCAAGATGCGTATATCATGCTTAAACCGGGCGGGACTTTGGCTTATTCCACTTGCACTTTCAATCGCGAAGAAAATGAAGGCATGATGGAACGTCTCGTTACCGCTTATCCAGATCTGACTCTTGTACGGACTGAACGAATCTGGCCTCACCTGGCCCAGGGCGAGGGACATTTTGTCGCTGTAGTGACCAAGGCAGAATCCCAAGCTTATGCATCCCAAGAACAGGAAGAACCACCTCGCAAACGCAAAGATAAAAGAGGTAGAAATCCACGTCAAACGGCGTCATCCAAAGAAGTGGATTCTGCCTGGAATGCTTATCTGGCCTGGAGTTCTGACCATACAGACACGGTAGCTAACGGGACCGGCAGACCTCTGCTTTTTGGCGAAGCTTTATATGTATTACCAGAGCGGGCTGCCCAGCTGCTGACCGATGATCGGTTAAACGGATTGAAGCTGCCCCGTCCAGGGCTTCATGTCGGTGACTGGAAAAAAGGGCGCTTCGAGCCTGCTCATGCACTCGCGCTGGCTCTGGGACAACAGGAGGCTGTCAACATGCAGCATGCAGCACTAGATGCAGAAGCCAGCCAAGTGGCGGCATATCTTCGCGGTGAAAGCCTTCCTGCCGAAAGCGGACTTACCGGATGGACGCTTGTGACTTTCAACGGGCTCCCACTGGGTTGGGGAAAAGCCAGTGCAGGACAGTTAAAAAACCGTTTGCCTAAAGGCCTTAGACGCATGCAGTAGACTAACCCTATCACGACTCAAAGCCGGTGAGCATAAGTGCTCCCGGCTTTATTTTCCGTTCATTCATTGAGTTAACAAGTTGATAAAATTCATCAGTTATTCAAATTACATTTAGGATTGAAACGGCTTCTCAAACGTACTATACCCATTAATTTTCCCCACAAAGGTATATCCGTTCCGCGGGTAAAATTCATTCAGCCTCTCATTGTCACCCACACAATCCAATCGCATGACGTGTTTGTTGTCAAATTGGATTCCACTGCTGGACCAACCCAAAATGTCCCGACCCAGTCCGGTACGGGCGTACTTTCTCCGAATGGCCAAACGATGCAAATAAACGGCGCCATCTGTTTGATGTGCTTTCGTTCCCCATAGCTCTGAATCCCAAGCACTTGGCTGCTGCATCAGAATAACCATCCCTGCCACATCGCCTTCTTTCTTGAAGACAAACACATCACCGCGGCGAATGGCCCCTGCTGTATCGTGGGAATCTTCACCTTTCAAAAGCGCACTCCACTGGGAAGATCCCTGGCTGCGTAGCCATTCAGCTGTCTCTCTAAGCAAGGATAGTACATCTTCCGTGTCTTCCGGCTGAGCCTGCATCGCTCTGAAGTCATCGTTAATATATTCCGTAATGATTGTAAATGAGTGCTTCATGGTTCTCCTCCAATTCCAGATCTCTTTAGAACTATTGGAACTATACCCGGAAATGAATATTTCGTCAAAACAAATCAAAAAAGGTAAAAGGCCTAGGCCTCTTACCCGTCGATCTTCGCTTCATCTATAATCTGGTTCCGGTACAGCATGGTAAGGTGCAATGTGTCGAATTCAAGGTCCTTGTCCAGTTCCTGAAGCAGCACCTCAACCAGATCCCGCCGCTGTGCACTGGTTCCGGGTACCTGATAATCCATATAGCCCGTCAGGTCGGCGTGAGATGTATCAATGGTTGCTGTCCCCACAGGTAATCCACCACGTTCTTGCAGAAATAGCTCATAGACCCTGAATTCACGGTCCTTGCGCACCAACATGACATAACAGGAATCCTCTGCTTCGTCCATCTCGTCTTCAGAATTATCCCAGTCCTCGTATTCGGTAAACTCCTCTTCCTCCGAGTCATTCACAAAGTCGCGGTGAACCCACTCCATGGACTCCAGCTCATTCCCCTGATGCCACATGCGAAGAGTAATCGTGTCGATCACTTCTTCGTCGAGTTCTCTTACGAGCAGCTCTGCCGCAGCATCAAGCTGGCTCTCGAGAGGCACGTCATACCAGTGTATCTCGCCTTGAATGTCGGCCCCATATTGTTTCAATGAAGCTTCTGCCAGCTCAGTTCCGTCAGCATCGTTAAACACATAGGTCGATATGCTTCGTCCGGCAGTTACAAGCTCCATCTCCAGCACATGTTCCCGATCTTCATATGTAAAAGCTTCATCTGCTGCATCCGGAATTACGCGTGAATCATCCACATCCATGTCATCCAAGTATTCATCAGCCTCGTAGTGCATATCATCCGACTCACGCTCTGGATCAAACTCCAGATTTTGGAGAACTGAATGCAATGTGCCACAGCTGACCAGCACTTCATAATAGATCGCCTCCACTGCATCCGTAAGGGACCGGATATATGCATGAACCTGATCAATGATGTGCTTTTCCTCATCCGACGAAACCAATTCCCTTTCCAACTGAAGACTGCCAGACAAACGGTCTCCTTCTCTATATACCAGCAGAAGTGAACCCGCGTATTGATCATTCACCATTACATCGAGCACTTCACCACCTGATGTACGCAGATCCGGAATCAGCTCCACTTTCTGTTTCATGTGCCTGTCCTCCTCCATTTTCTCACGGTATTCTCATAGGTTACCCATGAGGACAGTAGATTATGAAGCAGGAGCCTTTGAAAATGAAAAATGTGGTTGTCATTAGACAGCTAGGACGTGTTTTTGAACAGCATGAGCAACACCCTGCTCGTTGTTGGAGAGTGTCACTTCATTCGCAGCAGCCTTTACCTCTTCCGGCGAGTTGTCCATCGCGATCCCTATGCCTGCATAAGTCAGCATCGTGATATCATTGTAGTAGTTGCCGATTGCCAATATTTCGGAAGGTACAATACCTTTCGATTCGGCCAGTCTCTTCAGCGCCGCTCCCTTGGAAGCTTCCGGGTGCATCAGATCAATGAAAAAGTCACCACTGCGAGTCATGTAGTAAGGCAGATTCCATGTTCCCCATTCCTGCTGAACCTTGTCCATCTGCTCTATGGGGCCAAACGCGGTGAATTTGGCAAGCGGCTCTGTCAAATCCGCCCACTTCGGCAGCTTTAAAGGCTCCATCATGAAGTTGTTGTACATCTCCCGAACCTGTAATTCCAATCCTTCCGGCTGATCCACATATAATCCAAATGCTGTGTTGATGTCAAAATGCACACCGTTTGTACGGCAATACGTGACAAAGGGCTCCAAGCCCTGACCATCCATGGCAAATCTGTGCACAATTTCACGGCTCTCCACTTCGGCCGTCACTGCCCCGTTATGTGTAATCACATATCCATCAAGCTCCATTCGCTTCATAAAAGGAATGGTGTTGGCCGGGCCTCTGCCTGAACACAGAACGATCTCGGCTCCCTGCCGGGAAGCACGGATTAGAATCTCTTGGGTCCATTCGGTTAGCTCATGATGATCATTAAGCAGCGTGCCATCTACGTCAAGCGCAATTAATTTAATTGTCATCGGGTCTTCACTCCTCAACTGTTAAGGTAATCGCAAATCGCACCCTCCCAAACCCTCCCTTCCGAGGGAGGGCCCCAGAGGGCTCTGCCCTCTGGACTCCCGTCTGTTGATCGGCGGGGTGGCGGGTCTTGCTATGTGACGGTGGGCGTGGGAGCGCTTGTCTGCCTGGATCTCCGCTTATCGCGGAACCAGGCCAAGCTTAAGGGCGACCATTTCGGGCA
>NZ_NPBI01000008.1:0-107493 GCF_002272715.1 Paenibacillus sp. 7516
CGGGAGCTTTACTTACGCAGACAGGCCAGCTCGTCTGCGGTTAGTTCGCGGTATCTGCCGATCGGAAGCTCCGTATCCAGCTTAAGGTCGCCCATGGCTACCCTTTTCAGATAAACCACTCGTTTGCCTACAGCCTGGAACATCCGTTTTACCTGATGGAATTTACCTTCGTGGATAATGAGAGAGATCGAAGAAGTCACTCCCTCCTCCGTCTCCTCATAATGAAGCACGGTCAATTCGGCTGGCATGGCTTCATAACCGTCATCCAGCTGTATGCCCGCCTTGAAACGTTGAACATCCTCGTCATCCACTTTCCCCAACACACGGGCTTCGTATGTTTTGGGTACATGCTTGCGTGGAGATAACAGATCATGCGCAAGCGGACCGTCATTCGTCAGAATGAGCAATCCCTCTGTATCTTTATCCAGCCGCCCTACCGGGAACGGATCGAATATCCTGTCCTCTTTGCGGAGGAGATCCAGAACCGTTTTATCCCTGGCGTCTTCCGTTGCGGACACAACACCCGGAGGTTTATGCAGCATCAAATAGATCGTTTCACGGTAAACGATACGCTCTCCATCGGCTTCAATGACATTGGTCTCTGTATTCACCTGCATACCACTATCCTTCACAGCTTTGCCATCGACAAGAATTCTTCCCTGCTTTACCATTTTCTTGAGTTCACTCCGGGTGCCCACACCCATGTGACTCAGTATTTTGTCGAGACGCTGTGTTTTCTTTCCTTTGTCACTCATACCGATGTCCACCTCCAGCCAGCAGGGTACTCATTTTTCAATACGCCATCCAGCCATTTCCCCCAACCAAGAGCGTATCCATCCACGCATACCAGCGCGTAACCTTTGGCAGCTGCTTCAGGCTTGCACTCGACGCGCGCTTCTTCAATATTCAGCGTTTCGCCCTTCAGGTACCTTACCGCTTCTCCACTCGCAGAAGCGAGGTTTATAACCCTTTTCGCCTCAGAGCGGTTCAACGCACAAGCCAGTGGATGAGACGGGACAAACCTTCCGTTCTTTACGGTACCCATAAACCATCCGGGCCGGATCACTTTGAGCCCTTCCAGACGCGATGCGCCAACAGAAGATTGATATACACGGTCACCGTAAAATACCGTTTCCCCGGGGAGCTCAAGTTCCAGATGCTCTTCAATAAATTGTTGATACACGGTCCCCGGATCAATGTTCACCTGATCGGTTCCTCGACCTTTTCCACGATTGGACTTACGCGCATCACGCTCGTTGTTCCTTCCCGCTTTCCCCTCATTTTTGCCGCCTCGAGCTGGCCTTTCATTCCGTTCTCTCGATTCAGTTCTCATCAATCGTTCGCGTTTTCGGTCCGCTTTGCTGAGCGGCTGAGTTACAGCAATCCCTTGATCCTCGGGGATCTTGGATACAGTCTCCTTCTCATCCTCAACGCTGCTGCTGATCCGCTCTGCAGAAGTCTCAGGATGATGCTGCAATACAGCTACGTAATGCCCTTCCCCTTCCAACAAGTGAGGCCACAATCTCGCTGTACCACGCGTCTGATCAAGTACAGCACCTGTTTTTTCTGCCGTTTCAGGCAGCATCTGGCGTACCCATTCCGGTCTTCCCGGAGCGAATCCGGCTGTTTCCGGAATATCATGAACAGTGAAGTCTGGATTGAGATTCAGAAATTCGGCGATCATGGCTTCATTTTCCTCCGGCGCAAACGTACACGTGGAATATACGATCGTCCCTCCCGGAGCGAGCAGCTTCGCAGCTGTCTCCAGAATATCTCGCTGCATTAGCACACACTTCTCTACCGAATGATGCTCCCATGACTTCACCATGTCTTCATCTTTTCGGAACATTCCCTCACCTGAACAAGGAGCATCAATTAGTACCTTATTAAAATAATGCGGAAATGCACCGGCAATCCGTTCCGGCGACTCATTCAGGACAACCGCATTTCGCACACCGTACAACTCCACGTTTTTGGCAAGTGCTTTGGTCCGTTCGGAATGAATATCATTGGTCACCAGCACACCCTTGCCCTGCAGCTTTGCTGCGATCTGGGTAGACTTGCCGCCAGGTGCTGCACACAGATCCAGTACATAATCCCCTGGCTGAACGCCCAGCAACTCCACCGGAGCCATCGCGCTTGGTTCCTGAATATAATATAGACCTGCATGATAGTACGGATGTAGGCCTGGTTTCACGCCATGCGGCACATAAAAGCCCGTCCCGCACCACGGAATGGGCCGTAAATCAAATGGAGCCAATTCATCAAATTGCTCCATGGATATTTTTAACGTATTCACTCGAAGTCCCGCATGCGGAGACTGTTCATATGATTTCATAAATTGTTCAAACTCATCTCCGAGCAAATTTTTCATGCGCTCGGCGAAGATTGAAGGTAGCTGTACAGCCATATTCACTCATCCTGTCCTGTTAAAATGCATATTGTTCTATGTTATCATATCCCGGTACAGCTTTCCTATTGATTCGCTGCATATTCCACTACAGCGTGTAATGTTGTATAATGACAAGTAGGTTGATTATCGCGCAAAAAACGGGTGTTTATGTATATTATCCCAACCTCTATTTTTGCCAAAACTATATTTTGATATGATCGATGGGGGATGTCCAATGAAATCGAAGAAAAAGAAAAGTGCCTCAATCCTGATTTTCCTGGGTATATTCGTGGTCCTAATTGCAGCGCTTGTCGTAGTAAACCAACAATCCAAGAAACAAATGGATGCTGTGGAGAATGCTTATGGTATTGCAGCTTCCAAGCTTAATCCAGCTACACGCGAATTGCTCGATGATCCTAACTATCAACAGATTATTCTGCCGGATGATCTCAAATCCAAAATTGACAATAAGGAAAGCTTTTTCGTTTATTTCTTTGCCTCCGATTGCTCACATTGCCGGGCAACGACACCACAGTTGATGCCGCTGGTAGACGAAGTAGGTATTGAGCTGCCGCAATTCAATCTGCGTGAGTTCGATTCAGGCTGGACAGATTATAATATCGAATTTACACCTACGCTGGTTTATTATCAAGATGGCGTAGAGAAGGATCGCATGGTTGGCGGACTTCAGGAGAACGGTAGTGACAACGGTTATACGCTGGATGACTACAGACAATTTTTTGACAAGTACAAAGGCAGCTCTGCTGCTTCGGCAAGCTAAGAAATAATCGTTGACTACAAGTTAACATCTCACTTTAAGATGTTCAGGTGGACAGGCTCTTCCGTATTTACTCAGAGCTTCGTAGCTAATAAACGCAGACCAAAAAATCACCCCGGCCAATCCTTATCCAAGGATCAGCCGAGGTGATTTTTGTTATACCCGATATGCATCATGCCATCTATACTAATTCTAATTTTCGCCGAAATTGTTCGCCTGCTGCATTGCTTTCATTTTCTCTTCATAGATGCGTCCCCGTGTTGGGCTGCGACGCTGCGGAATGTTGGGTTTCAGTTCCTTAGATCGTTCTTGAATTGCACTAGTCAAAGTCTCATCCCAGATCCGTATGGTCAGATCCTTATATGGAAAATGCTGCGATTCAGGACCAGCTAGTCCGCTGACCAGTCTCTTCACTTCCTCGACCAATTCTCCAAGTTCAATCCCTTTTGTACGATCAGGATAATGCTCCAGCAGTTCAACCGAGCTCTGCAGCATCATCCGGCCGCCACGAAGATTGTTGTTTCTGAAATGATATAAGCCAACTGCAATCTGCAGCAAGCCTTTGTAGAAAGGGTCCCGAGCCTGTTCCAGCCACAACTCTTCCAATACCTCATGGCATTCGAAGTAGTCCTGATCACGGTTAAAATAGATCAAATAATCAATATACAGCGGCTCATAGCTGCTCATCGGGATTTTCGCCCTTCCTAGCCGAATTCAGAAGAGCTTTCACATCGTCCAACAAATCTTTAAGTGCTTCCATGTCATGACGCTCCCAGCAGTCGTTAAAGCGCTTCTGAGCCTCAATGGCCTCATTGACGAGATGGTAGAAATACAACTGATGTATGATGGACAGTGTCTTGGAGACGATGTTTGAATCATCTTCAAACTCCTTCTGCGCTTCGAGGATCTGCAGCCGGATGGCTGACATCTCATTATCCAATACAAAAGCGGCTTCTGCCGTTTTCTTCAGCCTTGCCCGCATATCATCCGGCAGACTTTCACGATATTTATAGCTCAGCGAGTGCTCAATCGTAGCCCAGAAGTTCATGGCCAGCGTCCGGATTTGAATCTCGGCCAGCACTTTCTTCTGTCCCAGAGCCGTCTGAACAGGATATTCAATAATCATATGGAAACTTCGATAACCGCTCTCTTTGAAGTTCGTAATATAATCTTTCTCAATCAATACCGTTAAATCCTTGCGTGCGCGAATGTACTCCGCCACTCTTCGAATATCATCCACAAATTGACACATAATACGAATTCCCGCAATATCCTCAATTCCCGTCTCTACCTGATCAAGTGGCACATTCAGACGTCTGGATTTCTCCAGAATGCTGGATATTTTTTTGACACGACCGGTAACGAATTCAATCGGGGCGTATTCTTCCCGTTTCTTCAGTTCCGCTCGCATTGTCTTGAATTTGACTTTCAATTCCTCTACCGCTTGTTCATAAGGAAGTAAAAATGTACCCCAGTCTCTACCGTCCATGCTTATGCCTCCTGTCTCTATAGCGTCCCCTGTTCTAGTCTATTATACATGATGTTCAGCGGGGGGAAGAGTCCCGTACGCAATCCCCTCTTCCAAGCTTCTATATTTTCGCTCCGGGGAACTTCTTATCCTTTATGTTCTTATCTGTGCTCTGCACCGACAGCTTCGGAGATATGACGATAGCCGTCTTTGCGCAATAGCTCACGCAATCCGGCATGGATACGCCGATTCACTTCAGGTCCTTCATAGATCAGAGCTGTGTATATTTCCACCAGACTTGCACCGGCTTTAATTTTTTCGTATGCGTCTTCGCTTGTAAAAATACCGCCGGAACCGATAATCGGAAGCTTCCCTTCAGTTTGACGATAGATGCGCCGAATAACCTCCGTGGAACGATCCCGCAGCGGTTTGCCGCTAAGTCCACCGGTTTCCTTGGCATGCTGATGGGACAGACCATCCCGGTTAACCGTCGTGTTGGTGGCAATGATGCCAGCAACACCACTATCAGTGATCGTGCTAACCATATATTCAAGCTCCTGGTCGTTGACATCCGGTGCGATTTTGACCAGAACCGATTTGACAGATCCGCCTGCTTTTGTGCGTTGTGCTTCCATTTCACTCATCACTGCTGCAAGCAGTTCCTTCAATTCATTCCCATGTTGCAGGTTACGCAGATCCGGTGTATTTGGTGAACTGATATTCACGACGAACAAATCCGCATAATCATACAGCGCCCGAATACATTTTTCATAATCCAGGTGTGCTTCTTCATTAGGTGTAGCCTTGTTTTTGCCAATGTTGACTGCAACGGGAATACGACGCTCCTTCAGACGTGCCAATTCACCTGCCATTGCTTCCGCCCCAAGGTTGTTGAACCCCATCCGGTTCACCAAAGCTTCATCTGGAGGCAGACGGAACAGACGGGGCTGATCATTGCCTGGCTGCGGAAGCGGTGTTACGGTGCCGACTTCCATGAACCCAAATCCAATGGATGAGAAACCCGTTACGGCCTGTCCGTTTTTGTCCAGACCCGCTGCGAGGCCCACTGGGGTGGGAAAATGACAGCCAAACATGTCGACAGCCAGATCTTCCGTTTCACGTACGCCATACATCACCCGCAAGCCGGAAGGCACCGGGCGAATACTGCCCATGCCGCTAAGACCGCCAATAATCAGATGATGGGCCTGTTCAGGGTCCATTTTGAACAACAAGGGTTTAGCAAGACTTCTATATAACAAATCACTCACTCCGTTCTCGTCCGGTACGCCGTAAAGATGCTTTCCCGTCTTTTTCATATGTAAAAAAACACTCTACACACAAGTCTATCCGTTTCTTCATCAAAAGGAAAGTAGTTTGCGCATAGACATCCTCATTTTGCCCATGTCTGCAAGCCACTTTAAGCCTTATGGAAGAAATAATCCCGCATACTGGAAATGGAGTGGTGAATTCTTTACAATGGGAGCATGGCTACGTTATACCAGCCCCAACGAACGAAGGAGGAACAGCCCATGGCTCCCAAACGTAAACCGCCTGCTTTGCAGCAAAAGAAAGAAGAAGTCAATCGGAAAGCCATTGCTTGGACAGCGGCCAGCGTCATCGGATTGATCATTATTATCGGCGCACTCATCATTATCGCCAATATGTAAACGGTCAAGCCGACTGCCAGTGCAGTACATAAAGTTTCAGCTGGAGTACACGCCATCGTAACAGGTTACAGGAATCGATTAATTCAGCCAATGATACGTCTTGTTTGGATTGTTTTGTTTGGGAACAAGCGTATGCTGATAGCGATCCTTCGCTCCCGGAACAAGGATGGTCTCTGGCAGCAGATTCGTTCCAATGCGTACCGGGGTGCCCTGAGGTGCGAGTGCAAACAGTTCCTCCACATCCCCAGTACTCATTCTCACACATCCAAGGGACTCATCCAGCCCAATACTGTCTGGCTCGTTGGTCCCGTGGATGGCATAATTCGTATCCGACAGCTGCATGCCTCTTGTCCCAAATTCTCCATCAGAGCGACCATTTGGATTCACGACTTTATCCGTAATGACAAAGGTACCTTCGGGTGTTCGTCCTCCCCCTAGCCCCACCTCATAATTGCGTATGATGGTATTGCCGCTAATAAGCGCAAGTCTGTGGTTGCTTTTATCAACTACGATCTCCAATTGATCCTGTAAAAAGAGTTCCCCTCCAAGCGTGTCTGCAAACGGACCATTCGCTTGCAGAGCAGGTGATTGTCCGGCTTGTTCCTGACCCGCTTGTTGTCCCGCCTCTTTCATTCCTTGCTGCTGCATCGCAAGTATTGCCGGAAACATGTCTTTCATCCCCGGTGCTGTCTCACCCAAAATGTTGTTTGGAAAAGGCTGCGCAAGCTGATTTACGTTCTTGGGCCAGGTTTTGTTCTGCTTATAGTATGTATGGATTGCACTGGACAATGATGCAGCTGATTCTTGTTTGGCTGTCCACGCCTGTGCAAGATGCTTGATGTCTTTTGAAACTTCCGGCGGTTCGCAGCTGCACTGGTCCGCATCGTAACTTTGGGCGGTTAATCTGCCGCTGCTATTCGTTTGGACAATATATTTCACCGGCATATTTCGTTTCCATAGCGCCCATTCGTCAGAAGTCTCCATGCCCAGAACAGCGGATGTCTCCACCTTGGGTCCCGCACCTGACCATGCAGCAGCAAGCGCCGTTTCTCCCTGATGGTTCCCTCCGAATCTCGCAGCTGTAAAAACATTCGAATTGGTGATAGGAGCTGAAGCAGCTTCACGACCATCAGAGATTGGGCCATCCGCCCAATCATCCTCGGCTTCCAAAGCCGATGCCAACGCTTCAGCTGCATCACGGTTGAATCCTGGAGCATCTGCAGGCGGTACCAGAGCGAACACAAGCAGCATTAGCAGGGTCAGCCACATTTTGCGAATACGCTGCTTCCTCTCCTTTTGTTCTCCCATCTCCACCAGCTTGTTTTGATAATCCACCCATATGTCTGCAGGAGCCTTACTCCGTTCAAATGCTTCGTAAACTTCGCCCGCTTGCTGAAAACAATAGTTGGCCTTGCCTTCCTGACCTTCACGCACATACTCCTTACCGAGCAAATACCAGGCCATTTTATTATCAGGATGTTTCTTAACATATGTTCTTAGGTGAGTATTCTGCATCCGATCCTCCGCTTGATTTCGCTTTTTCCGTTTCTATCTATTATATCGGCATAGAACGGAATGAAATCCATAGGACTTGAGTACCCGGATGAAACGCAAAGCATTCGACAAAATATCACAACCTGGTAAACGATAAAACCGTGCCAACATGAATTTCTACGCACTAAAAAAAGCACGTCCCACTGCCCTAAGACAGAGGAATGTGCTTCTTCCTGGTTATATGGTGTATGATTAGCCTTCTTTGTTGAAAGGCTCATCCGCTACTTTGATGGAATCCGTTGGGCAGCCATCACAAGCATCTTGCATATCATCGAACAGGTCGTCCGGGATCGCTTTGATTCCTTGGTTAGCATCGCCATCAAAAATCACTTCTGCCAAGCCCTCATCATCATAGTCATAAATGTCAGGCGCCGTTGCTCCGCAAGCACCACATGCAATACATGTGTCTTTTTCAACCCAAGTGTACTTACTCATTACAATCTCTCCTCCTAAAATTCGAAACGTACAGTGTTTTTATCTAGAAAACATATTAAACCAAAGTAAAAGTAATTTCAAATTATTTTGACAACATCAAGAGTATATTATGCCCTATTTAATCAAGACTTTGCAAGTTATCTTTTTGCAGAGACGTGCCCCTCACCTTGTGATTACGGAGCAAAACGGAAGGGTCATCCCCAAGCATGCCCGCTGTTACAACAGCATTCTCTCCAAATTTGTCACGCAGCTGGTCCATAATGCGAATCAGATTCTCCTTTTTCGGCTTCTGTTCGTATTCAAACAGATCCAGCTGTACAGCTGATTCCTCACGTGGAATCAAATTCTGAAGAGTTACTCCCAGCATGCGTACAGGCTTCCCACTACTCCAGTGCTTGGCAAATAAAGCGCAGGCTTCCCGGTAGATTATCGTTGCATCCTCCGTAGGAACTTCCATCATCCGTGAACGGGTGATCGTTTTCATATCCGGTGTTCGGATTGTAATCTGAATCCCCTGACTCAGCATCTCGTGCTTGCGCAAACGCCTGGCCACTTGATCACTAATGTTGAGCAATACCCGGTGTACATCGTCCATCTCGGTAATGTCCGCTGGTAATGTTGTGGTATGCCCGATGGATTTATTCGCTTCCCGCTCTGGCTGAACGGTAGAATGATTGATGCCATTGGCTGAATTCTTCAGCCAGGTACCGTTAATTCCGAATACATCCGTCAACATCCGCTCATCCGATTTTGCAAGCTGTCCTATGGTTTCGATGCCCAGCTTTTTCAGTTTTTCAGCTGTCTTTTTGCCAATCCCGAACAACTCATTGCAGGGTCTATGCCAGAGAATCCGAGGTACATCCCTCATTCGCAAGATGGAAATGCCGTTAGGTTTCTTCAGATCGGAAGCCATCTTCGCCAGCAGTTTGTTGGGTGCAATGCCGATGGAACATGGAAGTCCCAGTTCTTCCCGTATTCGTTGCTGGATGCTCTCCGCAATTTCCATGGGTGTGCCGAACTGTTTAGAGCCTGTGATATCCAGATAACATTCATCTATTGAGGTTGCCTCCAGCAGTGGTGTATAACTGTAGGCTATTTTCATAAATGCTCTTGAATATTGACGATATAGATGAAAATCAGGACGAATGACGATTAATTCCGGACATTTTTTCATCGCCTGATGCACCACCATGCCTGTTGAGATGCCTTTTCTTCGAGCCGTATATGAACACGTAACTATAACGCCTTTTCTCACTTCACTGCTGCCTGCAACAGCTGTTGCTTTACCTCTGTATAGTTCCGGCTCTTCGGCTTCATGCACCGAGCAATAAAATGCGTTCATATCGACATGCAAAATGACCCTTCCGGCGGCAGGATAATATCGATCCACATTCGTGTGACGGGTTCCATCCCCAGACATATACCTCCGCCCTTTCGTACTTCTAGTTAATGAAGCTTAAATATCTATTCACCCTATTATATCAAGTTCGTTATGTAAAATCAGTTACGTTTTATTTCCGAATGGATCGGATGATCGATCGTATAATTAGCCACCCTACACTTGCAAAAAGGACTAAAGTAATCAAGAAAATAACTATATTTTCCCATACAAAAGTCATATATACCCCTCCTCTTTTTCCATATATCCCATTTAACGGTCAAATTTCAATATAACATACATTTTAGTATCAATCACTTTTCCGATCATGGAGAAACAAAAATTTGTTACACGAAACTGCGATTTCTGTGTAGCATTTGGCCATAATGGTGCTATAATAATTAATTATACAATTTCGCGACTTTCGGACAAATCAACGCATAGAGTTTAATACAGTGTAGCGTTGCAGAACCGAAGGATTCATATGCAAACTTATTCGCACGCTTCCTCAACACAAAATTCAACTTTTAAAAAAACCGCTTTATCTCAAAGGAGGATCTTCATGTCAAAGGCCATTTCCATCTTCGATACGACTTTACGTGACGGCACACAAGGGGAGGGAGTCAGTTTATCGGCAGATGACAAGCTTAAAATCGCCAAGAAACTCGACGACCTGGGTGCTCATTATATTGAAGGCGGAATTCCGGGCAGCAACACCAAGGACATTGAGTTTTTCAAAAGAGTAAAAGAATTAAATCTCAATGCCAAGGTCGTTGCTTTTGGCAGCACACGTCGCAAAGGAAGCATCGCCAGCGAAGACGCCAATTTGAAACGGATGATCGAATCCGGTGCACAAGCAGCAACATTGGTCGGTAAATCGTGGGATTTCCACGTCCATACTGCCTTGCAAACCACCTTGGAAGAAAATCTATCCATGATCTATGATTCTATTGCTTACTTGAAGCAAAATGGAATGGAAGTTATTTTCGATGCCGAGCACTTCTTCGACGGATTCAAGCATAACCCGGAGTATGCTCAAGCTGTGTTAACGAAAGCTCATCAAGCCGGTGCAGACTGGCTCGTGATGTGTGATACCAACGGCGGAACCATGCCGCATGAAGTATACGAGATTGTATCCAGACTCTCTGGAAGTCTCCCTCATGCTCATCTCGGAATTCATACACATAATGACTGTGAACTGGCTGTCGCCAATACGCTTAGCGCTGTACAAGCCGGGGCCAGACAGGTTCAAGGCACGATGAACGGTTATGGAGAACGTTGCGGCAATGCCAATCTGGCCTCCATTATTCCGAACCTACAGCTCAAGCTTGGATATGAATGCGTGTCCGAAGATTCGATGAGACAGCTCACAAACGTAGCCCGCTATGTTAGCGAGATTGCCAATGTGAACATGCCGATCAACCAGCCTTATGTCGGTAATGCAGCATTCGCTCATAAGGGCGGCATTCACGTCTCTGCTATCCTGCGTGATTCCCGTACTTACGAACATATCGTACCTGAACTTGTCGGAAACAAACAGCGTGTACTCGTTTCGGAGTTGGCTGGACAGAGCAACATCGTCTCCAAGGCACAGGAACTTGGACTGGAGTTCGATCCAAGCAGCGCCAATTCACGCCAGATCATTGAAAAAATCAAAGATTTGGAGCATCAAGGTTATCAGTTTGAAGGTGCGGACGCTTCCCTTGAGCTGCTCATTCGCGAAGCAAACGGAGATATGAAGGAACTGTTCACATTTGAATCCTTCAAAATGCTTGTGGAAAAAGCGGCCGACAAGTCCGTTGTCTCCGAAGCATTCGTTAAGCTCAATGTTGCTGGAACAAGCGTTTATACCGCTGCAGAGGGTAATGGTCCGGTGAATGCTCTCGATAACGCTCTTCGGAAAGCGCTCGTCCAGTATTTCCCTTCGCTTGCTAACATGCATCTATCTGACTATAAAGTTCGTGTACTTGATGAGAAGGATGCCACGGCAGCCAAAGTACGTGTATTAATTGAATCCAAAAATACAGAGAATACATGGAATACGGTTGGCGTTTCCGAAAACGTCATTGAAGCCAGCTGGGAAGCCCTTGTTCACAGTTTCCGTTATGCCCTGCTTCAGGAAAAGTTACAGGACGAGCCAAATGTTGTCCACACAGCCATGCATGGGCTAAGCAACCATTAACGCTTATTTCCCGGAAAATAAAAGAAGCGCCTGTCTCCAAAATCACTGGGGACAGGCGCTTTTTATTCGACTCACTAGTTGATGACTTTCTTGATTTTACGCTCCAATTCCTTCTCAGGCAAAATGCCGAGTATGACTTCCTGGATTACCCCATTCTTGTCAATCAGCACATTTGTAGGAAAAGCAACACCATTATACTTGGCATAGGCTTCCCCGTCTTCATCAAGCAAAATAGGGAACGTCAGTTTGTATTCCTCCACAAAAGCTTTAGCATCTTTCAGCTTATCGTAAGGGGTTACATTGACTCCATACATATCCATTTCATCTTTATATTTAGCCGCCAAGGTATTAAGCGCTGGCGCTTCCTCCTTGCAGGGTTCACACCAGGAAGCCCAGAAGCTGACAAATACAGCCTTTTCCTTCGCTCCTCCTGCGGTATATGTTTTGCCATCCATGCCTTTAAGAGAGAACGCTGGGGCCAGTAATCCAGCTCTCGGTCCGGTTTCCGTTGGAAGCGGCTCTTCTTGTTTGAACACGGCAGCGATTCCGTTATCCACATTTTGAGCCAGTGCAACCCCAATGAGCAATACAACAGCAAGCAGTATGTATATGTTTCGTTTCATGGCTAGCCACCTTCTTGTAGAATCAGCATCTCAGGTATAACTCTATTACCGTCACTCATTGCAAGCGGTCCTAACCACTTGATACGTTTGCACATGGTGATGTCACTTATCCTTGTTGTAAAATACTCTCTTTAATATTGTACCCTTTTCCTTTAAAATTTTACAATCAGGGATCATACAAATTTAAACAAAAAAGGACCCCTGCCTAAGCAGGAGCCAAAGAGAGAGGGGTGAATACAAAATGGCAGCACTTCACGGACAGCAAAACATGATCTTCATTCCTTCTTCCGTAGAGCAAGAAATGTCGAAACACATGTACAATTCGCTGCCGCAGGAAGCCTGCGGGGTTGTGCTGGGTGAAGCTGCAGCGGGCGGCATACGAATCAGTCGGTTTCAGCCAATTCGCAACGTTGCGCCTAACCCGCTGCATCACTTCAGCCTGGATGAGGCGGAATGGATTCGTTGCATATTTAACGAGCCACAGCTCATTGGTATCTTCCACTCACATCCACAAACCAGTCCCGTACCGTCCCATCAGGACCTCATGGCCCTTCCAGCTTACGCCGAATTAATCAAGGTGTATCTGATCGGCACGCCCGCTCTGACAAGCAAGTCAGAACCTTGTATGCATTTGAATGGTTATGAGATCCTGTACAACGTGGAAGACCCAAGTAAGTCACGCCATGATCTTCAGCCAGCACAACTACGCATGACTTAAATGGGTATACAAGTCACCCAGTGTTTCTACATTTTTATGAGTCATATCCTCCAAATAACAGGACCATAGCTGCGCGGTCATCTTGGCATCTTCCAATGCATGATGACGTCCGTATATCGGTATCCCCCTTGATTCCAGCAGTTCATCGAGACCATAACCTGGTCTTCCCGGCTCCAGCCAGCGAGCCAGCATCATGGTGTCGATCAGCCGATGGGTCAGCCTCACTTTGGAGGTACGCCACAGAGCAGCATTCAGAAATGCCCGATCATGCGCACTTGCATGTGCAACCAGTACACTGCCTCCAACAAAAGACATAAAATCATGCAGGCCCTCCAGCAAAGTAGGTGCATCAACGCACATCTGCTCTGTGATGCCTGTAAGTTCGGTAATGTGTTCTGGTATTGCAGCTTTGGATTGAACGAGTGTATAAAACTGTTCTCCTTCCAGGACTACACCACCACTGATGCGCACGGCGCCAAATGATAGAATCTCGTCTCCATGCTGCGGAGAAAAACCTGTCGTCTCCAGATCAAATACAACAGCATCCAATTCATTCAGCGGCGTATGCAGAACTTCCGGTCTGCGCTGCTCCCTCATCATTGAACGAATGAACGCCATGTGTTGCGCCGTTGGGGCCCCCATTATGGAAGCGATGGCAGAAGGAACCCCTCCCTGACGCAGCGAATTCCAAAATCCAGTATTGCCCCTTGCCGGCTCTCTCATGGACGTCTCCTTTCTGCAAAACGAAGTTGTCTTTGCAGTGCACGATGCACACGCCGCACCTGTCCTAATGTATCCCGCAATTCATAATGCATCTGTTTTTGCTTCATTTGTTTCTCATCCAGAAAACCACTGCTCTGCTGCAACCCACCTCTAATGACGACTGGTGTACTACGTCTAAACTTCAGCGCTATCATAAAAGCACGCCCTGCCGCATCAAGCAGCGTTAGGGGGACCGCTTCAAGGGAAACCAATCTCTGTATTCGCTTGAGCGTAGATGTTTCCTTAATTCCATGCTGCAGTGCCAGGAAACGCGCACTGTTTACCAGTGGAATGTATAGTCCATACTTGACGTCGAATCCGCCAGCATGTTCTCCAAACCTTTCTGTGACCACCTGACCGAGAATATTCAAGGTTGCCTTGTGTTTAACGGTATTACGCAGGACAGCATCAGACAGCTCGGGAACGGCTCTGAACCCATCATAGAAGGCAGCAATCCATTCATCCGCCAGACCTTTCTCGCCTGCCACAAAACGCATATCCGAAGCAATGATCAAATTACGCACAGGTTCCCACGCCAGATCAGACCTCCACGCACGGAGCTGTTCCTTCCAGGATTCCAGTGTTTTACGCCATAATGGCTCTGAACACATCACTTTCCCTTCACATTTGGCATAGCCTAGATCTTCAAGCATATCAGCCATTCGTCGTCCGAGTTCGGCAAAATACTCCTCTTTTCCCTCATGCGGGTTATCGCTGATGATCATGCCGTTGTCCTGATCACTCCATAATGTAGCTTCTTCCCTGCCCGAACTGCCAAAAACGATAAAGGCATAGGGGACGGGAGGCCGGCCGAAGCCTTCCTCTACCATCCCCTGGATGCATAACTCTACTGCTTTCCGGTATATTCGGTCATGCAGTTCATTTACCGTTTGGTACCACTCGATTGGCGACAAGGAAGCGGACAACAATTCCTGGAGCTCATTCTGCAATACTACACGTGCCTGGCGCAGCTCCTCGGTTGAAGCAGCACCATCGATCCCTTGATAGGACCAAGAATGGTTTATAAACGGGATAGGTTCCATCATGTCCTGCCTCCTTGAAGCGTGATTCAGTCATCATTCACCTTAGGAGCTGAACGTACCGCCACCACTCGTTTTACCTTCAATACTTTTCATTTGCTCAGGGTACCCATAAGTACCGTGCTCACTAAGATCCAGACCCATGGTTTCCTCTTCTTCAGTTACACGAATACCCATGATGGCTTTCATTCCGCCAAGGATTATGAAGGAAACAACCAGTACGAAGGCGAATGCACCTACCAGACCCAAAAGCTGAACTCCCAGCTGATGGAATCCACCGCCGTAGAACAGACCTGCTTGACCTACACCTACACTTTCAGCGAGTTCCGGAGTTGCAAACAGTCCTGTGGAAATTGCTCCCCACATACCAGCGATACCATGAACGGAGAACGCATAGATCGGATCGTCAATTCCTTTGCGATCGAAGAATTGAGCCGTGAAGAATGTGATAATACCTGCCAAAGCACCGATAACCAGAGCTGCCCAAGGTTCTACGAAGGCACAAGCACCTGTAATCGCAACGAGTGCTGCAAGCACACCGTTCAGCATGCTAGGAATATCGGATTTACCAAGAACTGCCCAAGAGATCAACAGTGCCGCAACACCACCAGCTGCAGCGGCAACGTTTGTAGTCAATGCAACATAACCGAAGAATCCATCGCCCATTGCAGACAATGTGCTACCTGGGTTAAATCCGAACCAACCGATCCAGAGAATGATAACACCGAGAACAGAGTAAACTTGGTTATGACCCGGAATGATGTTAGGTTTTCCGTCTTTGTTGTATTTTCCGATACGCGGTTTCAACAGAATCGTAGCTACCAATGCAGCTGTTGCACCCGTCAAGTGAACTACAGTTGAACCTGCGAAGTCTTGCATACCCAGCTCTGCGAGCCAGCCGCCGCCCCATACCCAGTGAGCAACAACCGGATACATGATAATGGTATAAAGTGTTCCGAAAACAATATATACGCTCATTTTTGCACGTTCAGCCATACCACCGCAGGCAATGGCCAATGATACTGCCGCAAAAGCGAGGTGGAATACAAATTTAATGGTAAGTGGAACATCGGAGAAGGCCAGTGATTCGAAGGATGCAGCCATTTGGTCACCACTCAGGAAAAATCCTGTTGTTCCAAAAAAGCTGTTTCCGTTACCGAAGCCAAGGCCGAAGCCTAGAGCCCAGAAGGCAATAACCGAAATACCCAATGTCAGGATCGTTTTACCCGCAATATGTCCTGCATTCTTCATTCGTGTTGAACCTGCTTCCAATAAAGCAAATCCCCCTTGCATCAAGAAAACCAGCACAACAGCCAAAAACGTAAAGGCTGAGTTCAAACCTGTTTGAAGTTCAATGTTAGTCGGCCCCTCCGCAGAAGCGAATGCGCTGACTGGGAAAGCCAGTAACGTAAGCATTAATAACACCGCAACCAACCATTTCTTTCTCATATACCCCACTCCCTCTTATGTTAAGTTTCTTCACATATCGTGAAACTCTTAATGTCATTATAAGCAGAAGACAGGAAAGTTGACAAGAGTATTTTAATCAAATCAGAAAAATATTTCTGGGAATAAAGTCATGCGTCTTTTTCTTGCACTTAAGTACATATTCATGTCCTGTGAGCACATAGACATAGAAGCATGCCTCATTCACAATAAAAGCATAACGTTTGACTGTATGGTTAAAGATCATGTATCATAACTATATAGTAAGAAAAGAATGGGGCGGAGTCTGTAAAGCCGCAAGTGGAATCTAAAATTCCCTACAATAGAACTTGCAAGCGAGGTGAATACCATTGGGGATATGAAACTGTTTCGGATTGGCGAACTTGCCAAGACCGCTGGTGTGAGTGAACGGACGATTGATTACTACACGAAGCTTGGTTTGATCGCTCCTGAAGAGCGGACAGAAAAAAACTATCGTCTATATAGTAATGAAACTTTAACCAGGCTCGAACGTATTGTACAGATGAAACAAGAGAAATATAGTCTCGACGAGATTAAGCAATCTCTTGAGAAGTGGAGTCTGGTTAGCACAGAAGAGCAGGTTGCCAGCAAACTGACAACACTTGAACTTCATGTTCAACAACTTGAGCGAGAGGTCAATGAACTCAAACCGCTACTTGGCGAGATGAAACCTGTACAAGCACGTAAGATGATGGCTGGCCTACTTACGAAAAGTGCTGGTACGATGGAAGCCTTGAAAATCTTGCTTGAGAACACCATGATGTAGCCTATTATTAGAAAGCGGAGGAATGAATATGAGTTTTAATAACGGTATGTTCGTTTTGATCATTATCGCCTTTTTGCTCTCCTTGTGGGCGCAATTTCGCGTGAAGAGTACATTCAACCGTTGGTCGGGTGTCCAAAACCTGAACGGCATGACCGGGTATGATGCAGCTCGTCATATGCTGGATGCCAACGGTCTGCACGATGTTCCAATTGAACCCGTGCGCGGGGCCCTCTCCGATCACTACGATCCGATTAACCGGGTTGTACGATTGTCGGAACCTGTATATTATGAAAATTCGATTTCAGCTGTTTCCGTAGCCTGTCACGAGGTCGGCCATGCCATACAGCACAAGGAAAGCTATCCGATGCTCGCACTTCGTCACCGGATCTTCCCGATTGTGAACTTTGCATCCGGAATCGCACCTTTTCTACTCATTGCAGGATTCATCTTTAGCGCAATGAACCTTGTTGGTCTCGGTATCATCTTCTTCTCCGTTACCGTTGCGTTCCAGCTCATCACATTGCCAGTAGAGTTCAATGCCAGCAATCGGGCTCGTGAAATCATGGTTTCTGAAGGTTACATTCGAAATGAAGAAGAAAAAGGCGTTGCCAAGGTTCTGAACGCCGCAGCGTTAACATATGTGGCCGCTGCACTGATCTCCCTGCTTGAATTGATCCGTTACATCGGAATTTTCAACAGTCGCGACTAATCAAACATAATAGAAAAAAACAATACCCCACCGTTTACTCGGATGGGGTATTGTTTTGCTGTAAACCGAAATAGTTAAGTAAAAACGAACGAAATGACTGTGCTACAAGGGGCAATTTGTCATCCGCACGATGGATTAAACCAATGGTCCGCGTTACTTTTGGATGAGAAATGGCCACATGTGCCGGTTGTAGTGGATTCGTCTGGAAAAGTGCCATTTCTGGCAACAGACTCACTCCCATGCCCGCCGCTACCAACCCGCGGATGGTATCCGTCTCTTCACCTTCAAAAGCAATTTTCGGCGTAAACCCTGCTTCCAGGCAGGCATGCCAGACGATCGGACGCAATGAGTACCCTTTGCTGAACAGTACAAATTTATCATCTTTGAGCTGTTCAAGTGCGATTTCCTCTTCTCCTGCAAGCGGGTGATTCGGAGGAAGAATGGCATGTAATTCTTCGGTTAGTACGATATCACCTGCGACCTGATCATGCTTTTCCGGGAAAGGTGATATGAAAGCCAGATCCACCTCAGCAGACAGCACGTCACGGATGAGCGTCGGGAACATACCCTGCTTAAATCTGAATTTGACATTGGGATAACGCTGACGAAATGCGGCCACGACCGAAGGAATCAGATGAATACCCAGACTATGAGGAAAACCAATACGAATTTCACCATGTTCCGGATCCAAAAACTCATGAACTTCCCCGACTGCTTTGTCCAGATCCTTTAAAATCCCTTCAACACGTTTGCAGAAGAGCTGACCTACTGCGGTCAACTGCAGATTCCGCCCCTTTTGCATAAAGAGGTCAACCCCCAGCTCTTCCTCCAGCTGATGAATCTGGCGACTCACTGCTGACTGTGCAACATGCAGCTCTTCAGCTGCCTGGGTCACATGCTCCTTCTGTGCCACTTTCAAAAAGTAATGCAACTGTCTTAATTCCACTCGCCTGATCTCTCCATTCTGCTATACCCTTCTTAGACCTGCCTGCATTCCGTCTTCAGATCATTACACCCATACGTGTTTATTGCTTTCTGAATTTCCTCGTCCGCCACAATCGGATAAGAAGTCCGTAAATAAAGAATCCACCCAACAATCCACCCAAATGAGCCATCCAGTTGATGCCTGACATGGCAAATGAGAAAATAATACCGAATGCAAGCAGTGTATACAACGTTTTGCGTGATGCTTCATCCATCATTGTCCGCTGGAACAGAGCAACATACAGAAACGCACCATAGATCCCGTAAATGGCTCCTGATGCACCTACAGAGATTGTTGTTTCTCCTGCAGAGTTATACCAGGCAAGCGCCAAGACATTACCCAGAACCCCACTGCCCAGATATAATAAGCCATATCTTACCGACCCGAGCAAGCGCTCCATCGGAGGCGCAAATACAACCAGTGCAAAGCTGTTAAACAGCAGATGACTGAAACCTGCATGAAGAAAAATGGACGAAAAATATCTCCACCATTCTCCCGAAAAAAACTCATGGTTAGTCAAAGCACCAAATCTCAGCAATGTCATCGTATTCGTCGATCCACCATTGGCAGCAAGTAATATAAACATCACGACATTGGCAACCAACAAAATTGACGTCAGCGGGAAAAACTTCAAATAACTTCTCCAATTTTCATACCGAATAAATATCATACGTTTTCCCTTTCACTCCACCCTGTTCAGATCTTCCTTCACTTGGTATTCATTATCATAATCGCACGCCCGAATTGGACAATGCCTTTCATAAAAGATTATAATGGATTTTGGCACGGATCACCAATTTAAGGAGGAACATTATTATGGCACAAGAACGTACAGGCGCAGCCACATTCAAAGGCAACCCTATTACATTGATCGGACCCGAATTGAAAGTGGGCGATCAAGCTCCCGATTTTACATTGAGCAAAAACCTGCTTGAAGATGCATCCCTGAAAGACTTCGCAGGCAAAATCAAACTAATCAGCGTCGTTCCTTCACTGGATACTGGAGTGTGCGATGCCCAAACTCGCCGCTTCAATGTTGAAGCCGGAGACCTTGGCGACAATGTTGTCGTTTTGACAGTAAGCGTTGACCTTCCATTCGCACAGGAACGCTGGTGCGGAGCAGCCGGTGTAGACCGCGTTGTAACATTGTCTGACTACAAAACACGCTCTTTCGGCGAAAACTACGGTGTTCTGATCAAGGAATTCCAATTGGACATGCGTTCCATCTTCGTAGTGGATACCGAAGACCGGATTACATATGTGGAATATCTGCCTGAGATGACAGAATCCCCTAACTTCGAGCAAGCCATTGCTGCAGTAAAAGCTTTGCTGTAAAAGGAATCCACGTTCAGAACAAAAGCGAGGAAGGTTCACCTTCTCTCGCTTTTTGTGTTTTACCATCCATCTATTTCAATCGTTTGCCTTATATTTGGCGAGCTTCTTATCGAGCACAGAAAACAGATTCATGATCGTTCGATAATTGGAACCCAGATCTCCAAGCGAACCTCGTGAAGCTGAATACATATCTACTGCACTTCGAACCGGACTTACCGAAATAACAGAAACCGTAATATCCATGGTCCGCCCAAACGTTGTGCGTTTCTCCAGAATAATCTCTCCGACCGAAGGAACCTCGTGAAGCACCTTATAACCCGGAATCTTTTTCAATGTTGAAGAAACTTCTTCCCAGGCTCTTTCTTTGGATAAATTATAATACCGTGTTTTTAATTTGGGATCCTTGGCTCGATCGCTGGTTCCCTCCATACTGCGGATGATACCGACGAGCGTTCTCTTTAAGGTCAAGACCCTTCCTCCTTTGAATGTAACCGTTCCATTTATGTATTCTAGTGTAACATTGTTCAGGTAGTAACAAAAGGGCGTACCGCGTTTTTAACGCAAATACACTAGTCAAAATATAAAAGTTCAAACAAAAAACACCCTGAGCTTCCTGGATTAGAGGAAAGAGTCAGGGTGCTGTACTTGTAAAATAGGAACCCGCCATGCCGTCCGGCTACATTGTCTTATGAACCTGCTTAGCAGGTGGGTGACCGCAATAATGTATTATTTGAAGTCCCCATGTCGTATAGACAGGGCGTTTCAGCAACATTCTGTGTAGATCTCCCGAAGACATCATCATTGGTTCAAAACAACGAATAACCGAAACGTACATCGCAGGATGTACAGTTATTATATCCCTAACCGCGTAAAAAGTAAATGGTGACGCCTCATGTTTTATTTTTGCAGATTTTCGTTTTTCACGTCAGAGGCTTCAAGATCACCGATTTTATCTACTCCATCATCATTTTGCGCTGCTTCTTCCTCTTCCTTCTTCTGCTGCATTTTCTCCATCTGCTCCTGCATTTTCATGAAGGTTGCGTAGAAGTTAAAGAATGCAAACCAGGCAATGATACTGATAATAAAGAAGACAAACAATACCGGATACCGGAATCCAATGTAAAACAATAGTCCGCTTCCGAGCAATGTGGAGAACACACGAAACGGTCTGATCAGAGTCAAGAGTACTGCATTTTTAATAATGAGTCCGATTGACATATGATAGTGTACAACCATCGAAAAAAAGTTAAACAAGGAAACAAACAAAAGTAATAGCAGCACAAGCATGATAATTCCTACAAGCTGCATATTGCGGAACTGTGTCATGTATACCGTGTAATCCAGATACATGATGGCAAACAGCACCGTATAAAATATGCCCCCGATTAAGCTTTGTTTGTAGTTCTCTTTGTAACCTACAAAGAATGTACGGAAGATCGGCACATCCGTGTCACCCATATTCCATTTACGAACGACCGTAAACAAGGCCGATGTTGCCGGAAATAGTGTAAGCGGTGCCACAATAGCTATAGCCCAGTTCATTTGCAATGATTCATTTGCGAGGTTCTGCTGCATAACGAGCAGTTTCATAATCAAGAAAAACAAGAACGGAGACGAACAAATAGCCCACAACAGATTGGTTGCGGCCAGTCTCGTAATCCACTCTGTAAGCCGATAGATCCCACCCATAGCTCCTTTAAATTCCAAACATTTCTCCTCCTCCGCAGCCTTGCGTATAACCTGAAGTCTAATATTAATATACCTTATTATTGATAGGAAAAGCCAGTACTTCCCGAAAACAGATCAGCAACCCTGCTTGTTAAGGGTTCTAAAGCGTAACGGATTCAGGCAAGTTGAGACATAAAAAAAATGGAGCAGTTGCCTGCCCCATTTCTTAAATCAATCTTGCATATTATTCAAAAGAGGAATCTTTCGCAGGACGACGTCCTTCGTTGTTGCTTGGACGTGGTTTGCGGTCACGGTTGTAACCACCTTCTCTGCTTCCACCGCCACTGCTGTTGCGATCGCGATTGTATCCGCCGCGTCCGCCACCACTGCTGTTGCGGTCACGGTTGTAGCCACCGCCACCACCGCTACGGTTGCTGCTGTAACCTGATGGCTTACGTCCGCCAGAGCGAACATCCGGTTTACGACGTTTCGCACGGATCGGATCTTCAGGAGTCAGATCAACTTGAGCATCTTTTTTGTCGCCTGTCAGGAGCTTCAGGGAAGCTGACAACAGTTGAACAGAATCGTATTGCTCAAGCAATTGGATAGCGATACCTTTGTATTCGTTCAGTTCGCCATTTTGTACGATTTCGAGCAAACGTTCAGCTGTCAAACGTTGTTTTCCTTCTACTGCTTCAGCCAATGTTGGCAGAGGCTTACGAGGGATACGGTGACGAGTTACACGCTCAATAAAGTGCAGGTGATCAATCTCACGCGGTGTAACAAAGGACCAAGCAGCACCCTCTTTACCAGCACGTCCAGTACGACCGATACGGTGAACGTAGCTTTCCGGATCTTGCGGAAGGTCAAAGTTCACAACGTGTGTTACGCCGGATACGTCGAGACCACGTGCAGCAACGTCTGTTGCAACGAGCACATCAATGCTTCCATCACGGAATTTACGCATTACCGTATCACGTTGGTTCTGGGACAGGTCACCATGGAGACCGTCAGCAGAATATCCACGTTTTTGCAGAGCTTCAGCCAATTCGTCAACACGACGTTTTGTACGACCGAATACGATTGCGAGTTCTGGAGATTCCATATCAAGCAAACGGCTAAGCGCTTCGAATTTTTGACGCTCTGGCACTTCAATGTACGCTTGGTCAATCAAAGGTGCGCTAACTTGTTTCGGGATAACGGACACGTGCTCTGGGTTGTTCAAGAATTGCTGAGCCAATTTTTGAATGTTAGGAGGCATTGTTGCTGAGAAGAGCATCGTTTGACGGTCAGCAGGGACTTGTTTCAGGATGGATTGGATATCCTCCATGAAGCCCATGTCGAGCATTTCATCTGCTTCATCCAATACAACAGTTTGTACATCTTCAAGTTTAATCGTTTTGCGGTTGATGTGATCCAGGAGACGTCCAGGTGTACCGATGATAATCTGTGGTTTTCTTTTCAGTGCACGGATTTGACGAACAATATCTTGTCCTCCGTAAATTGGCAGGGAGCGCAAACCTTTGAAGCGGGTGAGTTTTTCGATCTCTTCGGCAACTTGGATCGCAAGTTCACGTGTAGGTGCCATGATGAGGGCGCGGATTTTTTCGTCACTTTTGGAGATTTTGCTGATCAGCGGAATACCGAATGCAGCTGTTTTACCGGTACCTGTTTGAGCTTGGCCGATCAAATCTCTGCCTTCAAGCGCAATAGGGATCGATTTGGATTGAATCGGCGTCGCCTCTTCAAACCCGAGTTCGGTGATGGCTTGCAGCACCAGTGGTTCAAGATTGAAATCTACGAAATTTAAATTTGTCAAAATTATTCATACTCCTTCTATAGGGTGGACATGGTGGACAATCCACTTTGTTGTCTGTATTCTTAAGTAGCGTTAATATTTATAGGGTATCCCATATGGGCAAATTATTTTCATCATCAACATAATTCGTGAATGGGTCCCCAACATAAGACTAAAACTACATACATGTGTTTGAAACATTTCAAATTTTATCGTTCCATTTGGAAAAAGTTCCCTACTCAAGAATATCCACAAATCATTATATCACAAAACAATTCAAGATTACCAGCAATCTGGTTTTAAATATAAATGAGGTGATTAAATTGCCCAAAATAATATGGCACTCTTTAGTGATCATATTGGGTGCTGCAGCTATTGCCTGTGGCTTCAACTGGTTTTTGGTCCCCCATCAGCTGCTAAGCGGCGGGGTATCCGGTATTTCCATGCTTCTTGGTTATTTTACAAGTTTGAATCTTAGTATAATGTACTTTGTTCTTAACATTCCTCTGTTAGTCGCAGGTTGGTTTATTCTTGGACGACGATTTATTATATTAAGCATCGTGTCGGTAGCAGCCACATCCTGGTTTATCGGATTGCTGCCTGTTTTTGTCGTGGCGACAGATCCTCTGCTCAGCTGTGTGTTCGGCGGCGTGCTCGTAGGTCTTGGTACAGGCATCTCCTTCCGTGTAGGTGGTTCTACTGGAGGACTCGACATTGTGGGTTCCATCTTCACGCGTTACCGGGATTTCCCCATCGGTACCGTTATGGCGGGTATGAATGGAGCTATTATTATGCTCGCTGGTTATCTGAACAATGACTGGAATATTGCTCTCGCCTCCATGGTTTCGATCTATATTACCGGTAAGGTGCTTGATCTGATCCACATCAGCCATGTTAAGGTGACATTGTACATTATCACGAACGAGACGGAAGCCATGTTGAAAAAATTGCTGGTTCGTCCCCGTGGTGTCACCAAGATCAAAACTCAGGGAGCATACACCGACATTGAAAAGGACATGTTAATGACAGTGACTACTCGTTATGAGCTGGTTGAGATTAAACGCATCATCAAGGAAACCGACCCAAATGCGTTCGTCAATATCGTTGAAACAGTCGGTGTCATGGGTTCTTTCCGCCGAAGTTGAGACACATGTACGGTTAACAATTTATATAATTGTGGTATAATAATTGTGCACGGCTCCTAAATATGATGTATAGCAGGATCTGCCCTTCACTTTCACAGGCCATATGCTTTTCCGATTCGCGCCGAATGACTTACCATTTTGGAATTCGAGTTAGGAAAGGGTGATTATTGTGGATATGGAAACGGTAAAACTGTTTGAAATCGTCAACAGATGGTGCCCGGAAATGCTCCCTTTCTTGAAACCGAATGAGCTCGATTCACTTATTGTTCTCCGGGATGGGCTGGGCATTCTGGAGCAGGGAGACGCAATGGAAATCATTCAGTACAGTATTTGTGAGCATCAGAACGACATCTACATTCAATAATATTTTTTTGATTGATCACGCCGCTTCTCGGGAGGTTATCCTCGCAGGAAGCGGTTTTCATTTTTTCCGGAATGTTTCATCACTTGATTAATATGGTTAAAAGCCCAGAGGCTTTGTTATATAATTCAATCATGGAATGTACATAAAGGGAGTGGGAATAAAATGAACACGTTTTGGGCTTTACTGGCCATGGCCTTGGGAAGCTTCAGTGGAGCAACGGCAACAGCCGATCAGGGTAACCAGCAGCTTCAATCGTTAACCAATAGTTTTAACACCGCCATTATTCAATCCCAAAAGGACCAAGTCGTCATTGATGCGGATAATCCGCCTGCCAAAATTGACCCTCAGCCGGATGCTCCAGTTGTCAAAGGAATTTATGTTACGGCTTACAGTGCCGGCGGAGCCCGGATGAAGGAGCTGCTCGATCTGATTGATAACACAGAGCTTAACTCCATGGTCATTGATATCAAGGACGACCTCGGATACATAACCTACCCGACAGAAAACCAGTCGCTACAGAAAATGGGCAAATCCCAACCGTTTATCCGGGATATTGACGCCTTGATGAAACGACTTCAGAAACACGAGGTCTACCCGATTGCACGGGTCGTTGTATTCAAAGATACGATTCTTGCCAAGAAAAATCCGGAGCTTTCCTTCCGAAACAAGGATGGATCGGTATGGGCCAATGGCAAAGGTGACAGTTTCGTGAACCCGTACAGCAAGGAAGTCTGGGACTATAATATTGAAATCGCCAAGGAAGCCGCCAAGCTTGGATTCAAGGAAATTCAATTTGACTATGTGCGTTTCCCTGAAGGTTTCGAGAACCGTGCCGATATATTAAAATACACCAAAACCGACAAATCGCGGGTCGATGTTGTTGCGGAATTTGTTCAATACGCCCGCAAGGAGCTTGCGCCTCTGGGTGTCCGGGTTTCCGTTGATATTTTCGGCTATGCGGCCTCTGTACCCGCGGCAGAAGGAATCGGTCAGGACTTTGTTAAAATCTCCGAAAATGTGGACGTGATCTCACCGATGGTCTATCCAAGTCACTACTCCACAGGATGGTATGGCGTAAAGGATCCTGACAAGGACCCTTATACAACGATCAAAGGCTCCATGGAGGATACACATAAGAAACTCGACCCAACCAAGGATCTCAAACCGGTAATTCGGCCTTGGATTCAGGACTTTACGGCCAGCTGGCTCGGCAGTGGACACTACATCAAATACGGCAAAAAGCAAGTTGAAGACCAGATTCGTGCTATGAAAGACATGGATGTGGATGAGTATCTGCTCTGGAATGCGTCCAATCGTTATACCTCAGGTGTGAACTATAAGTAAAGCACTCTTCCCCTACCTATCATCTCCCCGTTCCGCTCACGCGGAGCGGGGTTTTTATTATTTTGCCACGTAAATACGGCCTTTCCCTGTTCAAATTCAGCAAAATCCACTACAATGAATAGCTGTCGATATGACAGTTTGATGATCACTCTTATGAATAGCGAGGCACTTCAAGTGAACATGACCACCACCCGTTTTTCGCAAAAAGTAAAACAATTCCTGATCATATTTCTACCGATATTCACAACACAAATTGCCCTGTCTGCCATGTCTTTCTTCGACACCAATATGTCAGGCAAGTTTTCTCCCGCGGATCTCGCTGGTGTAGCTATTGGCACAAGTCTGTGGATGCCAGTACAAACCGGCCTTAGTGGTATTCTTATCGGAATCACTCCCGTGGTATCCCACCTGCTGGGTTCCAAGCGCAATGATCAGATCGGCCACAGTGTGATCCAGGCACTCTATCTGGGTATCGCGGTGAGCCTTGCCGTTCTTGCCATCGGAGCCATGGTACTCACCCCAATTCTGAATGGGATGCCTCTGGAGCCACGGGTTGCCCGGGTAGCTCTTTATTTCTTGAGCGCACTGGCTTTTGGCATCATTCCACTGTTCGGGTATACCGTGCTGCGCAGTTTCATGGATGCACTTGGACAGACAAGAATAACCATGTTAATTACGTTAATGTCGCTTCCGGTTAACATTTTGCTGAATTATCTGCTCATCTTCGGACGTTGGGGTTTCCCCCAGCTGGGAGGTGTAGGTGCAGGCGTCGCTACCGCATGTACATACTGGATCATTTTTTTGATCAGCATCTTCTTTGTTCACCGGATTGAACCCTTCGCCCAGTATGGTGTGTTCCGCCATCTCTCCGGCATATCGCTGGGCAAATGGAAGGAATTGCTCAAAATCGGGGTACCTATTGGATTCGCTACTTTTTTTGAAACGTCCATCTTTGCAGCCGTCACATTGATGATGAGCCGATTTGATACCATCACGATTGCTGCGCATCAGGCCGCCCTTAATTTCGCCTCTACGCTGTACATGCTGCCAGTGAGCATATGTATGGCCCTCACCATTCTGGTCGGTTATGAGGCGGGTGCAGGACGTTTGAAAGATGCCAAACAGTACAGCTTGCTTGGCATCGGCGGAGCCATCGTTCTCTCGTTGCTTACTGCGGTCGTATTGCTCGTATTCGGGGAACAAATTGCAGGGATATACTCAAACGAGCAAGAGGTCATTGCGTTGACTCAGCATTTCCTGATATACGCCATCTTCTTTCAAATTTCCGATGCCATTGCAACACCGACTCAGGGTGCTCTAAGGGGATACAAAGACGTTAATCCTGCACTGATCATTACGTTTGTGGCTTATTGGATCATTGGTCTTCCAGTGGGGTACATTACAGCTACGTATACAGCGCTTGGCGCTTTTGGATACTGGATCGGCTTGATTGCCGGCCTCGCGGTCGGTGCTGCAGCACTTCTCTGGAGGCTATTCCTGGTTCAGCGAAAAGCGACCGTCCGCATGATCGAGCAATCCCGATAAACCGATCGATATAACATAAACAGATAAATCATGTTGCTTCATACAAAAAGAGCACAGCCCGTTGAGACGGCGCTGTGCTCTTTTGCTTGTTGTTTATTGAGATAAACGTTGTGCAAGCTCGTAGGTGTTCATATCGAAATCCTTTTTGGTGTTAACGACTTTATCGATGTCTGTCAGAACAAGCTCACCTTTGATAATGCCACATCCCTTGTCGGTCTCTCCCGCGATCAGGCTGCGCACTGCAAAGTCTCCCAGACGGCTGGCAAGGTTGCGGTCAAACGGAGTCGGTGTACCGCCACGTTGAATGTGACCTAGTACTGTTACACGCGGCTCATATGTCGGGCAGCGTTCCATCAGTTCTTTGGCCACATCTTCACCCCTGCCAACACCTTCGGCAACGATAATGATACTGTGGCGTTTGCCATGTGCGAAGTTGGCTTTCATCCGGTCTGCCACTTCATCCATGTCAAAAGGAACTTCCGGCACCAGAATCGTTTCTGCGCCAGAAGCCAGTCCGGCATGAAGCGCAATATCACCACAGTGGCGGCCCATAACTTCAACGATGGAAGAACGTTCGTGGGAAGACATGGTATCACGCAGTTTATTGACTGCATCTACCACAACGCTTACTGCTGTATCGAACCCGATCGTGTAATCCGTAAACGAGATATCGTTGTCGATGGTTCCCGGAAGACCCATTGTATTGATGCCGAGTTTACTCAGTTTGTTGGCACCATTGTAAGAGCCGTCCCCACCGATTACAACCAGACCATCGATGCCGCGTGCACGCAGGATGTCAGCTCCCTTCTGCTGACCTTCCGCAGTATAGAACTCTTTACAACGGGCGGATTGCAGAACCGTTCCCCCGCGCTGAATGATGTCACCTACACTACGCAGATCCATTGGGAATATATCGTTGTTCAACAGACCTTGGTACCCGCGTTGAACACCGTATACTTCAAGACCGTGGAACAGTCCGCTGCGAACCACCGCACGAACAGCCGCGTTCATTCCTTGTGAGTCACCACCGCTCGTTAAAACTGCGATTTTTTTTACTGCTGTCATGATGTTTCTTCCTCCTCTAGTTTCACTTCAGGCTTCCGCAACAATGCGCCTGACTTACATATGCTTGCGAATCCAGCGACTGAAGATAAAGAAAAAAACTCTGGTCATTGGACTCTTCTTCATCAAACGCTTGGATATGGCGCGAACTTCCTGCTGTTCGCTGACTTTGGGATCAGACAGGTAAATGGCAAGCAGTCCTTCGATAATCATCCGGTGAAAAGCACTTCCCGGAATATTCTGCACATCACTGCGGGCCATCTCCACAATAAAAGCAATGCGGTCTAGCATCGTCTCCACATTTTCGTAATAATTGCAGAAGTTGAGATCTCCACCGATACGATCTTCATCCTGATCGATTAAATAATCGAGCATAATGTGCAATGCGCATACATGCGGGAAATAGGCAGTATGGATTGAGGCCGCCTGCTCTTCAGTCAGCTGATCATCACTCGCAGCCAGAAACAGCATGAATACGCCCAGCGTAGAGCCGGTAGCGGCGGCAAATTCGTTCCAACGGAACTGAGGTGTACGGTGGCGATGCTCTGCCCACCACTCGAGCAGTGCCGTTTCTCTCAGTTCCGGTTTGATGTGCTTATATACCTGCAGGTCCGTGTATAGGCCTGCCAGATCCTGAATTTGGGGCTTGGCGGACGCATATCCAGGCAGCTGACGTGTGAGCTCCTGACATGTCGTCACCAGATTCCGCAAGTATCCACCGTCGTCCTGCTCCTCACGGAGCGCATAATAATTGACCGGCGTTGCTTCGGGATCTACCGCATCAAGCATGGATTGATGGAGAAGCCGAAAATCATTCGGGTCCATCGATGTGCTGCGGTCGCACAGATTGTCCAAATAATCACTAATGGTTTGATAAGAAACGATGAGCGGAATCAAGATGTGCCTCTTGGGCATATCGGGCAAAGCATAAACCGTTCCGCCCTCACAGTGAAACTGTTTGTCCTTGAGACTAGCAAGAGCCTGATTGCGCAATTCCTCATTCGGAATTTTCTCAGCTTTAGCTCTCCACTCAGCCAGTTCTTTCCGCGTTTCCGGAATGGTGTACTTGTACACCCTTCTCATCAATTCCAGCGGTCCCCGCGGATATTGATGTCGACTTTGATTAGATTGGCTCAAAATAAATGTGCCTCCACTTGGTTGAATACGTATTAGAGCGATTTTTAACCAATCCCATTATAATATGAACCCCTTAATTGTACAAATGATCTACCGCATAATCACGGGAAAAAATCGCTTCCGCCAACTAGCCTTTGTGATATACTAAGCATATTTCATCCATCAAAGGAGTCGTTGACATGATGTCAAGTGAGCCTCTCTCGTGGAGACGGTTATTTGCTTTTTTTGTACCGCTCGGCATATCCGCCTCTTTGGTTACCATTTCTCACGTAATTATTAATAGTACACTCGCCAGATCCGCCCACCCGGAGACGGTCATCGCCAGCTACGCCATTGCAGGCAGCCTGCTGACCCTTACGGAACGCCCCTCCACACTGCTGCGGCAGACCTGTTCTGCGCTGGTACGGGACCGCCTGTCCTTTCAGGCCCTCACTTTCGTCACCAAAATATTTCTTGCCTGCGTACTGCTGATCGGATTCCTTATCGTATACTCCCCCATTGGTACAGTGGTTTTCAAATATCTGTTCGGCGTGAGTCCCGATTTATTGTCCAAAGTAATCGATGTCTACGAAATCCTGATGTACGTCAGTATCTTCTCGGTCATTCGCAATATCTATCAAGGGATTATCATTACGAATAATCGAACCAAATGGCTGACGATAGGCATGTTATTCCGTCTTGGAGGCATGTATGGCCTATCCTTGTATTTCATCTATACAGACAGTATTAACAGCGGTCGTGTAGGCGCTATCATTTTTGCGGCAGGTATGATGATTGAAGCGCTCGTCAGTTTTCTTGAGGGAAACAGCATCAAGCGAAACATGCCAGCCAAGCTGGAGGATCATCCCGTCGAAAACAAAGGAGACGTTTTCCGCTTCTACAAGCCGCTGCTGTTATCCAGTTTTGTCGCCTTGTTCATTGGACCTGTCATTAATATCGTCCTTGGCAAAACGACGGGTATTGCGCTGGCCATCTCTTCTTTTGCCGTAGCCAGCAGTTTGATGCAGCTCATGTTAAGCTTTTTTACCTACATCCATCAAATTGTGCTTAATTTCTATGAGATTGATGCCAAACTGGTGAAAAAATTTGCACTTGTGACCGGATTTATTCCTTTTGCCATGACAGCAGCCATAGCCTATACACCTCTGGGTCCATGGGTACTGGAAAATGTAATGAGTGTTCAAGGAAACCTGCTGCAGCAAAGTTTGTGGACGCTGCGAGCCTTTGTGCTATTTCCGCTGATTTCGCCTTTTCTTGATTTCAGCAACGGGCTGATCCTACTGCGGGGACAGACCAAAACGATGTTCCGCTCTCAGTCAGCCAATGCAATCTGTACCGTGATCGTCCTGCTCATTCTGGTTAGCCTATTCCCAGCTTGGAACGGCATGATTGGTGCGGTGGCTCAGTCCCTCGGTCTGCTGGCAGAACTGATCATTGTATGGCTTGTTATCCGGCGCACGCAGAAGGAGCCTTCCATGTCTGCCCCACCGTCCCGCAAGTCATCTTCACTTAAAGGCTAAATACTGAAATGTAATGAAGAATGGAGTCTCTCAACATGAAATTAAGTCACAACGCCCGCCCGGATCAAAACTGGCTGCGGGCACTTATGTTTACAATCTTCGGTTCGACCGTGCTGGTGGTATCCTATCTCCAGCTTTACTTCAGTCATCTGGGATTCAGCCGGGCCGAGATTGGCTACTTGTACGGTATCGGTCCACTTATCTCTGTATTTTCCAACATGTTCTGGAGCATGGCCAGTGACCGCTACAAAACGGTTCGCAAAGTCATGATCATTCTGCTCGGCGGACAATTAATTACAGGCGTCATGCTCGCCAATGCGACGTCCTTTGGCCAAGTATTTTTCCTGGTGACGTTATTTTACTTTTTCTACTATCCGGTCTACCCGCTTGCCGATACAATGGCGATTACCACCGCAAGCAAATACGGTCGAAATTTCACGTCCATTCGAGTTTTCGGCTCCATTGGCTATGCTTTTTTTGCATTAAGCATTGGTTATTTTCTTGGTTCCTTTGGACCCGGGTGGACGATGTGGGTGTGCGTTACACTTGCGGCTATTACACTTCTGATCGGTTTCCGGTTGCAGGATCAAAATGAACCCTCTGGAAGCAGCAGTAAAATGGAGCTCTCCGGGCTCTGGGCAATCCTGAAGCGAAGAGATGTGCTGAGCTTTTTCGGGTGTGTCTTCCTGCTGGCATTAGGGCATCGGATGAACGAAGCTTTTCTCACCATCACGCTGAAGGATCTCGGTGCCAGTGAAGGCCTGATTGGCTGGTCGCTGCTCATCTCTTCCGTGAGCGAGATTCCTATATTCCTGCTCCTCAGCAAGTATGGCAATCGGTATAAGGAGCTTCCGTTACTCACCTTTGCTGCACTTATGTATACCCTTCGTTTATTTCTGATGTCTGTATCAGATACACCCGCGGCTGTTGTCGCCATTCAAACCATGCATAGCGTCACCTTTGGCATTTTCTACGTAACAGCGGTCCGATATATTACCCGCCTTGTACCAGATACGTATCGTGCGACAGGTATGGCCCTGTTCACCATCGTATGGTCAAGTGCTTCAGGTCTGCTCAGCGGAACCTTTGGCGGATTAATATTGGATCATGCTGGCAGACAGGTCTTCTACCTTACAGCTATGGCTTTCTCACTCGCTGCACTTCTTGGCTTCATCCTGAAGCTGTTATCCAGTATGACCAAACGTGCACAATAAGCGCACCATGCTCTCTTTTATATAAATGAACACAAAAAAGCACAGTCTCCGTAGGGGACTGTGCTTGGGTTCGTTATATTCAGCTAGAAGCCAATCATTTATAAGAAATCCGTTGAACGGAAAAATCTTACAATTTAATTACGTTAGCTGCTTGAGGACCACGGTTTCCATCAGTGATTTCGAATTCTACCGCTTGACCTTCTTCCAATGTTTTAAAGCCGTCGCCTTGGATTGCGGAGAAATGTACGAATACGTCCTCGCCGCCTTCAACTGAAATAAAGCCATAGCCTTTTTCTGCGTTAAACCATTTAACTGTACCTTTCAAATGAACAACCTCCTAAAAATATCGCCATCTATGGCGAATACCCTTATTATACTGTATGACTTTCCACTTTGCAATTTATCTTTTCAATAAATGCGGAAAAAATTTGCTTTGAAACGTAGGGTACGGTATCATTTTACCAAAACCGTAAGTTTGGAGACTATCTATGATTAAAAAACATGAAATATACAAAAGAGACAAGTGGAATATGATGACGGTAGAAGTACAGGGCAAATACCTCGTACTCCGTGAAATTTCCGAGGAATGGGGCGAAGAATGCCATACGTTTCTTAGCCGCCCTGCCTTGATGCACTGGGCTGAGCGCCGTTTTCCAAAAGCCGATTTCGAGAACCGCGAGGATGAATGGCGTCAGCTGATGGCTGCTTTCAAAGAGGTGTAATGAATGACGCTTGACTCAAGCAATGTCGTCATCTTCATTATCCTTGCCTTTTCGCTGGGAGTTGTGCTTATTCTGGGACGCAGTTCCATCCCGGATCGACTGCGACGGGGAATGGCCCTAATAGCCACACTGCTTATTTGCTTTGCTTTTTTCCTGATCGTCTATTTCCTGGCCAATATGGGAGCTTAGTGCTCTCAAATATTTCAACCGGCCCGAGGCCATACTATACCGAATTGCTCGTATAGTCAGGAGGAAGGCCGTTGAAATATCAAAAATCGCTGTTCGTCATACTAGTACTCAGTCTGATTCCTTCGTCTCTCTCCGCACAAGCGAGCGAGACGGGAGCAGATTGGTCTATACATCAACTTCATCAAAGGAGGATTCCCATGAGTCAATTATTGAAACGTTCCGAGGTGCCAACTGAACATACGTGGAAACTCGAAGATTTGTTCGCCGATCAGAAAGCCTGGGATCAGGAATACGAAGAAGTAACGTCTCTGACCAAGAAAGCCTCCGAATTTCAAGGTAAGCTGAACAAGCCGGAATCTCTTAAGGCATGTTTTGAACTCGAAGATGAGGTAAGTCTCAAAATTGAACGCCTTTTTGTGTATGCACGCATGCACCAAGATGAAGACACAGCTAATCCTACATACCAAAACCTGTCCCAAAAAGCGCAAAAGCTGAGCGTGCGTGTCGGGGAAGCTCTTTCCTTTGTCACACCAGAAATTCTCTCTCTGCCGGATGATCAGCTGGATGCTTTCATTGCAGATGAGAAACTGTCTGCATTCAAGTTCACACTGGAAGAGATGAAACGTGAGAAGGCGCATGTCTTGAGCAAAACGGAAGAAGCCCTGCTTGCACAGGTGGGCAACCTGTCCCAGGCGCCGCAAACCATCTTCAGCATGCTGAATAATGCTGATCTCAAGTTCCCTAAAATTAAGGATGAACACGGCAACGATGTGGAGCTTACCCACGGAAGTTACATTCAATTCCTGGAGAACCCTAATCGCGAAGTTCGTGAACGTGCCTTCAAAGCGGTGTATGAAACGTACGCCAAACAGAAGAACACGATCGCCGCAGCCCTGAATGCCAATGTCACCAAAAACATGTTCTATGCGAATGTCCGGAAGTACCCTTCCGTAATGGAAATGTCACTGTATGGTGACAACATTCCAACAGAGGTTTACACCAACCTGGTGGACACCATTCATGAAAGCCTCCCGCTCCTGCACCGTTATATGGATCTGCGCAAAAAATTGCTCGGTGTAGATCAATTGCATATGTATGACTTGTTCGCTCCTCTGGTTGATGAGTATAAAATGGACATCACTTATGAGGAAGCGAAACAAACCGTCAAAGATGGCCTGAAACCGCTGGGCGAGGATTATGCGAATGCATTGCAGGCTGGATATGATGACCGCTGGATTGACGTATATGAGAACGAAAACAAACGTTCAGGTGCTTACAGCTGGGGTGCATACGGCACACACCCCTACGTCCTGCTTAACCATAAAGATAATCTGAACAGCATGTTTACACTGGCACATGAAATGGGTCATGCTCTGCATTCCTATTATTCGGATACTACCCTTCCATATCGGGATGCACAGTACACCATCTTCCTGGCAGAGGTTGCTTCAACAACCAATGAGGCATTGCTGATGGATTACCTGCTTAACAAATCCACGGATCCGAAGGAAAAACTGTATCTGTTGACCTATTATGCAGATCAATTCCGTACAACTGTGTTCCGACAAACGATGTTTGCCGAATTTGAGAAAATCATCCATGAGCGTGCTGAACAGGGCGAGGCCCTTACACCGCAGCTGCTGTCTGAAATTTATTACGACCTCAACGTCCAATACCATGGAAACAGCATGGCTGTGGATAAGGATATTGAGATGGAATGGGCACGTATCCCCCATTTCTACAACAGCTTCTACGTTTACAAATACGCAACCGGCTTCTCTGCTGCAACGAGCTTCTCCAAACAGATTCTCGAAGAAGGTCAGCCTGCGGTAGACCGTTATCTTGGTTTCCTCAAGAGTGGTGGAAGTGACTACTCCATCAATATTCTAAAAAAAGCAGGCGTGGATATGTCTTCTCCACAGCCAATTCGCGAAGCCATGAGTGTCTTCAAAGAATTGATTGAACAGATGGAACAATTGACTAAATAAAGTTGTCTCTCTGTTACATGCAACCTGCATCCCTTGCCCATTTCGGGCAAGGGATTTTACAATCAAGCCAGATGCACAGCGCCTTCTTTGGGGTAATGCATTCGTATTCCTGAATTGTTCAACAAGGAGGCACCACCATGAAAATGCAATGGACCCTCATCGCAGGTCTCGTTTTTGCACTTCTTACCGGAATCTTCGCTGTTATTAATGTGGATTCCGTGCAGGTTAACCTGCTGTTTAACACGGTTCAAATCCCCCTGATTTTGCTGATTCTGGGCTGTACCCTGATTGGCGGAATCATCGTTGGATCCTATGGCATTTTCCGTCAGTATCGATTGCAGCGTGAGAACAAGCAATTGAAATTGCGTGTAACCGAATTGGAGAACACGGCTTCGAGCTATTCTTCACTGGGTTCCACCGCAACAATGGAATCATTCGAAACAACTGAACCGGACCGCATGGCTGAGACGGATTCCATCCAAAGTCAGCAGCGCAAGGGAAATTCTGCAGATTCGTTGTAAGAAGAACAAACAGCCTGCTGGCATAAGGAATGGATCTCCCATTCGACCAGACAGGCTGTATTCTTGTTTTTGGAACACTTATTATGAGGAGGCATCACTATATGAATTTTACGATCAATGAATCTTACGTCCTGGACCTTCTGAAAAAGCTGCTGGATACCCCAAGTCCAAGTGGCTACACACACCACATTATCGAGATGATCCGGGAAGAAGCCAAATCATTGAATATTTCGTTTGAATTAAATAACAAAGGCGGAGCCGTGCTCACTTTGCCTGGGCAAGACGCTTCCAAAACGATTGGACTTAGTGCACACGTGGATACGCTCGGCGCCATGGTACGTTCGATCACTTCATACGGTACGCTCAAGCTAACCTCTGTGGGTGGATTTACCATGCACAGTATTGAAAATGAGTATTGCACGATCCACACACGGGATGGCAAGACGTACACCGGTACAATTCTGTCCCTGCACCCTTCGGTTCATGTCTACCCGGATGCCCGCACCTTTGAGCGTAAGGAAAGTCATATGGAAGTTCGTATTGATGAAGTGGTTTCATCCCAGGAAGATGTTCTTAAGCTGGGTATCGGCGTTGGTGACTTTATTTCATTCGATGCACGTGCGGTTATTACGCCAAGCGGTTATATCAAGTCACGTCATCTGGATGACAAAGCTAGTGTAGCTGCCCTTTTCGGCATTTTGGAATCTGCTCATCGGGAAGGCTGGAAGCCTCTACATAACGTCTCTCTGCTTATTTCGAATTATGAAGAAGTTGGACATGGAGCCTCGTATATCCCGTCAGAGATCAGTGAATTGATCGCCGTAGATATGGGGGCAATGGGTGACGATCTCAGCTGTAAAGAAACGGATGTATCTATCTGCGCCAAAGATTCGTCAGGTCCATATGACTATGACATGACGAGTCGCCTGATTGAACTTGCCAAGCAAGCAAATCTCGATTATGTCGTCGATATTTATCCGCAATACGGCTCAGATGGCAGTGCTGCCTTGCGAGGTGGAAACAACATTCGTGCTGCACTGATTGGTCCTGGTGTACATGCTTCCCATTCGATGGAGCGCACGCACAAGGATGCCGTTTTGAATACAGCCAGACTGCTCGCTTCATACATCACAACCAAGTAATCACCCTCTGTATACTTCAGGAATATAGGAAGATGCCAGCAACAGCTCACATCGCTGTCTGGCATCTTTTTTTACCCTATCATGTTTTCCTAACTGGATATTCACCCTAGTCAGCCTGCTCCACATACTGACGATATTGCTGCTCGATTTGTGTTACTTGCCTCTCATGATCTCGAATTTCATTTTTTAACACATGCAATGTACGACGGACGGTTAGACTGCCCTCCTCCACCTGGGATTCGGCTTTACGGATTTTGTCTTGCACCATCCAGTCCACGAAAAGATTGTCGAAGAAGTAATCTGCAAAGGATAATAATCCCCCAAGCTCCAAGTCGGCGTGTACCGCCATTTTCACATCTTCAAGCTCCTTCTGGAATCGCTTCAGATGTCTTCCCGCTTCAGTTAAGGCAGATTGAGCTTCATCCATGCGACCGCGTTTGATATGAGTGGATATCATACCTCCGCCCATCATGTCGTATACTCCCCAATTCCCTGCAGACTTGAGCGCATCCCCCGCACGGTTAAGTGCACTGAGCAGGCGTTCCCCTTCGCGGTCTGCCTCCTTAAGTTCCTTCATTTCTCCGCGTAAATGCTCCAGATCCTCTGCCAATTGCCTAAGTTCATCGTGGTTCGCCAGTAGTTGATTTTCCTTTTTGCCCCACAGCACCTTGTAATCATTTTCCCATAATCGATATTTACTCTGCTCATCCAGTTTGCGCTGCACTTCTTTTCTCTGCTCATGAATGTCTTGTAACATTTGGCAGGCTGTATCGTACTCAGCCTTACTCTCGATTAATTCCAGTTCTTCCTTCTCCAGCTTCTCCTGCTTTTTGCCAATCAAGTTATAGAAAAATGCAGATAAGGTCATACCATTCAGCCGGTCCACATCATTCTGCTCCTTCTGGAGATGCTCCAAGCGCCGCTGTACTTTCGCTTTCCACTCAGCTTCTTCCTGGTTCAACTTCTCCAGGCGATTGTTCCATTTCTCGTAAATTCTCCCCTTTTCCTTGAGCACAGCCAGTTGTTCATTCAATTCTTTATACATAAATGTGGTGTTCTCTCCTTTCGCTGGAATTATTTCCTTACTACTTACAACGTAATGGATATGGCTAACGTTTCATATAAAAAAATCGCCATCCTTCAAAACAAGGCGTTAAGCCCTATTTTAAAGAATGACGATTTGTACTTTTCGATTAGGATTTGCTTTTCTCAATCTGCTCTGCAAGCTCATTCAGGAACGTCCAGCGTTCCATCAGTTCTTCCAAATGACGCTCTGCTTCAGCCTGCTCTGCCATGAGTTCCTGCAAACGGGCTGAATCGCTGAAGGATTCCTCCATCGCCGTGTTGATCCGCGCAAGGTTAGCCTCCGCTTTCTCAATATTCTCGTCGATCTGATCATACTCCCGTTGTTCCTTGAAGCTGAATTTCAGCTTCGGCTTGGCCGTAGTTGCAGCAGGCTTAACCTCATCTGTTTTTGCTTTTTTCTCTGCTGAGGCAGTATCGCCCACCTGAGAAGCTCCCGGTGCATTCTTCAGCATCCATTCGGCATACTCACTATAGTCGCCAACATGTACCCGGATGGCTCCATTGCCCTCGAAGGACAGCACTTTATCCACTGTACGGTCCAGGAAATAGCGATCATGGGAGACAACGAAAACAACACCCGGGAAGTCATCCAGGTAATCTTCGAGTACCGCCAGCGTCTGAATATCCAGATCGTTCGTTGGCTCATCCAGCAGCAATACATTGGGCGCAGCCATCAATATACGCAGCAGATATAGACGACGCTTCTCCCCACCTGACAGACGGGATATTGGCGTCCACTGCGACGCAGGAGTAAAGAGAAACCGCTCCAGCATCTGTGCTGCCGTGATCAGGGATCCATCCGCCGTCCGCACATTCTCGGCCACTTCCTTGATATATTCAATGACACGCAGAGATTCGTTCATCTCCTGATGCTCTTGCGTGAAATAGCCCAGATTAACCGTTGGACCGAGAACGACTTCTCCAGCATCCGGTTCCAATTTACCCGAGATCAGCTGCAGCAGAGTCGATTTACCACTGCCATTCGGACCCACGATACCTACCCGGTCACCAGGCACGGCGATATAGTTCAGGTCCTCAATTAGTTTGCGACCACCTGCGGATTTGGATAAGTGCTCAATCTCCAGAATCTTTTTGCCCAAACGAGTAGAGCCTACCGAAACTTCCAATGAGCCAGAGCGATTCGGCCCCTGTTGATCCTTTAACTGTTCGAAACGGTCAATCCTTGCTTTTTGTTTCGTGGTCCGCGCCTTGGCCCCGCGACGGATCCAGGCAAGCTCTGTACGGAGCAGGTTTTGCCGTTTTTGCTCCGAGGCTGATTCGCGTTCTTCCCGCTCTGCCTTGAGCTCAAGGAAGCGGGTGTAGTTTGCTTCATAACGGAATAAACGCCCGTGGTCCAGCTCCAGCATCACATTCGCCACACGATCCAGGAAGTAGCGATCATGCGTAATCATGAGGAGTGCACCGCGACGTTTTTGCAGACATTGCTCCAGCCAAACAACGGAATCATTATCGATATGGTTCGTCGGCTCATCCAGAATAAGAAGCTCACAGGGGTGAATCAGCGCAGACGCTAGAGCCACCCTCTTGCGTTGTCCTCCGGACAATGTTCCCATTAGCGCGTCAAATTGACGAATACCCAGTTTGGACAGAATGCTTTTGGCTTCACTTTCCATCTGCCAGGTCTGAAGCTGCTCCATCTGTTGATTTAGACGTAATAACCGCTCTTGCAAGGCAGGATCGGATGGATTCAATTCCAACAGTTCCATCGTCTCCGTGTATTCACGCACTGTTTTCATCTCTGGGCTATCGCCCTCGAATACTTGCTGCAGTACGGTATTGTCAGGGTTAAAATCGGGATTTTGTGCCAGAAACTGAATGCGGACATCATTCCCGATGGCAATCTGTCCTTCATCAGCCGGTTCCATGCCTGCAATTACACGCAGAAACGTGGACTTTCCCGTTCCGTTTACGCCAACGACGCCGATCTTATCCTGGTCGCCCATGCCAAACGAAGCGTCCTTGAACAATATTTTTTCGCCATAGCTTTTTGAAATTTGCTCTACCGTCATTATGTTCATTGCTCGTTACCCACTTCTCTGTAAATTGAGATTCAAGAGTCTCTTGATTCCATGCTCATGATGATACTTACACTTGTAAAAAAGAACGACAACCGTCCAGAAATAGTGCCGCTGCAAAAGCAATCCGTTTATTCAGATCTTCCTCATTGAACTCCGGATTCAGCATAATATCCATCTTCAATCGATCCAAAATCCCGATATAGGCTTCTGCCAAAAGCACAGGTTCAGGTACACTTGCACTTTTCAGCACCTCACACACCATGCTCATATACTCATTCATAAAGGCCTTCATGAATTTCATTAGATCCGGATCGTTATTAGGTGCCATAAAAAACAGCTTCGTATGATTGCGCCGCTCGTAATAATAAGTCAGGTGTGTCTTGGCGATTGCGCCAAGCTTCTCCCCTGTATTCTCCTGAGATTTCAAGGCATAATCAAGCCTGCTGATAAAACTGTTACAGTCCCGCTTGGAAACGGCGACGAATAGTTGTTCTTTGCTTTTGAAATATAAATAAATGGTGCCTTTTGCAATGCCAGCTTCCTCAGCAATATCGGACATTTTCGTCTCATAAAATCCTTTTGATCCAAAAATACCATAAGCCGCATCCAAAATAGCCTCCGACTTGTCTCCCTGCACAGTGCTCACTTGCACTCCCTCCCTACAGCGCCAAAATAATACCCAAACCGATAGCCACACATCCTCCGATCACCGAACTCAGCACGTTGACCAGATCGTTGCTCATCCATGTCCAGCCTCGTGCGCGAACGGTCTTGTGGCCACAGTGTTCACTGACCTCAACTTCACGGCCGCATTCAGTACAGCGATACATCAACTGAACTGTTGCTCCAAGGTAGGAATCGGCAAATGCTCCAGCCAGTCCACCTACAAGACCAACACACGTCCAGCTCAGAAATCCGAGCGTTTCAAAGTCTGCGATCCAAGAAAAGAAAAATGCCCCTGCCCCAATTAAAGCTCCGCCTATTGCCGCCGCTGTTGTCCCAAGTAACGACACACCACCGGAAGCGCCCGGGGTCAGCACCCTCCAACTCACCACGGAACGTGGCGGCTTGCGGCTCAGGCTGCCGAGTTCGGTAGCCCAGGTATCGGAGGTTACAGTTGCCATTACACCAATGAAAGCATAGATCCAGGCTGGGTGTGGATAAATCCAGTATCCCAAACATAGAAGCATGCCCATCCCGCCGTTGGCAAACACTTGCCCTGCATCCCGATTGCCTGTCTTGGCATACGATTTCTCCAGCTCCTGCTTGCGTTCCTTCCGATACTTGGACAACAAGGTTGAAGTTATGAAAAACAACAGCAGTGTGCCAAACCAAAACAGGTTGCCTGCCCCGTAATAGATCGTTCCCATCAACACAGCTGCCAAGCAGCCGGACAGGGTTAGCGACTTCTTCGCGTAGGCTGCACCCGCCACAATAAAAGCGCATACGGCGCCGATAATCCAGTCCATAATCTCTCCTGCATGTGGCAGCATCTATGGTCCACATGACGTTTATGTTATTTTTGAAATTCAATTATACCACGGTTTGAGCCCAATGCCGAAACTCCCGTTGCAGGCATTACAAAAACCTGATTCGGCAGCTTAGAAAGCTGCGAACCAGGTCTGCTGGATGAAATATAATCGATCAAAAACTGCCCTTTTGCAACAAACATCTCGTCGTCCGCTCCGTACAGTGTCAGCCTCGCTTGACCCCGCCGATGACGCCATACCGATACAACACACGGCGACCAAACCAGTTGAACAAACGATCCGTGAGAAAACCCATGAATCCCAATGAAATTAGACCAACAAAAATCCAGTCCGTCCGGAAAAACAGCCGTGAATTCCAGATCAGATAACCTACGCCTTCATTAGAAGCAATCATCTCTGCACCGATAATGGCCATATAGGAAGTTCCCATCGCCAATCGAATACCTGTGAAAATGTATGGGGTCGTAGCAGGGACAACCACATGCAGCAAAATCTGCCACTCATTCGCACCCATACTGCGGGCTGAACGAATCTTATCCTCTTCAATGGACAGGACACCCGTCAGTGTATTCAGTACAACAATGAAAAATGTCGCATACATGATCAGTGCAATCTTGGACTGTTCCCCAATGCCGAACCAGACCAGGAACAATGTAATGAAAGCAATTGGCGGGATAAATCGAATAAAATTAAGAAAGGGTTCGGCAAACAGACGGATGATGTGAACCTTGCCAATAAGCAGCCCTACCGGAATGGCAATGACACTTCCCAGCACCCATCCAGCCAGTACACGTGTGAAACTAATCCCGATATACTGCATGAGTGTGCCATCCGCAATTAATTCGCGAGCACCCTGCACAGTATCCCATGGACCAGGAATCACGTCCGGCCCGTAGAGCAATGCACCAAGCTGCCATATCAGAATGACTGTAACCCATAATATCGGTACAGACACCCACTTTTTCTCCAACCATTTCATGGTCCAGATCACCTCAGTTATTCTTCAAAATGGCTTTGAATCTGATCGTACAGGCTATTGAATTCAGCCGAAGCAATATTTCTCGGATAAGACTGAACGTTATGGTAAATATCCGTTATATTCGACGAAGGCCCCACTGACATGATTCCGATCCGTTCACCGAGCAATAGAGCCTCCTGGATGTCATGGGTGACAAAAATAACCGTCTTATGTGTTTCCCTCCAGATATTCACCAGTTCCTTCTGCATGACTCTTCGAGTCATGGCATCCAGCGCACCGAAAGGTTCATCCATGAGCAGAATCGCCGAGTCATTGGCAAGCACCCGCGCCAGTTGTACCCGCTGCTTCATGCCTCCAGACAGCTCCTTCGGATACTTCCCTTCATGTCCTCCCAACCCCACGAGCTGAATGTATCGGTCCGAAATCGTACGGCGTTCAGACTTGGGCACCTTGGACATCCGAAGCCCAAACTCAACATTTTCCCTTACGGTAAGCCACGGAAAGAGTGAGGAATCTGCCTGTTGGAACACCATCGCACGATCCCTTCCGGGTCTGTCAATCTCCTTGTTATTCACTTTAAGCTGCCCGCCCGACTTGGAGATAAAACCCGCGATCATATTAAGTAACGTTGATTTTCCGCAGCCGCTGGGACCAAGCAGAACGAAGAATTCGCCGCCCTTGATCACCAGATCAACATCCTTGATAATGTAATGCACTTCTCCATGGGTTGGAGCATTATAGGTTTTGCGAAGCTGTTCAATATGAATCGTGTGACGATCTGCGGGTAATGACATAAGGACCCCTCCAGTACGTTTTTGGGTTACTCGGTATAAGTTACTTTATCCGGCAATGCCTGTTTCAGAAGTTCCAGGTTTAACTTGCCTTTGAGATCAAAATCGTGCTCAATGATTCCGTTATCCACCATGTATTGCTTCTGTCCCGCCAAACTATCATAAGCTTCCTGGGTAAATCCAACGATCCACGGATTGATGGGAAGATCCTTCAATGTTGCTTCCTTGGGTTGTTTTGTCTCCTTGTACATTAGATCCGCTACCTCCTCAGGATGAGCTTGGGCATATGTCGAAGCTTCGTCTAGGGCTACAAGAAAACCCTTTATCGTGTCCGGATTAGCCTCAATGAACTCATTGCTTGCGACCAGTCCCATGCCAAGCCTTACCGGAGTCTGGGACATATCTGTCAGCTGGTGCACCCCTTCGAGCGTATCGAACTTGTCAGTTAATGCAGATCCGATAACCCAAGTGGCATCCAGTTCCCCTTGCTTCAAAGCAATATAGGACTCATCGAAGGCCCCTTGCCCAATCTGCTTCACATCAGCAAGCGCAAGCCCCTGATCCTTCAAATACTCATCCCACAGATAAGGAATGAATGTTCCGCGAATAAAGCTTACGCTCTTGCCCTTCAAGTCTGCACCCGTCTGAATCTCATCCTTGGCATACAGCTTCCATGCAGCTGCTGCTTCATCCGTTGTCTGACCCGCAGAAGCGATGATCGAATAATCCCCTTTGGCCAGAGCGTTCAACACCGGGAAGTCAGCACCGTAGGCAATGTCGACCTGTTTGATAAACAGTGCATTCACTCCTTCTGCCGGAGAACCAAACGTGATACTCTCTGCATCAATGCCTTGGCTTTCAAAGAACCCTTTGGCAATGGCTACCCTGAACGTCGGGTTTGTGCTCGTATCCGCTATGCGGATCTTTACCTTGGCGGCACTACCTTCGGAGCCGCCCTTCGCTTCGGATACCGTTCCGTTTGAAGAACATCCGGAGATGATAAAAGTTATGGAAAGGAGCAGCAGGAATGCTCCCTTTAAAATGGCTGTTTTTTTCACAACATGCACCCCGTTCGATCAATTTATCATCTGGCTGCCGTTAACTGCCTTGTTTTCCCTCATCCGATGTTGCTACGCAAGCTGCTCCTTCAACAAACGGCAGTGTTGTCTCTACATTCACTACCGAGTCAGAGCCTTTGGCTGCTGCTCCCGGCACTCTGTAGACCGATACATCAATGGCTTCGATCGCCACCTCTTCCGGCTTCTCCAGTTGAGGAACCCATTGATATGGAACCCGATACGAACGGTATACCATATTGGTATTACGCCCATCTTTATAAGGAGAAATATACTCCCACACCAGCTCGTGCTCTGCTGTAACTTCAAGCAATCTGCCATTGGACCCTTCGGTGATCAACGTGTTACCGTTAGGCAAGCGCTGGGCTGAACTGATATATGGGCTGTAGAATTTATACGAATCGGTTGGAACGGAAAAGCCAGCTTCGGCTGAGGTATACTGCCACACAATCTCCAGTGTCAACGGGTCAATCTCAAGCACGCGCGAATGATCACGAATAGCATGTTTCAAGCCGTATGGAGAAGCCGGATTCGGAAGACCATAACCTGCCCATCCTCCATTATCAAACACCAGCAGATTGCCCTCACCCGGCAGGCCTTGAGGAATGATATGCGCATGATGCTGTCCGATAATGGTGCCGATATGCTTCGCTTCAGGAGAGGAATAATCCGGGCCGAGCTTCCAAACAATCTTGCCGCTCTGTCTGTCTGTAATGGCAATAATGTTGGCTTCTCTGGCATCCCATATGATGTTATCCGGGTTAAAGCGCTCGTCTCCCGCTTCATAGAACCGGTTGGGGCCAACATAGGAAGCCGAGTTAATATGCAGCCAATCACCTACACCTCCACCAAGGTGACCAAATGATCGTGTGTTCGGGTCACGGTACAATACATTGCGCGCTGCCTCGTCAAAGCCCAGTTCTTCAAAATGCTCGTTCGGAAGCCATTCCCACAACACATTGCCTTCCCAATCCACTTCAATAATGGCATCATCGAGTAAAGGTTTATCCGAGATTTGCGGATTGCTTACATTTTTGTGAGCCAAGATCAGTGTCTTGCCACCCTGCGTTTTCGGAGCAAGCCCAGGTGCATAATACCCTACCGGATTGCCCTCACGCTGAAAATCATGGTGCTGACGGGCGTACCACAATGGTTCGTATCCCGGATCTTCAATATGTTCGTAGCTATTGTATTTCCACACGATGTTGCCATCCCAGTCCACCTGCACCAGGTCCACATTATCCTGAATACCGAACTTGGGATCTCTTCTGCCCGTGCTTCCCAGCACATAACCTCCGGGGAAAATCTTGGCCGGAAATCCGAGCAGTCCTTTCCAGAGGTGAACTTCCTTACCGTTCATATCAATTAAGACAACGCCTTCTTCACCTGCCTGGTACACGGTGTAACCACCCCAAGCCTTTTCCGGATTATACAGCGTTGCTCCCGTTGGATAAATTGTTGAGTGTCCCATCGTTCTCATCTCTCCCTTGGATTGTTAAATTCATTCACTACAGTTCAAGCATTAATAACTGAGATAGTTGTTCTTTCCGGAATTCCCCTTTCGCTTCTGTTCAAGGTCGTTGTCCACAGACGGATCTGTCTCATCTCTCGTGTTGCTCTCGGCAAGCTCCAGCAGTGTATCTGAGAATCCTTCCAGATTCGCGATCACTCGCTCATACAATTGGCTTTGCTGTTCCAGTTCCGCAGTGGTGAATCCCTCAAACAGAAGCGTGATACATCGGGCACCGATATTGCTATTTCGGGCATACATCTCCCTACCTTTGGCGGTTATATCGAGCAGGACGGTACGGCGATCGTCTTCCTTGCGTCTGCGGATCGTTAATCCCTTTTTCTCCAGCTTGTCAGTCAGTGCAGTAATGGCACCGGAAGTAAAGTCCAATTGATCGGCCAGGTCCCCGAGCCGCTGTTCACCTTCACGAATGATTTTGTGCAGGATAAGCATACCCGGCAGGCTAACTCCTTCCACCGTTATGCGATCCCGCTCCTTGACGAATCGTCTGACCATCTTGCGAAACAGCCAGTCCGTTTTCTCCAACGCATCCCAATCTCTCTCGTTCATTTCATTTCCTCCTATCCAACCGAAACGTTAGCAAGTACGCAAAAAGGCTCCCGAAGACATTCCATATGGAGTAGTCCCGGGAGCCTTTGGTGGTCCAATCAGCTCGCATCCGTATTCAAATTTATTTCACTGTTCATTTAATGAGTGTTAAAATAATTGAGTTCATCATATAACCTACTAACCCAACCTGTCAAGTAAGAATTAAAGTTATTTATTTTTTTGCCTGTTAGGATTTATTTATGCCATTTTAAGTTTCACTTCAGCTTCTCCGGTTAAACTAATCTCAGATCAAAACAACAAGATTAAGCTACGATTCACTTCGTACTTAAATACAGAAGCGAGGATGACAAGAATGAATATAAAACGCGTAATGTTTGTGGGTACGATGATTGTAACCATGTCCTTTGCAGGAACCGCCTGGAGCAAATCAGCCATTTCGCCGATCCCCTTAACGGAGTGGTCCATTGTAAGTATAAATACCAAAGATGATAACAAGGATGAGCTGCTGAGTGCCCTGAACCACTCCTCCGAGGAAGATCTGTATCAGGATCTGTACACAGGCAAATCACTCAAAACCATTGCGGACGAGAATGACGGAGATTTCAGTCAGGTCGTGGCTTTGCAGGTCAACCAACTCAGGCAGCAGCTGGATGATCGTCTGGCAAGCGGAAGTATCACCCAAGAGCAATATGAGGCACAACATGCGGAAATCGAACAAATTGTTCTGGAAAGCGCCCGTACCTCTTATGAGTGGGCCTAAGCGTGTACAGATGGGTGTTCATTTATCTTCTATGATCACGTCAAAAAGGAGCGGTTTCCCGCCCCTGAATGGATGACTGTATAATTATAATTCATACGAAACTTACAGGATTATTTCGCTGCTGCAATGGTACATTTCCCAACGGATTGACCATCCCAGGCGAGCTCAAGCACATCTCCCTCTACGGTTGGTCCCACACCCTCCGGTGTCCCGGTGAAGATGATATCGCCTGCGCCAAGACCATAGTGATGTCCTACATAATCAACAATGTGTTGAAGGTCAAAAATCATGTTGCCAATGTTGCCTCGCTGCACTTCAACACCATTTTTGGTCAGGGTAAAGTCTTTTTCAAGCAAAGCTTCCGTACCGGAAAAGGCCTGAAAACCACTTACAGGTGCGGAATTTTTGAATCCTTTGGCCGCAGTCCACGGGTGGCCTTTCTTCTTGATGACCGACTGTACATCACGCAGCGTAAAATCAATGCCAAATGCATACGATCCGATCAAATCCTCTACAGCAACCCCTGGTTCATAACTACGGCCGATTTGAACGACCAGTTCAGCCTCATAGTGAACTTCCCCACGGGAAGCAGGTAATGCAATCACCTCTCCGTTCATGGGTACAACCGCATGCGAAGGCTTCATGAAGATCATCGGTTCATCCGGAACCGCGTTACCCAGCTCTTCCGCATGAAGTTTATAATTGCGTCCTACACAGTATACGTTACGAATCGTTGAGAGCATCGGAATACGACCACCTTTATTGGATTAATTAGCGAATATGGACCCTAATCTTTATGCCCGGTTGCTCGACTTTTGCAATGCCTGATTCCAAGCGTCCGGACGATTCGTGCACAGCATGAGCTCAGGATCAATTGCAGCGAGGCGCTTCATAATGATCTTATCGTCTACGGTCCAGGCCATGACCTGAATGCCATCGTTCTTCATTTCCCGCATCAGTGATTTGTCCACGTTGGTGTAACCGATTGACAGGAACCCACATTGCAGCTGACGAAGTCTAGCTAATAGATCTCCCGGACGAGCATCAATGATGAGACCTGTAGTGATTTCGGGTGCTATTTTTTTGGATTCAGTTAGCGCAGCAGGTTCAAAGGAAGTGAAAACGACTTCGTCTTGCATATTTCTTTTTCTTACTTCCTCAATAACCGCTGCCGGCAACCTCGGGTACATGTCTCCTTGTGTTTTCAGCTCAATGTTTAGACGTACTTTGCCCTTACAGCTGTCCAACACTTCACTGAGAGCAGGTACGCGTTCCCCCGCATATGCCTTGGACTTCCAGCTCCCTGCATCCAGCTTCTGAATATCAGACCAGTTCGTCTCCCGTACAAGCCCTTCTCCATTCGTCGTCCGGTTGAACGAAAAGTCATGGATGACTACAGGCACGCCGTCGCGGGACAATTGAACGTCCAGTTCGATCCATGTTACATAAGGCTGCTCCATGGCCAGCTGAAAAGCTGCCATCGTATTCTCAGGTGCTGTGGAAGAAAATCCACGGTGTGCTACACATAGGTTACTCATGTATTCCCACTCCTTAGATGTATTCATTCTTGTATCAGCTTGTTGAAGCTACTCCATTCGCATCAAACCGAATGCCTGGTGAGAGCTTAGTCATCTGCTCCAATAACAGCTTATTGGCATCACCTAACATTGGTATGGCCTGACCAAGCCCCGCCTCATATGGAATAACCTTCATACTGCACTTCGCTTCCGCGCTGCATTCTGCCTGAAAAACAGCTGTTTTCCAGGTTTCTTCCGTCGTTGATTTCGAAAAAATAAAATTGCCTGTGCTATATGCGATCCACTTGCCCTTATAATACTCTACTCCTTGAAGCACGTGAGGATGCCCACCAATGACGAGATCAGCCCCAGCATCCACAAACTCATGTGCCAGCCTGGTCTGATCATCATTGGGTGTACTGACTCGCTCTTCTCCCCAATGTGCTACCACGATCACAAGGTCCGCCTTCTGACGAGCTTCTTGAATCGCGTTTACCGCCCCTGTAGAATCATAGGTTTCTGCAACACCCGCACGATTCCCTTCAGCTTTCCAGGTCGATTCCGGCACAACCCGGCTGAAGCCAAGCAGTGCGATCTTGATGCCTTTCCGTTCCAGGTAGGCAGGCGCATAAGCCTCGTCCCTGTTCATTCCGGCCCCAGTATGCGCAATACCATATTCCTGAAGGTAGGTTAGCGTGTCGACCAGTCCTTCAACACCCTGATCCAAAATGTGATTGTTGGCCAGGTTTACTGCGTCAAATCCGGCAGCAGCCATTGCTGCCAATGCTTTTGGCGAAGATTTGTAAACATATGTTTTGTTCTCAGCAGCTGATCCGCCCAGGGTGACGGGTGTCTCCAGGTTGCCTACGGTCAGATCATCATTCTTGAACAGGCTGCCGAGCTTGGCATAAGGATAATCGTAGCCATTCTTATCCAGCAATTCGGCCACCTTGCCAGAGAACTGAATATCACCAACAAAATTAATGGTGACGTTCTTCCCTGATCCTGTAGGCTGCGGAACCGTAGTTTGGGCTCCCGAACTTTCATTGTCCTTCGGATTTGATGGTTTGGCTGTTCCCGTCCCTGTTGCTCCTTCGTCGGACCCTTTAACAGACTCCTTACTGCCTGAATCCGGTGTTTCAACGCCGGATGAAACGCTCTCATCTTCGGCAGTTTCTGACTCCGGACTGGTTACTTCCATAGAATCTTGTTCTGCATCCGGCTCTGCATCTGACTCCGCTTCAGGGGAATCCAGCACATCGCCACCTTTGGCATCCTCCTGATCCGCAGGTTGTTGTTCTTTCACTACAGGTTCATTTGTCGCCAGCTCCGCTTGCTGTTTCTGCACCTCTGCTGCGTAATATATGCCTACCCCTCCGATTGCAGCAATCAGAAACAGATTAATCATCCAGATAATACGTCTGCGTGCACGTTTTTCTTTTTTCTTTTGATTACTTCGATTTGATCTTGGGGGATACATAGGCAGCTCCTCTTCTTCTACAGCAATCCTTTATCATTATATCAGGCATATCCTGGATTTCCATCATTCAATTCACTTGTAAATAAATATCCTGCATGAAAAAAGCTGCCTCTCCTACAGAATGAATTCATTCCGCGGGAGAGGCAGCCTTATAGTGATTGCATTAGTGCACAGCCAGCTTCTGAACTGCCTGAAGCGACATTTCTTTTGCCTGTTTGATACAGTCCGGCAAACCTACTCCTTCATAACCAGCACCTGCAATGTAGACACCCGGCAGCTTACTGCCAAGTTCCTCACGCAGTGCGGCAATATGCTGAAGATGGCCTACGGGATACTGCGGCATGGATTTGCGTAGGCGGGTAATCTCCGAGAAGATCGGAACGGCCTCTACACCCATCGTTTCCCGCAGATCCTTGAGCACCAGAGCTGTCAGCGCATCATCGGGAAGTTCAACATTTTGCTCGTCTCCCGAGCGGCCGACATAACAACGCAGCAGCACTTTGTCATCTGGACTGGTGTGCAGCCATTTGGTCGATGTCCAGGTACAGGCTGTAATATTCCGCCCTTCCTTGCGTGGAACGAGGAAGCCTGAACCATCAAATACATGTTCAATATCCTTTTTCTCAAAAGCAAGAACCACATTGGCTACAGATACGTAATTAATTGCATCCAGCGCAGAGGTGTCTACATGCGGTTTGAGCAGTTCAGACGCCACATACGTCGGGACTGTAACAATCACGTCATCCGCTTCAATACGCTCACCGTTATTGAGCTCCACACTGTACCTCGTTTGACCACCTTGCTGAACATCCAATGATAGAACAGACGTATTCAGACGCTGCTCCACATCCTGCATATCGTGAACCAAGGCATGAACAAGACTCTGGAGTCCTTGGCGAAAATTCAAGAACGCGCTTTTCTTCGTTCCCGTATGTGTCTCCGCAGGTTTACGACCTGTCATCATGCCGCGGATCAGACTACCATAATCCCGTTCCACTTCACCGAATTGCGGGAATGTCGCCTGAAGACTCAGACGACGCATATCCCCGGCATAAATACCGGCAAGCAGAGGCTCGGTCAGGTTTTCAAGCACCTCCGGACCAAGACGCCGTTCGATCATGTAACCGAGGGATTCATCTTCCGCGGTACGGCGCGGTGGAATAAAGAAATCCATCAACGCGCGCAGCTTGCCTGCCGGAGAAACCAGGCCACTTCTCAGAAATGGCTTCAACTCTGTTGGTATTCCGAGCACAAGTCCAGCAGGCATGGGGTGAAGCTTGCCCCGCTGCATAATATACGTTTTTTTGGATTCCGGATTTTGGCTTACCAGTTCATGATCCATTTCCAATTCCTTGGCGAGATCAATCATGGCAGTTTTGCGGGCCAGGAATGAATCGGGTCCTTTTTCAATGACAAATCCATCCCGGTGCAGCGTCTCAATCATTCCACCCATGGACGAACTTTTCTCAATCAGTGTAATTTGCGGTTCAATCCCGGCTTCCCGGTAATGCTTCCGAATATAAAATGCCGCGCTGAGGCCAGTCAGGCCTCCACCAACGACAACAACTCGACGTTTCTGGTCTTCCATTACACATCCGACCCTTGCTGCCACTGGCTAATGATGACGTCACTTAACGTCTCCATATAGAGAGGATCACTATTGAGCGAATCGATCCGCATTAGGCGCATGTCAATCTCCTTCGCAATCGCTTTGGCCTCAATATCCAGATCATAGAGTACTTCAAGATGATCAGAGACGAATCCAATCGGAGCAACAAGCACATCCTCAACCTGTTCGCGAGACAGTTCCTGAAGAGTATCCAGAATATCCGGTCCAAGCCACGGTTCAGCCGTACGTCCAGCGCTTTGCCACGTAAACTGCCAGTTGCTGATACCTACACGTGATGCAATCACTTCTGAGGTTTCAAGCAATTGCTGCGGATAAGGATCACCCAAGCTTACGATCCGCTCCGGCAAGCTGTGTGCACTGAACAGGACTCGTACCTCACCGCGCTTCGCCCCAGCCTCTTCAAATTCATCCAGCTTGGCACTGACACGGGAAGAGAGAGCCTGAATCAGCTTAGGATGCAGGTGGTAGCTCTCAACAAAAGACATTTGAATTCCCAGTTCCTCTGCTTTCTCACGAGCACGCTTGATGTAGCTGCCCACACTCATTGTGGAATAGTGAGGAGCAAGTACAACACCGACTGCTGTCTGAATTCCGTCCTTCGCCATCTGTTCCACACCATCTTCAATAAATGGATGAGCATGCTTCAGCCCTTGATAACAACGGAACTCCACTCCGTTCGTACGCTCATCCTGGCTCAGCGTCTCCTGCAGGGCCTTAACCTGATTATCTGTATTTTCACGCAGCGGGAAAACGCCCCCAACGATAGCCTCATACCGGTCCGTCAGTTCCTTCAGTTGTTCCGGCTCAGGCGGCCGTCCTCTACGAATATGTGTGTAGTACGCTTCAATACTTTCCATATTTTCAGGTGTGCCATAAGACATCACCAGTACACCTACGGTATTAGTCATTGCTAACCGTCACCCCCGTCTTCAAAACTTCTGCAGAATATTCATGAATATATGCCGTAAGTTCTCTCAATTTCTCAAGAGAAGCTTCCGGGAACAAGCCATGTCCCAGATTGAAAATATAACCTGGCTCCTTGATACCTTCATCAATAATGACTTTGGCCTGCTGCTTAATCAAGTCCATCGGTGCTGTCAGCACATAGGGATCCAGATTGCCTTGTACGGCAAATTTGCCACCCAGTCTCTTGCGGCCTTCTGTGATGGAAACTCTCCAGTCCAGACCGATCACATTGGCTTGCAGATCCGTCAGAGTCGGTAGCAGTTCACCGGAGGCCACACCAGGGAAATAGATTTTCGGTACATTCAAATCCGATAATTCGGTAAAGATACGGGTAATCGTCGGCAACACATACGTTTTGAAATCATTTGGAGAAAGGGCTCCAACCCAGCTGTCGAATAGCTGAAAAGCCTTGCCTCCATTAGCAATGTGTGCACGGGCATATGTAATTACCATATCACCTAGTTTTTGCATGAGCTTGTGCCATACTTCAGGCTCGCTGTACATCATGGTTTTGGTCCGAATGTAGCCCTTTGAAGGACGACCCTCGATCAGATAGCTGGCAATCGTAAATGGAGCGCCCGCAAATGTAATAAGGGGAACATCCAATTCCTTGTCCAGAATCCGAATGGTTTCCAAAATATGCGACAGGTCCCCTTCGACGTCAATCGGACGCAGACGATCCACATCTGCCGCCGAACGGATAGGGTTATCAATGACGGGACCAATATTTTTTACAATATCAAAATCAATGCCCAAAGACGCAACCGGATTCATAATATCGGAGTACAAAATAGCCGCATCCACACCGAGTTTACGTACCGGCATGAGTGTAACTTCAGCTGCTAGCTCTGGCCTGCGGCAAATTTCGAGCAAAGAGTACTTTTCCTTAATTTTACGATATTCAGGATCATAACGCCCAGCCTGACGCATGTACCACACAGGAACACGGTCCACTTGTTGCTTGAAGCTGGCTCGAATCAAACGATCATTATAGCTCATGTAAGAAGCCTCCAATAGTTTTTGGACTCATAACTCTCATTATGCCCTTTTTGAAGAGCTGTAACAACCACGTGCCGATCTGTTCCGATGACAATACTATGACATTCCTTACATCGCCTCATCCATATGCCAATTATGGTATAATGAAAGAATGGTGTTTTTTCCACGAATTACAGAAAGGAAGTGAAAGCACTTTGAAAACTTGGAAAGTTAACCTCATCGTGCTTTGGTTTGGACAGTTTCTGGTCAATTCGGGCATGACCATGATTACGCCTTTTTTATCCCTATACCTTGCCAAGGATTTAGGCGTTGTCGGTGAGCATGAGATTGGCATATGGGCGGGATTTATATTTGCTGCCAATTTCCTCACTTCATTTATGTTCCAGCCCTTGTGGGGCAAATTGTCCGATAAGTATGGACGTAAAATCATGCTGCTGCGCTCCGGATTCGGGATGGCGATTGTGATCGCGCTCATGGGATTTGCGCAAAATCCGTGGCAGCTTCTCTTGTTGCGCTTGCTCAACGGTACCATTTCCGGTTTCAATCCGGCAGCCGTTTCCCTGATCTCGGGAACAACACCCAAGGATCGCATGGGTTTCGCCATGGGTATAAGTCAGTCCGGACAGGTAGCCGGAACGATTCTCGGTCCGCTGATCGGCGGTTTGCTTGCGGATGCCGTTGGCTTCCGGCCCATATTCTACATTACAGGCGGCCTGATCTTCGCTGCATCATTGCTGGCCATGTTCCTTGTTCGGGAAAAATTCGACCGCAAGGAAGCGGCCAAACTACCTGAACAATCCGTATTGTCCGGGTTAAAGGAATTGAACAAGTCACCCCAGCTGCCCGCATTGTTTGCTGTAACGTTCCTGCTGCAGTTTGCGATGATTAGTCCCATGTCACTCTTGCCGCTGTATGTACAGAAGCTGCATGCATCGGATGTAAACGTGGCATTCTGGGCCGGACTTGTTGGTGCAGTCACCGGACTATCCAACATGGCCATGTCTCCAATTCTCGGCAAGCTCAGTGATCGTATTGGCGCACATAAGGTACTGACCTTCTCTCTTATAGGCACGGGACTGCTGCTAATACCACAAGCCTTTGTACAATCGGTATGGCAGCTCATTTTGGTGCGTTTCGCCATGGGTGTGTTCATGGGTGGTTTGCTGCCTAGCGTCAACGCCTTGATTCGAGCCTACACTCCAGATGGCATGATCAGTCGTGCATTCAGTTTCAATACGAGTACGCTCGCTCTCGGGAATATGCTCGGAGCCGTAATCGGCGGTTTTATGGCAGGATTCATCGGCATTGAGGGATTGTTTGTCGTATCTGGCGGACTCCTGTTAATCAATATGGTATGGGTCCGATTCAAACTATACAAAAAGCCAACTCTCGTCAGGGAATCCTGAGCAGGACATCCCTTCATTTGGAACGCATTACAAAAGCCGCATTCGTTGCCCTAGGGACAAAGAATGCGGCTTTTTTCGTTACCGCTTTGTCAAGACTGTTTAAGGTGCTCAAATTGAATAGGATATTCCTTCACACCAAATACGAAAGCACTCTGGATCGGCTGCAGTGTCGTTCCAGGAACAAGCTTGATATCCTGCATCTGCTGCAGCATGGTGTGGAGTACAACCCTCGCCTCCAGACGGGCTAGCGGGGCTCCCAGGCAAAAGTGAATGCCAAATCCAAATCCCATGTGCCGGTTCGGTTTGCGATCCTCAACAAATTGTCCTGCATCGCCAAAGACTTCGCTATCCCGATTGGCCGAACCTACCCACGAAATAACCTGAGCCCCCTCCTGGATGGTCTGCCCGTTCAATTCAACCGTTTCTTTGGCTAAGCGTCCAATCGCAACAATCGGCGGGTAGTAACGGAGCGTCTCTTCAACAGCTGATGCAACGTGCTCAGGATGTTCACGCAGCCGCTGCTGCAGCTCGGGTTGTTCAGCAAGAATACGAACCGCATTGGTAATGAGATTGGTCGTTGTTTCATTACCTGCTGCAAGCAGCAAAATGCAAAAACCAACCAGTTCCTCCTCGCTCAGCTTCTTCGCTTCAATCTCTGCTGCCAGCAGCAAAGAGATTAAATCATCCTGCGGTTGCTGCCTGCGTTCTTCCATAATGGCTGTAAAATAGATGGCCAGTTCTTGTTGGTTTCGTTTTTTCTCTTCCATAAGCTCCTGGAAAGCTTCATCACTGTCATCGCGCGCTCCCTTAACCAAGGCGTCCGACCATACTTTAAACTTCTGCCGATCTTTTGCAGGAACTCCCAGGAGTTCCGCAATGACGATAACAGGCAGCGGAGTCGCCAGATCATCGACCAGGTCCATTTGACCTTGGGACAACCGGGGAGTGATTAATTCATCGGCAATCTCCTGAATGCGCGGAGCAAGCGCTTCTATGGCCCTCGGTGTGAATGCCTGATTAACCAAGTCCCTTAACTGCTTGTGTTTGGGCGGATCCGTTGTAAGCATACTGGTGTTTGCACGATCACGTGCGGAAGAAAACAACTTGGGATTTTTCAGTACGTACTGCACATCTTCATAACGAAAGATATCCCAGCATTCACGGTGCTCATCGTATCGGACTGGAGTATTCTCACGAAGTTCGGCGTACACCTGGAAGGGAGATAGCTGCTGCTCTACTGCTTCCAGTTCCCGGATCGGAATATAATTGGCATACTTTCTGGGTGCTCGGTTCATCGTCATTCCTCCAATCGCTAATATATACTTATTTACATATAAGAAACACCATATATTATAGACTTTACTGTATGGTCATACAAATATTTGGCAATAATTGAGCCTCTTCTCCTAGGGAATGCCATCTAAATCCCACGAACCTCTATTTTCAATCAGGATAAAAGTCTTATATGTCATCTTAAATAACACAAAAACCCCTATTGAGCTTTAATCTTCTTTTCATTTCAACTTTTAGCGATTTATATTTATTCATTTAACCTTATAAATAATAGTTTTACTCTGAATATCTATCGATATAGTCTTATAATCTCCGTTTTTCTACTGTTGTCATATTAGTTAACATCAAATACAATCATCTCAATTCATTTACATAATCTTCTGAACAAACATCACATGTTACTAACCTGAAGGAGAGTGCTAATTATGAGTAAACATTCAAATCTTCGTCCCTGGGCTGTATGGAGTACTGCTGCTTTAACCGCTCTGACCATTTCTTTGTCCCCGGTCGGAACCTATGCCGCTCAAGCAGCTACTGTTGAAGTGAGCGGAACAACAAGTGCGGTACAGTCCACTTCACCTACTACTCCAGCACGGAATACAACCATTCCGGCCTTGCCTCAATCCTCCAAACAATCTGCATTACCTAATGTACTTGTCATTGGAACAGGGGGAACGATTGCAGGTCAATCCGAGGATGCGACCAGCTTCCAAAATTACAAGGCTGGCACACTTCCCATTGAAGAAATGGTTGATGCGCTACCCGACAAGCAGAAGATAGCAGATGTTAGCACACTTCAATTCGGCAACTCAGGTTCTGGTTCATATACCATGGCAGATCTATACGATCTATCCCTTACTGTAGACAAGGCACTTGCACAGTATGACAGTGTCGTGGTTACGACAGGTACGGATACCATGGAGGAGATCGCTTATTTCCTTGACATGACGGTGCAGAGCGATAAGCCTGTGGTTATTACCGGCTCCATGCGACCATGGACCGTTATCGGTTCAGATGCCCAAGCGAACTTGTACAATGCTATCAAACTTGCGGGCAGCGGACGCACTACCTCGTTCGGAACGGTATTGATGCTGAACGATACGATTCAGCTTGCACGTGGAGTAACCAAAACGAATGACTATCGTACGGATACATTTGAAACGCCAATGCTCGGTGCTGTTGGTTACATCGATGAAGAAAATATCCGAATCTACCGTGCTCCGGCACGTGCGCTGAAGCCGGAAGGCACAGCCAAGCCGGCATTTGATCTGAGCAAGATTACGAAGGCTGATCTGGCGAAAGTCGAAATTGCCATCTCCTATCAGGAAGCTGGCGGGGAAGCGATTGAAGGTTTCGTACGCGGCGGAGCCCAAGGGATCGTAACCTCCGGTACCGGAGCAGGCGGCATCTCCAGAGCAATGGGACAAGCCCGTACGAAAGCCATTGAAGAGGGCGTCATCTTCGTAACCACGACCCGTACAGGTTCAGGAAGCGTATATGGCGGCGGCAACGGTGTCATTGCCGGGGACAACCTCAGCCCTCAACAGGCACGTATTTTGCTCATGCTCGGCCTGTCATTCAGTGATGACTTTGACACCATCAAAAAATGGTTTGAAACATACGGCACACCTGAAGTTTAATAGCTCTCATACCGTTATCCTTATTTTATAAAATGGCAAAAAAAGAGATGAACCCGGGCCCTGTGATCAGGGATGTGTTCATCTCTTTTTTTGTGTTTCCAGATGTGTGTATTACTTTTCCACTTTTACTTCACCCAGGCCAGCGCCAAGCCATCATAATCCGGCAGCATGGTGGTGACCAGGCGCGGGTCACTCGCCATCTGTTCATTGAAACGACGCACAGCAAGCACAGCGGGGCCTTGCTTGTCCGGATTCAGCGTACGACCACGCAGGAAACAATTATCGCCTACAATGACAGCACCCGGGCGGGCCAGCTTAATGGCATAATCGAGATATACCGGATAATTTTCCTTATCTGCGTCAATAAAGAAGAAATCGAATGTGCGACCTTCCTGTTCCAATTGCTTCAGGCTGTCTGCCGCCGGGCCAATGCGATACTCTACCTTTTCGCCGAAGCCACCTTCCTCCAGATGCCCACGAGCCATCGCCGCGTATTCTTCTTTCAACTCCAGCGACGTAAGAGTTCCTCCTTCCCTCATGCCGCGAGCAAGGCAAATACCGCTGTAACCACCCAATACGCCGATTTCCAGCACAGCCTCTGCCTTTGATGTCTTGGCGAGAAACGTGAGCAAACGGCCATAAGCCGGTGCAACCGATACCTCCGGCATGTTGTTTGAACGGATGGCCTCTTTCACCTTTAATAACAGCTCATCCTCTTGAAATAATTGATTTACATATTCGTCAGGGGTAAGATTCACCACGTATATCCTCCTTGGACACTTGGACTGCTTTCCTTATGGATGCCAATGTTCTATAATGAATGTTTGTTATCAACACAGGCGGTTAAACTACAGTATCACCTGCTTCTTAGCGAGCTTAGTGCTCCACCGCATTTCTCATTGTAAGTTTTTTCACGGAATGCGGCAAGGCCGCACCGTTACTATACAGCTGAATGAAGGCATCGTCCTCTTCCGCTTGAAATGGAGTTGAAATGAAACACATGGCTCAATTGCAATTAATTGCGACCTCAGCAATGGGACTTGAGGCTGTTGTAGCTCGGGAACTGAAACAGCTGGGGTATGAGGATGTTACGGTCGAGAACGGCCGGGTTGTATTTACTGGAGATTATATTGATATTTGCCGCTGTAACTTGTGGCTGAGAAGTTCTGACCGCGTCCTTATCAAGATGGGTGAATTCCCGGCAACCACATTTGACGAATTGTTTGAAGGTACCAAGGCACTCCCTTGGGAAGAATGGATCCCAGCGAACGGTGAATTCCCTGTCGAAGGCCGCTCCCACAAATCCCAACTGAGCAGCGTTCCTGCCTCTCAGGGTATCGTGAAAAAAGCGATCGTTGAGAAACTGAAGCTGACACATAACACTGAATGGTTCCCCGAGAACGGGGCTCGTTATGTCATTGAGGTGATTTTGCTGAATGACCGCGCCCTGCTTACACTCGACACGACCGGACCAGGACTGCACAAACGGGGTTATCGTAAACTGGTGACTGAGGCTCCGCTGAAAGAAACACTTGCCGCAGCGCTTATTCAGCTCAGCCGTTGGAACGTATCCCGTCCCTTCTATGATCCGTGCTGCGGTTCAGGTACCATGCTGATTGAAGCAGCCATGATCGGGTGGAACATCGCCCCAGGACTGCGCCGCTCCTTCAACTCCGAGAATTGGGATGTTATCCCTAAAGAACTGTGGGAACAGGCTCGTGAGGAAGCATTTGATGCGGTTCGTGACGATGTTCCATTGCAGATTGCCGGTAGTGATATCGATCCTGAAGCGATCGAAGTAGCTCAGGCAGCGATCAAGAGTGCGGGATTTGCCAAGGATATTGAAGTTAGTGTACTTCCTGCACACCGTGCCAGACCTCAAGGGCAGTATGGTGTAATTATCACCAATCCGCCATATGGTGAACGCCTGAGCGAAGAGAAGGACGTCTTGAAGCTGATCCGCTCCTTAGGCCGCAGTTATCTCGAGATGCCGACCTGGTCCTTTTTCGCCATCACTTCAACCAAATCCTTCGAAGAAGCTTTTGGCCGTAAAGCGGACAAACGCCGCAAACTGTTTAACGGACGCATTGAAACCCAATACTATCAGTACTTGGGGCCATTGCCTCCGCGGAATTCATCACCGAAACAGTAATGATACGATTTAAACTGAACGCTCCTGCCTTCATGGCTGGGGCGTTTTTTGTACGGTTATGCAAGCAACGATCTGCATGAAGCACTTCTGCTAGGGGCATAGTTGAAATGCCATGAAGGAGAGCTATAATGAATGGAGCCCTGTTTTTACATTCCGTTAACATTAGATGAACAAAACACTGCAACTGGGAGGGAACCTAGATGGTCATCTCACAGCCTACACGCAGCATGACGCCGCGTAGGCTTCTTAATCATCCACTTACGTTATATCTCATTTTTCTGGTGCTGATGCTGCTGAAACTCATGTGGCTTCATCACAACCTGCACGCCTATAACATCACCATGGGTCTCCTGGATAAGGTCATTGCGATCGGCTCTTTGCTGCTCCTGTCCTTCTGGACCTGGTGGCTGCCTAGGCGGGGTATGATATTATCTCTTGTCGTGATCAATCTGCTCCTCACAGCGCTGATCTATGCCGATATGGTTTATTATCGATACTTTCAGGACTTTCTAACGATCCCTGTGTTAATGCAGGCCAGACAAGTTGATGCTCTGGGCGACAGCATCGCTACGCTCATACACGCCAGTGACTTGTGGTTCTTCGTAGACTGGCTTGCCATCATTCCATATGGAGCCATCCTGCTTTTCAGCAGGCGAAATCGTATCTCCCGTTTGTCTACAACCAGTAACGGGTTGGGGAATTACTCCAACTACCGCGGCAAGAAAAGAGGCATGCGCACACTCACTGCAGGCGGCATTGCCTTGGTGCTTGGACTGTGTCTTGCGGTGGGGCCTATCTATTTTTACAGTAAAACGTGGGCCAAGGGGCTGTTCGACAATAATTGGTGGAATGTTTCCATGTACAACGTGACCGGACTTCTCGCTTTTCATGGATATGATCTGTACAACTATGCAAAAGACCATATCGGTTCCGGTCCCGAAGCGGATCCTGCAGATGTCGAGCAAGCGAAAGCCTTTTTTGCTGACAGACAGAATAACACCTCTAGTGAAAATGCCCTGTTTGGCAAGTACAAGGATAGTAATCTCATCATCGTTCAAGGAGAAGCCTTCATGAATTTCATGATTGGGCAAAGTATCGGTGGTCAGGAAATCACGCCGCATTTTAATGAATTGATGAAGGAAAGCCAATATTACAGTCATTTTTATCACCAAACAGGTCAGGGCAGAACATCGGATGCCGATTTTGGAGCCAATATCTCACTCCATCCACTGCCTGTAGGATCAGCTTTTGTTCGTTACGCGGACCACGCGTATGATTCCTTGCCTTCAATACTGAAGGACAATGGCTACAGCACCAATGTATTTCATGCGTACGAGAGCGGATTTTGGAACCGTTATACGATGTATCAGAACATGAACTACGACAAATTTTACAGCAAAAATGATTTTGAACAGGATGATCCACTGGGCTGGTCCCTGTCCGATGAGTCTTTTTTCCGACAATCCGTTCAGAAGATGGACAGCGAGGTTACCAAGCCGTTCTATTCCTTCCTCATCACACTCAGCAGTCATCATCCATATGCACTCCCGCAGGATAAACAGCAGCTTGATGTAGGTGAGTTCGAGGGCACGATGTTTGGTGATTATCTGCAATCCGTTCATTATGTGGATTCTGCGCTGGGCAGTATGGTGGAAGATCTGAAGAACCGGGGATTATGGGACAAAACCATCTTCATGTTCTATGGGGATCACGATAATTCGATCAAAGAACAAGCGCAGTATGAGCAGTTCCTTGGACGGTCCCTGAATGAACTGGATATGGAGCAAATCATGAATGAGGTCCCGCTGCTGGTGCATCTGCCGGACGGAGCCGAAGCAGGAACCTTAGACCAACCTGCTGGACAACTGGATATTACTCCATCAGCGCTTCATTTGCTCGGCATCCCGGATGAATATTATCACATGGGGAACGACATCTATGACGGATCATCCCGTACCGTTGTATTGCGAAGTGGTGCATTCACTGACGGTTCGGTGTTTTATATTCCTTCAGACGATTATATTTACGAGAACGGTTCATGTTATGATCTGTCCACCCGCAACAAGACAGACATCAGTGCGTGCAATTCCGGACATGACGAAGCTTCGAAGAGATTGCATGTGTCCGATACCGTCATAACGTATGACCTGATCCGGCGATTCCGTGAAGAAAACAGCGCAGAACCTGCCTCCTAGAGGAAGCCAATGCCAATGTCGTCGTATAGTAGTTTTCGATTAAAGGAGAAACATAAAATCATGACAATTCAATCAGAAAACTTGTCCATTGAACAAAAATTATATGATGAAGCAGCAAACTTTGTGAAGCATCGCTACCCTCAGGGTTGGGGTGGTGCAGCAGCAGTTTATACATCAGCGGGTTCGCTGTTAATCAGCGTTGCTCCAGAAGTGATCAATGATGCCACACACCTGTGCATGGAGACGGGCGCCTACCTCGAAGCACATAAATTAAACGAGAGAGTTACTCACTCCATCTGCGTGGCACGAGATGACGAACATTCGGAATTCAAAGTTCTCACTCCTTGCGGGGTATGTCAGGAACGTTTATTTTTCTGGGGTGAAGATGTCAAAGCCGCTGTATATGACCCGGATGGAAGGTTAATCTATAAAAGACTGGACGAAATCCAACCTTACCACTGGTCCCAGGCATACCGGGATAAATAGTGATACAATTCCGCTTCTTTACGTAATTCAAGTATTCAGGTACTTTCGAATCGAGGATTTTCACCTTGATTTCCCACAAAAAGTGTTAAGCGTGCAGTCCACTGCATGTTTAGCACTTCTTTTTTGGGACCAGCCTGATACCCGCCTTGCGTTATTTAGAAAGTCGCTTTATAATTGTAACTAAAATAGTTTCATTTATATGGAGGTTTCAGAGGAATGAATATTGAAATATGGTCCGACTTTATGTGTCCTTTCTGTTATATCGGCAAACGCCGTTTGGAAAATGTATTGGCTCAGTTCCCACACCGGGATGAAGTGAAGCTGCAATTCAAAAGCTTCGAGCTGGATACTAATGCTGAACTGAACAGCGGCAAAACGAATGCGGAATACCTGGCTGCCAAATACAATATGAGCGTGGAACAGGCAAAGGGCATGAATGCCCAAATGAACGCCAATGCCCGTACGGCTGGACTGGAATATAACATTGATGAGATGATCCCAACCAACTCGTTCTCCGCTCATCGCCTGACCCACTGGGCAGATACACAAGGCAAAATGCTTGAACTCAGCGAGCGTTTGTTCAAAGCCATTTTCATGGAAGGCAAACACGTTGGTGATACCGATGTACTGATTCAACTGGCCGAGGAAGTCGGTCTGGATCGCAACGCAGCTGCCGAGGTGTTGGCCAGCAATCAATTCGCGGACCAGGTTCGTGCAGATCAGGCTGAAGGCGAGCAATTAGGCATTCGCGGCGTGCCATTCTTCGTATTCGACCGCAAATTCGCGGTATCAGGCGCGCAGCCGGACGATGTGTTCCGGGATGCCATTCAGAAGGCGTGGGATGAGCGTTCCCCTTTCACCATGGTTGAATCCAGCACAGCTAACGCCGATGCCGGCGGTGTGTGCACGGATGATGGATGCGAAGTACCGCAATCCGATAAACCATCCAAATAACACAAAAGCAGCAGGAGCAAGGGAAATCCCCTGAACCTGCTGCTTTTTTCAACTTAAATCTGATTAATTCGTACGTAAAATTCATCCATATAAAATAAATAAAAAGCCCGACCTGCCTGACGCAGGACCGGACCCTATTTATCCTCTTTTAGAGCAGCAGCCCTACGCACATGATCAGACCACAGAGCACAGATGATTGCTGGGAAGCTCCCATAAGCGGCAGATACGTCTCGGACGGATTAACTTTGCCCAGTGATTTATAAACCCTATACATTGGGATAACGGAAATAATCGCAACAAGACCATAAACGGGCAAAGCATGAAACACCACACTTACGATCAAAAGGACATAAGCAAGGATCGTCATCAGCTTGGATAGACGAAGCGCCCGCTCTTCCCCCCACATGACGACCAGCGTCTTTTTGCCAATTTCACGGTCCGCACGCCAGTGCAGAAAATGATGGTTAAATAGAAGCATGGTGGTCAGCATGCCGACCGGCAAGGACAGCAGCAGCGGCGCAAGCGCAAACTCTCCTGTCTGTACATAGTAGGCACCCAGAACTGGCAGGATACCAAAAGAAATAAATATCCCGATTTCACTATAGCCTTTACCGCGGTAGCCGAATTTAATGGGCGGCGCAACATAGAAATAAGCGATCAGAGCACCGATCAGCGCAATAGCCAGGATCGGCCAACCGCTGACGATCGTAAGAATGAGACCACAAGCCCCAGCCAGCACAAGGAATCCCCAGGTTATAGCCGCAAATTTCTTCTCGGTCATGGTTCCCGAAGTCAGAAACCCGGAGTGCGTCGAAATCGCGCCTTCTGTCTCCGTTGCTTGGGTATCGGTTCCGTTCCGATAATCCCATAGATCGTTTACCATATTGGAAAAAATATGAGCTGACACCGCGCCTACCAGCGTCAGCAAAAACAGAAGAAAACTAAATTCTTTCTGCATAGCATAGGCAGAGATGGTTCCTAGTATTATGGGAACAACCATTACCGTTACGGAATACAGTCGGGTCATATTTTTAAATAAAGCCCAATTACTCATGATGTATATATGCCTCCTATGATGCTAAATCTTTAACACTTTGTGACGACGTTCACATAATATTAGATTATACACCAAATTGACATTGTTGTGATAGGAAATTTTTGTTCGTTATTACGACTGAATCTCTCCAGTTGACTGCGTTAAACGTTTTCCTTTATCAGAAGCCTCACTTGGGCAGCATGCCTCGAATCCAAGTCGGGCAGCAATGATGAAAGAGAGAAAAGGCCCTCTCCTTTTTGAAGAGGACCTTTTAGCTTATGGAATGGTGTATGAATTAGATATTCCTTATACCTTCACTCAATCCCAAAAGAGTTGATCCGGATGCGGCCCGGTTCTCTTATCAGAATCCAAGGCATCAATCGATCTGAGTTCATCCGGCGTTAACTCAAAATCAAAAATGTCAGCATTCTCACGAATCCGTTCGGGTGTAACGGACTTCGGTATGGTCACAATCTGATTTTGAATATCCCAGCGCAAAATGATCTGTGCCGGTGTCTTTCCATATTTTTGGGCAAGGCCCTTTAACGTGGATTCATTGTTCAGTTTTCCTCGCATGATGGGGCTCCAGGCTTCCAGCTGAATTCCCTGCTCCCCGCAGAAATCCTGCAGTTCCTGCTGAATCAGACCTGGATGCAGTTCCACCTGATTGACCGCAGGTACCGTTCCACCTTCATCTATGATCTCGCGCAAATGATGGATCTGGAAATTGCTCACACCAATCGCCCGTACGCTTCCTTCGCTATATAGACGTTCGAATGCTCTCCACGTCTCCTTGTACTGGTCTCTTCCCGGCCAGTGAATTAAGTATAGATCAATGACATTCAGTCCCAGCGCCTTCTGACTGGCCTCAAATGCTCTAAGCGTCGAATCGAAACCCTGATCCTCATTCCAGAGCTTGGTTGTCACGAACAACTCATTGCGAGCAATTCCACTGCTTGCTATGGCTTGTCCCACTTCTTCTTCATTCCCGTAGACAGATGCCGTATCAATACTGCGATATCCTACTTCCAATGCGGTCTCAACCGCTTGCTGCACTTCCTTACCCTTTGCTCTATATGTCCCAAATCCTAGCCAAGGCATCGTTACCCCATTATTCAGAATCGTGCAATCTGTAATATGTTTGGTCATCCTGTACCTCCCGTATGGAATTTGGCTGCTCAAGGTTTATTAACCTTCTGACAGAAATTTAAGCGTTTCCTTATCTTCCTGTACAGGCGACCTATTTCGGGGAGATTCTTGAAAAGGCGACATGAGAAAAAGAACCCGCAACGCTCTATGGCATGCGGGTTCTGGTGTGACAGGAACAGCTATTGATTCCCTTGCCCGCTCTGACTCTGGATGGAGTTCAATCTTCTCTTCTCCTCAGAGAACATCTCTTCTGCCAGCTCAACACCCTGTCCTCCAAGCGAACGTTCAGCCTGAAGCATCGCCTGCTCCGTATGCGCCAATCGGCGCTCGGCCTGTTCAATGGTCTGCTCTGTAGGATGTGACATGGCCTGAGATACGGCAAAATGAAGTTTGTTCACTGCATTCTGCGCCTGAGATACGGTCGTATTCGCTTGCAAACTGGAATCATAACGCTTCGGCATGAGTATTCCTCCTTGGGATCATGTTCCTGTTACCCCTTTAGGATGGATGATGAGGTCCTACCTTATTCTTCTTTTGCATAAACAATTTATGAATCTCATGTCGTGACTCCATTTGAACCTTCATAATACCCATGATTGTAACCTTCTCCTAACTCACTGCGTTTATCTTATAGATGACTTTTTAGAAGAAAGAGGTGGTTGTTTGAAAAACCTGAGGATTCCGGTCATCATGTTGACTTTGTTATTGATAACCAGTGGCTGTGCCTCTGCAACGTATGAAATAACGGGTTATACAAGTTCCTCCATTATTGCCGATATTCCAGTTCCGACGAATGCCAAACCATTAAAAGTCACGACAGATTCAGCAAACCCCAATATCAAAATAAGTGAAACGTATGAATTGAAACATATCGGAGGGGAACAAGGCCTGTATACGCCTGCTGATTATTTTCAGAAATTACACGATGAAGGGTGGGTAGAGTTGGAGGAGAACCGAATGGGACATGTTCATTTCCTCAAAAAAAACGACACGGTAGTCGCTATCGAAATACGTGAGGATACCTTTGAAATTCATGAAATGAAAAAAGACGCTCCCCTATAATCCTCCCTAAGTGTTCTTGGAACATTGAAATACTACCAAGTTATCTCTGTGCACAAAAAAAGAGAGGCATCAGCCTCTCTATTACTTCACGAATTTCGCAACTTTCGCCAGCACTTCTTCTTCTGTCGGCGCACTAATGTACCGACCGTTGATAAATACAAAAGCACGCTTCGCACACGGACCACAGTACGATTTGCACCCAATCTTGATCTCCGTATCGGGAGCCATTTTCTCCAGCTTGGGTACAATCGACTTCAGTCTGATATGATTACACTTTTCGCATACGCGGATATCGTTAGCCATGAGTTCCCCTTCTTCGCGGCCTTAGTGGTCGCCGTGGTTGCCTTTGGAAGGGTTCGTGATGACAAATCCTTCTTGCGGAAGGTACAGGTAGTCAATTTTAACACCATCCAAAAGCGGTTGATCATTCTCAAGAATAACATCGATCTCTTTGTCCGTAGATACTACGGTATCGTTTTCTTTCGGCGTGTCCAGATCAAGACCGTAGTGAGCGTGGTCACCGTGAGCATGCGTGATAACTACACGAAGTTTTTTTCCTTCGTTTTCAGGCTTGTCCAGCTCCAATTTCAATACTTTGGCAGCATTACGAGTAATTTTGCAGTTCATTTCGACTTCATCTCCTATATTGTAATTGCTGGTTCCAACAATTTCAGCATTTCTAAACTCCAGCATCTATTGTAAAGAAAGTTACTCCGCTTCGCAATAACATTGATGCAAAATCAAAGGTAAACCGTATCGATTCACCTCATGATTATTTTAGGCGCGTGAGGGCAGCACCGGATATTTACGCTCCGCACGGCTGACAAACCAGTTCATGAGCAGCAAAGTAACACCAATATCATCAATAGGCATAAATGGCATGACATCGGGTAGAACCCAATACAGTATGACCGGGATGATGAACAGCAGTTTCTCATGCAAAGGGATCTGCGGAGCCCGCAACAGGCGGGGCAGTCTCTTGAACACTTCAGTCCATCGTTTGAACGACAGCAGTCTTCTCCACTTCATGTGAACCCCTCCATATTCTTCATGAGCCAATGAAGGCACATGATCGTATTCCACTCATTACCCTTTTAACAATGGTATGATAACCAAAAAAAGACGGGACGCTGTCACAGCGCCCGTATGTTTTATACGAAATGGGAAGCTAGAAGTTTCATGATAGGGGTTCGGTTCCGGCTTCCCCATCCGACAGCAGCTCAGCCAGCAGCAGACCTACCTCCACGCAGATATCATCAAACTGTTCAACAGGTAGTGGGTTGACGCCGAGTCCGACTTCCACCGTGAAGCCCGGCTTCCGAAACTGCTGAATGAACCAGTCCTTGTATCCCGCATCGCTTCCACCTAATTTAACGGCTTTGTAACCCGAGGCCCGTGCCAGCCTGCGCGATAACGGCGCACTCTCTCTGGGCTCCAAATCACGGTAATTCCAATAGATCTCTTGCCCCTGACTGTGCAGGGAAACGACAGCAGCGAAGCTGTGTTGTTCTGTCCACTCCGCAAGTGCCTTTGCTTCTGGCTCAGATAACGGTGCCTTGCCTGCATAATCTCGGGGACCGGGTGATGTAATGCCTCTCCGCGCTGCCTCTTCCTCCCAGTGAGCCGGAAATTGATCGTTCAGATCAACCCCTCTAATATTGGCTTTCCAATGGGTAAAATGCGGACGTCCGGCATTCCATGCAAGCAGCTGCTTGGCATGTGGATGTCTATTTACAACACCCTCCTGAACGAGCTCCACTCCATCGGGATTGACCATAGGCACGACCCACAACGTCGTTTCCTGCATCCAACGCTCTGTCCTGAATTGCTGCCAAGGCACGCTGCCAGTGTATGACCTCGCATATTCTTCAACAAAACGCATGATTACCGCACTCGTAAGCCATTCATTGGCATGAACGGACGCATTAACGTGAATATGGCGCGGTCCTTCGCCAATCTTTACGTAGGGTATTGCCTTCCCCATGACGCTTGCACCGATTGTACCTGTAGAAATGAACGGATATTGCTTCTCAAGCAAAGCGACATCCCGGCTTAATTCACGGTAACCGTATTCACCCTGTAACCTGACAATAGTTTTGCCATTTGAATCCGGAATATGAATACATCGCCCACACCAATCCTCAACGTTCGCAAACTCGGGATTGGCGTCACGCAGCTCTTTTTCATTCAGGCCGAAACGTTCTGCGATCCACCCCACGTCTTCCCCAGGCTGAACAGCATATCTGCGACCGGTTCCCGGCAGGATTCGCAGCATCTGTCCAGCAAGCAAGTAGGGTTGCGCCGCTGCCTCCGGGTTCAGGGCAGCCAGCAACGCCCTCGTCATGTGGTGCGCAGAAGCAATGCGGGATAAGGTATCCCCCGACTGAACAATAATCCACTGAAGCTCCATGGTGTCTCCTTTCCCGGCTGGAGAATGCAGTTCTCCCCATCCTATGCTCTTAATGGCGCTACCCTAATATGTATGCGAACCCGGTTGTCCGTCATGTGCCATGAATCACGCGAGCCCTTTCCAAGTGCTGTTATTCGTATAAATAAAAAACCGGAGCGCCAGGGCTCCGGAATGACCGATGAGTGCAGTGGGTTAAGCTTCAACCTAAACTCCAATATGAATGGGTAATACTGCAAAGTTACGTTAATCGGGTGACCTGCCACACGACAGGTGTTTTCGAGATCTGTTCTCCCAACCACTGGCGGGTAATATTCTGGAACATGCGTGGGTCTCCCGTACAGAAAAATTGATGCACCGGTGTCTCATCCCCACTTGCCAGCTTTCGTTTATCATACAAAATCGTACTGATTTCCCTCGCCGTCTCATCTGCCGAACTGATCAATTTCACTTCCTGTCCCATGACTTCCTGGATCGTTTCCATAAGAAATGGATAGTGGGTACAACCCAAAATGAGACAGTCAATTGGCTGTTGTTTGATCTGACCCAACGACTGCTCCACCGCAAGTGTTGTTTGCTCGGAACGAAATTCACCCTGCTCTACCAGAGGCACCAATGCAGGGCAAGCCTGACTGACGACATCAATATAGGGGGATAACTGCTTAAGTGCTGAAGTATATGCACCACTTCCTATCGTTCCCACTGTACCGATTACGCCAATGCGCCCTGTTCGAGTAGCCGTAATGGCAGCACGCGCCCCGGGATGGATGACCCCAATGACAGGCACATTCACCTTCGCCCGGATATAGTCAAGGGCTGCAGCCGTGGCTGTGTTACAGGCGATAACGATAACCTTCGGATCGAACTGGATCAAGAAATCAACGATTTGTTCCGTAAATTGTTTAACTTGTTCGGACGAACGGGGTCCGTACGGTGTCCGGGCAGTATCTCCAAAATAAATGATCTTTTCCCGCGGGAGCTGACGCATCACTTCCTTGGCGACGGTCAATCCCCCTACACCGGAGTCTAATATAGCGATTGCTTGCTGCACGAACACACCGCTTCCTTCTTCATTGAATTGGTTCTGATAACGATTTGGGTTCCAGAGCTTTCTTCCTACCGTATGATTATTCCGGCAAAAAGGTACCTACATCTTACCCGATTTCATCTTAGGGTTCAAATAAAACACCGCACGCTGCGGCTTCCACATCATTGTCGCACACAAACAAACAGGCTCCCCTCATTCTTCGAGGAAAGCCTGCTTATTGCCCAGCAATGCTTCAGATATTATCTTTCGAATCATCTGCAGGCAGCTTCGCAACAACGTTAATGCCAGACTCATTTTCATCTTTGTTCTCAGAAGAGTCTACAGACGAATCCGAGTCGGTAATGACAGCAGATACGCGTAATTCCTTCCCTTCAGCGCAATTCCGCCAGGATTGAATATCCTGAATGACAACGTCTGCCGTTTCTTTTACTTTGGATACGATCTGTGAGCTTTGTTCGCCGACCTTAACGGCCAGTTCCTGACCTTTTTCGGTGACCTGGCGCGCACCTTCCGAAATATCCTGACGCAGCTCACGTCCGGATTTTGGCGCCAACAGCAGCGCTGTTACAGAACCCACTACCGAACCGATCAATGCTCCCCACAACAAACTTTTGTTTGAATCCTTCACGTTGCATCTCTCCCTTTACCTTAATGAAGTACCGGATACCAAGCAACAATACATCTTGATGCTTATTGATCCGGGCGAATGCCTACTCTGTTGATGCAGTATAAGCAGCAAGGGCTTGACCTGACACTCCAGATAGCAAAAACTTTTTATATCCCGTATTGCGCATTAGAATGTCAGCATTAATGATGCCGAGATGATTCGAGCGGCTGTGCAGCATGTGCATCTCCCGGATCAAGATCAATGACATAACGGCCAGGCGCAATCAGCGCAGCCTGATGCTCACAGCGCCAGCGTCTTCCTCCAGAAGAGCCCAATGTCTGTCCGTCCTGCAGAACATCACCCTGATCGAATATGTAATAGGCTGCCCCAAGCAATGTCTGGGCTACCGTATCCGGATCCAGTCCCGTAAAGTGACACTGCACATCGGGAACACCGAGCGCGGACAACCCAACGGTATCCATAACCAGTTCACGCTGTTCTTCCGTTCCACCTGCCTGATACATGCGGACATTCATTGCTCCATAGAGATGTTCTTCCCGCTTCTGTGACTGAATGTAAGCCTCCGGCTCGACCAGCTTGTCACTGCCGTACCAATACATCCCCTCACAAGGCAGAACTTCCATGACTGCCTGGAGCGTATTCTGGAACAATTCCAGACGCTGTTTGCGAGACATGGCTGCAGAGAACATATCATGAAGCCGGATCGAATACTGCGCTGACTTGACGGCATCTCCTGCTTCCGGCCAGTGCCAGGCTTGCTGCACTGCCCCACCGAAGCGGGAACGATCCTTGATCTCGTTCACAGGAAGCATGCAGGTCTGTGCAGGTATATTCCCTTCCTCAAATGAAACCGGATGATCCACATGATAGAAAACAAGCATGTCCCGGTTATGCTCTGAAGGTTCACTTTTCCCGATCTCCGTCGCTGCTTCATCCGTCTTATTCTGTGAGGAGCGTTGATCATTGACCTGCTTCACAGCCAGACGGACTTCTCCGGTATAACGGGTAAGTGCATTCTGCAACCGGATCCGATCTATTTTAGGTTGCTCTCGGAATAACAGCTCCACCATATAAACAGGGTGAAATCCGGAAGGAATATCATTCGCTTCATTTTTTTCTATTTCATCTTGCCTTTCATTTGTCATGCTGGTTCCCCTCATTCCTTACTCTGTCCCTCGGTCTGACCTTGCTGAAATGGACCAAGTTCTTTTTCCACATAGATACTAACCTGCTCAGCGAACTGTTCCAGAATAGATGGTACCTCTGCGCTTAACGGGTGCAATTCTCCCCGCTCCCAGCTGAAGTAATCCTGTACCAGCGGCTTGCGCAGCGACACGAGACGCTTCAGCACCTCGTAAGTCGAAACGTCAAATACCTTCTCTTCGTGATTGATCTGAATGATGTCATCATAACTGCTGGCATCCCGCATAATGAAACCATCGATTAGATAACTTCCCACATCCGTTACAATTTCAATAGCCAGATGAAGACAGCGCTCCTGGACCAGACCAAGCATAAGACTGCCATCCCAAGCCTGCGCTGCCCGGCGAAGCCCTTCGGCTACTTCCGGCACGGCAGCAAGTCTGCGGGCAATCTGTTCTCTGTTTACGTAATACAATGCAGTCACTTCCCGTTCAGTGAATTATCGATTCCGTTTTCCTCTTCGCTTAAGCCAGAATAGCATCACCGGACAAGCGATCAAAAACACGATAAAAATATATAAAAATTCCATAACGTCTCTTAAATCGCTCATGCCCAGTCTCCTTTAACAACTGCAGAATGAAATAATTAAATTAGATCTCGTAATCCACTGCGACAGACTGTTCTCTGACCTCGTTCATGTACTTGATGACTTCCTGATGAAGCGGGTGGACCTGGTAGGCCTGCAGATCTTCCAGTGATGCAAATTCGGCTGTCAATGAGATGTCGAAAGATCTGTCAGAGCGAAGCACATCCACGCCAACTTCCAATGAGATCAGGACATCAATTTTGCCTTGCAAGTTACGAAGAACGTTTGCAGCAGCCTCAATGGTTTCTGGAGAACGATCTTTCATTTTAAAAAGAACAATATGTTTAATCATTGAACAAGCACCCCGTTTGCATATATTAGTGGAAATGAATGAATTTTCGTGTAACCAAAATATATCATAACGTTAGTTATTGCGAAAGGATACTTGTAAACGTTCTCTAAACGATAAAAGAAGGCTATGCTGAACTATTCTTTTTTGCATTATCTTCATCCTGGGCAGGAGATGTCTCTTCTGAAGGGGTTTTCGAATCAGCTTCAGGTGCTTTTACTTGTGGTTTGGACCACTCCCGATCCGAAAGGTCTTCCTGTTTCTTCAGTACGGCAATGGCTTGTCTGAGCTTATCAGGCAGCGGAAGACCAATCCTGGCATAGTTTTCTGTAATGGAAATTAACTCGTTAACCAAGTAGAAGTAGATGGCCCCTCCCTTGATAATGTCTGTTCCCATAAGCAGATCAATACGGTGAGCAAGAAGGATAACGGTCAGCATCAGCCCCTTGCGGGCAAGTCCCCAGAAGCCGATGTTGCTATTTAACCCTGTTCCCGACCTCACCGCTGCAGCGAGACCTGTAACATAATCCACAGCCATCGCAATGACAAGCAGACTCAGCAATTCATCCCAAACGCCAAAAGCAAACGTAACGAACGCTCCGGAAATTGCAGCAAAGGTATTTACGGCTGGACTCACGTTCTCACCCCTCTCTCTGAATTGATCACTATTCAAGATATGTAAGAGTTAGAGATTTTGACAGACCAATCGCCCGGTTCAACCTGCGGATTTTATTTTCGGATTTGTGCACATCATTCCGGGATAAGGATTAGTTCTGTCTCAATTTTTTGGTGGATTTTAGGTAATAATCCGCATCATATCAACTAAAATCAGAGAAAAGTATAAAAGTCCTATAAATAGTCTTTAAGACCTAATTTATTGGTTTTCATGTTCTCTTTGATCCCTGAAATTTAGTGAATCATTGTAATCTAGGAATATACTAGGAAATGAATTGCACATACCCTAGTCCATAATTCCCTCCTTTATCATTCTCACAGGATTGAGCCCAATCCAAACCAGTGCACCTGGCACTTGAAAGTACCCCGGTTCTTATTGTAGTATTTGGTTAAAAAAATCGGAGGAAATATGCCTAATCAACCAGAACAACATTCCATCCAGGCGTGGTCTCTGATCAACCGTAAATACTTGGGAAAAGGCGTCCGTGTTAAACGATTCCGTAAACCGACACGCTGTCAAATCCGAAACCGCGTTCTTCTAGCCGTGCTGATGGCCAATGATATCAAGTTGTCCCAGCTTGCCGAAGATCTATCCATCTCATCACGCAGCGTGAGCGCGTGGGTGTATGAGGGGCGGATACCCGGCAGTACCAATTTGGACAAGGCGTGCCAATTGCTAGGCTACCCGCGTCACATCCTCTTCAATGAAGAAGTGGTACGCAAAAGCCCGGTCATTTGTCAGCCCGAGCCTTCCCGTTTCATGAAGCGTACGGTGACCCGATCTCCGGTTAGCAACCGTATTCTGACAGGCTTGTGTATGGTCCATGATTTGTCGGTGACAGATGTCAGCCACTGGATCGGGGTTCATCCCGGCACTTTCCGCAAATGGCTGCATCAGGGAACGCTGCCTTCTGCCGCGTTTCAGGAACAAGCGGAACAATTTTTCCGCATCCCGAAAACCATCCTGTTCGCAGATGTCATCCTGAAAGACCGTCGCAACAACTAAATTAGCGAACAGACAAAAGGCTCTGTTCTTCCCACACGGGAAGACAGAGCCTTTTTAAATGAAACATACCTCTTGATATAGCTGTGACGTGCATCCCCTTCACTTTGCTCCAATAACTTGTTCGAACCTATAATAAATCATTGTATGATTTGTACGTACAAATAAGAGCAAAACACAGAGCCATTCCGATAAGTTTATCCGATGCACAGGTTGGTTATATTTTAAACTACGTTCAGAGTTTCATTAATATATTTAAGTCCGGTATATCGCTCTCTAAGTGTATGTGCGGTTGCAAATGCATGTTCCACCATATCCGGTGTAACCCCAAGCTGATCTACTGTGGTCGGACCCCCAACCTGCTCAAGCCATGCCATAAGCTGTGACGCATCAGGTAAAGTAGCATACACATCAAAAACAGGTTCTAGGGACAGACTTGCAAGTTCCTTGTATCGCTCTGTAAGAAGCACGCAAGCTACGCCGACTTTGGCCCCATGCAGAACAGGTTTCTGGCCCGCTACCATTAATTCCATCTCCCAACGATGAGAAATGTGATGCTCACCGCCGGATGCCGGGCGGGAATGATCAATAATTAGCATAGAGACACCGGAAATGATTAGCGCATCCATCAATGCGGTTATACCCTCAGCTCTTCCTTCGGCGATGGCTTGTACATTTTCGATGCAGGCCGTCAGCGCTTCTTCCGTCATCCGATAAGCAACCGGACAGAATGGCTCCCCGCCCAGATCACGCGACACAATCCAATCTGCCAGAGACGTATATTTGCCTAACATATCACCGAATCCCGCAGCCGTCATTGCTTGGGGAGCCTGCTGGGTAATGTCAATATCCGCAAAAATCGCTTCGGGCGGTACAGCCTGAAACGTCTGCTTGATGCCGCTTACAATGAGCGGCGCCCCTGCTGAAGTGAACCCATCAACCGATGCCGCTGTTGGGACAGACAGAAATGGCTTGTTCATTTTGGCACACACAAAGCGCACCAGATCATGTATGGTCCCCGATCCCACTGCGATGATGGCCTGAGTCATTTGTTTAACACCAAGCAGTACCTGCACAATAGCAGCCTCATCGGCAATGATATCCCCCGCACTGTTCTCCGGCATCTGGAATTCATCTGCTATGAGGCCCGCATCCCGTAGGCTTTTTACCACCTCACATCCCGCCGCCGGACCTGTCTGGCCATCATATACCACAGTAACCTGGTTATAGCCCTGTTCCGACAGGTACCCCGGTAATCTACGAATTGCACCATGTTCCAAAAAGACCTGCATTTGCACCAGCCGATGATCATGTCCACAGGTACACTGCTGCGCTTCCGCATTCCAAGCTGCAATGCGTTCGTTCATATCCATGTGATCGTAACCTCCCGTTTCTAAGTTCATGCATATTTGCACTGGAAAAGCCACACAATGAGTATAGGAAAAATTTCAATGATTTTCCTGATCACACTTTACTTCTTGTACCCGCATTTTGCAAATGTTTTGACAAACTATTTGAAGCAGGTGATCCCATGCAGCTCGGCAAAGATACAGGCATATCTCTCGGTTTTCTTGCAGGAACGACCCTGGGCAGCGGGATCGCGTTCTTGTTCCAATTTCAGGCGTATGAAGTGGTCGGCAGCGTTTCCCTTTTCGGCATTATTGGTGCCTTGTCCGGATTATGGACAGCGATTTTCTTACGCCAGCGTCAGCGCCAGCACTAACAACCGAACTTGAGGACACATAATCAAGGCCTGTTTCAGGGCATTTCAATTCGTAGAAAAATAAAAAAAGGTTCGAGAGATTGCAAAAGCAATCTTCGAACCTTTTTCTCTTCGATGCGGTCGAGAGGACTCGAACCTCCACGGGGGGTTAGCCCACACGGACCTGAACCGTGCGCGTCTGCCAATTCCGCCACGACCGCATAATATGTATCTTCTCATCCTTGATGAAAAGCATCCGGTTAATCCATTTCTCGTTTCACCGTAATTAAGAGTATACAGGCTCTGGAAGAAGAATGCAATACTTTTTTATAATCTGAAATTTATAGGACATATGTCCTTTTATAGAAATTAAAAACCTCCTATCGTTAGCACCAGCAACTGTCCTGAAGGACGGATAACTTATGGATAGAGAGGAATATGAGCAAACCTATGAACATGACACCTGAAATTATTGAAGAAGGAAAACGACATATTCATTGGACAGAAATGCATATGCCCCTCCTCGCTGCACTAAAATCCCGATTTTCCAAAGAACGCCCCTTTGCTGGCCTTACCATTGGAATCTGTATTCACGTAGAGCCTAAGACGGCCGTTCTATGCCGAACCCTACAGGCTGGTGGAGCCAACGTTGTACTAACAGGAAGCCCAGGCACAACCAAGGATCCAGTTGCTGCTGCACTTATCGCCGAAGGCATTCCCGTGTATGGACAACGTTCAGATGAACGCCGTCAGCATATGCACAATATTCATCACGTGCTTGAACACCAGCCGCATCTTCTCATGGATAATGGAGCCGATCTGGCTCGCACTCTCATTCAGCACTATGACCATAGTGGGCTCATTGGCGGAACAGAAGAAACCACGACAGGAGCCAATCTGCTGCGTGAGGAAACAGGGGCGGAAGTGACCTTCCCGATTATTGTCATTAATGATAGTCCCCTCAAGCGCATCATGGAAAATGAACATGGCGTGGGTCAGACCATTATTGAAGGATTCATGCGCACCACGAATCTGATTCTGCCTACAAGACGCTTCGTTATCGTAGGATATGGTTCCTGTGGACGCGGGATTGCCCGATATCTGCGTAATCTAGGCAGCCAGGTTATTGTGGTTGAGACCGAACCTATTGCTGGACTCGAAGCTGCTCTGGATGGATTTCGCGTAGCGAAGCTGGAAGAAACGTTTGCTTTTGCCCAAGTTTACATTACGGTTACAGGTCGCCCCAATGCCATCTCAATGGAACACTTCAGTCAGATGAACGATGGTACGATTCTTGCCAACGCTGGACATTTCTCCTGGGAATTGGACCTGGACGGACTTCGGCAGGAAGCTGCACATACCGAACGTCTTACAACAGATATCGAACAATTCACCCTTGCGAATGGCCGACGACTCATGCTGCTTACCCAAGGTGAGATGCTTAATCTTGCAGGTGGAAGCGGAAATCCTGCCGAGACGATGGATCTGGGCTTGTCTCTCCAGGCTGCTTCCCTGCTCTATCTTGTTCAGCAGCGTCAGCATCTGGTGAACGGACCACAGCCTGTTCCTCATATCGTCAATTCGGAGATTGCAAGCCAGATGCTGTACCACTTGAGCGAGAATCCTGTTTAGATTGACAAAAATGGTTCGATCAACAATGAAGGAGAATGGTTATGACTCAAACGAATCTTTGTTTTATTGGTGCCGGATTTCACGCAACGACCAATATCTACCCATCTGCTGTAGAAGCAGGGGCTACCATCCAGGCCATCTCCACTCGCAGTATCGAACGTTCTCAAGCCGCCTTGCTGCGATTCGGCAGTACAGGGTCAGCATATGATAACGCAACTCTCATGCTGCAAAATGAAGACTGCAACAACGTTGTTGTGGTAGCTCAACCTCAGGATCAAACGTCTCTCGCCATGGAATGCATCAAGGCGGGCAAGAATGTCTATGTTGACAAACCCCTTGGCTGGACTGCCAGAGAAGCTGCAGAAATTGCAGACGCAGCCGAAAAGGCTGGCGTTGTACTAATGGTAGGATTTATGAAACGCTATGCGCCTATCTATATGAAATTAAAGGAAATGATTGATGGTGGTTCAATGGGTAGAACGCGTTCGTTTCAGATGAAATTTGCGGTTGACAGTACTCCATTTTGCAAGAATGAAGAACAGTTTATGAAGCTCGCTGCCATTCACATGGTCGATCTGATGCGTTTCCTCTTCGGAGAGGTACAGCACGTGACGGGTACCACAGTCAAGGATGGGGAACATATTAATCAGAGCATCTCCCTGAAATTTGATAACGGTATTGTGGGCAGTGCCTACTTCGCAGGCATGAGTGCATGGTCACGCGAAAGCGAAAGCGTACTGGTTACATTCGATCACGGTTTTGCGTCAGCAGATGAAATGAATACACTTACCGTCCATCACTCTCGCACCTCGGACAGTCTCCCCTGGAAGGCTCTTGAAGAGCAGGATACGGTCTATACTCCTTCCAGCTCTCCCATGTCTGGCGCATACCGCGATCTCTACCTTCGTGGATTTGTAGGTGAGATGGCGCATTTCATGTCATGCTGCCACGATCATTCGCTTCCGCATTCAAGCGGCAAGGATAATGTCGGAACGATGGCCCTGTGTGATACCATCCTGTCTTCATTGGTCTAACATATAAATGTTACTGTATACCCTCAATCTTACATCAACCCGCTGTTTCGTATAACGAAACCGGGTTTTTTAGTATACATTGCACCTTTTCATTAATCCGATATCCAGGGTTTATAATCCGAATCAGACATGGTATGCTTTGAGGAGAATATACACACATTTTGGGTATGTAGTGCTCAAATTGATACTATAGACATAGCTGACGGAGGTGCAGATAGATGAAAAAAATCTCAACCGAGACATGCCCCAAACCCTATGGCTGCGCCGTAGAAGTTACACTTAGCGTTATTGGAGGCAAATGGAAAGGAGCCATTCTGTATCACTTGTTTTCAGGTTCCTTGCGCTTCAATGAACTCCGGAAGTTATTTCCCGACATTACGCAGCGGATGCTCACCTTGCAATTAAGAGAATTGGAGAGCAGCGGGATCGTACACCGGGAAATCTACCCTCAAGTGCCACCCAAAGTGGAATACTCACTTACGCCATTTGGGGAAACGCTCCGTCCGATCATATTCAGCATGCGGGACTGGGGAGAAACCTATACGAATGAAGTCGTCCAAGCCAAGTCACAGGAAGTATAGTGAACGCAAAAAAGCTGATTCCTTCTCATAAGGGATCAGCTTTTTTATAGTTATTTCATAGGCGATCTTCCCGGACTGTTTATGACCTTTCTACGGTCTGAATGGTCACGGTACGATTGCGCCCTTCTTCCTTCGCTTGGTAAAGAGCTGTGTCGGCCAGATGGAACAGCTCCGTCGCTGAAGATGAATGCAGCGGATATTCGGCAATCCCTGCCGATATCGTCACGGAGCGATCGATCGGCATGATACTCTCCTCAACCGATACACGGATAAATTCGGCAATCTGATAGGCAGTTTCAGCTCCGGTATGGCGCAGCAGCACGACAAATTCTTCCCCGCCGAAGCGGGAACTCACATCCTGCGGCCGAACGGCCAACCTGATCAAACCTGCAATATGCTTCAGTACCTCGTCTCCAGCATGATGCCCGTAAGTATCGTTAATGGATTTGAAGCGGTCGATATCCAGAACAATAATCGAGAATGGCGTCTGTTCATCAATCCATTGCTGAATGACTTCTTCAAATGTCCTGCGATTCGTCATGCCTGTCAGCACATCCGTTCTGGCATCGTAGGTAAGCTGATCCGTTTGCTTGCGAAAATTGACCAATGCACCCAAAACCGTGCGGGTTAGCAAATCGGCCTCCCTGTTCCAATGCGGTTTCATTGTGGGCAGATCCACTTTGCCCTGATCCACCTGATTAACCAGATCGGCCAGATAGACAAACGGACTCGCCAGTTTCCGCGCTACCCGAATGACAATCAGGGTCAGGAGGAGAAACGGAACCGAAGTATACAGCAATAACATGCGAATATGCTCATTCAACTGATCATATACCGTCTGGGTTGGAGATACGACCACGACCCCCCAATCGGTAGCAGGCACCTTCTGATACCCGGCAAGCGAATCTATGCCAGCCAGATTTTTGTACTGCTCCTTACCGGTTTGATCATCCATCAGCTTTTGTACAATTTCATTTTTACTGATGTCCTCACCAATTCTTTTGGTATCTGGATGAAATAGAAGCGTGCCCTTCGCATCGACAATAAAAAAATATGAACCATTGCTTGTCCTCAGCTGACTTCCAAAAGAGAGGTTCAAGATATTATTCTCCTGCAGATAAATGTTACCGCCAATGGTCCCTTTAAATCGTCCAGCTGCATCAAAGATCGGTTCACTGACAAAAACATTTCTGCGCTTCGTCCTTGGGGTCTGATAGGCTTCGGAAATATAAGGCGCCTTAAGCTCCATCGCTTTTTTGGCTGCCTTTGATGAAACCTGCACTCCGACGGATAAACCCGAATACGGCGACATGCTGCGTACCACACCCTTCTCGTCCACAAGGGCTACAGAGTTAAAATAATTGCTGCTGCGTTGGATCAATTCCAGCGTCGAATCCAACTTTTCCGTATCTGAATAGTCCATCTGCGAAAAATAGTCTGCAGCATATTTCAAGCTGTTCTGCATCGACTGAAATAGCGAATCCAGTGTCTGACTCATTTGAGCTGCGCTTGAATAATTAAGAGACAAGGTATTATCAATGAGAGACTGCTTCTGCGTTGTGTAAGACGAAATAAACATGATAGTTAAGGTCATCAGCACCGAAATGGTGACCAGCCCACTGAGCAAAGCGGGAAGGCTGATTTTTTTATAGGTTCTCGCTTTTCTTCGCCATCTGGATGCTTTGTTCTTTGCGATCATTAGTGCTTTCCCCCGGATTTTCATGAAAAGGCATATTCTCACTATTCTATACGAAAGTTGTTATGAATGTATTAATTTTGTATGAATATTTTACAGTTTCTTCAATTAAAATTGACAACTCCATGACAAACTTCATAAATCAGGCGTCTGTCTTCTTCTCAAGGATCAAAGCTCGTCCTCGATGATGTATCCTTCCCCAGGCTCCTGTTGCACAAACCCAGCCATAAAGCGCGATTGGAACTCAATAGGAGCATTGCTTCCCACCAGAATTCGATTCTGTATCTCATCCTGCGTTTCCGTAGGTAGTGCGAATGAACGTGTGTAATCAAACTGATCAGCCATCGTTGCATATATCGCGTTTACAAGTCTGTCATTGCCCGCACGTCCGAATACATTCAACAGTATGCTTCCACCCGATCGCAGCTTGCTTTGAGCCATCGTAAAGAAAGATCTGGAGGTAAACTGCTTCGGTGTTCCTGCTGCGGTAAATGCATCGACAATAATATAATCATACGTTCCAGGTGATTCCTGCTGCAGCAGCTCCCGGCCATCTCCCACCATGACTTCACTGCCCTCATATCCAAATAAAGTCTTGCTTAATTCAACCACTTCCTCGTCCAACTCAGCGATCTTCACTTGGCGTTTTGACAGATAAGTCGAAAGCGTACCAATTCCGTGCCCCACAACAAAAACCTTTTCGTAATTAGGCGTATTCCGCTCCATTAGATGAACCATTGCCCTTGGGTATTCAAGCAGCATTCGTGAAGGCTCATCGAGATCCATGGCTCCCTGAACAGCCTCGTTCGAAAACTCCAAAACCCGGAAATGTCCCTTTTCCCCATAAAGCCTGGTTGTGTCATATACGGTTAACGCATGCCGCTCACTCATATTCCGATATAAAACCCTCACGAGCTGTACTCCTCTCAAGTTCCATCCATTACATGCAAATAAACTATATTTCATTATAACAATTCTCTATCGCCGTACTCCATAAAAATGAGAAAAAACCGTTCACGGTTACCCGGAAACGGTTTTGAATGGCTTGAGATCAGCTCACAAATTTTAATAATGACCCCACCCGAACACGGGCTTGGAACAGGTTCGCTCATTTTTCTGGAAAACCCCAACTTGTCCGTACAGTTAGGACCCTATGGCCTCATGCAAAGCTTTCACATATTCCACACCCAGATTGGAAAGAGAGGTGCTTTTGTGGCTGATCCAGCCCACATTGATCGATTCCTCGCACTCCAGCGGAACAGGAATGATCTCATTTCCGTTCAAATCAGCGCTGAGTACACCTGTTGAAATCGTATATCCATTCAGACCAATCAGCAGGTTAAACAAGGTTGCCCGGTCATTGACCTGGATACTCTTGGGATGGGATAACGTACTTAGAATCTCTTCGGAAAAATGAAAAGAGTTGTACTCCCCTTGGTCAAACGACAGGTAAGGGTAGTCCTTCAGCTGCTCAATTGCCACGGATGCTTGCTTAGCCAGCGGATTCTTCACGCTGATGAAGATGTGCGGTTTGGCTGTAAAGAGGCTTGTGAACACCAGACCGGCATCCTTTAACAATTTGTTAATGACCTTGGCATTAAACTCGTTCAAATACAGAATCCCAATTTCACTTCGCAGGCTCTTAACATCCTGGATAATTTCATATGTCTTTGTTTCCCGCAGTGCCAGCTCATATTCATCTTGACCATACTGCTGTACCAGACGTACAAAGGCATTCACGGCAAAGGCATAATGCTGGGTGGATACCGAGAAATGCTGCGGAGAAGGCTTGGCATTCAAATAACGATTCTCCAGCAATTCTGCCTGCTCCACGACCTGCCGGGCATAACTCAAAAATTCCACGCCTTCTTTGGATAAGGAGATTCCCTTGTTTGTACGTTCAAAAATGGTAATGCGCATCTCTTGTTCCAAATCGCGAATCGCGTTCGAAAGGCTCGGCTGGGAAATAAATAGCCTTTTGGCCGCTTCATTCATGGAGCCGCGCGTGGCAACTTCAATCACATATTTTAATTGCTGCAGAGTCAACGTGTTATTCCTCTTTTCGTATAGTTGGTTCTATTATATACCAAAAGAGTATTCGCCTTAAACGAGAGTTGCTGTTGGTCTGACGACAATTTCATTGACATCCACCTCAGCAGGTTGGCTAATTGCATACAAGATGCTCTGGGCAATGGCCGAAGCTGGGATGGACACACGCCGATAATCCTTCATGAACTCACGTGCTCCGACATCCGTGATCGTCTCGGCAAGCTCCGATTCGGTTACCCCTGGAGAAACAAGTGTTACCCGAATATCTCCACCCACTTCCAGACGTAAACCCTCCGTGATCGCACGGACTGCGTATTTGGTCGCACAATAGACAGATGCTGTCGGTGTTACGGCATAGGCACCAATGGAAGCGATGTTGATAAATTGGCCCGCCCCCTGCTTTCTCATGACAGGTAATCCAGCGGCTATCCCGTGTAAAACTCCACGAATATTGACATCAATCATTCGATTCCATTCATCCACTTTTAAGGCTTCAAGAGGAGACAATGGCATCAAACCCGCATTGTTGACAACGACATCCAGACGACCGTAGCGGGTAAGCGCCAGATCCACAATGCTTTGCATTTCTTCCAGTCGGGTTACATCAAGTGCCTGAAACTCCACGGATTCACCCTCAGAACGGATGGAAGATGCGAGTGCATGCAACCGTTCGACGCGTCTAGCCCCAATAACCACGTGAGCCCCTTGCTGTGCGAGCAATCGAGCCGTCGCTTCTCCAATTCCGCTGCTAGCACCTGTAATGACAACAACTTTTCCTTTGACATTAAACATGTGAAATCCACTCCTTTATTATTGGTTATTGATATTTGTTTCTCTGTACAAAACCATACCTGCGTGATATAAGATACCTTCTACAAAGTCTCCATCCGCTGTAAAACCCGTATCATCCACATATTCAATATGATCTCCTTCCACGACATAACGTCCTTGATATGCACTTTTCCTTTGACCTCTGGCTTCATCATATCGACCATTCGAGAGCAGTTCATGCCGGATATAACCGTCCTTTGTCACCCACATGCCAACATAAGGGTGTCCATGTTCCGCTCTGTTACCTGATGGATTGTATTCCATTTCCCAACCTCCTTGCTGTTTTTCAAAAGCTTCAATTGCTTATCCTTATTATGGAGGAGATCATCTCACACCAGATAGAAGATTCCCCCAACAATCTTGCCTATTCCTCCAGAACATTCTAGAATAAAATAAACCGATTCGAATAAAGGAGGATGAAACCATGGTTTCATCACTACATATGGATAACGATGTCACTCGTCAGATGCAGGAAATGGCTCATCTTATCGGGCGTTTTACCCTAAATGACGGAATTCATGCTACGGCTATCCCTTCGCTTTCTTTGATTCGTGCTTCGCAGATATCGCAACCCATCTATTCTGTTCATCAACCTGCACTCTGCATTGTCGCTCAAGGATCCAAGTTAGTTGTACTCGGACGAGAGAGTTACACCTACGACCGGACACAATATTTAGTCGCTTCAGTAAACTTGCCTATTTCAGGACAAGTGGTTCAAGCTACTGCAGAGAAGCCGTATCTATGTGTGCGACTTGATTTTGACTCTGGCCAGATTTTTGATCTGATACAGAGTCCATCTACGATGCAATCCAAACCGGACAACTCAACCCAGCGTGGGTTATTTGTCAGTTCTATCAAGGTCCCGCTTCTTGAAGCCATCACCCGATTGGTTCGACTGCTCGACACACCTGAAGATATTCCTGTACTCGCTCCCATGTTTATCCGTGAAATTTTATATCGAATTATTCAGGATGAACATGGACACTCGATTAAACAATTTGCCGTTCAAAACAGCCATGCCCAGCACATTGCCAAGGTGATCGAAGTGATCCAATCCGAATATGACAAACCGCTGCGCGTGGACCAGCTTGCTGCCATGGTTAATATGAGTTCCTCCTCACTTCACTACCATTTCAAAGCCATCACCGCCATGAGCCCCATACAATTTCAAAAACAAATCCGGCTGCAGGAAGCCAGAAATATGCTCATTGCCGGTTCAACGGATGCTGCCGATGCCGCATTTCAGGTTGGATACGAGAGCCCTTCCCAATTCAGCAGGGAATATGCGCGAATGTACGGCCTGCCACCAAAAAGCGATATCCAACGTCTTCGTCAGGCGCTGCAAATGGAGTGCTAATCGCAATGAAAAGAACCCGCGTCGTCAAGACGTGGGTTCTCGGGCTTAATGAATGTATTCGGATGTTGGATGATGCCTATCAGGAGAACATGTTCTTTTTCTCAAAAACCGACAGCTGATTCTCTCCAGTTATTGGACACTCATCGGGAAACATGCTCCGCTTCTCCAGCTTCTCATCTATAAAATCAACGACCTGCTGCAGCGAGGCAATCTGCGCTTCTATTTTCATGCGATGGTTCACCAGCATCTCACGCTCTTCGGGGAATTCATCAAGATTCGAATCCATCGACATATGCAGGTAAGGCTTCATCTCCTCCAGAGACATGCCTGTCTTCTTCATACAGGTAATGAGCTTCATCGTCTGAATATCCTCTTGACGGTATACACGGTGCCTGTTTGCCTTCCGATCTGCCCGCGGCAGAAGCTGAATCTTCTCATAATATCGAATCGTATCTTCCGATAATCCCGCCTTCTCCGCTGTTTCCTTAATGGAATACAGTACCTCATTGCTCATCCGTATCAGCCTCCCTCATCCTCATACCTTCATCTTACAACTTGGAGTCAGCTCCAAGTCAAGCCGGATTTCAGCCCTACAACCAATCAACATGAACGTTCAAAATTCATTCGATCCAACCGCTTGACTTGGAGTCGACTCCAAATTATAGAATGAGCGCAGCATACAGATTCGTTCTGTAATTCCCAACATACTGGAGGTAACTATGAATAAACCAAACAAACTACACACCGCGCTGATTACGGGATCAAGCTCAGGAATTGGCCTCGAACTGACCCGCTCGTTATTGGCCGAAGGATGGCAGGTCATCGGCCTCAACCGTTCACCTTTTCCGGAAGAGCAAGGCGATATTCAACGTGCATTACGTTCAGGTCAGCTTCAATTGGTTCAGGCTAACCTGACCAACTACGAAAGTCTGAAAATCGCACTCGATCAGATTAAAATCCAATTGGATACGATTGATGTCCTGTTTAATAACGCAGGGGGCAGTGCGGCAGAGCTTCGTTTTTCTGACCAAGGGCATGAAATGCACTTTGAACTTCAAACCATCGTTCCATATATCATTTATATGGAGTTATATGATCTTATACGCAGAAGCACCTTCAAGACCGTTGTTAATACTTCAACGAGTGCATTCAGTATGGTCCGCCAGTTCAACCTGGACATTCTGGAACGTCCAACGGAATTCAAAAAGCTGTTTGGTCCATATGCCACCTCGAAGCTTGGCCTCTCCTTATGGACACGCGAGGCGGCTGAGGCGGCGAAGTCCGATGGCATTCGTCTGCTGAGCGTAGATCCTGGAGGAAACAATACTTTACGCGGCAGCAAAAAATCCGGTTTGCCCTTTTACATCAAGCCCGTCATGAAACTGTTTTTTCCTCCTCCAAGTCACGGTGCTTCGTTACTGTATAGTGCTGCATTCTCACAGACCAATCACGAGTCAGGTACGTTCCTGATTAAAAATAAACCAACTGAGCTTCGTTTCAAAGATCAAGGTCCCTTCATTTTGAAGCGGGTACATGAAATTTATGAGCAAGAGTTTCTATGTTCAACCTCTGCAGGAAGTGGAAATCAAAAAAGCGATTAACCATTGGAAATGCTGTATTTTGGTAAGTAACATTCTCCCCGTGTCACCACGGGGTTCTCTCCATTCCCGTTTTGTGCCCTGTCAAATCACTCTTCCTCCAGGCCATCCATTAAACTTCGAGTATCCAACTGCTCATAGAAACGAGTCAAATCCAGTACAAATCTCTTTAAAAATTCAAGCTCCATTTTGTTATATTCGCCCAGAAAACGGAGGAATTGATTTTCAATCTTTTCGTGCAGATCGGCATGAACATGAAACAGCTTTTTGCCTGGTGAGGTTAACCGGAAATAAATCTCCTTTTTGTTGTCATTTAACTGTGTTTTTCGAAGCCATCCTTGCTTCAGCAGTTTATGGGCCACTTTGGAGGTGTTCCCCTTGCTGAGCTCCATTCGTTCAGCTATGGAAGTCAGATTAATGGGTTCGTGTTCCCCAATACACGCAATCACATGCACATCTGTCATGTTCATAGCTGCGTCTGATGACAGAGTCTTGCGAATAATATTCATGAAAAATAGACTTTCCTGATCATCCTTTTGTTCTTTTTGATGCAAAAGCTTAATAAACAATCCATAAATGTAACGCAGATCCGTCTGTTCCTGATCCATAGTTTCCCCAACCTTTTCTTGTCTCGGTCTATTATGCAAGCTAGTCTTGAATAACATATATTATACACCGAAATTTGTTTCAATAGAAACAATATAATTAGAATGGATACGATATATATCAAACTCCTGTTCCGGGACTACAGCAGGGTAAGCTTTTGTTCAGCAGAAGTACGCAACTTGGGTTTCGGTGTTTTGTCGAAGTACCCCATATGCAGCACACCGACTATTCGCTCATCTGACTTCACGTTCAAACCCTCGCAAAAAATGGGGGAATGAATGTATTCCATCGTGGACCAAATCATACCTAGGCCCTTTTCCCAGGCAAGTAGTTGAAAATTCTGAATAACGCAGCTCACAGCCGCATAGTCTTCTTCCTGCTTATGAGGATCCTTTTCATTCTTCATTACCACAATAAGGTGCGCAGGCATGCGGCTGAACTTATTTTTCAGCGCCTGCTGCAGTTTGCCGGGCATCAACTTCATCAATTTCATGTTTTGCACTGATTCCAGCATCAGACCGGCCACATGTTCTTTTGCTTCTGCACGCTCCGCCAGAATAAAACGCCATGGTTCTCGCATGCCATGATTAGGTGCCCAGACCGCATCATTAAGCAATTCAACAATTAAGTCCGTGGAGACCGGTTGTGCATTAAAGCTGCGGATACTACGTCGTGAGCGAATCGTATCGGCTATTGTCATATGAACTTCCTCATTTCTGAATAAGTATGTATACCGCTTGCATATATTTTGTTTCATATGAAACAATATTAAGGTACTATGAAATTCGATGTACGTCAATCCTTATGTCCAAACCACAACCAAGCAAATGACAAAAACGTCTTCATCACCGTCCAGATCTTAAGATTCTATTGCACAGTCAAGCCACGGATCCCGTCATTCCCCCTGTCTTTCATAATATCCAGGCCCTGCTTCATAAATGTATGAATGACGACCAGGTCTGCATCAGCATGATCTGAACTGGAGGGATAAACGAATGACAAAAGGATCACAACCTAACAGTAAACCAACCATTGTTCCACAACCAATCCGAAAAGACGGGGCAGGCGGGCCTGATTTGGGTCCACGTGATGTCATGAGAGACCTTGAAAATCCGGATATGCTGGTTCCACCTGCAACGGATGCAGGGCTGCTCCCCAATCTGAAGATGTCCTTTTCCGATACACATATGCAGTTAAACCATGGCGGATGGTCACGCGAGATTACAGTACGCGATCTGCCCATTGCCACGACACTGGCTGGGGTTAACATGAGTTTGACTCCAGGCGGCGTACGGGAACTCCACTGGCACCAGCAATCCGAGTGGGCTTATATGATCTGGGGAACGGCAAGAATCACATCTGTGGATCAGGAGGGCCGGAATTTTATCGCTGATGTCGGACCTGGAGACCTGTGGTTCTTTCCCAAAGGTCTGCCCCATTCCATTCAAGGACTGGAAGAGGGCTGTGAATTTCTACTTGTTTTTGATGACGGCTCCTTCTCCGATCTCAACACGTTATCCATTTCGGACTGGTTCGCGCACACCCCTACAGAGGTATTGTCTGTCAATTTCGGAGTACCCGAATCTGCATTCCAGTCCAGGCCGACAGATCAGGTTTATATTTTTCAGGATCAGGTTCCAGGTTCACTCGCGAGTCAGGAGATTCCTTCACCCTATGGTACAGTTCCCTTTTCATTCAAACATCGCTTGCTGGCTCAGGAGCCGCTTATAACGCCGGGAGGAAGTGTACGAATCGTGGATTCCACCAACTTCCCCATCTCCACAACCGTCGCTGCTGCGCTGGTCGAGATTAAGCCTGGTGGCATGCGTGAATTACACTGGCATCCGAATGCGGATGAATGGCAGTATTACCTTACGGGACAAGGAAGAATGACGGTGTTCGGCGGCAATGGTACAGCACGCACATTCAATTACAGAGCCGGAGATATAGGGTATGTTCCTGTGGCCATGGGACACTATGTTCAAAACACGGGCAGCGATACCTTATGGTTTTTGGAGATCTTCCGAAGTGACCGTTTTGAAGATATCTCATTAAACCAATGGATGGCACTTACACCTCGTGAACTTGTCCGCGACAATCTGAACGCGCCAACGGAGCTGCTTGATGCCCTGCGCAAAGTGAAATGGCCTGTCGTTTAATTTCATATGTACCTCTATCAAATGGTCCCAAACGGGGTAATTCTCAGAGAACTACTATACGATAGGAGGAATATGATGATGAGAGCCGTTACTTTTCAAGGGACAAAGGATATTCAGGTAAAGCAGGTTGAAGATCCAAGACTGCAACAAAAGGATGACATTATCGTTCGTATTACTTCTACAGCCATATGTGGATCAGATCTTCATATTTATCAGGGAGCATTACCAGCTGAAAAGGATTATGTCATCGGTCATGAACCGATGGGGATCGTGGAGGAAGTCGGTCCTGAAGTGACACGCGTAAAAAAGGGGGACCGTGTGGTCCTGCCTTTTAACATTTCTTGTGGCGAATGCTTCTATTGCAATCACGACATGGAAAGCCAATGTGACAATTCCAACGGTAACCCGGATATTCACACCGGTGGTTATTTCGGATTTACGGAACGGTATGGCAATCACCCTGGTGGTCAGGCGGAATTCCTGCGTGTGCCTTACGGTAATTTCATGCCGTTTGTCATTCCGGAATCCTGTGAATTGGAAGACGAAGCCTTGCTGTTTCTATCCGATGTTCTTCCTACCGCGTACTGGAGTGTCGAAAATGCCGGTGTTAAACCTGGAGATACGGTAACCGTACTGGGCAGTGGGCCCATTGGCCTGATGACCCAGAAGTTCGCCTGGATGAAAGGCGCGAAGCGGGTTATCGCTGTTGACCGCCTTCCGTATCGCCTCGACAAAGCCAAGCGCATGAATGATGTGGAAACCTTCAATTTTGAGAACTATGATGATATGGGCGCCCATATCCGCGAAATCACGGGTGGCGGTACCGACGTGGTCATCGACTGTGTCGGCATGGACGGCAAAAAATCCACTTTGGAGGAAATCGGACAGAAGCTGAAGCTTCACGGTGGTGCCCTGAGTGCTATTGAAATTGGTATGAAAGCCGTACGCAAATTTGGTACATTCCAGCTTACAGGTGTATACGGCTCGTCCTACAACATGTTCCCGCTTGGCAGTATGTTTGAACGCAACGTTAATCTTAAAATGGGACAGGCTCCTGTCATCCACTATATGCCGGAATTGTTCCGCAAGATTACAGCAGGTGAATTCGATCCGACCGAGATTGTCTCCCATCGCATTGCGCTGGAAAATGCCAGTGAGGCGTATCGGATCTTCAACGATCATGAAGACGAATGTACCAAAGTTGTGCTGAAACCTTAATGTAGGAGAATGAGCACAGCAATAAGGCAGATGCCCTTGTACAGGTCATCTGCCTTTTGTGTTGTTATTCATATGCCAGACTGAATGAAAATGGGTACCCTTGTTGCATCTCTTGAACTATCTCGCTTTTGAGGCTTGAATGAGTACACTCTCTCCCCCGAAGCTTGACAGCTTATTCGGTACTGACTCTTCAAACCGGAAGAACTTTTTAATGACCGAAGGTGCACAGAGCATGCTGGCTTCCAGCTCTCCTGCATCTGCTTCCGGCAGCCCGGCACGCTTGCACCAATCTTCGAAGAGGAAGGTTTTCTCGAAGGAAACCATCGCTTCCACGCGATATTCCGCCATTTCCATCATTCGAATCCACTCCGACTTGCGCCATGCACGAACATGACTGGGATCGCGGCGCTTCTCTACTTCATTGTAGAATTGATCATATTCATCACGCTCCGGTGCCACGTTGTCTATCAGCAGCAGTCTTCCGCCTGGTTTCGTTACCCGGAACGCCTCCGTTAGAAAAGAAAAAACATCGGGAAAATGGTGCGCAGCGATCCGGCAGGTGACGATATCGAAGACATCATCTTCGAAGGGTAAATGTTCCGCATCTCCCAGTACAAAATTCACGTTCTGATGACCACTCTCCCGTATAAAGCGTTCAGCTACCTGAAGCATCTCCTCTGTCAAATCCAAAGCCATTACCTGCTTAACAAGAGGGGCCAGTGCACACGCAACGTGCCCTCCTCCCGTTGCTATATCAAGTACATGCATATCAGGACTTGCCCCAGATGAAGCCACCAGCACATCTAGATCCTTGCCCTTAGCATGCAGGGGACTGGTCACATACTTCTCGGCATTTTTGCCGAATTGCTGCTGCACTTGTCCTTTCATTCCGTCATGAGTCATACTGCTTCCTCCTTGCCTAATGTTCCGATAGATGAAACATCGTTTCAAAAGTTAAATTATTGTAACTATTTTAGCACAGATCAGGGCCAAGCGAAAATAAAAAGCATTCCCTGAATGAAGCCACTCAGGAAATGCCTTGGTATTGTTACATTAGAACACTGCTTATTTTACAACCTTTGGTGACTTTTTCCACAATCCCAATATCAGACCCGAGATTACTGCACCAATCGCAACGGCTAGCAGGAACAACAGAGCATGGTTAGCCAGTGCTGCTACGAAGATTCCTCCGTGCGGAGCCGGTACGTTAATGCTCCAGAGCTGTGTCAGTCCACCTGCAACGGCCGAACCAATGATACAGGATGTCAGTACACGCAGCGGGTCTGCCGCAGCGAATGGAATGGCACCTTCAGTAATGAAGGATAATCCGAGAACATAGTTCGTTAAGCCGGATTTGCGTTCTTGTTCCGTGAATTTGGACTTAAAGAACGTGGAAGCCAGAGCGATGGCCAGAGGTGGCACCATCCCGCCTGCCATAACGGCAGCCATCCAGGCACCGTCCGTGTTGCCGCTGGATGTGAATACACCAATGGCAAATGTATAAGCTGCTTTGTTGAACGGTCCACCCATATCAATGGACATCATGCCGCCAAGCAGCAATCCAAGCAATACAGCATTTCCTGTTCCAAGATTTCCAAGTGCATCTACAAGCCACGTGTTAAGCGAGCCAAAGATCGGATCGAAAACATAATAACTGATTGCACCAACAATGAGCAATCCGAGTACAGGATACAGCAGAATGGGTTTCAGACCGTCAATAGCTTTAGGCAAGCCTCTGAGCAGCTTACGCAAACCGATAACAACATAACCAGCAAGGAAACCGGCAGCAAGTCCGCCAAGGAAACCGGCATTGGAGTTCACGGCCATCAATCCACCAACCATACCTGGCATCAGGGCTGGACGGTCACCAATACTCATTGCGATAAATCCGGCCAGTACCGGAATGAGGAAGTGGAATGCACCCGTTCCGCCGCCAATCGTCTGCAGCAGCTGGAAGAGAGGATTATCCTCGCCCGCAAGCTGTTCGATCAGGAACGAAATCGCAAGGAGGATTCCTCCACCCACGACAAACGGAAGCATGTGTGAAATCCCGTTCATCAGATCCTTGTAGATCTTGCTGCCTACGCTCATTTTACTCGCACTCGCTCCGTCTTCCTTCCCATTGCTGCCGCCTTGGCTGCGATAGATCGGAGCATCTCCATTCACCGCTTTGCGAATCAACTCTTCAGACTTACGAATTCCGTCGCTTACCGGTCTTTGCAGTACCGGCTTGCCGTCAAACCGGGCCATCTCGACATTTTTATCTGCCGCGACGATAACCCCTTTGGCACGAGCAATCTCATCTGCGGTCAGAACGTTCTGGGCTCCCTCGGAACCATTGGTTTCTACACGGATATTAATGCCCATTTCCTGAGCTTTCTTCTTGAGTGCATCCTCAGCCATGAAGGTATGCGCAATTCCCGTTGGACATGCTGTAACCGCTACGACGAAATCTTCGGAATTCTCATTACCTACAATGACGCCAGGAGTTTGCTGCGGTGCAGAACCCGCTTCGCTTGCGGCTTTTGCAGCCTTTTCGGCTTTCGCTTTCTCCTTGGCAGCTTCTTTCTCCGCCGCTTCCTCCTGCTTCGCATCAAATAATGCACTTACTTCTGCAGGCGTATCCGTATTCATCAGTTGAGCAATGAAATCGCTATCAATCAGCAGCCTGGAAAGAGCAGCGAGTGTGCGAAGATGGGTATTACCTGCACCTTCAGGAGCAGCAATCATGAAAAAGATATGAGCCGGCTCATCATCAAGCGCTGCAAAATCCAATCCCTTTTTGCTTTTTGCAAATACTACTGTTGGTTCATTCACTGCAGATGTCTTCGCATGGGGCATGGCAATACCGCCGCCAATTCCTGTGCTGGACTCTGCTTCCCTTTTATAGATCATTTCCTTAAACAGAACTGGATCATTAATGCGTCCACTGTTGTTCAGACTTGCAATGAGTTCATCAATTGCTTCATCTTTGGTTGTGGCTTGCAGGTCCATGATCATCGTTTCCTGGATCATCAGGTCTGTTATTCTCATCTGTTACACTCCCCTTGAGTTCAGTCGGCCTGCGCTTGTCAGGCCGAATTTATAAATTACAATTGGCTTACCTCTGAAATGTTGATCTACAATTTGGTGATGGTAACCTCGCCTCGAAGCTCTTCAATGAAATCGCGTGTAGCAAGATCATCCGAGAAAGCCGTTGCACTTCCGGAAGCGACTCCCGTTCGGAAGGCTTCAAGGATGTCTCCATTTAATACATAAGTGCCTACGAATCCTCCGATCATGGAATCTCCAGCCCCAACCGAATTTTTCACCTTTCCTTTTGGCACACTCGCGTGGTACACATCTGATCCCGTAATCAACAGGGCTCCATCTCCGGCCATGGAGATTAATACTTGCTTGGCCCCTGCTTCCAGAAGCTTGCGACCGTACAAGACCAGCTCTTCCCGAGTTTCGATATTTACCCCGAAAAGTTCAGCGAGCTCGTGATGATTCGGCTTCACCAGCAATGGCATATGCACAAGTGCTTCCATTAACGCCGGTCCAGTGGTATCAATGACAAACTCTGCACCCGTCTGCTTGCAGACCTGAATGAGACGATCATAAAAATCAGTTCCCAGGGATGGGGGAACGCTGCCCGATAGAACGACGATATCTCCCGTTTGCAGCGAGGATAGTTTCTGCAGCAGTTGTGCTGCTTCTTCTTCACGAATGGCTGGGCCAAGACCGTTAATTTCTGTCTCGTCTCCATGCTTCAACTTGATATTGATTCGCGTATCATCCGCAATGGTAACAAAATCAGTCTGTATCTGATCTGCCTGCAACTTGTCATTAATGAAACGACCTGTGAATCCACCAAGGAATCCAATCGCCGTGTTATCTGCTCCCAGCTGATTCAGCACACGTGATACATTGATGCCTTTACCACCTGGAAGCTTCAAATCCCGATTCATGCGATTCAAACCGCCGAGCTTCAGGTCATCCACTTCCACGATGTAATCAATGGAAGGATTAAGTGTTATCGTATATATCATTGTTATCCCTCAATTATTTTAGTTTTCTGCTCTATTACGGCTCGCCAGTGCGCTGGCATCTGCTCGGTAATCAGATCAGCCTCCTCCAGCTCAAACAACTTGGCAAACGTAATTTCACCGATCTTGCTGGAATCTGCCAGCACATAAGATTTCCCGGACAATTGATGCGCCCTTCTCTTAATCAAGGCTTCCTCCGGGTCAGGAGTTGTATACCCCATCTCGGGATCTACACCGTTGGTTCCAAGAAAACATTTATCAAAACGGAAGTTGTCCATATTTTGTAATGCAATACTTCCGATGACGGCTTTGGTATGGATTTTCATCATGCCACCAAGCAAATAACTGCGAATCCGCTTGCTAACGAGCGCTTCCACATGGGATAAACCGTTGGTCACCACGGTTACGTCCTTGGCTTCAATATAGGGGATCATGGCCAGCGTCGTCGTACCTGCATCCAGATAGATACAATCGCCATTTTCGATCTCCTGTGCAGCCAAACGAGCAATCGTCACTTTTTGTTGAATGTTTTTGGATGTTTTCTCTTCCATACCTGGCTCAAGCGTTTTTTCATTCATCAGCGCTGCCCCGCCATGGATGCGTTTCAGCATCTGACGGCTCTCCAAGTCAATTAAATCGCGTCTTATCGTTGATTCGGACGCACCAAGCACGTCGACAAGTTCCTGTAATTTAACTATCCCTTGTTGATGTAAGCGCTCTATAATTGCAGCATATCGTTCTTCAGTCAGCATCTTCATTCCTCCAACTGCTTCTATAGTAACATAAATTCCGCAAAAAACAATCATTTTCGTTCAAAATAATTTATAAACCTTCAGAAACTTGCATCTTTCGACTTTTGCACTCCATTATCTCCCATAATATTAACTAAAACGTTCACAATCATCCAATACTAAAATCCTATACCTGTGTCCCTGTATCTTACCAAGTCTATCCCTTGCCTGTTTACATCAAAAAATCCTGCAGCCGTTCATCGCATACAGGATCATCTCAGGCATTACTGGTTTATTCCCGGTTTGGGTTTAAGCCATTCTCCTTCTTCATTTATAAACGCACCCTTGAAACGCCCCATTTCGAGCTGTTCAATCAGCTTCTGCTCATCGGTAGCCAGAATCTCAGCGAGCTGTTCAGAGGTGTAATAATCATCGGGGTCATATTCCAACCAGAGTGGAACCGCCGTATCATACAATTCCTTCATCATATTTTCAAACGATTGTCTTCCCAGATCCTCCATATCCTTATAAAACTGCAGAGGATGAGATACCATATTTCGAAAAGACTTGTTCTCCAGATTCATCCAAAGTGTATTACAAGCCTGTACACTCATATAATTTTGCTCGACATCGAAGAACTGAATATCTTCGATCTTCATGTATTTCTCCTGGAATGCAACAATCTTGATTATGGGTACACCTCGCTTACGTGAAGCTTTCTTTAAGTGAGCTCTAAACTGTTCGTAGGTCATTTCTTTCATCAACGTACACCTGCCCTTTACATGTTCCATTCGACATTTTACAACAAAACCATGCAGAGTGTAAGTTCTCCTACAAAATAAACAAACCGCACAGCAGAAACTCACTGTACGGTTTGTAATCTAGAATAAAGTTGGTTCAGCTGGGAACGCTGCTTTTTACCCAAGATGCTGTGAACTCCTGCTCATCGTAATCAAAAAATTGCTGTAAGATCGTCTCCCGATCATCCAAAAACAGCTGGTCCGCTATGGCTGACACCAGTTTGGGAACTGCGCTTTTGGTACCCGAGATAGCAGAAGCGGACAGACCACAGCTTGCAAGTGCAGAGTAATTGAAAACAAACAGCCCGTGCAGCTGTGACTCGCCTGCTTCACTTCGGCTCGTCATGGCAAATCCGGAAGTAAGAAAGGGATGGGTATCCAGCAGCTCATTGCGCTGTTCAGCCGGCGCTTCATAACAATCCGCCCAACGAGCAATATGACTTTCCACCAGTTTAAGTTCCGGCCGCAAAGCAGGATCACTTAGCAGCCCCGTACTAATCACCAGAAAATCAAAAGCAAATTTCCCCTTGGCTGTTGTCACTACGGCTCCATCCTCGTTTGCTTCCACACCGAGCCAGGGTGAATTCAAATGCAGTTCAAAGCCCGGCCAGGCTGCTGCCCGGTTGAAGGTATCATTGGTTGGGGGTTGATTATATTGAAAAAAGTGTGAAATGACCGCGTATTTATCAGCTGCCCCTAATGCATGAAAACGTTCAATCATCCCGGATTGCTCCATCTGGCGTATGGGATTGACACTTGGCAGTTGTGCTCGCCGCACAAACACATGTGCTTCAGCAGCTCCTGCAGCAAGCGCAAAACTCGCATTATCAAAAGCGGAAGCTCCTCCCCCCAATACGGCAATTCTTTTGCCGCGCAGCCGCTCAAAATCAATAGCCTCGGAAGTATGTGCATACAGTTCTCTCGGCAGTCGTTCTGCAATCATCGGAGGTACATGCCATTCTCCCCCTCCCTGTATGCCGGTAGCCAGCACGACCTTTCGCGCCAGCAGCGTGCCGGAATCGACACCGGAACCCTCCACATGAAGTCGGTGAATCCCCTCAGAGGCGGGTTCGATCAATTTTAGCTTTACTTCATTGATTACAGGCAGATTCAGCACGTCTCGATACCACCGCAAATAATTCATCCAATCTCCGCGTGGAATCTTGTCCACCGCTTCCCAGCCTTCCAGTCCAAACTGAGCCTCCCACCAGGAACGAAAGGTTAGGGATGGAATACCCAGATCAATGGACGTCAGATGTTTAGGGGTACGTAGAGTCGTCATACGGGCATATGTTTCCCATGGGCCTTCCAGTCCGGCTTTATTTTCGTCAATAACCAAAATGTTAGAAATCCGCTCACGCAGCAGGCCAAAAGCTGCTCCCAGGCCGCTCTGTCCTCCTCCTACAATAATCACGTCATATACATGACCCTCAGCATGTTCCATGGAACGCACCCAGTTTGCACCGCCATAGGCCAAATATGCGAGATCTTCTTTTACTCGTTGATTCAAAGCTTCCAGGCTCATGATCCCCAACCCTTTCAAGGTACATTAATCGATTTCGATTCAATCTCAGTCATACGTTAAGTTTATGTTATATTTAATTCATTTTTTAGTGCTATCGCTGCATCTACGACATTTATATTAGCGTTAGTATATGGGTTGCCTTTACTTTTTTGAATATAACGGAAGCTTTATTGTCATCCAATCTAAAAATAGCTAACATGCTTGTTGACCGTTACGAAATACACCTCCAAATAAATGTTGTCCGTTACTGAAAGTTGGATGTCATCGTTATGACCAAGGCGTGCAAATATAAAAAAGACCCGGGTAATGCTTCCGGATCTGTCTGTCATTCATTAGCAGTATTCATTTATACGCTTTGTTAGTGATTGATCAATTACTAAACATCAAAAATATAACTTACTTTTTCTGAAGCTGTGCAATGGTTTCAGTAATTCCTTCTGCGAAAGGCGTCGCCTGCACAGGACCAATGCTGCGTTCATACTTCTGCCTGCTTAAGACGAGAGGCTCCTTGGTTAAGTATAACATCTCTACGACTTCCTTCATGACCGGGACCCCCAGTCCAATCAGGGACAGTCCTATTTTCCCAAGTGCCATGACTGGTTTTGTCACACCCGCCGCCCTCTGTGCGATCCTAACGATCTCTTTGCCTGCAATAATGCCAGCACCGGGAATATTCCAGTTCTGATTGTATGTGTTCTCCCTGCTTGCCAGTTCCACTACCATAACCGCTGCATCAGGCAGATAGATATATTCCCGAGGTGTTTTCATATTGCCGATGAAAAAAGCCATTTTCCCCTTTGCGATCGATTCAAGTGTTGATCCCAGATAAGAGGCTTCATTCGCGGTCGGACCATAATAATCAGGCAAACGTACAATCATGACCTGTGCTCTGGACCACCTGCTGCTGAATAACATCTGCTCGTAGGCGAGTCTTGTTTTTCCTTTGCGGGTATGCGGTTGTTTCGGATGTTCTTCCGTTACTTCGTTCATTTGCCTTCTCCCGTAGGGGTAGATCCCATCAATGACCACTACTTTCAATCCCAGCTGTTCAGCTGCCTTCATAACGGATTCACCCAGTGGTAGAAGTCTGCTCTCCATCTCATGGTATGGCACGTTGGCACAGTGGAACATCACATCCGCATTCTGGGAAGCAGCGACTATTTCATTCGGGTTAAATGCATCTCCCACAGCGAGCTGAAGATGACCCGGGAAACCCAGCTTAGCAGCAAGCTGTTCCAATTTATGCCGTGAACGTCCATAAGCAACCGTTGCGATCCCCCGCTTAATCAATTCCTGTGTAATGGCAGCACCCGTTCCGCCTGTTGCACCAATAACAATTGCCTTTTTCATCTCCATACATCCTCTCACTCATTTAGTTATTGATCAATTACTTACAACTCCTGAAAACAATATAACGCATATTTAGTAATTGATCAATAACTAATTTTGAAAAAGGGTATTTACCCTTCCTATCTCTCTTTGAGCTCAGGCATATCCAGTGCTATCGAGACATTGCACAACATGCCGATCGCCAGGAAAACCAACGTTCTTTGCTTCGCTTCGGCAATGCCGGCATGGCTAAAAGCATTCAGGACCATGGTTCTCACTTCACTGAACCCTTTCTGCATCGCCTGACGAATTACATCTTCCTGAATGGTCTGAGCTTGCATCTGAAGCAGGATTTCATTTTGGTGCGATTCCAGAATTTTCTCGTATGCGTCTATCAATTCGCGCTCCAGTTGATCCGATGCTGCTGTCTCTACAACCTGTCGAAATGAATCAATGACTCGCGTCCATGATACTTCCAATGCAGACAACAGCAGTGCTTCCTTCGTTTTGAAAAAGCGAAAAATATAAGGCTGCGAAATCTGCGCCCTCTCAGCCACTTGTGCTGTCGTTGCACGGTAGTATCCGATTTCTGCAAATACGTCAATTGCCGCTGAGATAATATCGTTCCGTCGATTAACTGAAGCTGTTGTATCTTTGGCCATGTCACTTCACCTCTAACTGTAGTAATTAATTGATCAATAGCTTAAAGTATATAGGATAACAGCTGTCTTTGTAAAATATAGCCCTTTTCTACTCAAAAGTTCTTCATTTTTATAGTTGATAGCCATTCTGACTTCAATATATTCTCAATATTTATGACTATAACAGGACATCCTACTGCATAGCGTGATTACACAGGAATCGATTAATGTGCATATTTTTTCATATTGTTTTGGGTTGCAAAACGAGAAGTGGCATGATATATTAGTTGAGCAGTCAATGATTGACACATCAATTGTTGAGGCATCCATTATTTTTTTATCACACTGGCATCGTAAATAAGCCACAATCGGATTGTGTGAACATAAGCCGTTGTTCATGTCCAGATTCACCCGGGAGGTCTAGTCATGACACGTATCGTTTCAAAGGAAGAGCAGATTATCAATCTGCTCAATGCACTTGGCAACAAAGTCAGCCCAAAGTTCGAGCGGTGCACAGGAATCAGTTCATCTCGCTTTGAGATTCTGTATGAATTGGATCAGGTCGATGAGATCAACCAATCGATGCTGCAAAAAATCATCAATATCGACAGTGCTGCCATCACCCGCCATCTGAAACAGCTCGAAGCGGACGGCATGGTGACCAGACGCAAAAATCCGGAAGATAACCGGGTTACCTTTGTTCGTCTGACCGATAATGGCCGGAAACATATTGAGGGTTACAAAGTAGAGAAGAAAAATTTTATTCATCAAATACTACATGATTTCAGTGAAGATGAAATTCAGGATCTTGCGAGTTATCTGGAACGCATGCAGAACAATTTTTGATACCTTATATATAGAGGAGAGATCCACTGAATGAGTACCTTTCAAAGTACATTTCAAAAAACAAACGATTTTAACGAGATCACTTACGGCCGTCGTTCCGTTAAACTGTATGATCCAGAGGTAAAAATCAGCCGTGAAGAGATGACCGAGATTCTGGCCGAAGCTTCTCGTGCCCCATCCTCCATCAACCTGCAGCCTTGGCGTTTCCTGGTTGTGGACACAGCTGAAGGTAAAGAGAAGCTTGCTCCTCTTGCCAGATTCAATCAAAATCAGGTGTTGACTTCTTCTGCAGTTATCGGCGTATTTGTTGACATGAACAACATCGAATATATGGAAGAAATCTTCGGCAAAGCGGTAGAGCTTGGTTATATGCCACAAGAAGTAAAAGATATGCAGTTGGCCAAAGTAATGCCTTATTACAAGGCTATGCCAGAATCTGCTCTTCGCGATGTCAACCTGATTGATGCAGGTCTGGTATCCATGCAATTGATGCTGGTTGCCCGTGCTCACGGTTATGATACAAACCCTATTGGCGGTTACGAAAAAGATCAAATCGCTGAAGCGTTCGGTATGGACAAAGAACGCTATCAACCGGTTATGCTGATCTCCATGGGTAAATCAGCCAAAGAAGGTCATCCATCCTACCGTCTGCCAGTTGATACGATTACAACTTGGGCATAATTGATGTATCGCAATTTTCATTGAACTGCGTCACCATTAACTTTTGGCAACAATCCAACAATTTATATACATTACGGAGGTAAACACACATGATTATCATTCACGCACACCTGTCCATCAAACCGGATCAAGAGCAAGCATTCCTTGCAGCAGCCAAAGAACTCGTTGCAGCAACTCGCAATGAAGAAGGCAACATCAGCTACAATCTGAACAAAAGCACTGAGCAAGAACATCAGTATGTCATGATCGAGTTGTGGAAAGACGAAGCCGCTACAGCAGCTCACAACGCGAGTGCTCATTTCCAAGGATTTGTTCAACAAGCAGCAGCATTCATGGCTGCACCGATGAACGTGGAAGTTTTTGCTGGCGAAGCAGTTAAACACTAAAATAAGATTTACATCGGTTCATTGTTTGAGCTTATAAGCTTAAGCTCCCTTGTGGCCTAACAAACAATAATAAGCCGTCTCCAAAGTCATTTGATTTTGGGGACGGCTTTTTGTCTTGGACCAGACGAATGTATGGATCATGCTCCTAAGGTTGATGCGCCTCTCGGGCAGCATCTGTAGAGGGTCGTTTTTGCAATATACACCGATTAACAACGAACCACCTCATATCCCAAAAATTCTAAAATCGATTATACAGGGCAGAGTTGAACATATTCTGAACACAGAAAAGGCGATCATCCACTTCGGTGAATGATCGCCCTAAACTTCACTGGGGAGAGGGATTCCGATAACCGCCACTTCCTTAACCTTTGCATGACAACCCTGTTATGGTTAACGTCTGTTGGTGTTTAGCTGTAATGTAAATTTCAGACATTTTGTTTGATTTTCAAACGGATTAGAGCTCATCTTTAGGTGCAAAACGATACTGAGTCGCTTGTTCGTAAGCGTAAGCTAGTCGGAAAAGGGTCGGCTCACTGTAGGCAGTTCCGACAAATGTAATTCCCTGTGGCCCTTTGGTCGTATAACCATCTTCACCAACGATACCTGTGTCGACGTATTCACCCGGAACGGTTATTACAGGATACCCTGCGCGTGCAGACAAATCGAGCCCTTCCTCGTTACCCAGGAATATTAGCGCATCTAACTCATTCTCACGGATTGCATAGTCAATACCTTGGTCCCGGGAAAGCTGACGATTAAGCTGCAAACTCTCGGCGTACTCCGGTTCAGACAAGGTACCACTTGTTTCATTCGACCAGATCAGCGTATCCTGACCATACTTAAGTGCAACATCAGCATTTGCCTTATTATAAGTGATAAGCTCATCTAACGTTTGAACGTAAGCACCGGAACCCGCTTTGGCCAGATAGTTATTTAACCCTTTTTTAAATTCATATCGCATTACGTCCCAGTCCCACTTCGCACTCTCACAAGGCAATGACACCGGGTCAATAATGATTGCGCCCTGTTCTCTACATACACGGATAGCTCGTTCGATAACTGCTGCCCGTGCTTCATCCAGATCCTTATAGTAGAATCGCGGAACGCCAATTCTTGCGCCTCGCAGTCCGTTCGCATCCAGAAAGGGCGTATAATCTGTATAAGCTTTCCTTCCTTTCTCATGCATCACAGCATCATCCGGATCCACTGCAGTCATCGCACCAAGCAAGATGGCTGCATCTCTGACCGAACGCGTCATCGGGCCGGCTGAATCCTGGCTATAGGTAATGGGGATAATCCCTGTACGACTGACCAGACCGATCGTCGGCTTAAGGCCAACAAGACTGTTTTGCGAGGCAGGACTAATAATGGAACCCGATGTTTCTGTGCCAATGGCGGCGGTACATAGATTGGCGGCTACGGCTGCTGCCGAGCCCGAACTCGATCCCCCAACGAACAACTCTCCAGGACCATAAGGATTCAATGTCTGTCCGCCCCTTGAACTATACCCGGACCACATGGTGCTCGACATAAAATTTGCCCATTCCGTCATGTTTGCCTTTCCCAGAAATACGGCTCCGGCCGCTCTTAACTGTGCAGCCACCATTGAATCTGACTTTGCAATATGTTCTGCTAGCGCGACTGAACCCGCACTGGTATGCATGTGATCTCCTGTATCGATATTATCCTTGAGCAGGATGGGGATTCCATGAAGCGGTCCGCGTACTCCCTGTTCCCTCCGCTCCGCGTCAAGCGCGACAGCTTCCTCAATCGGGTCCGGATTGACTTCGAGTACCGAGTTCAGCTGAGGGTCGAGCCTCGCGATTCTCTCCAAATACCAACGAACGCAGACCTCGGACGATAACAATCCGGATTCCATCGCAGACTGTAGCGAAGTGATGTCTGCCTCTATTAGAAGCTCATTTAACGTTCTATCCATTTATAGTCCCTCCTTTGGGCCATCTACTCCTTATGGTTCGACGAATCTGACTGTTGTCCTCTTGCCTTGCAGCATAGAATGAGAAACAGCATTGATAAAGAGATAGACATTGATGCATCATCTTTTCCCTAAACTAAATCCATTTCCATGATAATCCCTCCCCTAATGGATATGAAGTTATGATATATTTTTAAGGAGAAGCTTTTTTAAGGGAGAATGGTTATGGTTAAACTTTCGCTTTTTGCAATTACCAAGACAATTGAGTGCTTACCACCAAGAATTGTCGATCATCTATACATGTACGTATACAAGGAAACGACCAGCACCTCAAAAGAGACGTGGCTGTTTGAGCTCATCAAGGAACTCTTAATCCAGAATTTTGGATTTGATACGCCTCATCTGGAAGACCACGTTGAGATTCGGGATAAAAATTATCGCAAAAGACAACAGAGCAAAAAGTACTGGCTCAAGAAATTTAAAGAGGAACTGGATTCGGTGCCAAACAATCCTGTTCTGATTGAGATTAGCTCTTGGAAACTTGCGCTGGAGCAAATGAAAGCATCGAATGCGGGGCTGGATATCGTTGCTGAATCCGAAAGATTGATTGGCGTAAAGGACCTGAATGATTTACCCGCTTTACGCTTGCAACAAATTAGTGAGTGGGCAACCACCAGCTCCACCTACCTCACGGACTATCGTTACTTGTCGAGTAAAAAAACCAATCAGATCAAAAAGGCCATCGACACCGATCTGCACTTTATTGTGGCTGATATTATTGATAAACACGATCTAACCAATGCCGTCGATGTGCAGCCTCATGGCCTGATCGAAGATGTCGTTTTTGCGGAAAAATCAACTAACCTGAAGATCCGAATGGAATTGGACGAAATCACCAACAAACAAACCTATTTTGATGATTATGAGATCAGTGACAATGAGTTCCTGCGCACCATTATCAAGGTTGAAGATGGAGATTTCCTGCTCGCGGATAAAAGTCTTACGAAATCACTGGATGGTACTGATCGGGATATCATTTTCTATGTCCTTTCCCAGAAGGATGAATCCTTTTACACGGATCGGACGATCACGGTTGATATATCCAAGCTGGTCAGCAAAGCTTATAATTCTTCTGGGGTAAAAAACTACGTTGAAATTGAGAAAAGATTGCGTAAAATCAGGTCGTTTGGCTTCCAGGCCGTGATTAAGAAGAAGTCCGAAAAGGCAAGATCCGGTTCTGCCGACTGGTCCATATTTGACTCGGTTGTCATCAACTCCAATCCCAATGGCAGACGTTATGCCGAAATTGTTATCGGTACGTACTTCCACCAGCAATACATTAATCAACAGACCGTCAAAATCTATAGAGACAGCCTCAACTCCATTGAAGGAAACATCTCTAAAATTTTGGTCCATGCATTACAGAAAGAGCGTCTGGAGCGGTATGTACAAGGGAACCAATTCATCGATATCTTCCCGCTGAGCTACTTCTTGCGTAAAGTCCGAATGGACAAAAGAAAAACGGAACAAAACATGAAAAAGATCCAGGACGCGCTAGAGGAGTTCAAAAGCCTGAATTTCCTGATTGCCGATTATAAGCGACTTCATTCCTCTTTTGAGATCTCTTTTATTCCATTAACACACACGGAAATGCATGACTTTTTCGATCAAGCCGAGCCGCCTATTCAGCTTACCTTTCCTATACAGACTGAACTTATTGGAGAATGAACCTCATTCTCCAATTTTTTTTGCTTATGTAGGTTTTCCTGTACACCATCTACCCTCATATTAGAAATATTAGCTTTTTATAGTGCTGCTTGATTGAATTTTTATTACTCATTTCTCGTACTGCCATAATATTATTACTTTTTTTTCGTACTTTATTTCGTAATAAAAAAAAATATCCCACTACAACGCCATTAGCGCAATTCCAACACATTAATTTATTACGAAAACAACGTACCTGATTTCATTTTCTTACTTTTTATTCGTACTTCAATTCATTATTCACAATATAAAATGGACTGAAAAGACAGTCTCATTTTTATTACGAAAAACTCGTACTTCGATTCGATGTTTCAAGCTTTGCACTACAGGGTACGGACCTAAATATTAACGTAATTCTCACTTATTTTTCGTACTTTCTAATAATTATTACTCAAAACTCGTACCTTAATAAATTTATTACGAATTCCACGTACTAAAATGACAAAAAAAAAGTTCTAACTTTGTCGAATACAACCTAAATGCAAGCTTGTAGCCCTATTTTTAATTTTCTAACTTTTTTCTCGTACTATATGTATGATCGTAAAAATAGGTTTCATTCTTCATTTCTATTTTTATTACGCATTTCTCGTACTTTTCATGGTGTTCCCAATTAAATAGACGGATGCTATAATCTATT
>NZ_NPBI01000009.1:0-359472 GCF_002272715.1 Paenibacillus sp. 7516
GGTGTTCCCAATTAAATAGACGGATGCTATAATCTATTTATAGTAAATGGAAAGCTAATAAAAAGCTCTGTTAAAATAAAAAAAGAACCCAACGATATCGTTCTAATAAGTGGATAGTTTGGCGACTGGCACTTATTAAAACCACGAAAAGTCGGGGTCTTGGTCTTGCTTCTTTTTTGATGTGTTCATTATAGCATGTCTTCTAAAAAAACAAAAGCCAAAACCCTTATTTTCCATACCCATTTTTACAGTTGGGAGTTAAGGAGAGGCGCAGATGAAACACCATCCTGATCTATTCGATGCACAGACCCTACATCATGATACTCGTTTGCTTTTCAAACTTAAACTCCTGCTGGGTACCGTTTGCGCATATGGCGGAGAAGTTCCTCTTTCTCAGACCGAACTCGCTAAACGAATGGGTACCTCCACTTATCGAATCCGAATTCTTCTCCACAAGTTAGAACTCGAGGGTATTATTCATTACAATAACGCTGGTACATTGTTTTTTGACCGTTATATCTTTGTACGTGATCAGGCGGAAGTTTCACAGGAAACGCTCTATGCCAAAAATTTTGCCTTCTTTACATGCGATGAGTTTCTGTCTGAGGACCGAAATGTTCAACGCTTTGTGCTTCATTATGTTGGCAAAGAGCTTATCTATATTCCAGGCAATTTCCGCTGGGGTTATATCAATGATCTTTATGGACCAACTGGACTGCTTAACATACGTACGCCAAAAGAAGCGATCACGATTCTTAAGAAGGCATCCAAGTATCTGAAGATCAAAATACATACTGAAAACTTCCAGGTACTAAACGTTCACTCCAAATGGATTAACATGGGTGAAATCTATTCTGAAGGTGCTGAGCTGTGGGTGACCAAACAGCTGATGAAGCATCGTTTTTGTTGTGACTTTATATCCCGGAAAGCAGTTTGGCAAATAGCAAAAGTCATGGAAGATTACTATGCGAAATTTGGATATGAGTATGCTACTGAGATTTTCGACCATGCTCTCTTTAGCATCCAAAATTATAAAAGACGGTCACAGACCTTCTTTAACATGATCTACAGAGAAGATTCATCCTATATTGTGAATGAAGAAAAGAATGAACTGAATGAGATCAGTGCTTATTTTCGGTCCGTTATGGAATCAGCCGAGTTAAATTATGCGGTACAACTATCTGTGGAGCTTGAACAGATCAAGCAGAAGAAACACATGGCGGAGACCAACCTCTCTGCTAATGATGAGATCTCCATAATGAATCAAGAACTAATCGAAGCAGCGCATAGCCAACAAGTTAAAGTGTGGGACAAACTTCGTTTCATCCATTCGTGCTGGCTTAATCGTTTCAGACAACATCCGGAATGGTTCATCCAGCATTATTACCGGATCAGAACTCTTCCAGCTCCTATTCTGGAGATCAAGATGGAAATTGAGAAGTATATGAATAGACAAAAAAATACTCGATCTCAAGCGTACATCGTCTAATTTCTATAGGGTTAGATTTATTTGTGCATCTTATCATTCATTTCAGTCTAACTTGTGCTGCAGTGGTTCTACGAATAGTAGAATGACTGCTATTTGTTTTTTCTACTCCACCGTTATTATGAGCTTTTAGTTGGATTTAGTTAGATTTGCACTTTCAATAGCGGAATAGAAGTGATCTCATAACTTCCTGTGAATTCCAATTCCGCCACTAAAACTGTGGATAACGTTTTATCACATGTGTTTTTTAATAAAGGTAATGTTTATATTGATTTTGTTCATTTGGATGTATTGATCGTTAATGGGTATTTCAATACATCTAGTGTTGGTTTGGCGTTTCCTGATGTGTACCTTAGCGTTATCATTTTGCATAAAAATAAGGGCTTTCTATATCTAAATTTATCCAGATACAGAAGCCCTTATGGATCAAGCCTTTTGAGACACTTTTGTTGCTTGTAAAAAGGTATTAATTAAAGGTGTTAATCTATGGTTTTAAAAAATGGTGTTGAACAAAGATGTTGAACTAAGGTGTTGATGAAGGGTATTGAAAGGCTTTTGAACACCTCCATCTTCAAAAAATATAGAAAATAACATTAAACGGAGTGAAGTCCTTACTCTCCCCTAACTAGAGTAGAACCTATTCGATATTGTCCTCTGTTAAGCCATCCTTCAACGTACTTTCCCACCATATCGATGTATCTCCTCTGACAAGCTGTGGAATTAACTTACGGAATGGATAGGGCTGCAAATGATGTCCAGATAGCTCATACACAGACGCCCAATAGAATTCAATATGAGACTCAAGGGATACAGGAGATTGTAACACATCCAGTTCAGGGACTTTCACTCTGAAAACCTGGTTCATTTCGCAGTGTAGCTCTTTATTTTTCTCCCACCGATGCTCTACGGAGCCTAAATATCCATCGATGTAACATGACAACCCCAGTTCCTCTTCAATTTCTCTTTTTAGGGCATCCGGTGCGCTTTCACCAAATTCAATGTGACCTCCTGGCAAGAACGTATTTTGATGACCAATGGCATGGGCGAGCAGAACCTGATCCTGACTGATTATAATTCCCCTTGCCAAGTGATGAAATTTCGAAGTCATAACGTTCACTCCCTTATTTAATTGGTATCCAGATTTGTGGCGCATGATGAGGGCCCGCATAAACCTCTAATTCGGGTGTCCCGGCATGCTCATAAGGATTAGATGGAAACCATTCGGAAACAATCTGTTTCCATAGATTCTGCAAGCTCTCAGGCAGAGGCCCCTTTACTTCAAATATACTCCATTTGGAAGCAGGAATGGTGATGGATGACAGTCCTTCAGGTGTTTCACCATCAAACGCCGTACCAATCCAGTATTCCATTTGCTTCTCCTCGATCTCGGTCTGATCGACACAGACTCCAAGTAATCCTTGAATAGCTCCATTATTCAAAGCCAATAAACGATCCTCTGTTCCGTTCGCATAGGCTTCTTCCCACATTTTAGGGATTCCCCTTAAATTCTCTCCATCTGCATAAGAGTAAGCTTGCTTAATTCCAACTAACGTAAATTCCGCCTGTTCAACAATTTTATAATCCATCGGTTCCGCTCCTTTTAAACTTACTTGAATAGCCAAGCGATTATACGATTTAACGGAGGTGCTGCTTTTTCGTACCTCACTTGGTGCAACCCCATGCTGTCTGCGAAAAGCTTTGGAGAAAGATTCAGGAGTGTCATACCCGTATTTGTACGCCAGATCAATAATTTTCTGTTCACTCTGTACAAGTTCATGTGCTGCCAGTGTTAATCGTCTCCGCCGTATATATTCGAACACGGTAACATCTGTTAACAGCGTAAACGTACGTTGAAAATAAAAAGGCGAGATATGCGCCTGTGCTGCGATCTGCTCTATCGTTACATTTTCGAGTAGATGCTCTTCGATGTACTGTATAGCCTTCTGCAACGATTCAATCCAGTTCATACGGTTGACCACTCCTTTGATTTCTATAATAGAGGAATACTTGTTTTGCGGCCTGTCATGATTTGCTGTGATCTGTCCGGTCCGAGTCTTTATGGTAACTGTTAATCTGTTCAACTCATGAGGAATCAACCATAATGGATTATCTTAGCATGTTCTTCCTCAAGAGACAGGATAAAAAAAGTGAATCATTTTCGGCGCTCACTTGTCTATTATATATCCCAACAAGAAAGGAGCAGCGGAAGTGACCGAGCACGAACTCTTCTATTCTTACAACAAAGATGTATATCGTACCTGCTTGTATATGCTCAAAAATATCCAGGATGCCGAGGATGTATGCCATGATGTGTTTGTAACTGTGTTTCGACAGGACTGGAGAAATGTTACACATCTCAAGGCCTGGATTATGCGAATCGCCATGAATCATTGCCTCAACGTCATTCGTAAGAACAAAGTCAAAAATGACAAACAAGACCATCTACAGAAGCAGCATGAACACGAGGCTCTTACTAGAGATTCGGTCGATGGGATGGTTATGGCTAAGTTATCCTTCGCTGAATTGGAACAGCAATTGCGCCAATTGCCTGACAAGCTGCGAAGTGTTGTAACCCTACGGTACATTGGTGATCTATCTGTTGCTGAAATCTCGGAAATCCTCAATATACGTCAGGGTACCGTTCGATCCAGATTGCACAAGGCTCTCAAACTGATGAGAAAGAAACTGGAGTACTACGAGAAGGTTAACATGAAAGGGAGAACTGTTTTGAATACAGTAGAATCCAAGGTTAAGAATCACATGAAACATTCAGACCACATTGACTATCCGGATTTTGATAAGATGTTTAACAGCATACAGAAGGACGAGCTTCGGGTAGCAGATCAGCTCAAGGAAAGATCGCAACGGGGTAAGACGAAGGTTGCTATTGTCCTCGGTGTATCTGTAGCGGTAATGGCCACTCCGGTATATGCAGCCTTTCAATATGATTGGAGTGATGTCGTCTCCCATAAGTCCGGAATTGAGTCAGCTCTCCAAGCGGGATATGGTCAGTCTATTGAACAAAGCGTCACAGCTCACGGAGTGACCTTAACGGTGCATAACGCTTTTGTGGATGATAACCGAACAGTCCTTCTCTATACGATTAAACCTGGCATGGAAACAGACGGAGCAGAAATCAGATATGATCAGATGGTCTTGAAAGACAGTGAGGGTACACCTATTGAAGGACACTATTATCAACAATGGAACGAAGAGCAAGGTGTGTATCAGGGATACTTCGAAACGGACTGGGTGATGTCAGAGAACCAATCCGATCTACAATTCGCCATTACAGGTGTTCGTTATTTACAAGACATTCAGGAGGACATTACACTCGATCCCAAGGACAATAATACTCAGAAATTTAATATACAAAAGGACGGAATCGAAGCGGTAGAAGTACAATCCTTCCAGCACACGGAAGATCAAATCATGATTCGTTCCAACGTGACTTTCACAGATACGGCATTGAAGGAACAGACTTGGGCCAGAATCACAGCTTATGATCCAAACGGGAACATGTTTAAAGAAACCGAAAGCCCAGTCTACGGCACAGAAGGTGCAACGGGAGCATACTCCAGCACGCAAATCTTTAACGAGCAGCAGTTCAAAGAGAGAGCAGATCATTTCACCTTCACATATACACATGAGAAAGAGCGAACAGATGGAACCTGGAATGTCGATCTCTCCTTGTCTAGACAGCAGATGGAAACAGGTTCTGTTAAGAAAGAAATGGATATTCCACTGCAGTCATTGGATGGAGAGGCTAAAATCAGTAGCCTAGTGGTGACGCCAACCCAGATTCGTTTAACTATTGATCATCAAGAAGACTACTACAGACTGCCATATCGGACTTATCAGTTGGAAGTGGGCGGCAGAGTGTTGGAAGGCTACGTTTCTCTCGAAGGCACGTTGAATCCTAACCAGACCGAATTGCGATTTGAGCAGTTCGACTCATCTCTCATAGATGTAAGTTCTGTGGCCAACAAACCCGTAACCTTGATTGCGAAGGACAGAGTTGATGAGCACGCTGGTGACCAGACGTCTATTCGACTAACGAATATTTCGACTCAGCCACAAACGGTAACAAGGGAGTACGCAGGGTTCCTTATCAACTGGACTTATTATCTCAAGGATGGGAACCTGTACGTTGGGTCGTCCAGCCCTGAGTCTACATTTGGCGGGATCAACCAGACTTATTTCCTTGATCAGGGAGAAAAGCAATATTTAACGCCGCTGTATTTCAACGATTTAGATAATAAACATACAGAAGTTTTCCAAGATTTTAAGGGTGAAGATATTGATCTTTATGTATCGAACTATACGACGAAGAAGCCAGATGGAGATTTGCGAATTCCACTTAATAGCAATAAATAGTAACCAAACCTTATCCAAGTTGAAAAAACGATTGCGCAGAAAAATGCCCTTGTTCAAGGGCATTTTTCTTATTCCTATACTAAGCTTAGTTTAATTATCGATTCCAGATCTGAGATGGCTGCGTCTGATATGTCGCTTCACAACCGTTCTGTCCTTCTGCTAAGCTGATGCATCTGTAACCTTGCTATTTTACCTTTGCATTCTTCGCTGGAATGATGCTTTGCGGATTATTGAACACATTTTTTGGATCATACTTAGCTTTGACTCTCCGCAATCTGGCATAGTTGGCTCCATAATAAACCGGCCCTGAGTTCTTAATTCCCTGATCTGGAACGTTAATATAGGATCCGACAATGAATGGCTGCAGTTTCTTGCGGGTTGTACGAACGATAGCGATGTTTTTGGCGGCTTCGGATGCTTTAGTCCATGAGCTGTTCCATTCCACATAAAACTTCGCTTTGCGCCAGTAAAATGCAGTTGATTTGGGCGACTTACGGCTCACGGCACCGCCCCAGTTAAGGAAGAAGAAGCCGGCATCTTCTCCTTCCACGTTCTCCAAAAATTCCCGCATGGGCTTCATAGCTTTATCAGGAAACGGACATTTGGCAAAGCCAGAAGAGAATTGGTTGCTGTACCTTTGTGTGAGCACTGGATCAGGAGGCAATAGGAACTTTACTGCTTCCGGGTAAGGCACCAGTCGGATAATTGAATTTGTGGGTGTTCCCACACTCGTAATCGGTTTTAGCAAACGAAGTGCCTCTGTTTTGGAACCCAGAAACAAGCCCTCCATGCTAACATTACCACCTTTTTTGGGTCCAATGGATAACTCGCTGCCCAATTTGAAGTTAACGGAGGGAGCCCAATTTTGCCATGCTTTAAATACCTTTTCGAATTGATTCCATGGCCAAGTGATGCGAAATACGGTCGCCTTGGCTGGAGCTCGGTGAACTTTGAATTTATATTTGGTGTACACACCAAAGTTACCTCCTCCACCACCGCGTGAAGCCCAGAACAGGTCTGGATTACGGCTTTTGCTTGCACGGATGACTTTGCCATTGGCATCGACCATCTCGACTTCAAGCAGGTTATCACTGATGAGACCAATGGATCGCTGAAGAGGTCCAATTCCCCCGCCTAATGTAATACCGCCGATTCCTACTGTAGGGCTGTCACCGAAGGGAGCGATAAACCCTTGTCGTGCCAACATATTGGCGATTCTTCCCACACGGTTGCCGGTCCCCACAACGACTGTACCCTTCTTTTTGTCCAGCTTCACTGTATTTAAATCACTCACATCGATGACAATTCCACCGTTTACCTGTGAAAGATTCACCTCCAGAGAGTGTCTTCCACTCCTTGGCCGAATGGGCACCTTATTTTCCCGAGCCCACTTGATGGCATTAGAAACATCTTTCGTTTTCTTGGCAAAGACAAACACTTTAGGATATCTGTCGGTATGAGGATCCCAATTCTTCCGCGCGGCTTCATACCCCGGATCTCCTTTGAAAATAACTCTCCCCGTAAGCTCCGTTTTCAATTTCAACTTTCCCCACTCCCTCTTGAGCCAATGTTCTTCCGTCATGCGATATAGGCACCTTATACTGTATGAAGGACATTCGCGGAGGGAATGGGCTGGAGCCTGAGTTTCGTGCTTTTGATTTGAATTGGAGCATATATCAACTCGTTTCATGCTAAAATGTAAATTAATATAAACAAAAAGGAATTTCCCTTCAAGTTAAATACCTTGAAAGAAAATTCCCTTTTGTTAGAGCACAATCCATACAAGCTGACCTGAACGATGAATTTACATCGACAACTATAGAATTTAATCGCTGCCCGGATCAATTTTAATGAGTTTGCGCGGTTCCTGTTCCTTCTCACCATACCAAACCAGCACATCTGCGAACAGATCCATAATGCGAATAAAACTCTCCTTGTCGGCTGTTGAAATTTGGTCAGCATGCTTAAAGATATCGTCAAAGCAAAGCTCACGGACAAATTCAGTGTACTTTGCATATACTTCGCGCCCTTTCGCCGAAGGTTTGACATAAATATCTTTGCGATTACCGCTTAAATGGTATTTTTCGAGCAATCCTTTTTCCGTCAGATTCTTCACATTCTTGGAAAATGTACTGCGGCTAACGCCCAAACGTGCGGCCATCTCTGACATTTTCTCCTCCTTATCCTCTGCTTCCAGAATATATTCCAGGGTCTGGATCTGAGAGGCGGAGAACATCATGTCCGTACCATAGCTTCGCTGCAGCTTATAGGTGTTCGAATATGCATTACCGTATTTGATAATTTTCTCAATCAGGGTCCGATGGTCGCCCATCCAATCTAATTTCATGAGTAATCCCTTTCATATTTAGATTCTCTTTCCTTTACTCTACTGAAATTAGATATGTTTTTCAATCCATGTAATGGCTTCTTCTATGACTTCATGTCTAGTCGGTTCATTAAATATTTCATGCATGAGATGTGCATAGATCTTCAGCGTTTTGTCAGTCGAGGCGATGTCCCCGTAGAATTCACGTGAATCCTGCTCGCTCACCAGCCCATCGTTTGCTCCATGCAGAACGAGCACCGGGTCCACAAACTGCTTGGCATGTTCTTTTAACCAAGCCACGCCGTTCCCCAGGCTATTAAAAAGATCCACAGAAATTTGTTTCTCTACCAGTGGGTCACTTGCGTAAGCGGATACAACCTCAGGGTCACTGCATACTCCACTGCCAAGCTCATTCGGGAAATACGTCCCAGTAGGAAGATCTAGCGGCAGTTCACCAGCAACCTTCGTATTATAACGGGTAAGTGCTCCTGATAAAACAATACCTTTGACCTTGCCTGGATATTTCGTGCCAAATGATGAGGTTGCAAATCCGCCCATGCTATGCCCAATGACGAATACTGGGAGGTCACTGCTCTCTTGCAAGGCCCTATCAACTACGACATTCACATCCTCGATGATTTGGTGAAAATCACTGTAGAATGTACGCTTTCCTTCAGATCTCGCATGACCACGATGGTCGAATCGATATACGTTACACCCTCGTTTGTTTAAGTGCATCGTCAACTCGTCATAACGCCCGGCATGCTCGCACAACCCATGAACAATGACTACAGCTGCCTTCGCCTCTTCGACTGTATCCTTGCTGAAATATAGCTGTGTTCCGTCAAATGATTTAATCGTTGTCTCACTGTGGTTCATACTCATCCCATCCTTTTCATGGTGCTAAAGCATCAGAAGATTACATCATTGAGCCTTGAGCACATTTAGTTAGCATTGTCATATCCACTCATCCAATAAAATTTAGTTTCCTATGAAGATTATATTGTTTCTTACAGAAACAATATAACATCAGTCTTGCGCTATTGTCCATCAAATTTTTAAGCGTTTACATAAAAATTAAAAAGGGATTTATGCACTGAGCGGAGCCTTATCAATGTAGACTCCGCCCCGTTTTTTTAATGCCTTTCGTCTCAAGTTTAAAATGCGATCATATTTGAAATAAAACAATATGAGCATTTTGGCTACAGACACGGGTAAAAGAAATCCATAAAAAGCAAAAAACCTCTTGGATACCAAGAGGTTTTCGAGTATGGAGCCTAGGGGGATCGAACCCCTGACCTCATCGCTGCCAGCGATGCGCTCTCCCAGCTGAGCTAAGGCCCCACATTATATATATGTACTTGTCCGCTTCAGCGAAGTTCCACAGGCGACTCCTATATCATATAAAATGCAGCTTTAGCTGTCAATAACTTTTTCAGAACGCAAAGTGTTTGGAGAAGAACAACCTCTGTACAGACAAGAACACTCATAATTACAAGCCCAGACTGCTCTTCTCCCTTAATCCACTTCTTTAATCGTCGAGATCCTCTTTGGACAACAACGATTTCAGTTCTTTCATGAACATATTGATGTCTTTGAATTGGCGATACACCGATGCGAACCGCACATAGGCCACTTCATCAACGGGGAACAATTGCTCCATCAACAGCTCACCAATTTGGCGGCTTTCCACTTCAGCTTCAGCAGTGTTGCGCAGTGACTTCTCCACCTCGGAAACCATCATCTCCAGCGTTTCTACAGAGACAGGACGTTTCTCACAAGCCCGGATAAGGCCACGGAGAATTTTGTCGCGACTAAACTCTTCACGGCTGCCATCTTTCTTGATGACGATCAACGGGGTTTCTTCGACCATTTCAAACGTTGTAAAACGGCGACTGCACTGCTCGCACTCACGACGACGGCGGATGGATTTTGATTCATTAGCAGGCCTAGAATCCAGAACTTTTGTACCCAGATAGGCGCAATAAGGACATTTCAACTCAGATCACTTCCCATGTTTTTCTTTTACCATAAATTCCCTGTCACTTCTAGTTATGAAAATCGCATTGAAGACACATAATACTTTTACCAACCGCGAGGAGGTGAACAGCAATGGCCCAAAACAGCAACGGTAACTCCAACAACTTGGTAGTAACTCGCGCTTCCGCAGCACTGGAGCAATTGAAATATGAAGTTGCTCAAGAACTCGGAATCAGCATCCCACAAGACGGATACCAAGGTAACATGACTTCTTACGAGAACGGTTCGATCGGTGGATACATCACGAAACGTCTGGTAACAATTGCAGAACAGCAATTGGCAGGTCAATACCAATAATATCTGCATTGTAATACGTTTAGACAGAGGAGCATGGAGCGGCCGGTGAATAACCGGCCTGCTCTGTGCTTCTACTATTAAATAAGACATACGATATCAAAATTCAAACCGATTGTACTCTAGACTACCGCATAATCCAAGCAATCAGCTATTAGAACGTATGATAGATCTTTACATACTGATTATAATAATAAATGACTCGTTGTACATAGTGCCGGGTTTCTCCAAAAGGAATATCCTTGACTGTCTCGAATGAGCCGTCCCAGACACCATCTCTGATCCATCCACTTACTTTGCCTGGTCCGGCATTGTAAGCAGCAATCATGGCCGTCTCATTCCCGTCAAACTGTTCTGAGAGGTTACGCAGGTACCATGTCCCAAGCTGAATGTTCCTGCCCGGTTCATGCTTCAGCTCCTCTAACGAGGTCCCGGGAATTTTAGCCTGCTCCATGATCCAGTTGGCCGTATCCGGCATCAGCTGCATCAGCCCGATGGCACCTCTTCTGGATTCTTTGCTTGTCTTGAAATTGGTTTCCACCTTGATGATGGAAGCGATCAGGAAAGGGTCCACCTCATAGCTCTGAGACTGCGCACGAATCTCTTCCTTGTAATGAATTGGATAAAACCACGCCATCCAGTTTGTATTCAGGAACAGCACCAATACAAATGAAACAAACATCAACAGCAGTATCCGTTTCTTGCGCAGTAACCTCATATCAGACCCTTATGCTGCAAAAATGAAATAACCTGCTGCTCCGTCTCCGACCATAAGCCGCTGTTGTCAATGACCACGTCAGCACGCTGCTTCTTATGTTCAATATCCATCTGTGCATTAATACGGGCGTCAGCCTGTTCCTCTGTCATGCCATCCCGACTCATCAGCCGCTCCCGCTGAACGGATCTTGGGACGTAAACAACGACAACCTCATCAAATCCTTTTTCCAGACCGGATTCAAACAATAAAGGAATATCCGATACCACCAGCTTGTCCGGATAGGCTTCTTCATATGCAGCAGCACGTTCCCGCATCTCCTGGCGAATAGCCGGATGTGTAATAGCCTCGAGGGCTTTACGCTCATCGGGATTTTGAAACACAATGCTGCCCAGCTTTTTCCGGTCCAGTGTCCCGTCTTCATTTAATATGGCTTGTCCAAACCGCTGAACAGCGGCAGCCAAAACAGGATGCCCGGGCATCATGACCTCCCGGGCAATCATGTCTGCATCAATCAGCAGCGCTCCCTTACTGGCAAGAAGGGCGGAAACACTGCTCTTTCCCGTTGCGATCCCGCCGGTTAAGCCAATATTCATCGTTTCACCTCATAACAGCTTCATTATTCCCATAATCATCAGTAACAACGCAGGAAGTACGGACAGTCTTCTCATCCAGCGCAGCGCTGAAAAGCGCAATCCGACTTTCATGCCGATTAACAGAAATGCGCCACTGAACAGCGCGATGACAAGTGCAGTCCACAATGTGGGGAAACCGAGCAAAGCAGCTCCGAGCCCTGCACCGAAGGCATCCAGTGACAGAGCGATTCCAAGCCACATTGCCTCCTGGGCAGAAATGCTACCCGAATTGTCCATATCCGCTTTGGAAGGACTGCGTAATATTTGAATGACGACACCTAATTTCCGCAGTTCCAGTGTAAATACCATGCGTTCCAGCGATCCACCGGATGCAGATGGTTCAAGATCAAGTGCCAGCACTTGATTTCTGCCTTTGACCGGCGCTGAATTGATTGCTTGCTCTTTATCTCCGACTGCTTCCGTTCCCTCTTCCGATTCGAGGCGATCCTTCCCCTGCTTACGGATCAACTGAATTAATGACCACGCACCGATGGCAATCAGAATAACCGCACCAACGAACGAAGCCACATCAGGAGATACCACATGGGATAACAGTACTCCCACCTGCATGGACAACGCAATGACCAACCCCGAACAAATGGAGATAACAGCAATGGATAACAGCGGGATCTTCGTCCTGCGCAGCCCGTATGTAATCCCGACACCAAAACCATCTAAACTAAGCGCCAAAGCAAGCGCCAGCAATGAAATAAAATGATGCAGCACCCCGGATTCCTCCCCTGTGCGGGAACTCGTTTCCACCTACCGTTACAGGTAGGTATTCGCCCGCTTATTTCTGCCATATCAGTATATGGAGGGAGTAATCCATGGGTGCTACGTTTTAATCATTTCGTTCATTCCGGTACAAATTCAAACCGTAAACGTGTAAACGACAATTTCAATTTGTATCTTCTTTGGTTACTTTAGTGGTTGGCACTTCGGACAATAATGCGTCCCGCGACCACCAACAACGCTTTTCTCAATCAATGTACCACACGTTGTACAAGGCTCGGATTTGCGACCATAGATTTTCAGTTGATGCTGAAACATGCCCATCTCACCTTGTCCATTAACATACGATTTGATGGAGGATCCGCCTGCATTCACGGCATCCTGCAGGGTGGCTACAATAGCCTCGTGCAGCACCGTCAATTGGGCTTCTGTCAGCGTCTTGGCAATGGTTTCGGGATGAATGCCTGCGCGAAAAAGGGCTTCGTCCACATAAATATTCCCGATGCCAACGACGTATGCCTGATTTAACAATACAGCCTTGATTTTGGTTGTCCGTTTACCAACAGCTTCACGAAATGCAGCCACGGTAAATGCCGGATCCAGCGGCTCAAGGCCGAGCTTCAACAAAGGTTTGGATACGAGCTCTTCGCCCGCTGCAAACAAATGCATGGTTCCAAACTGACGTACGTCCTTGTATCTCAATTCCGTGCCATCTGTGAAGTGAAAGATAACATGGGTATGCTTCTCCACTTCTTCGTGCTGCTCATATACGCCGTATCGACCTTCCATCCGCAGATGGGAGACCAATACCAGCCCGTCCAACAAAATCCGTAAAAACTTCCCTCTGCGCTCCACTCCGATGATGGTGTGTCCTGCGAGTTCCAGTGCAAATGCATCTATATCGTCCGGCCGCTGAATAATGCGCGGCAAGTTAACAGTTACGCGTTCAATAGTCTTACCTACAACAAGCTGATTCAATGTTCTTCTGACTGTTTCGACTTCCGGTAATTCCGGCATGATGTTCTCACCTCCCCTATATTATAACGGAAGTTGAGCTTCAGCGGGACCCCTTCTTATGTCGAATCCTTGTGAGGAAATGTTTGTAAAATAACGGAAATCCACACCAGTTGTTATTTGGCTTCGTACCAGTTTTCCCCGAAACTGACTTCTGCCTTAAGCGGTACCGAGAGCTCCAATGCTTTTTCCATAACGGATGGGACCAGCTCCTTCATTAGCTCCAGCTCATCCGCAGGTACTTCGAATACAAGTTCGTCATGTACCTGAAGCAGCATGCGGCTCTTCAATTGGCGTTCACGCAGCGCTTCATCCATCTGCACCATGGCAAGCTTGATAATATCTGCGGCTGTCCCCTGGATCGGGGTATTCATCGCTGTACGCTCAGCGAAGGAACGCAGATTAAAATTGCTTGCATTGATCTCCGGCAGGTAGCGGCGGCGTTCCAGCAGCGTTTTGACAAAGCCATCCTGGCGTGCTTCCTTCACAATATCGTCCATATATCGACGAACGCCCTGGAACACTTCAAAGTATTGATCGATAAACTGGGCTGCCTCTTTACGGGTAATGTTCAGATTCTGGGATAACCCGTAGTCGCTAATGCCATACACGATTCCAAAGTTAACAGCCTTGGCCGAACGACGCATGTCGCTGTCCACCTCTTCGGCTTTCACTCCGAATACGTCAGAAGCTGTCTTAGTATGAATATCCATATCATGAACAAAAGCTTCCTTGAGCCGTTCGTCATCCGAAATATGGGCGAGTACACGCAATTCAATCTGCGAATAGTCGGCCGCCAAAATGGACCAGCCTGGCTCGGAAGGAACAAACACCTTCCGGATTTTGCGTCCTTCTTCCATACGGATCGGAATGTTTTGCAAGTTCGGGAACTGACTGCTGAGACGCCCTGTCGCAGCAATCGTTTGCCGGTAATACGTATGGACTTTGCCGTCCCGTTCCGAAATTTCCTTGAGGAGACCCTCTACATAGGTGGATTGCAGCTTCGCAAGCTGACGGTATTGAAGGATCAGCTGTACCACATCATGATACGGAGCCAGCTTCTCCAGTACTTCTGCATCGGTAGAATAACCTGTTTTGGTTTTCTTCACCACAGGAAGGCCGAGCTTATCGAATAAAATCTCACCAAGTTGTTTGGGGGAATTTAGATTGAATTCCGTACCGGAAAGTCGGTAAATCTCCGCCATCAGCCTGCTGATCTGTTCCTCGAACTCACGGCCCAAGGCCTGGAGATCTGCTGTATTCGCTTTAATCCCCTGTTTCTCCATGTCTGCCAGAATGCGTGATAACGGCATCTCCAATTCGTGAAAGAGCGCGTTCATCTCATCATTCTCAAGTGCCTGCTCCTGAAGAGGAATAATGGCAGCCACGGCAGCAGCCTTACGGCACAGGAAATCGCCAAGGATTTCTACATCAGGCACCTTGTATCTTGCACCTTTGCCCATAACCGTGTCGTCTTCAGCCAAGGAAGGCAAGCCATACTTCGAAGTCAAGCCGCTAATGGTCTGATTGGATTCCGTCGGGTCAAGCAAGTAGGCAGCAAGCTGCACATCGAAGGATGCTCCGGCGAATTCAAGACCATGCGCGTGCAGAGCCAGATCGACGCGGTGCAGATCATAACCACGTTTGGGCTTGTCCGGGTTACCAAGCCATTCTCGCACCCGGGCTGCAGCTTCAGCGTTTAATACTTCGGGGGACAGGAAGACATACGTCTTACCCGATCCAATCGCTACCCCAATCAATTTCGCTTGATGCGGATTATCACCATGGGTCTCCACGTGGAGTACATCGATGGATTCAAGGGAGTCAAACAGCTCGCCAATCGTGTCTTCTGTAGCAATCGTAGATTCAACTTCTGCAGCCGGTACCGCTTCAGCTGCAGAGCCTGCACTCCCACTGAATGACAAGCGTTCAAGCAAGGATTTGAATTCAAGCTTGGCCAGTGCTGGCCCCGCCTGTTCTTCTTTTAACCCGGCGAACTGCATGTCATCCCAGGTTTGCTCCAGTGGTACTTCGCGGTGAATGGTCGCCAGCTGTTTGCTCATCCGGGCATCTTCGGCATGTGCCTCAATCTTCTCTTTCATTTTACCTTTCAATTCACCTGTGCCGTTCAATACTTCCTCGACAGAACCGAATTGATGCAGAAGTTTCAAAGCCGTCTTCTCTCCAACTCCCGGAATACCCGGAATATTATCCGACGCATCGCCCATCAGGCCTTTGAGATCGATGATTTGAAGTGGCGTCAGACCATACCGTTCCTTAATTTGAGCAGGGTCATACAGTTCGATTTCCGTTACCCCTTTGCGCGTGAGACCGATATGTACATGTTCGGAGGCAAGCTGCAGCATATCCTTGTCACCCGATACAACCAATACCTGTCTTCCAGCCTCGTCTGCGCGTTTGGTTAACGTTCCGATGATATCGTCCGCTTCAAACCCGGCCAGCTCAAACTGGGCAATACCCAGTCCTTGCAGCAATTCTTTGAGTAATGGAAACTGTTCCGACAGCTCGGGTGGTGTTTTTTCACGGCCACCCTTATACTCCTGATATCCTTCGTGACGGAAAGTGACCTTGCCGGCATCAAATGCCACCATAACATGGGTCGGCTTATGCTCTTCCAGCAATCGGAGCAGCATGGTGGTGAAGCCATACACCGCATTGGTATGCAGTCCTTTTGAATTCGTCAGAGGGGGCATTGCAAAAAACGCCCGGTAAATAATGCTATTTCCATCTATGAGAATAAACTTTTCCATTCCAGCACCTCACGTATCGTATGGTCAAACCCTCAAGTACATCTACTCTCATGATAACATACACACCTGTTACAACAAAAAAGATTGGGCATCTTTTTACACTTTCCATCCAGCAAAAAAAGAACTCTCTCCACAGACAGCCTGTCGCTTGCAGGCCGCCGGGAGAAAGTCCCTTGTTTTTGCAGCAAATCGTCCCCAATTCCAATGATTTGCCGTTACTGATTATTGGTTCAAATCCGGGCGCTTACCTGTTACCAGATAAACCGTGCTCTCCCCAATGTTGGTTGCATGATCGCCTATGCGTTCAATATACCGTCCTACCAACATGAGCAGCATGGCTTGAGAAGCCTGAGTTGGATGAGAGGTCATGAAACTGTATAGATCGCCAATCATATGACTGTACAACTGGTCAACCTGGTCATCCGTTTGTGCCATTTTGTAAGCCAGATCCGTATTTTCCTTCAGGAATGACTCGATGGATTCATCAATCATCTCTTTGACGATTTCCGCCATACGCGGGATATCCACAAGTGGCTTAATCAGCTCCTGGCCTTCCATACGAAGCGTAACTTTGGCAACGTCCAAGGCGAGATCGCCCATACGCTCAAGATCACTTGAGATTTTGAACGCCACAATAATGCGGCGCAAATCCTTCGCGACTGGCTGCTGGGTAATAATCAGCTTGGAGCCCAGTTCCATGATTTTGTCTTCCAGCGCATTCAGATTCGCATCATTCTTGATGATGACCTGAGCTTTCTCGGCATCCAATGTCCGTAAACTCTCAATGGCACCATCCAATGCCGTTCCTACATGCTCACCCATTTGCCGAAGCAAAATGCGAAGCTCTTCAAGCTCCTGATCAAATTCTTTCCTGCGAATCATAGGTTTCCATGTCCCCCTTGTCCATCATCTCCGGATACGCCGGGTTCGTTCGAATTCAGCTTGCTTAACCGAACCGTCCGGATATATAATCCTCGGTTCGGGAATCCTGGGGCGTGGAGAACAGCGTTTCTGTATCAGCGGCCTCCACAACTTCACCATTCAGGAAAAATACAGTCTTACCCGATACGCGGGCAGCCTGATGCATGTTATGGGTTACCATGACGATGGTGTACTTGTTGTGCAGTTCCTTGACCAGTTCCTCGATCTTTAATGTCGAGATGGGGTCCAGGGCCGAAGTGGCTTCATCCATCAGCAATACATCAGGCTGTACCGCGAGGGCTCGTGCAATACAGAGACGCTGCTGCTGACCGCCGGACAGACTAAGTGCCGATTTCTTGAGTACATCCTTGACTTCATCCCACAATGCAGCGTGTACCAGACTTTGTTCAACCAACTGGTCCAGCTCCGCCTTCTGGGTAACACCGTGCAAACGGGGGCCGTATGCGACATTATCGTAGATTGATTTTGGAAATGGGTTAGGCTGCTGAAACACCATGCCTACTCGTTTGCGCAGCGTTTCAACTTCGATTTCATTACTGTAGATATCCGATCCATCGAGCAGAACTTGTCCCTCGACACGTACTCCCGGAATCATGTCATTCATCCGGTTTAATGTACGGAGCAGCGTGGATTTACCACAACCTGACGGTCCGATGAATGCAGTTACAGTTCGTTCCGGCAGGTCCATCGATATATTTTTAAGCGCATGATGCGTATCATAGTACAAATTAAGTCCTTCAATGTGAATGAGTTCCTTCATGGATGTTCACTTCTCCTTCGCTGGAGGGACAAACCAAGCTCCCTTTACGTTGAGGCCGAGGCCAGATCAATAATCTTCAGCTTCTCGGTCATCCTTAATATCCTACCTTCTTATTGTAAAAAGAGTATCACTTTCATGTTAACGGAATGTAAAAAAGACATCCTTCACAAGCCATGACCTTCCCGTTACGATCATAGATGGTAAATGATGTCTATCTTTGTTTTACAATTCTCCCCCGGAAATCATAGACTCCAGTTTTTTTCGGATATAATCCGCCACTTCTCCAGTCTGCTTGCCTTCCTCTGAGATGTTGGAAGCAATATGCAGCATACCTTCCACGGCGGAGTTTAAACGATTGAAAGCTGCACTTCCTTCGGTAACATGTGCAGAGCTGTCGTCAATTTCAGCAGCACTGGCGCGAACCAGTTCAACGGTTTGTCTGGTTAATTCACCGATCCCTTCGAGCAAGGAGGACATATCTCCTGCAACCTCACGAGTTTGTTTAGCTAAGGCCCGTATCTCACCAGCCACCACTTGGAAGCCTCGCCCATACTCGCCAGCATGAGCTGCTTCTATGGAAGCATTCATCGCAAGCAACGCACTCTGATCGGCCAGAGAACGAATGGAACGTGCCATGCCCGCTCCGGTTTCTATTGAGGTCAGCATATCATTCGCATGCTGGCGCTGTCCTCCCATGTGCTGATGTACGCGGTTATACGAAGCCTCAACCTGTATAAGACTGCTTGCGCCCTGTTCAGACAATTGAATAATCTGTTTCGCATCTTCTCCTGTCTTTCCAGCGGATTGAACCAGTTTCGTAATCGACTCATGAATCCGGGATATCTCTTTCTGGCTCTCAGTAATGGTGTGAACACGCTCTTCTCCAGCCTCGTGCTGCATCCTTCTGGAAAGGGACATGAGATCCCGCATGGTTAATACGCCAAGCAGCCTGTTCTCCTCCGTTACAATGATGCAATCATAGAAATGCTCCTCACTTCGTGACAAGGCTACATCAATCACTTCTGGCGCATCAGCTAGTACATCCACGACTACCGGAGATGAATCAGCAACATGTGATATGGACTTGCGATAAAACAAATCCGCGGCGAAACGCCCATTCAGTATTCGATACAAGGTTTCCCGCATCAATAACCCCAGCGGGCGATTCTGATCATCACCCAATACTACACATGGATATTTCTGTTCCTGACTCAATATGCTAGCAGCCTCTCCACAGGTGGTATGCACCCCCACCATGGGAACCTGTCGGCAGTATTCTCGGATGGATACTTGGTTGTTAAGGGTTAATTCTGTAAGATCATCCTGAGTTAAACGAATCGAGTCCTCCTCATGCTTATATGTATCTTCTACGGATAGATCAGGCTTCTCTTCGAGCAACATGGGCATAAATGCGCAATCTCCTTTACGTATGAGCTCTGTCCTGAGATGGGTTATGTAGGTCCTAAGAATCACTCGGACAAGTTCATGCTACTCCCTCTATGTAAAGGAAAATAAAGGTTTATGTAAATTGGACGTAAAATAAAACTCCCCGATCATTACGAACTTGAATGATGGGGAGTTTTTCTTTTTACAACCAGTTTATAACCTACACCTCGAATGGAATCAATGTGTACGGATTCCGGGTCCAGCTCCAGCTTTTTACGTAATGAACTTACATGAACGTCAACGGTGCGCTGGCCTCCAATATAATCGAACCCCCAGACCGCATTCATCAGGTCATCACGTGTAAGTACAACGCCTGGCTTCTTGGCCAAGTAGAGCAGAACTTCGAATTCTTTGGGACGCAGACTTATGGATTGGCCACCCAGCGTCACTTCGTACTTCAGTGGATAGATCTCAAGTTCGCCCAGTACAATTCGTGAACCATCCTTGTCCTCTGGCTGCGGCAGGTCATCTCCATTGGAATATCTTCTTAATACGGCGTCCACTCTGGCAAGCAGTTCCGACACGCCAAAGGGCTTTGTAATATAGTCGTCAGCTCCGGATTTCAGACCCTGTACCACCTCGGCTTCACCGTTCTTCGCCGTAAGGATGATGACGGGTGTAGTTACACCCTGAACTCTTAATTTGTTCAGAATATCCAGACCGTTCATTCCGGGCAGCATCAGATCCAGAAGGATCAAATCAAAGTCCTGTGAAACTGCACGGTCATATCCTGAAGATCCATGATCCTCAGCGGTAACGTCATAGCCTTCCTGTGTCAGGTTGTACGTAAGTAATCTCGATAATGTAGGTTCATCTTCAATAACTAGCAAACGCTGTGCCATGATACCCCTTCTCTCCTTATAGGTTGTCTGTTGCCACAACACTTTTTATATCATAGCACTTATTTGTTAACGCTGTGTAAAGCAATTTATTCGATTTTACAATTCACTTCTTCAGGCCTAGATTTCTTCATCCTGTATCAGGGGAAGGATTACCTTGAACGTTGTACCCATGCCAAGTTCACTCTCAACCGATAACTTGCCGTGGTGCAGCTCAACCAGATGTTTCACAATGGATAACCCAAGCCCCGTACCACCAGAGTTGCGTGATCTTCCTTTGTCTACCCTGTAGAAACGTTCAAAAATTCTCGGCAGGTCCTTCTTCGGAATACCAATCCCGGTGTCCGATACTGCAAATACCACCTGTTCCTCGGTTTCACCATGTTCGACCGTCACCTGTAATTTGACACGTCCCCCTTCAGGAGTGTAGTTAATCCCGTTCGAGAGCAGGTTAATGAAAATCTGTTTCATTTTATCCTCGTCGGCCTCGATATACAGCTCCTCCGGCACAAACATCTGCAGTCGAATCTGCTTCTTCTCTGCCACTTTGGATAGTGTACCCAGAACCATCTCGAAGAACGAATGCACATGTACAGGAGAACATTGCAGCGGCGCCCGTTTGGATTCGATCTTGGATAACTCCAGAATATCCCCGATTAATCGGTTTAATCGATCCCCTTCGTCATAGATGATCTGCAAGAATGACCGTTCCGTCTCTTTGTCCTGCACTCCCCCGCTAAGCAGCGTCTCAGCAAACCCTTTGACCGCGGCCACAGGAGTCTTCAGTTCATGGGAAACATTCGCAACGAACTCACTGCGCATCGATTCCAGTCTGCGTATCGCCGTAACATCCTGCAAAAGGAACAGCATCCCGCGGTATCCGCCATCATCTTCGGTCATCGGAACACCGTCAATACGAATTAGACGTTCCTCCGGGTTAAAAATACTTACCTCCTCATGCATCCGTTCCTGAACAGCTACACTTTCTTCAATCGTCCGTGTCAATTCATAATGTTTCTTCAATTCAATATAGGGTTTACCTGTCACGCGTTCGGATTGAATACCCAGCATACGCTCTGCTTCCCGGTTTACCAGTGCAATGGATTGGGACGCATCAATCATGACAATGCCGCCTGCCATGTTGGCCAGGACACTCTGGAGTAATGCCTCATTATCGCGAATCGTTTTGAGCTGAGTCTGTAGACTGTCAGCCATTCCGTTAATCGCCAGCCCAAGCTGTCCAATTTCGTCTCTGCGTGTGACCTCTACCCTGGCATCATACTCCAGTTTGGTTATCCGGTGAGCTACCTTCGTTATGTGTTCAATCGGTGAGGTTAACCCCCGAGCAACCCGGTAACTGACCAGAGCCACAATCAGGAACAACAGTCCCAAGGCTACAAACATGATTAACCAGCCGCGCTGTAACCCCTGATCCACAGCAGCCAAACTCATGGATAATCGGATGTAACCATCGAATTCTCCGCCTGGCACTTCTACCATGTCACTTTGATCCGAGTTCACGGGCAGCGCGACATATAACATATCTACTCCCAGCGTCTCACTGAAACGGATGGACTGGCCATAACCATCACCAACTGCACCCTTGATTTCTTCCCGGTCCAGATGATTATCCATTGTAGCAGGATCACTCTCTGAATCTCCAATGACCGTTCCATCCCGATTAATAAACGTTACCCTGGAATCGGTGAGCTTTTCCAGCTCGCCTGCCCGATCCGAATAGTACTTTCTTGTTTCTGCCGAGGTTGGATCGGTTGCATCGTGGAAAGGAAACGTTGCCTTGAGCAAATTGATTTCACGCACCATCGTTTGCTCCAGTGCTGTGGTGTGTGTTGTTTTAAATACTCTGCCCATCGTATATCCAGCCACAATGACGGATACACCAATCAATATCATCATGATGATGGAAAGGCGAACTCGAAACGGTCTCATTAATCTCTTCCTTTTTAGTTAATCTCAATTATAGGTTAGTTCACTCTATCCGATCGCCACGTGTACCTGGCAGTGAAACAACCAGAAACTCTACTTCATTTGCACTTGTATTTTGCATCTGATGAGGCACTCCCGGTGGAATCTCCAGTCCTTCATGCGGCTCAAGCGTATACTCCACGCCATCAAGCTCCATACACGCCACTCCGTGCAGGACAAAAAAGAATTGGCGGCTTACGTTATGGTAATGACGTATTTCAGCTGTTCCTGCAGGCATGCGCTCATGAATAATGCTTAAACCCTCGTTCTGCACGAGATGCCATCCATCACATTGAGCACCCCATATGTAATGCGCTGCGTTTTGTTTGCTAATCTTCATGTTGTATCCTCCCGATCGGTATGTTCCGTCTATCATATCACAGTTGCCTTTGGGACAGATTCGTTTCTAATTGAAACAGATACGACATGAAGTACTTTTACTGTACGAGGTCCAAGAGAACATGTATCAAGAATATCATGTAACTATCATTTCTGATCCTGACTTTTGTAAACATAGCACAGAAATTCGGGATCATTGTCAAAAAACATAAAGACGTACCGCCAGCATTAGCTGAACCGATACGTCTTTAGATATGTGAGTTGAAAGTATTAACTCGAACTGAGCTTCATATTATCCGTTAACGACTTCGCCACCGTTGATGTGAATGACTTGTCCACTCACATAGGATGAATCATCCGAAGCCAGATATACGTACGCAGGAGCCAGCTCATCCGGTTGACCAGGACGTTTCATCGGCTGCGTAGCGCCGAACTCGCTCACTTTTTTCTCATCAAATGTCGATGGAATCAGTGGTGTCCAGATTGGGCCTGGAGCTACCGCATTTACACGAATGCCTTTCTCAACAACGTTCATGGACAGAGAACGTGTGAACGACGTAATCGCTCCTTTGGTGGACGAATAGTCGAGCAGAGTTGGACTACCTCGATAGGCTGTGATGGACGTCGTGTTGATAATTGTGCTGCCCTGCTTCAGATGTGGCAGGGCGGCCTGCGTGATATAAAACATCCCGAAGATGTTGGTGCGGAACGTCCGCTCCAGCTGTTCAGGCGTAATATCCTCCAGCTGCTGCTGTGGGTGCTGCTCGGCTGCATTGTTAACCACAATATCCAGCTTGCCCAGCTGCTCCACTGTCTGTTGAACAGCTTTCTTGGCAAATGAATCATCACCAATGTCTCCGGCAATCAGGATACACTTGCGTCCTTCCTGTTCCACTTGACGTTTCGTTTCTTCTGCATCCTGGTGCTCGCTGAGGTAAACAATGGCTACATCTGCGCCTTCTTTTGCATACGTAACGGCAACGGCACGTCCGATTCCACTGTCACCTCCGGTAATAAGGGCAACTTTGTCCAATAATTTGTCAGCCGCCTTATACTGCGGTTTTTCGAACTCCGGCTTCGGGTGCATCTCCGATTCAATTCCGGGACGCTGGTCCTGATGTTGTGCTGGCATCGTTTTTTGCGTTTGTGTATTGGTTGACATTTCACATTCTCCTCTCAAAATGAATGGCTGTATACTTCTCATTCTGTAGGATGGCATGAACAGTGCAGATTATTCCTGCTGCAGCTGACATCATCCAAAACTCACTACGGCTGTCTCGATACTTACTTACCACTCTCTTTTGGAGGTCAAACAGAAAATAGAATGAATTATAAATTACACCAAATTTCGATTAATTTTCGATAATGACCTGTTTCATGACACAAATTGTATTCCTATGCCGCTTGGGCTGATGTACAATGTACAGTATACAAATGTGATTTTAGTACCTTATACCCGGTATATATCCTGCGTTCGATCAAGCATCTCAAATAACAGATTCTCAATCTGACATGGAGCCAAACAATGGAATCGCACATTAACGCTTATATATCCCTTGTAACCACCTCAGCCGTCCTGAATGTTTTTTTGTGTGTATACACCTATTTTAGAAGAGCAGAAATTTCAAGAGCTAACGTATTTATGCTCTATACGGCTGCCTTATCCGTTTATACTTTTGGTTATGCAATCGAACTCGCCAGCAATACACTCGAACAAATGAAATTCTGGACGGTAGTGGAGTACATGGGCATGCCTTTCTCCGCCTCCCTCGGCTTGATCCTGATGATCCAGTACACGGGCAAGTCACTATCGAAAAAGGCTACTGCAGCGCTGTTCGTCATTCCGACGATTACGTTCTTTATGGTTGCAACCAATGACTATCACCATTTGTTCTACAAAAAAGTATGGCTTCGAACGGATAGTTCTGTTCCTCTGATGGATATTGCCGCTGGTCAATGGTATGTTGTTCACGGTGCATTTACGTTTTCATGTCTGTTATGTGCGTGTCTGATCCTGATTGCGCAATGGAAACACACCAAGAAAATGTATCGCCGTCAGCTGCTTACATTGATTACTTCTCAATTGATACCGATGACAGGTGCCTTTCTTTACTTAATGGGACTGACTCCAGGAGGAATGGATCCCGTCCCGGTACTCATGTGTGTCACTTCATCCATGTACATCTGGGCAATCCTGTCTTCTCGTCTGTTGACCATCGTTCCTATTGCCAAAGACAGTATCTTTGAGAGCATGCGCGAGGGCGTTATTGTTCTGGATGGTTCGAATCGTCTGGTCGATTACAACAAAGCGCTGCGCGGTATGCTGCCTGAACTGGAGACAAGCATGGTTGGACAGCCGCTGAATGATATCTGGCTTTCACTGGCCGGCGAGACTTTTCCCGTGGAATACGGAAGAGAAGGCCTACAGACGGATCTCTATTGGCAGTTGCATGGGCAGACGGTCTGTTATCAGGTCAGAACATCTTATGTGTATAACAAAAACGGAGAGGCCGTTGGAAGCTTGATCATGCTTATCGATATTACAGAGCAGCGGTTTCTGCAAGAACAATTGAAGCAGCTCGCATATTTCGACGGTTTGACCAAAATATACAATCGAACGCAGTTTCTGCATAAAGGCCGTGAAATACTGAACGAGGCACAGCTTAGTCATCAGCCTGCATCTTTTATTCTATTTGATATCGATCATTTCAAACGGATCAACGACACCTATGGACACGAAGTTGGGGATCAGGCCCTTGTTCACGTCGTCTCGGTATGTAATCGTTATTTGAACTCTGAAATGGTGTTCGCCCGGTATGGCGGAGAAGAATTTGTCATTGCCCTGCCAAATGCAGCTCTTCAGGATGGAAAGCGGCTAGCCGAGCAGTTACGTGTGGCTTTGCTGAATGACCCTCTTCATGTGGAGGGGAATCTTGTACCCATTACTTCAAGCTTTGGCGTTGCCCAGTATAGCAGTGAAACGGATTCACTTGAATCCTTGCTTCGGGATGCCGATAGTGCATTATACGAGTCCAAACGAAATGGACGGAACGCTGTATTTGCTCATTCAGTCAGCCTTGCCTAATCCAATATGTTTAACAAATAAAAATAGACAGCCCCATGGGTTGTCTATTTTTGATACTAACACTATTACCCTACCAGGCTTGTCTACCCGCATTTTATGCAAGCGTTTTAGATTTACGTTAACAGACTGTATCGAACAACAATCTTGCAGATAACTAGTTAGATTATCGTGCGATCAACCATAAGATAAACCATAATGAGCAAGAGGACAGCCAGTATTGTACTGAACGTACGAATCTTGCCCTGCTCCGGGCTCACATCACGGTTGCTTTTTACACCTTCTGCTGCCAAACGCAGCGGTTTACCCATAATACCGCCAATGGCAGCAATGGCGAGCAATAAAACAACAACGACACCCATCCACAGGTGGGAATATTCACCCTTCGTCATCAGGTATCCCCCTGTGAGAAGCTGGATAACCAACCCATACTGGGCGATGCGGTTCAATGAACGAACGGATGTAAATGCGCCTTCCTGTGCCGCAGCATTCAGCGTGCGGATCTTACCAACGACGAACGGCAAGATCAGATAGAACCCCATAGATAGCGCTCCGATGATATGGAGCAAATACATAATCATTGTCAAAATTTCCATCCTCCTCAAATTTTCAGTGTGCGATACATCACATCCCATTATACTGGGGAACTTATCCAAAGAAAAGAAAACCTCCGAGTTTCCGGAGGTTTTCTCACTTTTCATGTTCAAGAAGTTTTCAAACTTATATGGTCACGACTGAAATGACGTTTCGAACAGAATCCGCAGATTTGTCGAGTCCCGCCTTTTCTTCAGGTGTGAGCTCGAGTTCAAATACTTTTTCAATCCCGTTACCACCCAGAATGGTTGGCACACCGAGGAATAAGTCGTTATAACCATACTCGCCTTCCAAGTAAGCAATCACTGGGATGATCCGTTTTTTGTCCTTCAAAATGGCTTCGGTCATCTGAACCAGTGAAGCTGCTGGGGCATAATAGGCACTTCCGTTACCCAGCAGATTGACAATTTCGCCGCCGCCAACACGTGTGCGTTGTACAATGGATTCAATGCGATCTGCCGGGATCAATGTATCGATTGGAATACCACCAACGCTTGAATAACGAACAAGTGGTACCATATCGTCTCCGTGGCCACCAAGAACGAAACCACGAACATCCTCAACGGACACATTTAGCTCTTGCGCAATGAATGTGCAATAACGCGCTGTATCCAGGACACCGGATTGGCCGATAACTCGGTTTTTAGGAAATCCTAGTGTTTTATATGCAGCATAAGTCATCGCATCTACCGGGTTACTCAGAATAATGACGATGGAATCAGGGCAATATTTTTTCACATTTTCACACACGGACTTCACGATTCCAGCGTTGGTATTGACCAGATCATCACGGCTCATTCCCGGCTTGCGGGCGATGCCTGCAGTGATAATCACAATGTCTGAACCTGCCGCATCTTCGTAGTTTGAAGTTCCGACGATATTGCTGTCAAAGCCTTGAACAGGGCTCGCCTCAAGCATATCGAGTGCTTTTCCTTTAGTCGGGTTTTCTAATTGAGGAATATCAACCAGCACAACATCTCCAAGCTCCTTTTGGGCAAGCATTAGAGCGGTTGTTGCTCCGGTAAATCCGGCACCGACTACTGTGATTTTTTTGCGCTGAATAGTCATGCCTCTCAACTCCCCTTACAGGTTTTTAATGATTTGATCAGCGAATTCAGAGCATTTAACTTCAGTAGCACCATCCATCAGACGTGCGAAGTCATACGTTACGGTTTTGTTGTTGATGGAAGTTTCCATACCTTTGTAGATCAGGTTTGCTGCTTCTTGCCATCCCAGGTGCTCAAGCAACATAACACCAGACAAGATAACGGAACCAGGGTTCACCACGTCTTTGTCAGCATACTTAGGTGCAGTACCGTGTGTAGCTTCGAAGATCGCATGGCCTGTTACATAGTTGATGTTCGCTCCTGGAGCGATACCGATACCACCAACTTGTGCAGCAAGGGCGTCGGACAGGTAGTCACCGTTCAGGTTCAATGTAGCAATAACATCGAATTCACCTGGACGAGTCAATACTTGTTGCAGAGCAATGTCGGCAATCGCATCTTTAACGATGATTTTACCTGCATCTTCAGCTGCTTTTTGAGCCGCATTCGCTGCATCTGTACCTTCTTTTTCCTTGATGATATCGTATTGTGCCCAAGTGAACACTTTATCGCCGAACTCTTCCTCAGCGACTTCATAACCCCAGTTTTTGAAGGCACCTTCAGTAAATTTCATGATGTTGCCTTTGTGTACCAATGTCACACTCTTACGGTTGTGATCGATGGCGTATTGAACTGCTGCACGTACCAGACGTTTGGAACCTTCGGAGGAAACTGGCTTGATACCGATACCTGAAGTTTCAGGGAAACGGATTTTGTTAACGCCCATTTCCTGTTGCAGGAACTGAATCACTTTTTTCACTTCATCGGAACCTTCAGCATACTCGATACCTGCATAGATATCTTCTGTATTCTCACGGAAAATGACCATGTCTACCAGTTCAGGACGTTTAACCGGGGAAGGCACTCCGTCGAAATAGCGTACAGGACGCAGGCAAGTGTACAGGTCAAGCTCTTGGCGCAAAGCTACGTTCAGGGAACGAATTCCGCCACCGATTGGCGTCGTCAGAGGTCCTTTGATGGCTACGATGTACTCACGAATGGCTTCAAGCGTATCATTTGGCAACCACTCACCGTATGTATTGAATGCTTTCTCACCAGCAAACACTTCATACCATGCGATTTTTTTGCTGCCATCATATGCTTTTTCAACAGCTGCATCCAATACACGCTTGGAAGCTTTCCAGATGTCGCGGCCTGTACCGTCACCTTCGATAAAAGGAATGATCGGGTTATTAGGCACTTGCAGTGTTCCGTTATCAATCTGAATTTTTTCCCCTTCAGTTGGATGAGCGAATTTTTCTAATTTCATAATCATAATTCCTCCTTGAGTGTTGGTATAATTCCGGTATCATGATACCGCTTGTCTTATCGAAGGAAGGGTCTTGATGTCTGACCAGGCTTGCTGCCAGTTTTCGGGACCCTTCACCCCATCCAGTTTATTATACTGGTTTTCCGTCTATTAGCGAAGCTCAACTGAAATGTAACGCTGATCCGTTGGACCTGTATATTCTGCACGCGGACGAATAATGCGGTTATCCGCAAGCTGCTCTAGAATATGAGCTGTCCATCCGGATACCCGGCTGATGGCAAAGATCGGCGTGAACAGTTCCTGTTCGATACCCAGCTGGGTATACACGGAAGCGGAATAGAAATCCACGTTCGGCTTCAACCCTTTTTGTCCGGTAACCAGTTCTTCAATCTTCACAGACATCTCATAAAGGCGGGTATCATTGTTCATGCTGCCCAGCTCTTTGGACATCTTCTGCAGGTGTTTGGCACGTGGGTCACCATTTTTGTATACACGGTGTCCGAAGCCCATGATTTTCTCACGATTGTTCAGTTTCTCCTGAATCGCTTCTTCCAGACGATCCGGCGTGCCGATCTCATTCAACATTTTCATGACGGCTTCGTTCGCACCACCATGCAGGGGTCCCTTCAGTGCGCCAATAGCGGAAGTTACGCCTGAATAAATGTCGGAGAGCGTAGCTACGGTTACCCGTGCTGCAAACGTCGAAGCATTCAGTTCATGATCCGCGTGCAGAACCAGAGCCTGATCCAGCGCTTTAACTGCCGTATCGGAAGGTTCTTCACCAGTCATCATGTACAGGAAATTCTCAGCGATGGAAGCGCCTTCTTTAGGAGCCACAGGCTCTTTTCCCTGACGGATGCGGGCGATGGCCGCCACAATGGTTGGCAATTGAGCTTGCAACTTGACCGCTTTATTTTCATTAGCTTCAGCTGTCATCTCGTCAGCCTGCTCATCATACAGCCCCAGAGCGGATACTGCAGAACGCAGTGCTGCCATGGTACTCATGTTTTTCGGATACAATCGGATTTGTGCAATCAACTCGCTCGGAATCGGCGCGTAATCGCTCAGGCTTTTACGAAGGGATTTCAATTCATCCGTATTGGGCAATTTGCCGAACCACAGCAAATAAGCAACTTCTTCAAAGCTTGCGTGTTCAGCCAAATCGTCAATATTGTAGCCACGGTATGTAAGTACACCGTCTACAATGGAACTGATCGAAGAGGTTGTTGCAACGATGCCTTCCAGACCTTTGGTAGCTGTCATATTACATCTCTCCTTTAATAAACGAAATCAAGAAACCACAAAGCATGATGAAGCTCTTAGAAAAGCATAATAATTGGTGTTGAAAACATTTACAATTCATTAAATAGTAAAACCGTCAAAATTCGGGTTTCTTATCTGTCAATCGGTATTTCCTTATAACATCATACTGGATTTTGTCGGTTATGTGAACATCACCAAAGGCCATTCGCACATCAAACTTCTTTATCACGCCTATAAATCATTTTTGAAAGCCTTTACAAAAACAAGGTTGACATTTTATCCTATTTATATAATTCTGTGCGCTGCTCCATGAATATTGCTATATATCCGTGTGTTCTGGCATACTCTAGGCAAAAGAAAATAAATGCTCCTTGGCAGGCCAAACAAACGTTTCAAAACGCTGCAATTGCTCTATATTAACTAGATAGCTTCTATGCTGATCGAAATTATTAGAAGGAGACGTGACGTTTGGATAGAATTATTGTGAAACGCCTGCTGCGCGGCTTGTGGGTCATTATTGCGACCGTTCTGATCGCCTTTGCCATATACTTGCTGTTCCCGCTTCTATACCCCTTTGTCATCGCATGGATTATCGCTTATGCGATGAATCCACTGGTGAAGCTGCTTCAGGACAAAGCCCGCTTTCCACGCTGGCTAGCTGTGACCCTTTCATTGATCGTCTATTTTGGTGCTATTGTTGTGATACTTTCCGCAGCAGTAACCCGGATGGTAAAAGAAGTCATATCACTCACCACGAGTTTTGACCTGCATGTGGACGAGATCAAGGAAACCTTTATCCGCTGGACCCAAAACGATGCAATTCAGAACTTGATCGAACAGATTAACGAATTTTATAAGGAGAACCCTAACTACCAGGAAACGATCAACAGCAATATCAGCAAAACAACCGAAACGGTAGGTACGGCTGTCAGCGATCTGGTTACTGGTTTTTTCAATATGATTTTGGGTCTGCTGACCTCCCTTCCCAACATGGGAGCGGTATTAATTGTCGTTCTGCTCTCCACGTTCTTTATTAGCAAAAGCTGGACCCGCCACGGCATTACAGTCTCCGGATGGGTGCCTTCTTCAATCCGCAAACCGATTACGGACATATGGAACGACTTAAAGAAAGCATTGTTCGGTTATGCCCGTGCTCAGCTGATCATGATTTCCATAACTGCGGTATTTGTCATGATTGGATTGCTCATCTTACAGGTGAAGTCTGCTTTCACCATTGGATTGCTAATCGGGCTGGTTGACCTTCTGCCTTATCTTGGCGTTGGGCTGGTCATGGTTCCATGGGCAGCATACCTGTTTATGAACGGAGACCTTTATCTTGGGATTGGTATTTCGGTCGTTTATCTCATCGTACTGATTGCGAGACAGATCATTGAGCCAAAGGTGCTGGCAAGCAGTGTAGGTCTGGATCCACTTGCGACACTGGTGGGCATGTTTGTTGGATTGAAGCTCTTTGGCGTACTCGGCCTGATCATCGGTCCAGTCAGCTTGGTCATCCTCGATGCATTCAATCGTGCGAATGTGCTGCGCGACCTGAGAACGTACATCATCAATGGCCGGGTCCGGTAGCATTTGTACATCTTTTAATACATCAAAAAGGCTCCTTCCGCAGAAAAAGATCTGCAAGAAGGAGCCTTTAATAATAAACCAACACCATATTACGGACGGCGGTAGAACGTGATGCTGCCGTTTTTCATTTTTTTCTCAAGCCAACCCAGGAAAAATAAGCGGTACACAGCACGTGTTAACGGAAATACCAGAGTAAATCCGATGATATCCGTAACAAACCCAGGAATCAACAGCAAGAAACCACCCACAAAAATAAAAAGTCCGTCTACCATTTTCCGTCCAGGCACTTTACCGCGTTCCATCTCGGTTTTGGCATCGACGAGTACTTTTCGCCCTTCAAACTGCAGCATCGCTATACCAATCAAGGACGTGAGAATCATGAGAAGCAAGGTCTTCCCGGCTCCGATCCAGTCACTCATCAGAATGAATCCAAACAATTCAATAACCGGAACGAATAATAATATAGCCCACATCCATTTTCGCATTACAAATTACTCCTTTCCTGAGAGCCACACTTTCTCCAGTGCGCTATAGAGCTCAGGGGCGGCTTTATCCAGTCTTACCGGCTTCCAATCTCCATTCACCCACACATGCTGGGTAGAGCCTGTAACCAGTCGTTCTCCCGGAAGCGATTCATCAGAAGCCCATATCTGCTCTCCAATGCCGAATTGTACAGCAAGGTCTTCGGTCATGCGTCTTACGTCGTACTCATAATTTAATCGCAGACCACTAAATGCAACAATTCGGGTGAATATCATAATCTCATCATCATACTTTGCAGGCTTATGATACTTCACATCCAGTCCAGTTACGGGAAGCAGTAGCCCCTGTTCCTCCATTTTACGATATGTATACCCCATTTGGCGAATCATCTCGGTTCGACCGATTTCAAACCAATTCAAATAGTTGGCGTGATAGACCACACCCATCTGATCACTCTCTTGATAGCGCACACGCAGACGTGCAGCATACCAGTTTCCATGGAGCTGTTCTTGCATGTTACCCGCCTCCTTCGGTCTACCCTTTATACGTATTTATTCAGTGAAAAGTCTCATAAAGATGGAAAAAAGCAACGGGACAATTGCCCCATTGCTTCATTCCTGTTTTGATCCGTCTCAAACTTAATCGTTCAATTAAGCGTTGTTTGGAATTTGGCTTACTTTGATCAGGTTGGTGGAACCGGAGCGACCCAGAGGTACACCCGCAGTGATGACAACCAGATCACCTTCTTTGACGATTCCGGATTTCAAACCGCCTTCGATTGCATTCTCAAACAAGGAATCCGTTGAGTCACAACGTCTGCCTTTCACCGGTGTAACACCCCAAGCCAGTGCAAGACGACGAGAAGTTCTATCTTCCGTAGTCACAGCAATGATAGGAGCTTCCGGACGGTATTTGGAAACCATACGAGCCGTATGGCCAGATTCAGTCGAAGTGATGATCGCTTTTGCGTTCAGATCTTGTGCGGACAGCGCAACGGATTGGCTGATTGCCTCTGTAACGGTGGTTTGTTGTGCAACACGTTGTTTCAGATACAGCTCTTGATAAGGCAGAGCGGACTCTGCTTTTTCAGCGATACGGGACATGGTCAGAACGGATTCAACCGGGTATTTACCCGCAGCTGTCTCACCAGACAACATGATTGCATCGGTTCCGTCGAAGATCGCATTCGCAACGTCACTTGCTTCCGCACGAGTTGGACGCGGGTTGCGCTGCATGGAATCCAGCATTTGTGTAGCTGTAATAACCGGTTTGCCTGCAACATTACATTTTTCGATCATGCGTTTTTGTACCAATGGTACTTCTTCCGCAGGAATTTCCACACCAAGGTCACCACGAGCTACCATCAAGCCATCAGACACTTCAAGGATCTCATCCAGGTTGTCTACGCCTTGTTGGTTCTCAATTTTGGAGATGATTTGGATATGTCCAGCATTGTGCTTCTCAAGCAGTTCACGAATCTCAAGCACGTCACTTGCTTTACGAACAAAAGAAGCCGCGATGAAATCGATACCTTGCTCGATACCAAATACGATATCGTTCGCATCTTTTTCAGTGATACCCGGCAGAGAAATGGCAACGCCCGGAACGTTAACACCTTTTTTGCTTTTGATCGTTCCGCCGTTCACGATACGGCATTTGATCTCGGTGCCTTGCACTTCCACCACAGTCAGTCCGATCAGACCGTCGTCGATCAGAATTGTAGATCCCGGCTCAACATCATTTGGAAGATCTGCATACGTAATGGAAAGACGTTCTTTGGTTCCCAGAATTTCTTCTGTTGTCAAAGTGATGTACTCGTCCTGAACCAGTTCAATCGGTTCAACTTCGAGTTTACCTGTCCGAATTTCCGGTCCTTTGGTGTCCAGCAGGATTGCTACGGTTTTGTTCAACTCTTCGCATGCTTGGCGAATCGCTTTGATCCGTCCGCCGTGCTCATCGAAATCACCGTGGGAGAAGTTCAGACGGGCCACGTTCATACCGGCCATAATTAGTTTTTTGGTGTTCTCCAGTGATTCACTGGATGGACCAATCGTACATACAATTTTCGTTTTGCGCATTTTGGGTTTCCTCCGATTTTAAAAGGTCTCTCTGTATATGTCTTTTTTCTTTTTCCAACTATTAAATTTACTATACTTTCGTTCTTTTGTATAGGAAATTCGTCACATCATTCTGCATTTCCCGACAAATTATTCACTGCATCCACTCGAACGGGCTCTTCCGGAGCTTCAACTGGGGCCGGTGGCGTTGGAGATTCGAACGTAACAGATCCGATTTTGCGGAATTTCTCGTACCGATCCTGCTTCAGCTGATCCCCGCTCCAGCCTTTCATCTCTTCCAGATGACGAACCAGAGCTTCGCTGATCGCTGCTGCAGCACCTTCATAATCCCGATGCGCACCACCACGTGGTTCAGGGACAATTTCCTCGATAACTTCCATCTCCAGCAGATCCTTGGCTGTTATCTTCATCGCTTCCGCTGCCTGATCTGCCTTAGACGCATCCTTCCACAGGATGGACGCTGCACCATTTGGAGAGATCGCTGAATAAATGGCATGCTCCAGCATGAGTACACGATTGCCTACAGCCAAGGCGAGTGCGCCGCCGCTTCCACCCTCGCCGATAACCACAACAATTACAGGCACCGTGAGCTTCGCCATTTCAATCAGGTTACGGGCGATGGCTTCCGATTGACCTCTCTCTTCTGCAGTATTACCCGGATAGGCTCCTTTAGTATCAACAAATGTAATAATTGGACGACCAAATTTGTTCGCCTGTTTCATCAGCCGCAGTCCTTTGCGGAAACCTTCCGGATGCGCGCTCCCGAAAAAGCGGGCGATATTATCCTTCGTATCTTTCCCCCGCTGTTGTCCGATCACGGTTACCGTTCTTCCATTCAGTTTCGCAAGGCCGCCCACGACGGCCAAATCGTCGCCAAACATCCGATCACCATGAAGTTCGATAAAATCGGTAAAAATCAGCTGGATCAGGTCAAGTGCAGTTGGACGCTGTTGATGACGCGCCAGATGCATTTTCTGAGCTGCCGTTATGCCGGAATAAATCTCTTCTTCAAGTCTATGATAACGTTCTTCCAGGCGGGCGATTTCATCGGTGAAATCAATGCCCTTCTCCTGTCCAAACTGTACAAGCTCCTCAATCTTTTTGCGCATCTCAACCAGAGGCGCTTCATATGGCAACTCACCCGCCATTTAGACCCCTCCTTTTTCGCTGTGCATATCCAGAAGCTTGGCAAGGGTCGTACGAAGTTCCTTCCGGTGAATCACCAAGTCCAACTGACCATGCTGCATGTTAAATTCTGCCGTCTGGAAATCCTCAGGCAGCTTCTGACGAATGGTTTGCTCAATGACAATTCGCCCGGCAAAGCCGAATACGGCACCTGGTTCAGCGATGTTGATATCACCCAGACTGGCGAAACTCGCTGATACCCCACCTGTGGTCGGGTCCGTAATAACCGAAATATAAAGTCCTCCCTGTTCATCCAAACGAGCCAGTGCCGCACTTGTTTTGGCCATCTGCATCAAGCTGAGGATACTCTCCTGCATCCGCGCTCCACCAGAGGTCGAGAAAATAATCAGGGGTAAGTTTTTCTCCGTTGCGTGCTCTACAGCCCGAGTAATTTTCTCCCCTACAACAGAACCCATGCTGCCTGTGAAGAAATCAAAACTCATAACAGCAACAACTACAGGTAAACCTTCAATGGTTCCTTCTCCTGTAATTACAGCTTCCTTCAAGCCTGATTTCAGACGCTGCTGCTCCAGCTTGCTGCTGTATCCAGGGAAACCAAGCGGATCCACGGAAACCATGTCGGCATCCAGCTCAACAAAGCCTTGCTCGTCCAAAACCATGGCAATACGCTCCATGGCATTCAAGCGCATGTGATAGCCGCAAGCAGGACAAACTTTCAGATTTTTCTCCAATTCCTTGCTATATTGAATCGTGCCGCATTTGCTGCACTTGTTCATAAGTCCTTCAGGGATTTCACGCTTTGGACGTTCTACGACTTCCTGGCCTTCGCCACGAACCGCACGCTCGGAAGGTATGGTAGCGTACTTCCGTTTTTTCTGGAATATATCTTTGAACACAACTACACCTCTCCAGCCGTTGATTTGATAGCCGCACCCTGCAGTACATCGCGATAAGCGACTTCTACACAGGTACTGCGGTGAACCGCTTACGACCCACACGCTGCAATGGGCCTTGTCCAGGCATTCACAACAAAAAAATCCGCCGGCATAAGGCAAGAATCAGTGGCTTCTGTCAGCACGATTGATATTACCTGTATTACCGAAAGATTGTTGCGCGAAATACTTGAACTTGTCTCGGTAGGGTCTCCGGGAGCAGCCTGGTCAGTCCATAGCCTAACAAAAAAAGAAGGAAGGACAGCAGCATACAATACATGCAAGTCGATTCCTCTCTCCGCTTGCGCGGTCAGCCCCTTATGTACCGATGGTACTTTCTTCTTCGCCAAGGCACCTCTGATGTTGAATCAAATCAGGAATGCAGAATTGAATTCAGCACTTCCTGGACTTCTTCCAATTCCCCAGAAGGAACGCGAATCTCAAATTGCTGCTTGGATAAACTGATGGGACGGGTCTGTACCAGAAAACCTTCTTCCGAAAGCTTGGTCTTAATCTTGTCCGCAACCTTTGCTGTCGGTGCAATGTAAATCACCGTCCACATGCCATGTCCGCCCCCTAAGCTAATGTTCAGAGCCCGTATATTGGACTAATGATACCATACCTCCGTTTTTTTCTGCAAGGAAGGGTTCAGGACTTTAGGGGAGAAAACGGGATCTTGAGGGACATTTGTCCCACTGGGATAACCGATACGCTTAACACTTCGTCCGATATTTTGGTAAGGGAGATAAGACGTTCAGGTACTCCAGGGCAGCACCTGCCGCCCTGAATGTGCTGCAGCTAGGGAGGAAATTATTAATCGGTAGGGTATTTTTTGGCATTAAGATTTTTGTGGGCAATACGTGCGGAAGCCGCAGCGGCCAGACCGGCGACCAGATCATCCAGGAAGACATGAATGCCTGATCCATCTTCATTCAGATCGTGAATGACGCCTATTTTTTCTTTATCCAGGTAACCAAAACTGGTTAAACCAATCATGCCATACACATGGGTAATGCCAAGGGCCAGAGTCTCGTCCACTCCATACAGGGATTCATCCGCTTCCATAATGGCCTGCAACGGCTGAGGCAAGAGACGTTTTTCAGCCAGTTCATCCAGAGCAATGCCAGTATACAGCGTATACTGAACCTCTCTTTTTTGTAGTACCGACTTCACACTTGTTACACAATCATCCATAGTCAGTTCCGGGTGGTACCCTTTTTGCAGACGATATACAATTTCAGCGATTGCATCAATCTGTACACCCCGCCGGGCCAGCATAGCTTCTACGATTTCATATGACATATCTCGACCTCCCGCATCGCTCCCCCGAGGACCGCGAGGTCCTTCGGTGTTCTCAAGTGTATGCGGCAACCCTGCAAAACGTTCATAAAAAAACAATAATGGACTTCTGTCCGGGGTTAAACGGGGCTCCCCAGGCAGCAGTCTCACTTCGTTTGGCCAAACAAAAGAACCCGTCCGGCATTACCGGACAGGTTCCTCCTTTGGCGATGGGCGCTGCCAAGGCCATTACTTGATTTTAACTGTACCCTCGCCCAGCATCTGTTCCATCTCGGAGAACAGTGTAGGAGACGGTTTAATCCGGTAAGCATCGCTTAACGCGAGCAGCTTCTGCTGCTGCTCATAGAAAAGCACTGTTGCAACCGGACCCGGATGCTGCTGGAGCAGCTGCTTCAAACGTGTCAGCAGTTCCGGTTTCTCAGACTGTGGAGTGATCTTCACGAACACCCGCTGCTGTGCGGCCTGAGACCGGCGAATCTGCTCGGATCCACTGGCAGAAACGGTGCTGCCTGGCGACGATGCAGGCGTCGCCTCACCCTCGCCTACGCCTTCCCCGCGGTGCGCTGCAGCCGGCCTTCCGGCTGCGCTGCTGCGCACAGCTCCGGCTGCAGCTGGAGTTTTCGCACCGGCTGGCTGCCGTGCCGGGGCCGCCGGGCGGGAAGAACTACCGCTGCCAGGCTTCCCGCGCCGTTCGCGGCTGCGCAGCTGCTGTTCCAGTGCCGCCTGTGTGAGCGGCACCACTTCCTCAGCCAGCAGCTTAAACCCTTCGTCCTGCTGCTGCACTTTGGCACGCACGACGAGCAGTTCGCCTTTCCCGACATGCTGCTGGCTACGCCGCCATACTTCGGGAAAGAGAACCACTTCGCATCGTTCAATCTGGTCTTCCAGCTCCATGAACGCCATGGCCTTGCCCTGTTTCGTCGTGATCGACTTCACGGACACCACCATCCCGGCAGCAACGGCCATCGTATCGTCGGATGCTTCTGTCAGCTCCATAATCCGGTCCGCTCCGCTCGATTCGAGCACAGCTTCATAATCATCAAGCGGATGACCGGAGAGATAGAGACCCAACAATTCCCGCTCAAGCTCCAGCTGCTGAGTAGCTGAATATGCAGGGATCTGTGGATATTCAATCTCCCAGTTGGGCGTCTCAACAAAATCGAACAGCTGAATCTGCAGATCCTCGCGCTCCTTGCGCCACTTCAGAGCAGCTTCCACCGTCTCGTCCAGCATCGCGAGCAGCTGCGCCCGGTGTCCGGGCAAAGTGTCAAAAGCGCCCGCCTGAATCAGCGATTCAATGACACGTTTGTTGCAGACACGCAGATCAACACGGCGACAAAAATCGAGCAAACTGTCGAATGGGCGCTCCTTGCGGACGAGCATGATACTCTCCATGGCTTGGGTGCCGACATTCTTCACAGCAGCCAGTCCAAAACGGATGGAACCGGATGCAAATACCTCAGCTTGATTCTGGTCCACTCCGCCGGATAAACCTGTTTCTTCCTGATCTACATGTTTTATCGCCGACGCTTCACTACCGTTTCCAGATAACCCCTCTTGTTTCAGGTCTTCAGGCATCACGGTCGAAGCTTGCCAGCCATATGAATCATCACCTTCTTCAGGCATTGGGCCTGGGTCATCCGGCAATGGTGCATCGCCATATTCTTCCTGACCGGAATGATCATACAAATGATTTTCGGTGTTGTTCCCATTGTCCATGTCGGACCTGTGAGTCAGATTGTTCTCCGGTTTGCCGGGTACTGCAAAGACTGGAGTAAACAGAATGCCACTTTCGTTGACGTCAGGCGGTAATACCTCAATCCCCATACGACGACATTCCACGACGTATTCCGCAACCTTGCGGTGACTGCCCATAACGGCAGTCAGCATGGAAGCCATAAAATGAACCGGGTAATGAGCCTTCAGATATGCGGTCTGGAACGCCAGTACACCATATGCCGCGGCGTGAGCACGCGGGAAACCGTAGTTGGCAAACTTCACTATCATGTCATAGACCAGGTCCGCTTCTTCCTCGCTATAGCCTTGTTTGAGACTGCCCTGAACGAAATGTCCGCGTTCCAGATCGAGCACTTCCCGTTTTTTCTTGGAAACAGCTCGGCGAAGCAAGTCCGCTTCTCCCAGCGAGAAACCCGCCATGCGTGAAGCAATCTGCATGATCTGTTCCTGATAGACGATGATGCCATACGTATCCTTAAGAATGGATTCCAGATCGGCATGGGGATAATCGACTTCAATCTGTCCATGCTTGCCCTGAATATACTTGGAGATGAACTCCATTGGACCCGGACGATACAAAGCGAGAACGGAAATGATGTCTTCAAATACCGTCGGCTTCAGATCCTTCAGCACACGACGCATGCCCGCCGATTCCAGCTGGAATATGCCCATCGTGTCGCCACGGCCAAGCATCTCATACGTTGCTTCATCATCATCCGCGATATAGCGAAAATCCGGAACTTGGCCTTCTTCCCCGATCCAACGCAGGCAGCGTTCAATAATGGAAAGGGTTCGCAGTCCGAGAAAGTCCATCTTGAGCAGCCCGATTGACTCCAGATTTTCCATCGAGTATTGGGTTAGCGCAGTGCCCTCGCTTCCTTCCTGAAGCGGAACAGCATCGGTCAGAGGATCGCGTGATATAACGACCCCGGCAGCATGCGTGGACGCATGGCGCGGCATGCCTTCCACCTTCATGGCCATGTCTAGGAGTTCACGGGTTTTTGGCTTCGTTTCATATAAAGCCTTCAGTTCAGGCGTTGCGTCCATGGCACGCCGGATGTTAATCCCGAGCTGGGCAGGAATGAGCTTCGCCGCCTTATCCACCTCGCCATAAGGTACATTTAACGCCCGTCCAACGTCTCTGACTGCTGCACGTGCAGCCATTGTACCAAAGGTAATAATCTGCGCCACATGTGCTTTTCCGTATTTGTCTGCGACATAATCAATAACCTCATCCCGCCGCTCATCGCTGAAATCGATATCGATATCGGGCATGGAAATACGTTCAGGATTCAGAAAACGTTCAAAGAGCAGGTTATATTTCATCGGATCAACATCAGTAATATGCAGTGTATAGGCAACAAGGCTTCCCGCCGAGGAACCCCGGCCTGGGCCGGTGACGATCCCTTGTCTGTGGGCATAAGCGATAAAATCCCATACGATCAGGAAGTAATCTGAGAAGCCCATACTGTCGATGACCTGAAGTTCATAGTTCAATCGCTGCTCCAGCTCGGAACGGAGGGTTGAATCCGTCCAGCGTTCTGACTCGGCATATCGTTCCTCCATGCCTCTTTCACAGAGCTCTCTCAGGTACTGAGAAGGGCTCTGTCCCTCAGGCAGCGGTCTGTATTCAGGCAGGATGGATTTGCCAAATTCCAACTGCAGTTCACAGGATTCGGCAATACGAATCGTATTCTTCAGTGCTTCTTCCACATGAGGGAACAAGCGTGCCATCTCCTGCTCACTTTTCAAATACAGCTGATTGGTCCCAATCCGAAGACGACTCTCATCATCAACGGTTTTCCCGGTTCCGATACAAATGAGTACATCCTGAAGTTCAGCGTCCGCTTCCGACAGGTAATGCACATCATTGGTCGCCACAAGCGGAATATCCAGTTCCTCGGCTAGACGAATCAATTGGGGATTAACTCTTTTCTGCTCCGCTAAGCCGTGATCCTGAAGCTCCAGATAGAAATCAGGACCAAAAATATGTTTATAACGAAGCGCTGCCCGCCGAGCCTCTTCTTCCCGTCCATGAAGCAAATGCTGAGGCACTTCTCCTCCCAGACAAGCACTCAGACAGATAATGCCCTCGTGATGGGCAGCCAAACTCTCCATATCAATACGTGGCTTGTAGTGGAAACCTTCCAAATGCCCAATAGAGCATAATTTCATCAGGTTGCGGTAACCCGTCATGTTCTTCGCCAGCAAGATCAAGTGGTGAATGGGCTGATCCTTGCGACTACCCCGTTCCTTGCGGGACCCTGCGGTCATGTATGCCTCACAACCGATAATCGGCTTGATGCCTCGTTCGATACAGGCTTTATAAAAGGGAACAGCGCCGTACATGACGCCGTGATCGGTCAATGCGAGTGTGGTCATTCCAAGATCTGCGGCCTGGTTCACGAGATCCGGAATACGCGCAGCGCCGTCCAGCAAACTATATTCACTATGAACGTGCAAATGCACAAAAGAACTCATGTTCGTTACTTCCTTTCGCCGCGGATAGCTGCAGCATCTGTCTTCAGAGCCCAGCTTCTGCCTATCTTTCTTCTATATGAATACAATAACTGAATACAATTTCAGCACGTACAACCGTACTTTATTATTCTATTTTATCATATCGTCCGGGGGCACGCCCATACAATAAGAGTACAAGCCGCTCCCCCTGTTTCGGGCCACTGACAGGAGGTGCGCTGCTGTGTCTGAAAGGGGTGTTAGCGGGTGAGCACATTTTTATCCAAAGCCATTCTTGATTTCTTTATTGCGTTTGGCATTGTGCTGGGCGGCGCGATGATCGGAGGAATTGGTGCTGTTATCTCTCTCCAGCCTCCGACTCAGACGATGCTTGATATTTCCGGCAAAATCAAGATATGGGCGCTTGCAGCCGCAGTTGGGGGCACCATCGATCCGATGCGTGTTATTGAGAGCAACGTTCTCGACGGCAATCTGTCGCCTGCGGTCAAGCAAATTTTGTACTTGATCTCGGCCTTTATGGGCGCTCATATGGGAACCGAACTCGTAAAATGGGTATGCGGCGGAGGGCGGGGTTAATATGGCATCGGGACTGAGCCCATGAGGATTCCGCCTTTTTCACGCTACCGTCCGCTTATGCGCATGACAGCCGTGTTTGTCCTGGGAATGATCGCGGGAAGCGTTGTATACAACGGTGTATTTCACCTGAGCTATAACAAACTCTGGCTAACCAATCAGGAGTTGCAGCTCCAGCTGCATCAGAATGAGGAGGATATCAAAACGCTGAAAAAATACAGTAAACGGCAAACCGTCATTAAGGAAATTAAAGTACGCGCTGAAGAGTCTGACAAAGGTCCGGACGAGGCTTCTCTCAAAATCATGCTGCAGAAGCTGGGGGACGAGCTTGAGGTTCTTCGCGGTCGTGATGTATTTAATATCGATGAGTACAGCAAAATGACCCGCATCATGTTGAACCAGAAAGTATACACAGTAAGAGAAAAACAATACACCGTTCAGGTCAAAACGATGCTTGTTATGGAAGGCGTGCTTCAGGTTTGGGTACAAATTCGGATGCACGTTCCGGCTTAACCACTGGGAAGCAGCTAGAAAAAACTGCCCTTGTCCCTGGCTTGCGTGGTACAATAAGGGCAGTAAATGCTTTCCAGAAAAGGAGCTGCTCATTCGTGTTGATTGATGTTCTCAAGTATGTCCTGATCGCCATTTTCGCTCTAGCCATGGTCTGCTCGGCGCTGAACAGCATTCGTTCGTACCGGGCCGTGAACGCCGCTGACGCTGGGCTTTACCGCTCATGGACCAATATCTGGATGGGTGGCATGCTGATTGTACTGTCTATAATCCTCATGTTTGTCTTCACCGGATCGAGTCTCTCTATTGTTGTGGAAGCGCTCTTTCTGATTATCGGTGCCTACAATCTGTTCGCCGGTTTGCGCAACCGCAGCTACTTTGCCCGTCTACGGGAGCACAGCGGAAATCAGTCAGGCAGCGCATCCAGGCAGTCTGTTTAAGTGTACGCCGTTATAACTTATCTGCAGCGAAAAGAGGATATTCCACTCATCAACACATGTCTGAATGCCAGCTGTGAAACAGCAGTTCGACATGACAATAGTGGGGATATCCTCTTTGTTATATATGGGAGCAGTGATTCACTAATCACGCGATCTAGCCGTGATCAATGGATTGCAGCGTCATGACCGCTTTGCATACGACATTTCCTTCACGGGTAATGACAATGTCCATTTTGCAGGTTCGGCGGCTCGTCTCCAGAATGACGGGTCGAACCAAAATCTGATCCTCAATCTGCACCGGATGGACAAAATACGTCGTCACATTATCCACAACATAATCGTTGCCCGTAACATCCCAGGCAGCCCGCCGTCCTGCCTGCGTCATGACGTTCAGCAGCACCCCTTCAGAGATCGTGCCCAGGTCTGTCGCCATCTGCGGAATGATGAAACCATGAAACATCAATTCATTCTGTTCTCCGCGTTCCTCGGCAAACCCGTTCCAGATCAGATGATCGAAGGTCTCGCCGAGCTGCGGCTGCTTCTGCGCGTCGCGCATGGCCTGCAGTACTTCCTTCCGCGTAATTGAGGCAATCAGCTTCCGATTGCGATCCACAATGGGCAGAAAGTCAATGCCTTCCCAAGTCATGATCTGCGCGGCAGAAGCCAGTGAGGTTTGCAGCGAGGCTGTAACCGGGCGGCGCACGACGCATTTCTCAATGCTCTGGTCTTCCAGAAGTTCGCTCACATCCTTCAGGCTGACAATGCCGATAACACGATTCCATTCGTCAACTACCGGGAAGCGATGATCTCCTGTTTCGGCAACCAGCTTGTGAAAAACAGCGGCAGAGCTGGTGACCTTGAGCACTTGAAGACGGGGCTTCTGACCGATAATATCCTCCACAAGCATGATTTTTTTCTTGATCAATCGGTCAAAGATTGCTCGGTTAATCATGGAAGCCACGGTGAATGTATCATGTCTGGAAGAAATTATCGGCAGTCCCAGCTCATCAGCCAGCAATCTGACTTCACGGCTTGTGCCGAATCCACCGGTGATGAGTACACCCGCGCCCTGCTCAAGCGCAAGTGAATGGGCATTATCCCGGTTACCTACAATAAGCAGACTTCCAGCATCTATATAGCGGGCCATGGCCTGCTCTTTCATCGCACCAATCACATACTTGTGGAGCGGTTTGGCCAAGCCATCACTGCCTCCGAGCACATGACCTTCCACAATGGTGACCACATCGGCAAAGGTCAGCTGTTCTGACATGCCGCGCGGTCTCTTTTCGATCCGTACCGTTCCGATCCGTTCCTTGGTTACCACCAGCCCGAAGTTCTCTGCTTCCTTGACTGCCCGATAAGCTGTCCCTTCACTTACGCCAAGCTCTCTTGCCAGGCCACGGACCGATATTTTACTGCCGACTTTTAATTGCTCGATATGCTGCAGCAGCTGTTCGTGCTTCGTCACGTTCTCTTCCTGTCCGTCCATCTGTACCACCCCCGAAGATGCATCTGTACTATTCTGTATCTATTATAACACGCTCCGAGGAAAATAACCCCATCCTCCCGCTCTTCGTTTATCAACGCAAAAAGACCGATTCCCCTTCGGATTGAAGGATCATCGGTCCTCGGATTCTGTCCTGACGCCGTGATGCAAGGCTTATACAGACTTGCTCTGCTCCTGCTTGTCCACCAGCTTCATCTCCCACTGCCGCAGCTTGGCCCGGCGAACAGCTTCCAGTGCACGCTTCTTCTCTTCATCTACACCGAGAATGAAATGAAGGTGCGCACCAATGATTAATAGGGAGAACAGCACCCATACGATGCCAAAAATATTAACCCAGTCCATTCCACCGGCGAAGGAAATTCGCGGCAGCGCGATAACCAGCATTGACAGAGCAATAAGCAGATAGATCACATGTTTTGCCTTTTTCAACCTTTTCACCATACACAGCTCCTTCGTTCTTGATCGACTCTATATGTCTAGTCTATGAACGGGAACTGTGCAATATGAAAGATTCAGACAAATAACCTGTTAAACGTCTTACGCCTCAGCACCGCCATACAGATGGCCCAGGCTGTCAGCAATAATTTTGTTCACATCTTCAATGATCACGCTCAGACGGCGCTCCGCATCAAATAGGCGACGGATGTTGAGATTCAGGCTCAGTACCTCAAACAGCTTCTCCATTTTCTCCATCTCGTCCGGTGCCGGCATGTCGCCGCTCATCATGCGCTGCTGCAATTCCATTTGTTGATCACGGAAGCTGTCCAGCATGCGTTTCGCCTCCGGATCAGCTTCGATCAGCTTCATCGCGGAAGTAATTTCTTCCACCTCGCTGCTTTCTCTCAGTGCTTTGGCCAGATCATTGGCTTTGTCATAAATATTCACTATTATTCCTCCTCAATTTGGATTGTTCTGCTGCTATTCATTCATTCCCTCATTATTCTCGTCGCAACGTTCACCCGTGTTTATACACGCATTTCTCTTCTCTCAAACAATGGCTGACCCAGACAGGTCATCGATTCCGATGTCAAATCAATTGCATTTAATCCAAATGGGTCAATCACCAAGGGGTATATGTCCTCATATGATGAAGCACATGCCATGTTCAGATGCCGTTCAACTTCGAGATCAGACATCAAGTTGCCGCCCGGAAGGAGATCCGTGATGTCCACTAAAAAAGTAACGATTCAGGTTACCGGCTCGGGCATCCTGCAGGACGACGTCATCATGCTGGGCGAAGGGGTGCTCAAGGCCCTTAAAATCCCTTCGGGAAGGCCGCTTCAGCTTCAATTCGGCTCTTACCGCCGTGAAGTCACCGTTATTCCGGTTCCCAGATATGACGGCCTTCGCATCAATCAGACGGTAGCCAGCAAGACCGGCCTGGTTCCCCGTTCGGTCCTGAGTGTATCCTATCGTTCAGCCAGCCGTACGCTGCGCCTTGGACCCTTCATCAGTGTGCTGGTAAGCCAGGATTATCCCGATCAGCCCGATCGGCCCTTTGGCTCCATCACGATGTTCTGCCATGAGCTGGTGAACGCCTGCCGTAAGCAGGGCGCCTATGTATCCTTTTTCACACCAGAGGATATCGGAGCGGTAACGGGTCATATTCAGGGCTGGGTGTATGATGACGGCTGGAAAAAGACGGTTCTGCCCATTGCAGACGTCGTCAATAACAGGCTGACATCCCGTAAGCTTGAGAACAAACCTAGCGTACAGCATTTCATGAAAGAAGTAAAATCTCTCTACGGCACACAAACCTTCAATGAAAAGTTCCTGGACAAAAATGAAGTGTTTGATGCCTTGAAGTCCATTACAACGCTCAAAAGGGTCCTGCCGGAGTCTCATCTGCTGAAGTCCTCTGCGACGCTCAAAACGATGTGTACCCGGTATCCGGTTGTATTTCTCAAGCCTGTGCGAGGTTCGCTTGGCAAAGGAATCATCCGGGTCTCCCGTCAAATTGACGGCAGTTTCCTTACACTCGCAACCAGTGTTGGGGGCACCCGCAAACAAACGTATACTTCCCTGGATAAACTCTATGCCAGTCTGTCCGGAAAAATGAAAACGACGCGATACCAGATCCAGCAAGGCCTATCTCTCATTGATAACAGCGGCAGGCCCGTTGACTTCCGTGCCCTCGTACAAAAAAACAGATCAGGCAAATGGAGTGTTACATCCATCGTAGCCCGCATTGCCGGAGGCAGCCATTATGTATCGAATCTAGCCCGAGGCGGAAGCCTCAGTACCGTTAAGGAAGCCGTGGCCAAAACCCAGCTTCCCGGATCAGCCAAAGCCTCAGCTTATGCCAATCTGCATACGGCAGCACTCGACATTGCCAAAGGAATTGAGCATGCGATTCCGGCCCATTTCGGTGAACTTGGTATTGATCTCGCAATGGATACCACGGGTCGTGTCTGGCTGCTCGAGGTTAATTCGAAACCGTCCAAGAATGACAATACGCCACTGAGCGAGAGTAAAATCCGGCCCTCTGTCAAAGCCATGCTGGAATACTCCACGTATCTGGCCGGATTCTGAAGAGTGATCCATTACAGGAGGTGCATTCCGATGCCATCATCGCCGCAAACATCAACCATAGCCATCCTGGTCCGTGGTGCAGAAGGATCACCGCCGTTCTCGGATGAACTCTTTTGCCGTCGTCTCAGTTTGGAGAGTCATCGCTATAACCTAAATATCATCGTGCTGCCCATATCCGGTGATAGAGATAACCCTCTACCAGAAAAAGGATACATTTACCGTAACGGACAATGGAAAACAGCTCCTGTTCACGGGGTGCAGATGCTGATGGATCGGTGCCTGCTGCCACTTCCAAGGCGATGGAGACAGCAGCTACATGAACTTGCTTTATCGGGCAGCGGGCACATCAGACCGTACTGGTCTGTTTCCCTCCCTGGTAAATGGAAGGTCCACCGGGCACTGTCTCGGGAAAAACAGCTGAGAAGACTTCTCGTCCCCACCGTACTCCTTCAACCTCATCTTCCATGGGAGCAGTGGCTGAAACGGTGGCCCAAGGGACTTTTCTTCAAGCCTGTTTCAGGAACCCATGGCAAGGAAACATTTCGCCTCACCCAAGTAAATGATACCCCCATATGGGTTATTGAAGGCAGAGATCAGGACAATGAACGTTATCAGCGTAGATTTTATACACGTCATGCGCTCTCAACCTGGCTTGAATCTAAGATTTCCAGTCGCCGGTTGATCATGCAGCCATATCTGGACCTGAGTCATGATGGGCATCCATTCGACATCCGTGCCTTGGTGCAAAAAAACAAACACGGACGCTGGACCCTGACGGGATGCATGGTTCGCGAGGGTGCCGAGGGCTCCCTTACCTCCAATTTGCATGGCGGAGGAAAGGCCTATCCCGCTCATTCTTATCTTATGGATCGATACGGGAGTCTGCGTGCCAACAGCATTCTAGAAGGGATCCACCATGCTGCTGCTCTAATCCCTCCCTTGCTGGAGGGTCAATTCGGCAGACTTGCTGAATTGGGACTGGATTTTGGAGCAGATTCGACAGGTCGTCTCTGGCTGCTTGAGGTCAATTCGAAGCCAGGGCGCTCTTCATTCGCAGAGGCAGGCGACCGACACATGCAGACACTGACGTACACCCAGCCGCTTGCCTATGCTCGTTATTTGCTGCAACAACATGTTCTCACGGACGTCGTTCGTCCAATGAAAATGCCGAATACATCCAGCACAGCTGGCCTGAAACCCATCCCGATTCAAGGCGGCTAGGCCCGCAGCGCCCGCTTGCCATGGAGCCGAAGGATTTTTTTCAGGATAGGAGGATAAATCATGAGTTTGACCTTTTGCAATCTGCATTTTACGCAGCAACCGGATAAAGTGGTTTATGTATCCAACGCATTAATGAAAAGTCTGAATCTATCCGGCAAAAAAACGATACATCTGCGGTTCGGGCGAGACCGGGTGCCTGCAACGATCAAACCGATCAAGAAGGCAGGGAAACATCTCTATCTCGCCTCGGGCATACGCAATCTGATGAACGTTCCCAAGCGGGGCAGCATCTATCTGCGCAACCTGCAAAATGATGAAGTCCAGCTTGGTCCACTAATTGGAGTATTGTCCGATGGACCTGCAACGAGCTCGAATCCGTTTGGCTCCCGTACCGGGTTCATCAAGCAATTGCTTCGGGAAGGCAGCCGCAAATCCTATATCTATGCGTTCACTCCAAGGGATATTAACTGGCAGAATGAAACGGTATCCGGTTTTTTTCTGAACGAAAACGGAAGCTTTGTTCGTAAAACGGTCCCTTTGCCAGACGTCGTGTACAACAGGTTACCCAGCCGTCGTTCCGATTTCTCGCCTGCCATCAATCAACTGAGGGAACGGTTTGTCCGTCGTAAAATCCCATTTTTCAACTGGAGCTTTTTCAATAAATCGGACATCTACAAGCTGCTGGAGAATGATCCTGAGGCAGGTAGGTACATTCCAGAATCAATCACCAATCCTACTGTCGAACAAATGAGAGAAATGCTGGAGCGACACCAGTTTGTATATTATAAGCCCACAGCTGGAAGTCTCGGTAACGGAATCTACCGCTTGACCTATTCGCCCAAACGCGGATATTTCGCGCGTTATCGCAAAAAAGGCGGCAATGCCCTGCTGCGCTTCGGCTCCTTCAATGGCTTAATGCGCATGCTTCAGGGCAGACATGGAAAACAGCTGCGAGGCTACGTCGTACAGCAGGGGATCCGGCTCATTGAAATCGATGAGTGTCCGATTGATTTTCGCTTCCACATGCACAAAAACGGGAGCAATCAATGGGTCGTCGTCGGTATCGGTGCCAAGAAAGCTGGTCGGGGCAGCGTGACTACCCACATCAAAAATGGCGGCTCCCTGATGACCCCTGAACAGGCGCTCAGCCGTAACTTCGGCGAACGTGCGGGAGAAGTGCTGCAGCAGGCCAAATCCGTCGCTATTACACTGGCCCAGGCGATTGAAACCCAGCACCAGCATCTGATTGGTGAGATTGGCTTTGATCTGGGCATTGATCAGGAGGAACATGTATGGATGTTCGAAGCGAACGCCAAACCCGGGCGCTCCATCTTCCGTCACCCTTCACTCCGGGTGGAGGGAAAATCATCGGTGGAGCACATTTTGGAACACTGCCTGTATTTGAGCAAATTCCGGAAGAGGGACGGCATTTGATGAGCCTTCATGATGATTTCAAACCTGTCATTGCCGTGTTGACCATGCACGACGACCAACGGGGATTCAGGGGAAACCATCAAAATTTTCTGGACATTATACAGACAGGCGAAAACATGGGTTATCAGGTGTATATCGTAACAGTAAGAGATCTGAACGTGAGTGGTCCTACGGTTAAGGGCTATACGTATAACAAAGGGAGCGGAAAGTGGACTTCACAGTCCTTCCCTCTCCCCCATGTGCTGTACAATCGCATTCCCTATCGGGAAGATGAGCGAAAGCCCTCCGTTCAGCGGAAAATTGAGGAATGCATGCAAGCGGGGATCGAGCTGTATAATCCGTTTTTCTTCAATAAATGGGATCTGTTCGAATGGCTGAAGAAGTCCAAATCCACCCAGCATCTGATCCCTCATACACGCCGGATGCGAAGTGCTACTACGCTGGGTACGGTGCTGCGGGCATTTCCCTATCTATATCTGAAGCCGGAGAGCGGGAAAGCGGGAAAAGGCATTATGATGCTGAAGTTTCAGGAAAAGGAACGTCTGCCGTTCCGGCTCAGAATACAAAGTTCCCGGAAGAGTACCACGTATAAGGCAGCAACACTTGCGAAGCTATGGTCTCGCATTCGCCGGGAAACCGGGCATACACCTTATATCATGCAGCAAGGAATCGAACTTGCCTCATCCCGCAAACGCCCCTTCGATCTGCGTGTTCTGGTACAGAAAAATGGCAAAGGACAGTGGAGTGTAACAGGGATTGGTGCCAGACTGGCGGGTTCGCGAAGCATTACAACCCACGTTCCACGCGGAGGCAGCGTCGAGGATCCCGAGAAGCTTCTTACCGACCTGTTCGGGGAAGAAACAACCACTGCACTGATGAAAAAGGTCAGATCGACATCACTAACCATTGCACGGCAGGTTGAACGAGGCTCTGGCCATACGCTTGGGGAGATGTCTATGGATTTGGGTATCGATGATCTCGGAGAAATCTGGTTTTTCGAAGCCAATGCGAAACCAATGAAATTCGACGAACCCCAGATTCGTAAAAAGTCATTGGAGCGCATTTTCCAATATAGCGCCTATCTGGCCCGCCAGTCCAAACGATAATGGAAAGGAATAACAGCTAAAGAAGGTGATTGTTTGTGTCCTCACCTGTTCTAGGCATTATGACGTTGTACTTAAACGAACATCGCGCCTTGGAAGAACGGAGCATCTACCGCAGAATGATCCTTGAAGGACGCAAGCGGGGACTCGACATTTACGTGTTCACACCTGCGGATGTACATCCCGGTGGCAAACAGATCGAGGCGATGGTCTTCCATTCGGAAAAGGGATGGTCCAGGGAATGGCGCCCATTTCCGGACATGATCTTCGACCGCTGCCGCATACAGCGAAATCGCAGATTCCAGCAGCTGCTCGCCTTTCGTGAGAAATACGGGCACATGCTTTTCCTAAACCGGCCGCTTCGCAATAAATGGACCATACATCAGACCCTCTCGGCAAGATCCGCCTTTCGTGAACATTTGCCGGAGACCGTTCTGTTCCAGGATATGTCTGATGTCAATCGAATGCTTAAAGCTTCTTCGCTGATCTATTTGAAGCCCATAAACGGAACAGGCGGACGTGGAATCCTGCGGATCGAACGCAACAGTAGCGACGCCAACATGGTCCTGGTCCAGGGACGGGATCAGAAACGGCGTATCATTACCCCGCGCAAGGTCCATTTATCAAGGCTCGGTTCTCTGCTCCAGCATTGGAACATGAAAGATAAATATCTGGTTCAGGAAGGTATTCAGCTCCAGCTCCCAAACGGTCGTGTACACGATTATCGCATGCTCGTACAAAAGAATGGCGAGGGAGAATGGGAGCTGACCGGCTGTGCTGGACGCATGGGAGCTGAGAAAAGTGTAACATCGAATCTGCATGGCGGCGGTCAGGCCGTTCCCATGCACCGATTGATGAAACAATGGATCACCGATGAGGAAATGAGAAACGAGATTAATGGCACAGCCGAGAAACTCGGCATTTCAGTGGCCTCATTCCTGGAAGATACGTACGGTGATCTGTGCGAGCTTGCTCTGGACTTGGCGATTGACAAGGATGGCCGCATTTTCCTGCTTGAAGTGAATCCCAAACCGGCACGTGAAGTATTTGCACGGATTGGTGAGCGGGGTATCTATTACAAAGCAATTACTCAGCCGCTGGAGTATGCTCTATGGGTGTACCGCAACCGGACAGCTAGTACGCCGAACAAGGTGAAAGTAACCAAACCTGTAACCGGTAAGTCCACCGCAGCCCGAAGATCCCGGAAATCAAGATTAAAGTAGCCGTTTCACTTTGGATTCGGCCTCCAAGCATCTTAATATCAATATTCATCGCATCTTAAAGAGCCTTTATCTCCGCCTCGCCCGTTAAACAGGCTTCGGAGATAAAGGCTCTTCCGGTTTTGAACGCTGATATGATCAGATCAAGATGTAGTGCTTGCTATTCAGCTTCTCTGTATAGACGAGTAAGCTCGGTAAAATCAGAGATTAATACATCTGATCCTGCAAGTTCCTCATCACGACCGAAGCCGGCATATGCACAGCCAATGACGGTCTGCCCATTCATTTTTCCTGCTTCAACGTCGGATGAGCGGTCTCCTACCATCCAGGCATCCTGAATCCGGTGTTTTTCGAGGAGTATTTGCACCAGGTTTACCTTGGAAGGTGTTTTGTATTGTCCTGCACTGTATACGCCTTCGAACAAAGGCATAATCTCGTGTGCAAACGCAACCCCTTTGACATAGTCCTCCAGCCCATTACTCGCTACAAACAAACGAACACCTTGTTCCTTGAGGGCTTGAAGCGTCTCTTTTACATGCGGGTAAAGTTGGGAACTTCCCTGATCAAGTCCCTCGATTTCCAATTGAAGCAGCAATTCATCTGCACGACGATGTGCCGCTTCAGAAGCTTCCGGCATGACCACTTTCCATATATCTTCGAGCAGCATCCCCAAACTTCCCAGCATCCGTTCCTCAGGAGGGGTATCCCCTTCGAAATGTCCTTCGGCACGCAGTGTATCAAAAAGCTTTTGATAAGCAGGCAACAGCAAGGTCTCTGTCTGGAACAACGTTCCGTCCATATCAAAAATCATTGCTTCCGGTTTTCGCAATACGGTCTCTTTACTCATTTCCAGGATTCGTTCCTTTCGGATTGAAATATGTAATCAGCATCATACCCTTTCCATGATAAACAAAAACGTTTGGCAGTGTAAACCGAACACTGTAAAAGGTTTATTCGGTCATGTCTCATGCAGCGATACAAACCATATACAAAATATAAACGAACTATGTACAATCTTACTTTCATAACGTATAATACTGAAAAATAGTTCTCAAGACTCCCGATTCATAAGTCCTGCAATTTGCCTTTTTTCAAGTTTTTTCGACAAATACATATAACCAAAAGAGAGGAAAAGGAATCATGAAGAAACAGAGAATATTCAAAATTTTTTATAAAATCGGGCTGGGTTACCTGCTTGTATTGGCGGTACTGGCTGGAAGCATTCTACTGATTCAGAACAGTATTGGTCAGCTGCAGGAAGAGCTGGATTATCTCGTCGATCACGACATGAAAGTACATGCCTTGACCTATGAATTGGAGAAAAACATGGTGGATATGGAGACAGGACAGCGTGGTTACGTGATCACTGGACAGGAAAATTACCTGGAGCCCTATACAGCGGGAAAAGAGCAGCTAATCGAGCTCAAGGAGCAGCTAGCGGGCCTTATCTCCAATAACCCGGCTCAATTGACATTATTGCAAGATATACATAGCTCCATGAATGACTGGATTCAAGTGGCCGGAGAGCCGGTTATCTCCCTGCGTCAGGCTAATGATCTGGATGCCATCCGTCAGTTTTTTGCAACAGATCCAGGCAAAGCAGATATGGACGAGATCCGCAGTTCCCTAATTACTTTCCGGAACAACGAACTGGCTCTGACAGAATCACGTACAGAAGCCTTAAAACAGAAAAACATGATCCTGAATTGGGAACTCTACGGAGCTCTAATTCTTGTTGCCCTTATTTCCATCTTTGCGGCATTGATTTTGTCCCGTGCCATTGTCAAAAACATTCGTACTGTTACCCATGCGCTGAATGATATCGGTTCCTCCAATGGTGACCTGACCCTGCGCATCGCTACCCCGATGAGGGATGAGACAAGGGAACTCGCCGAGTCTGCGAATACGATGCTGTTTGGTTTGCAGCAAATGATGCTGGACATCCAGCGCAATGCCACTGTTCTCAGCACCGCATCGGATCGTATGGATAAAGGCGTAGCGGACAGCCACCTGGCCAGTAAAGAAGTAGCCACGGCAATGGAACGAGTAGCTGAAGGGGCAGATGAGCAGGTTGCTCTTACCCAAACGATGGTCGCTGCAATTCAACAATCCCAAACCGGACTCAGCCGGGTGGCCGCATCTGCTGCGGATGTAGCTAAACGGGCTGTACGCACCGAATCCATAGCCATCGATGGGCAGCAGCGTATTGACAATGCGGTTGGCAAAATGGGAGTTATTGAGCAATCCTTCCTCTCTGTACAGGAAGCCATTAATGATATTTCCCAGATGTCCGATCAAGTCATTAACATTGCGGAAGCCATGTCAGGGATCGCGAGACAAACCAATCTGCTAGCATTGAATGCCGGAATTGAGGCAGCACGTGCAGGAGAAAACGGACGCGGCTTCGCAGTTGTCGCAGCAGAGATTCGCAACCTTGCAGACCAAAGCGCCACATCAGCCAAGGAAATTACGAGCATATTGGAAACCGTGGTCGCAGGTGTTCATAGCACCGTGGATGTTGTGGATGAGAGCACGGTTCATGTTAACGAGGGACTGCGAACCATCGAGGACGCAGGTCATGCCTTTGCAAATATTACACAGCATATACATGACCTCAGCGGTCAAATGATGGACGTATCCGCGGTGGTTGAAGAGATCACTTCGGGAAGTGAGGCTGTCATGAATTCCATTAATGAAGTATCGATCGTTGTGGAAGATACTGCATCCGCTACGGAGGAAGTATCCGCCATGACCGAAGAACAGCTTGCCTCCCTGCAGGAAATGAGCGAGACTTCCAAACAGCTGAATCAAATGTCCGATGCACTCGACGAACTGGTGAAACGATTCAAGCTGGCTTAACCGTGTGATTACAGCAGCTAAAACAAAAAGAGCAGCTTCCACTTAGGGGAGCTGCTTCTTTTTTGCGTATTATTTCTGCAAAATTATAAATTAGTTACACTTATTGTTGCTTTCAGCGTTTGACCAAGGCGGCAACGCTACCGACTAGCTGCTGATCTGAATCGTATTCCCCTCTGGATTACGAAGAGCTTCCAACACCAATTGGGCACGGTATCCGTCGTTAAAATCATAGATTTTCGCCGGCTGTCCCTGAATACGAGCAATGACATGCTTGAGAACAGGCAGCTCTCCCATCGTTTCATCTACCTCTACGGGTGCATGCGGCTGTCCAACGGGCCCCATCATCAGTTCTTCCCAGTTTTCCAGAGCGATCGTGCCTTCAGTTCCGTATACGACCATGGAAACTCGTTCCTTACCTGCAAAATGAGCAATTCCGTTAAGCTGAATACGAGTTCCGTCTTCCAGCTTCATCACAGCCTGTACCTCATGTTCACATTCTTCCGCATTATCGGGGTATTGAACCTCACTGATTACCTCCGTAATTGGACCAAACACATGCTGTATCATATGGATCCAGTGGATGCCCACTTCAAGGATAAAGCCCCCCTGCTCACGGCTTGAAATCCATGAATTCTGCTGCCATGCACGCGGCCACTGAGGGAATTGCAGAATCAGCTCTATTTTGCGAATCGCACCTATGCTGCGCTGCTCCACCAGTTCCTGCAGTTTCAATACAGAAGGTTCATGAGGCATGGAGAAATGAATGGCATGGACTACTCCTGCCTGCTCCGCGGCCTCAAGCATCTCTCTCGCCTCTTCTGTACTGTTCGCCAGCGGCTTCTCGCAAAACACATGGATCTTCCGCTTTAAGGCCTCCATGACGACAGGATAATGAAATTTAGGCGGTACAGCAATGTATAATAGATCAATCTCATGTTCATCCAGCAGCTGCATGTAATCGCTATATGCGCTAATTTCTGCATGGGATTCAGCAAAGTTCCTAAGTGATTCTTCGTGTGCCTCACATACGGCTACAAGCTTAATACTTCCATTTAGTTCGGCTTGCTCCGCCTGTTGAATCATATGTAAACCCATTTTTCCTAACCCGATCACAGCCATTTTTAATATTGTCATTAAGTCTCACTCCAATCTGATTCTCATTATAACAGAAGTTAAATAGGGTCCGTTTTCTTGCGTTAACATGCAAAGAAAAGCATATACTATCGTGCTTATCATCAAGTAACGGGAAATCTATATCTCGAGTATCCAATTTACATATAATGTAAATCTCTTGATTAGGACATTTGTTGCAGGAATATATAACCACCTCATTTTCCTACAGCCTTTAAGTAGTTAAGCGTTACCAACTTGGGAATCAGGTACTTTTGCTTATAAAAATAAGTTGACAAAAAACCACATAAAAAGATAACCTTCGTATTAACAAGGATATATTTCCTTTTACAACCTTAGACAACCACTTGCATTCGAAAAAAATCGGATTATACCCTATGGGTCTTAAAACCTATTTTATGAAGCGAGGTGTCCCGCATGAAAACCGTTGCGGACTATTTGGCAGAAACGCTGCACAAGCTTGGTGTTACTCACGTCTTTGGTATTATTGGAAAATCGATATGCCCTGCTGTTCTGAAGATGGTGGACCACGGCCTTGAGTTCATTCCAGGTCGCCACGAATCTAGCTCGGGATTTGCAGCAGCTGGTTACGCTCTCCGAACCGGAAGGCTGGGTGTTGCATTCGCCACTTCAGGTCCGGGTGGAACCAATCTTCTAACCGCTGCAGCTCATGCCAAAGCGAATAATCTTCCGGTGTTGTTTATTACCGGGCATCAATCCATTCAGGAATTAGGCATTCCACAATGCCAGGATTCTTCCTCCTATCTGGCCGATCTCGCAGAGATGTTCAGACCAGCTACGTTATTCAGCAAACTGGTGGAGCGTGGCGACCACTTCGGCACATTGCTCAATCATGCCCTCTCCATTGCACTTGGCCCGAACAAAGGTCCGGTTCATCTCTGTCTACCCTTTGACGTTCAGACCGAGCTGCTTGCTGAATGCCGAATTGTCATGCCTGAACCTGAGCCTCTAATTAGCATCTCTAACCTTAATCGAATTCTCCCCCTCCTTCACAAGTCCAGTCACCCATTAATTATCGCAGGCAAAGGCGTCAATCGAGCCAGAGCTCATGACGAGCTATTACATCTTGCAGAACAATTCCAAATTCCAGTCATCACGACGCCTGGTGGTAAAGGTGCTATCGCTTGGAACCATCCGTTATATCATGGACCTTGTGGTGTTGGGGGCTTCCCCCATGCAGACGAGTTGCTCAACCGCAGTGACCTCTATATCGTGCTTGGGTCGCGGCTGAGCGACATGACGATCTGCAATCTCAAACCGGAGAATCATCCTGCACATCTTATTCAGTTCGATTCGGATCCTGCTTTTGTCGGTAAAATACTCCACTCACAAACCTTACATATTACTGGCGATCTAAAAGACAATCTGCAGTTTCTACTGGGTAACTTGACGGAATATGAAGCTCCCGAGAGAGAGTCCACAGCAGTGGACTATACGGTCCCCCTGCCAACGCTGCCTAACCTCTCCCTCGCATCAATCTTGGATGAACTGAGCGATATGCTGCCGTATGATCATACCTTATTTGTTGATGACGGAAGTCACGGCTTCCATGCTGTTCAGCGTTATAAAGTGAAGAAACCTGGCAGTTTTGTATTTGACGCATACTTCGCCTGTATGGGGAATGCCATTGGTATGGCGATCGGAGCCAAGGCAGCAGCACCAGACGAGACGATCGTCTGTATTACAGGCGACGGATGCTTCATGATGCTCGGAGCCGAGATCAATACCGCTGTATGCCACAATCTGCCGGTCATCTTCATCGTAGTGAATAATAAACAGCTGGATATGGCGCTCAAAGGCATGCAAAAAACAACAGGCCGGATCGATGGGACCTTGTTTGAAGTGCCTATGGATGCGGCGAAGTTTGCTGAAGCTCTCGGTGCAGCTGCTTTTCGGGCAGAAACACATGGCGAGTTCACCGCTGCACTCAAGACAGCACAAGAACTGAAACAAGTGGCTGTAATCGAGCTATTGACGGATCGCGATGAGATTCCGCCTACGGCCCATCGTACCGTGAATTTGAACTAGGAGGAGCAAAAATGAGTGAGCAGGTTGTTCAGGGGCTGGAACGTTTCGCGAATCTTTCTGGAGAGTACGGAGCCAAAGCCTTGGCCCCCATCAAGGAACACTTTCCCGAGCTGGCAGAATTCATTATGGGTACAGCTTACGGAGACATTTTCCAACGTACCAGCATTTCGGATCATTGGAAAGAAGTTGCCGTTATCTCCTCACTAATTACACAAGGGCAGTTTGAACAACTGGGTGTTCATTATGTTATGGCACTTCGTGTTGGAGTAACTGTGGAGGAGCTTAAAGGAATTCTGCTGCATTTGGCACCTTGTGTAGGGGCGCCGCGTATTATTAGTGCATTTAACGTCCTACTTGCGACGCTAAATGAAATCCAATAATTAACTATTCTACATTTTTATACACGATTCGACTTTATTCTTGATCTCATTACATCTACGCCTTTATAATATGGGTAAATTATCCTCGATCTCAGCTTACATCTCAGAAGCCAGTAACGGTGGCGATAACACCTTGTCCCTGGTAGCAGGATAGCCTTAACTCATTTAAAGGAGAGAGACAATTATGGGAAGCTTTATACTCAAGACTGATGTTCCAAACAAGGTGCTTAACATTGAACTGGAGGGATCTTTCTCTCAAGAAGATGGATTGCGTTCCATCTCGGCTTATCAGGATACGATTGCTCCTATTGACCCAACGGAATATGAACTGCGTATCGACTGTAAAAAGCTGAATGTCACCGCTCCGGAAATTGTACCTCTGCTCGAAGGCTGCCTGGCTCTATTTAAAAAGGACGGCTTCAAAAAGGTTGTACTCACACTCGAAAATAATGCCATTTTGAAAATGCAGTTGTCCAGGCTTGGACGTGCTGTCGGACTGGACAACCTCGAAATTATATCTACCGTTACCACCTAATAAATCAGGCGGACAAGTTGTGGATCCACCCATCCGCTCAAGAGGAGAATGAAGATGGCCGGAATTCGTATTGTGGATATGGATATTTATCATCCAGCGCACCAGGTGGACAATGACTTTTACATTGAACATTTTGATGCGAGAGGTGTAGATATTCGGGGATTGTTAAAAGCGCTTGGGCGTGATAAACGTTACAAGATTAACAACGATGACGAGAACTCACTAAGCATGGCTTATGAGGCAGCCAGTAACCTTTTGGAAAAGACCGGATTGACCGGGGCGGATATCGACCTGATTGCCTATGCAAGTCAAACGCCGGAATACATTTTCCCTACGAATTCCTTAATGATTCATCGTTTAATTAATGGAGCATCCCATACCATCTGTATCGACAGCAACGCCAACTGTGCCGGCATGACGGCAGCCTTTGAACAGGTGAGCCGGCAGATGCTGGGGAATCCCCGAATTCGAAGAGCACTGATTATCGGTTCAGATTATGTAGCCCCGCACGCGAGTCCAGATGATCCTGTCTACTATGCCAATTTTGGCGATGCAGCAGCGGCTGTCATCATAGAGCGCGACGAACAGGCCACCGGATTCATTGATTCCATCTATCAAACGGATACCTGTGTGTACGGTAATTCCCTCTTTCCTACAGAAGGTCTGGCGAAACTGGGTCAGACCGGGGTGGATGCAGGAGCTTTTCATGTCAAATTCACACCGTTCGATGATTCGATCTGCGTCGATGCCGCTTCTGAATCTATTCGTACACTATTAGGACGCAACGAGATTGCAGCAGATCAGATCAAGGCAGCCTGCTTCTCCCAGTTATCCATCGGTAATATTCGTGCGGTATCGGAGAACATTGGTATCGCTAATGATGTTGCCGTCTACATTGGAGACGAATTCGGCTATACATCAACCAGCAGTCCCTTTATCGCTCTGCATCGGGCCATAACCTCAGGTCAGGTCGAGCGTGGTGATAAAGTGTTGTTCTGGACGGTCGGAGCCGGGTGGCAAAATGTTGCCATGGTGGTCGAATACTAAGCTGGTCCTCAAACAAAAAGAAGGATGTCCTTTTTTACTTCAAGGGACATCCTTCTTTTAATATGTGCAAGGTAGGTTGCATGATTAGAAGATCTTCTTGGTTTCCCGATCATCCTTCAGGATCTCGACCGCCTCACGGAAACGAAGCGAATGCACAATCTCCCGTTCCCGCAGGAACTTCAGGCTATCCTGGAGGTCCACATCATCCGTCAGATCAATTAACCATTGATATGTAGCCCTAGCCTTCTCTTCCGCAGCAATATCTTCGTACAGATCTGCAATAGGGTCACCCTTTGCTTGAATGTAGGTTGCAGTGAAAGGTACACCTGCGGCATTACTGTAAAAGAGTGCCTTGTCATGGTTCACATAGTGAGCATCCAGGCCTGCCTTCTCCAGCTGTTCAATAGTTGCATCCTTGGTAAGTTTGTAGATCATTGTGGCGATCATCTCAAGATGGGCAAATTCTTCAGTAGCGATGTCATTCAACAGACCGATAATTTTGTCAGGAATGGTATAGCGCTGGTTCAGATACCGAAGGGCTGCAGCCAGTTCCCCGTCTGCTCCACCATACTGTTCCATCAGCAATTTGGCCATATGAGGATCACATTTACTTACCCTAACAGGATATTGCAGCTTTTTCTCGTATACCCACATGTTGCACGATTCCCCCTTCTAAAATACGAAATAAATGTAATCGGATTCGGACCGTTCATACTTCCACTTCCCGGGTATCCCGATTCTGCGTTTCCGGAAAACCCGGGTACAGTATACTTTTGCAATCAACTCAAACGTTCATTACACCTGCCAAGGCCAGGGTGCCTCTGACCACTGCCAAGGATACTTGGAGAAAGCATGCCCAAAGTTCATGAGCGGTCCATACAGCTGCTGAAATTCATGGGCTACCCTCATCCGCTCCTGGCTAAACTTGTTATACTGTTCAATACTCTGATAGTCCCCCGGGTGAGTATCCAGATACAGATTCAGCTCCACCAGCACAAAATCCAAGGCTTGCAGTTCCTCCAGCAACTCATAATATCTGGCGTCACACGCTTTTGCTGCTTCAGGCTCCATCTGCTCCTACCTCCCTCCCCTTTGTTTTTTTGGATGTATAAGGACTGTATAGCGCAGGCCACAATGTTCCAAGTCTCAATGCTTCTGCCGGACTGTATTGGGGCCAGCCCATCGGCTGGAAAGGAATAAATAACTGCGGAGGAACAAGGTAGGTTTTGATTTCAATCGGTTTACATGGATCAAACGGCCCCACGAAAGGGGCATATGCGCGAAGCTGTGGATCAGTCATTTTCAAACGCCTCCCTTCACTGAAATTTGGTCACTCGTCGGTAGGCGACCAAAATCCTTGCGATTCCCGTCTATTATTCATATGTCATCGTTCCTAAGTTCATCCCAATTCAGCTGAAACAACTCACGGAATTTCTCACGCCTTCTTCTTCACAAAAAAAAGACCCTTGGTTACTCCCGCGGGAAGTGTTCCAAAGGTCACATTCATTTCAATATGGTAAGTCCACATACATCACTGCTTGTCCGATTCGGGATCGTCCGGAGCCTCATCCAAAGCAACAGCCTTATCTTCAGAGACCGGGCTCTTATACACCTTGACTCGGGTAATTCGTAACCGGGTGGATTCCTCCACTTCAAAAACATAGCCGTTCAGCTCCCGTGTTTTACCTTTGGCAGGGCTGCCTTCAAGCTCTTTGAACAACCAACCGCCAATGGTATCCACTTCTTCGTCATCAATGATGGCCCCGGTCCATTCATGAACCTCTTCAATGAGGGATCGTCCATCAATGGAGAAGGAATCACCGCTGCGTTCCATATGAGGTCGCTCATCCTCAAACTCATCGTATAGATCCCCTACGATCTCCTCCAGAATTTCCTCCGCCGTCAATAATCCGGCGGTGCCACCGTATTCGTCAACAACAAGGGTCATCTGGGAATGCTTTTTCTGCATCAGTTGAAGGACATGACTGATTTCCATGGATTCCGGAACGTTCAAGATGGGCCGCACAAGTGAAGCCAGGTCCTGCTGCTGTTCCGGGGCTGCCAAAAGCAGATCCGTAATATGGATAAATCCGATAATTTCGTCTTTATCCTCAACAGCAACAGGATAACGGGAGTGCTTCGTTGCGTTAATGATCTTGAGATTCTCTTCCAGAGACAGATGGGTATACAGACAATCCATATCTGTACGTGGCAGCATGACTTCACGAGCAAGCATATCGGAGAAATCAAAGATGTTATCCATCAGTTTAATTTCGTCCTTGTCAATGACGCCACTCTTCGCACTCTGCTTCATCAAGATTCGAAGTTCATCTTCAGAATGGGCTTCTCCTTCACTCGCAGGCTCTATCCCTGCCAGTCGCAGCAGCGCATTGGCCGATGCATTGAGAATCCAGATGAATGGAAAAAAGATTTTGTAGAACAGCAGAAGTGGTGCGGACAATAGCAGAGCCACGCCATCTGTTTTTTGAATAGCAAGCGACTTCGGCGCAAGTTCTCCAAGTACAATATGCAGAAACGTAATAATACAGAAACCGATGATAACGGAAACGGTAGAGATCAGTCCTGTATCCGCCACGCCCAGTTTGAACATCAGCGGCTCTACCAGTAATTCGGAGATGGCGGGTTCACCGAGCCAGCCAAGCCCCAGGGATGTCAGGGTAATGCCGAACTGGGTTGCCGACAAGTAAGCATCCAGTTTTCCATTCACCTTCAATGCATACCCAGCCAGCCGATTTCCCTCGCTCTGCAATTGAGTCAACCGGGTCTGTCTGACTTTAACCAGAGAAAATTCCGCTGCAACAAATACGCCATTCAAGAATACGAGCAGAAAAACGCAAACCAAATTGAACACCAACTGCCCGAGATGAAATTCGGTATGAATATCCAAGTCGACACTCCCCTTTTTCTATCTATTTCAGGAATATACCTGGAATATCAGCGCCTAATCAGCGCGTAATTGCTTTTCTGGATTTGAAATCAACACCTTTATAATACATGTCCGCTACCAGCAGGTTAGGCCCGCAGCAGGACGCAGCATCACAGTGACAGTTAACGGTCTGATTAAGCGGATGCTCCGCTGACCATTCATGGAACACATCATCCAGCTTCCGATCCCGAATGTTGCCAAAGGCAGGGATGTCGGCAAAATCCGTAACGTACACATTGCCTGTAAACATGTTGACGTTAACGCGATTTCGACCATCCGGATCATTGCGTACGGTCACATTAGGCTCACTGTACAGGCGATTGATCAATTCCCGATCCTGGTCGGCCGCACTGCAAGCAAAGAATGGAAGTGTTCCGAACAACATCCACATGTCTTTGTCACGCACATCCAGCAAGCGATGAATGGCTGCACGCATATGGTCCAGAGACAGGACAGGCAATGTGGAAGCAAAATTCGAGTTATACATCGGATGTACTTCATGACGTACACAGCCCATCTCCCGAATCAGTTGATGGATCCCCTCCAACTTATCATGAGTACGGAAATTAATCATGGATTCAGCAGAGATAAACATGCCTGCTTCACTCAGTTTGCGCGAATTTTCTATCATTTTCTCATACATTTTCACCGCTACTTCACGCTTGACAGATCTACCGCTGTTGGCAAAACCGACTTGATGGAAATCATCGGCATTCAGGTAGTTGAATGAGATGTGCATCACATCAAGGTACGGCAGCAGTTTCTCGTAACGACTGAGATCCAGCGTCAGGTTGGAGTTGATCTGTGATCTTATGCCGCGCTCCTTGGCATATTTCAGCAGCGGGATGATCATTTCATCTACTGTCTTTTGACTGAAACTTGGCTCACCACCTGTCAAACTGATGGTCTGCAGATGCTCCACTTCGTCCAGCCGCTTCAGCATTAGAGGCAGTGGCAGTGCGGGAGCTTCACGCATCGTGAGCATATCCCCTACAGCACAGTGCTCGCATCGCATATTGCACAGATGAGTCACGGTCATTTCAACACTGGTTAACACGTGGCGTCCATATGTACGCAAAGAGCCGATCGGATCCCATGGATCATTAGTCGGCGATAAAGGCATCGGTTCAACCGATCCTGAGTTTAGCATGGTCATTGTTCTTCACCTTATTCCTTTTATTAACCTAAAAAGTTTTATTTACATCATACTTCGGCATGATCTTTTTGGAGCTATCTTTTATCATAGCACAATTTTGAACGATTCGGCATGAAGTGCTCTGTCCATCACATGACAAAAACGCCCATACAACTCCAGGGCCAACCCGGCCCGGATATTGCTATGAGCGCAGGCTCCCTGCTGGCAATAACTTAACAGCGATCAAGAAAATTCATCACAGGAAGGAGTCGGAGGCACGCCCTCATCGCCTTCAACACCAGTAATCATAACCGATAAGGCTGTGGACAGATCTATTTCGTAAGGAGCCTGTAACGTCTGTCCATCAGCATTCTTCAACACCCGAATCCGCGGCCGCTGTGGGATACGTGAATCGATGGATGCAACGACGCCGACTTCTCCCGTACTCAGCGTTACAGATAGACCTACGGGATAAATTGCCACACAGTCACGGAATTTCTCCAGCATACGCTGTTCATACAACGAGCCAGATCCAGTATATAACACCTCCACCGCCTGATGAGGGAGCAAAGCCTTACGGTATACCCGATTGCTTGTCATGGCGTCATACGAGTCAGCCAGTGCAATCCACTTGGCATACTCATGAATTTGAGGCCCTTTGAGGCCAAATGGATAGCCACTACCATCGATTCGCTCATGGTGCTGCAGGGCACAATGTGCTGCCAGAAGCGGTATGCCAGGTTCATCTTTTAAAATACGATGTCCATATGTAGTATGCTGCTGTATGATTTTAAATTCTTCATCCGTCAATTTCCCCGGTTTATGCAAAACATCTGGATCAATCTGTGTCTTTCCTATATCATGCAGCAAGGCACCCAGTCCAATTTCCATCAGCTGCTGTCTGGAATACCCTGAGGCGACGCCCAAAACCAGTGTGTACACACATACGTTCAAGGAGTGGTTGTAGAGATCAAGATCACTGGAGTTCATATCCATCAGCATGATCATTGCTTCCTTTTGACCGCCGATGTCCTCCAAAATGGTATTCATCAGACCACTCAGCGCTTTACCAAAATGCGGAATTCGGCTTTTGGTCTTCAAACCTGACATACTCTGAAACTGCTGCTTGATTTCTACCAGCGCCCTGCGTCTGGTTTCCTCCTGGAGCATATCGGGAACGATGATATCCTCTGTCGCTGCTTCCTTAATATATACGTAACCTACGCCGAGGTCTTTTAGACGTCTAATCAACCGCTCGGTCAGTTCCACATCTTCACTAAGCAGAACCAAACCCTCTTCGCTATAAATTCGTTTCCCCAGCTTCATGCCAGGCTGCAATAGGTTTATATGTACTAAACGCACAGCCTATCCTCTCCCGCTCCGTAGATGTAATTTCCACTAGCCGCCGCTTCAGCAGAAGGCAAGTACTCGTTAATTTCTTTCATGCCAGCGGGATCGCAGGCTATCATCCAACGCCCCTGGTCTTTTTAATTCGATCTCCAGCAGATCCCGTATAAATTCAGGAAGTCGATATGCGATCTCGGTTCCCCGGGCTAACGAAGGGTATCCCACATTGAATGTAAACATGTCTAGTGTTCCGACCACGTATTCCTGTTCATCACCCATAGGCTCACCGTCGACATATAATGCACAGATCTTTTGATATGAGGAACCCTCAGGATCATACTCCACCTCAATGCCATCCACACACAGCGTACCAAGTATCTTCCCGCGAAATCCAAATCCGATGATGGGCTTGTCGGCATACTCCTGAAGCAAAGACTGCTCCAGCGCTTCACGAATCTCTCTGCCTTTCAGCCTTATTGTACAAGCATTGATCGGAGAAGGACATAGGGAATGCAGCATTCCCTTGCTGATGTCCCCTTGCGGAAGCTCACCAAGGAGTTGACCAGCGTTAACCAGTGACAGCTCCGCTCCCGTGAAATGCCTTACTGCCTGCGCGAGCAGCGATGCGAATGGTGATTCCCTCTCATATTTTATCGGAAGAGTTCGGTCAATCATTACAGCTGTCTGTCCAAGAGCTCGCTCTGCCTCCACACGATGTGAGGCGATGGCCAGTGCAACCTTCTCATCCAGCATCTGTTCCTTCAATGGAAAACAGCCACTACTAACCAGTCTAGGCTTATCCGCACCGCTATCCCGTTCAAGAACAACTTTACCAAGCCACTGACCGAATTTTCCGGCTGCTCCCAACACCGCATTCCCAATGACCAGAGGTTCCTCGAGTACATGGTGTGTGTGTCCGCCAAGAATAACGTCAATGCCCTCAATCTGCTCTGCGAGTTTCCGGTCCGTTGATAGACCCAGATGGGAGAGTATGATGACAATATCCACATTAGGGCGCAGCGCTTCAATTTGCTCACGCAGTGTTTCCACCGGGTCAAGCAGCTTCCATCCCAGCAAGTCGTAAAAAGCAGTAAACGGTGCAGTAGCTCCGAGCAAACCTATCCGAAAAGGACCTTTGTCCACAATAAGGGATGAGTTCATCCATACTGGAGGCAGACCACTGGCCTCTTCCACAACATTTCCGCACACGACAGGACACAATAGTCCCGAATAGGACTGTGCCAGCTGCTCCGGTGTAAATGTCAGTCCCTCGTTATTGCCAATCGTTATGGCGTCATACCCCGTCAAATTAATCACATCGACGTTGGCTCCCCCAAGTGTGCCCTCTGTCTCTACGGCCATACGATCCATATGATCTCCGATATCCAGAACTAGAACGTTTTCGCTCCGTTCTCTCTCTTGTTCAATCATGGCGGCGATAGAGCTCATGGAACCAAAATGACTATGGATGTCATTGGTGTGCAGAATGGTTAACGTTTGTTTTTCCTTGGTGCTCATCACACCGCCTCCTCTTAGTCCTTGCCTAACGTACATTCCTCTAATAGATAAGCATAACATTTTCCGCGTCGTTATGATATATTGAAAGGGTTTAGAGATAAAAAAGAGGTGACGCATAGCATGATACTAACCATACAACTGTTTGCAGGCATTGCTGAACGTCTGGGCACGTCCCTGCTTGAATATGAATATACGGAAAGTCCTTTGACCGCAGCTCTTCTCAAAGAAAGCCTGGCACTCGCCTATCCCGAGGCTGCTTCACAGATTCGAACGTCCTTTCTGGCGGTAAACCAGCAGTATGCTCCTGCCGATACAATGATTAAGCCCGAAGATGAACTTGCCTTAATTCCCCCCGTTTCAGGAGGTGACGGTACCGAAGGGTCCGAGCATGATCATAGGTCTTCACTCTCCGAACATCGTACTCCGGACGGTATGTTTATGATTACGAAGTCCCCCCTGTCTGTGGAAGCAACAACAGCTCTGGTCATTACCGCAAACCACGGGGCAGCACTGACTTTTGTAGGTACTACTCGTGAAATGACCGGGGAACAACGAACGGTCCATCTGGAATATGAAGCTTATGTACCTATGGCCCTTTCTCAGATGGCTAACATCGGAAGTGAAATCACCGAGCGCTGGCCAGGTGTCAGATGTGCGATCAGCCACCGGATTGGTCAGGTCGACGTTGCAGAGATTAGTGTTATTATCGCCGTCTCCTCGCCTCACCGCAGCGATTGTTATGATGCCAGTCGATACGCTATCGAGAGGTTGAAACAAACGGTCCCGATCTGGAAAAAGGAAATATGGGAAGATGGTTCCGAGTGGAAGGGACATCAATTGGGACCATGGAACCCCTTGGACAATTTATAAATAGTCATTCCACCTCTTGCAAGGCTAATTAAATTAGTAAATAAGTCGTTGTCAACCCATTTTTTTCTTGTTATTATAAGCATATATGTCGATATAAGTCGAGGAAAAGGTGGTTTATACGTGAGAGTGCATGTTACTGATCTTAAACCTGGTGATCTGTTAAAAAATGATGTATACAACAGTTCAGGTCTCCACATGCTGATGAAAGGTTCCTTACTCAGCGAAGACGATATTACCAAATTGCTGCAACATGGAATCGATTACGCAGATGTAGAACATACAACATCCGACCTACACTCTGATACGCAAACCATGCCTTCCGATCAGACCCGTCTGTTAACTACCCTGTTTGACGATACGATCAAAGGTACCGAATCTCTGTTTCAGCAAGCGATGGAGAAAGGGTTTATTGACGAAGCTCAGGTCGATGAAATTCTGGTTAACCTGACAACTCAACTGGAGAAACAGAAGGATGTCGTTTCCCTTCTACTTATGCTTGACGGCGATAATGATTATACCTACAACCATTCATTGCAAGTGGGAATGCTCGCATTTTATATTGCAGGCTGGATGGGCTACAATCCTGAAGAATGCCTGACAGTAGCAAAAGCAGGTTATCTGCACGATATTGGAAAATCCAAAATTTCTCCTGAAATGCTACATAAACCGGGAAAACTAACCCCGGAAGAATTCGAAGAAATGAAGAAACATACGTTATATGGATATGAGATTGTTAAAGAGTCCACGCAGGATGAAATTCTGGCTACGGTCGCCCTTCAGCATCATGAACGGGAAGACGGAAGCGGCTATCCTCATGGACTGAAAGGGAATGATATTCATCCGTATGCCCGTATTACGGCCGTAGCTGACGTATACAGCGCCATGACGACCAACCGGGTATATCAGACCAAGCAGGAGCTCATCTCCGTGCTGTGCGAGCTGTACAGCCTGAGCTTTGGCCAACTCAATGGAGAAGCTACCCAAGAGCTCATCAAACATATGCTGCCCAATTTTATAGGCAAAAGGGTACTGCTCACCTCGGGGGAAACGGGCATTATCGTCATGAATAACCCTGCAGACTATTTCCGTCCACTTGTTCAGACATCCACGGCCTTTATTGATTTAGCGAAAGAAAGAGATATCGCCATCGTCGAAATTTATATTCAATAGCTCCATGGTTTCGTAGCACAACGTAGAAAAATGAATGATTACGAAGAATTACATTACAGGAACTTATCTTATGAAAGTAAAAAGGGAAACCGAATTTTCGGCTTCCCTTTTGCTTTATTCAGGTTTGATACGCGTATTACACGCAGAATGCTTTAGTGATGATAACCAACAGAATGAACAATACCAAGATTGCGCCTACCGATGTGAATGGGTTGTATCCACCTACGCCGCCAACATTGCCACCACAACCATATCCTACCTCGCTCATGTGATTGCCTCCTCTTCATCAGGTATACCCTAACATATGATCTTGCAGGGGAAGCGAACCGGGCGAAATGGCAATATTCGATAAATGGTTTTTCGCCTGCTTCAATACGAATCATCGTAATCAGCACGCTGACTCTTATTGTTTTCCCGAATCGGACGTGACCTGAATTTCTTTTTCCTTGCGATACATAATAACCAGCAGCCTCCAGAAGTCATAACTGCCTGTATCCGTCTGGATATAAGGACGATAGTAATGATAAGCTTCAGCTGCCCAAGGCGGACAGGGCATATTGGATAGATTCTTCTGCTGCGCGATCCAGGAAGCCTGAGCTTCCAGTGTCTTTTCCATCGCTTCAAAAGCTTTCTTCTCTTCACTTGTCATCGGCAGAGCCTCCTGCTCCTCAGATGTGGAACTGAATTCCGATTGCAAATATGCTTCCGGCTCAACCACTCCATCCACACCGGCTGTATACCCGTAAGAAGGGGTACTCGTTTTACGAATCTCATAATGGACATGGGGTCCTGTACTCTGACCCGTACTCCCTTGGTTGCCCAAGAGTTGACCACGCTTCACCCGCTGACCTACACTAACCGCAATTCGCGACAGATGGGCGTAACAATGCAGATACCCACGATGATCCTGTACAGCAACTGTAAGCCCATAACCACCGAATCCGGAGCCCGTAGCTCCTTCAGCGGCAAATCGTACGGTCCCTTCCATAAAGGCGTATACAGGGCCATTCCAAGGTTCTGTGACGAGGTCAATTCCCCGATGGAATGTCTGTCCACCATGAATTGGATGAATGCGATAACCAAACGAACTTGTAATGCGATATCCTGTAAAAGGATTAAAGCTCATAGATTCACCATCCTTTTCTATCAATAGATGCAGCAATCTATGAAATCGCTTGTGCTGTTGAACCTATTTTATGCGAAAAACAGCGATTCAACCATCCAGTTTTCTGCCATACAAGTCCGTTTTTTCATATAAATCGGATTATTTTCGTGCACAAAAAAACAAGGACCGGAGGAGATCCCCCGGTCCTTGTGTATGCAGCAATTAACCAATGCTGCCTTCCATTTCGAATTTAATTAGTTTTGTATTACGTATCTTTCTATACCGCGAGTTTTTGCCTATATAATAGGTAGGAACTCGTTTTTGTTTTCCGTATCTTTCCGTAACTTTATGTGTCGTTCAGGACTCATTCAGGACAAATTTAGAACACAAAGCCACATCCTTATTTACTGGATGTGGCGCACTTACTTCGTGTAATCAAACCATAAATATGTAAAGGCATCTTCCCTGGGTTCTCTTCGTACTTGTTTAAGGCGGCTGCGGAAATCCCTAAAACCTTCGCAGCTTCCTTCCTTGAATATTTTTTTTCTTCAATCCATTTTCCGATCATAGAATCATTCATCAGATTTCCTCCGTTTCTTCTCGTTGTTATGGTTTTGAAATTGGCATATAATAACATAGATAACTATAGGCATGAGGTGTAAATGGATGTATCCCGTACCCGGGAGGAGCCGTTTGCCATACCTCTTGGCTAAAAACAAAATTAAAGCTGTCGACTTGGCGAGAGATGTAGGCATTTCACAAGCTTTCCTCTCAGAAGTCACATCAGGGAAAAAGTACTTTTCTTACCCCCTCGCAGCTAAAGTCGCCCACCGACTTGGCTGCACTATGGAAGATCTGCACGAATGGGATTAGGCAAACGGCGGAGGCGCAAGCCCCTCCTCCGGGCGAAACTTCGCTGTAGGCGAATTTTATCCATGCATCTCTCTGTTCCCCCAAATATTTCATACCTCACATCTCTATTAAATCCCATTATTAGCCTCATGTAAACATAAATTGGGCGATCCGAACCTCTTCCAAAGTTCTACACTATTCGACATTATTCAAGCTCATTGTTATAAAAAAAGAGCCGTTAGAAACGGCCCGTTATGTCAATATAACACTTGGATTCATGATTTGTAATTCTTTAACAAACTTCCTGTATCTATGATGGGCAATTTCGCATTTTACTGAATCACGCGAAACGTTATGTTCGAAAAAAGCTTCCTTATATATCTGATCCACCTTGACGATGTTGTCTGAATTAATTATCGTGGAACGATCCACCTTCAGAAACTTGAACCCCATGCTATTCATCGCATTCTGCCAATAAACCAGGGGCCCCGGTAAGTAAAAGAGTCCTTCAATCGTGTGTAGAACAACTCGATCAAGTCTGCTGTCCCATTTCATGTATAAAATAGAACTCATGTGTACATCTCTTATACCCTTGTCGCCATCAGGCGTATTCGTGACAGATAACATAGAAACAACTCCTATTTTCTAAGCAAATGTTTTGGCGGCTTAGGGTTAGATACCCATGCCAAGCTTGCTGGCATCACGGAAACAACAGCTAACGCAGACAATGCTGTTGCAACAACGGAGTATACCTTTGATTTCATCATGATTATTTTTCACCTCCTTTAAAAAGTACATATGCAACAAGCATAATGCCTTGGGCGAAGAATGCCATGGCTAAGTATGGAGAAGATAATAAAAAGTTAGAGCTAATAATAATCATGCCAGCTACTTTTAATATCGGATAAAACCGCGGTGGAATTATGGTCTGATCTTCGATACCAGCTGGAGCAAATATCACTATGCACAACAATCCGACTGCGCTTAGCAAAATAGTTGTTAAATGATTTAACGTAACAAGCGATAATAAAGTTGCCGTACCCGCTGTGGCGACAGCGCACCATGTGCTTGACTCAAGATGCAGACCCCCGGTGAGCTGCCGCAATATTGCAAAGGCAATGAGGAGTATTGCTGCTTCTTTGCCATGTCCAGTTAATAACGATCCAATAGCCGACAAACCAACCACAGAAAAAAAGTTTAACGATATAATAAGTGAATGATTAAGATCTTCAATTGGAGCTGGGTGGTTTGGCACAACAGATTTTATATGCTTGGCGATCCGCCAGGCGGCAGCCTCAATCAATCTTCCCTCTCCTTCCAAATTGCATAGTAGAGAAACAAACCGGCTGCTAGTGCCATATGTAGAATGACGAGCATTTGGTTATTCAAGTAAAACATAAACGTTGACGCCAGAAGCGAAAATATGATGAAAACAAGTACTCCAATGTGTTCCCACTTAAAACGGAATTTTTCAAAATCCGCTGTAAATCCAATCTTGAATTTCAAAAGGAAATAGGTTAATCCAAGAGCGACAATACTTGAAACAGCTTGTAGAGCTGATCCCTCAATAGAGTTTGCGAGAGAAGCAGTGTCCACGCCCCTGAAAAACACCAGCAGAATAGCTGTTTGAATTACTGTGTAGCTAAATGTGCCTAAGATTGATATAATTGCCGACCACATAACAGGAACCTTGACCACTGTTGTTATGAGTAATATGAAAAGTAAAGTGTTAATCGCTGGTGCCAAAGAAGCCATCGACGCTTCTTCTCTCAACAAATAACTTTGTAGGTTCATAATTAAGCTCAAAAACAGACCGGGCCATATATAATCCTTGACCTTCAATCTAAAAATCGCAAGCATTAAAGCGAAAGCTGACATTGATTCGAGTGTTGAAAAAAGCAGAAACCGAATTGGCTCCCACATCCTACATTTCTCCTTCGCGGCAGTATAATTTGATATTGTAATTATACTTTAAGACGCGAAAATACCATAGCCAAATTCATACAAATTCAGAGGTTTGCTGAGATTATTTTTGCGATCTCTATCGATCTTTCATCTTCTTCTAACAACAGGTTGACTTTATTTTGAGAGCGATTTATTCCAATCACTATCCCACTTACCGATTCATACTTAAACGGATCGAAAAGGATAAGATCAACCATCATTTTTTCTGCATATGAAACGGCCAATGCTCTGACAATTTCCTCTATCGCTTGTTCGTCAAGAACAGGCTTTTCCCTCCGTTGCTGTTCTCTTTTATGTTCCAACAAACGCTCCCTATGTTCAGGTAAAATTATCCTAGAGCTTTCAAACAATCCGTTTGCCACGAGCTTGCCCGCCATAATTAACCGCCTCCTATGCTGATGTTTGGATTGGGTTACATGCCAGGATATTGTCTGCCCTAAAAGTGCGAGGCTTGCCGGATAGCAAATCATCTGCCCGGATCGGACCAGAACGAACGCTTTTGACTTGGATACGACGTTTGGTTATCTGTCCTGTTTTGTCCTGGTAAATGATTTCGACCAACCTGCCTATGTATTTCACTGGCATGTTCAACCCTCCAATTTGTAAGAACGTATGTTTGTATGTATTATATGCGAACTTACGTTCCGATATCAACAAGAAAAAATAGGAGAATAGTTCACAAAAAAAGGCTCTGCCAGAAATAAGCCAGCAGAGCCTAATCATTATTTTAGACTGGTAATCAATCGTTTTAATACAATTGCCATTTCTTCCCGAGTAATAGGAGCGCCAGGACGTTTACCATCAAAGTAACCGGCATTCGTCATTTGATCCCATACATCCTTAGCCCACGGGCTTACTACATTGATATCACGTTCATTTGACACTGTATTTCCCTCCTTCGTTTCCTTCGCATTAAATAAATCCAACTCAGCTTCTCTACGCCGTACCAGACCATTCAGGACCTTGCCACCGGCTTTGTTATACTTCGGGATACTGTCAGCGATCTGATCAATCGTACGTCCCTTACAAAGCGTCTGAAGATTTCCAGGGCCTGTGTTGTAACAAAAGCTTGTGAGCGCATCGAATTGGTTTTGATTTAGTTTGTCCGTCACAGGGACATACGAAGGATTGTTAACATACGCTTCATATTTGTCCAGGTCTTTAACCAGCATTGCATCAGCCTGTTCCTGTGTGATCGTCATGCCTTCTGTAACATCTGGACCATAATGTCCCCAACCAATCGTCCAATACTTTTCAGTGGACACAGGCTTGTACGCTTTGAGCCTGCATCCCTCGAAGGTTTTGATAAGCTTGATGCCTGCATTAGAAATTTCACGCGTCTGCATCTGTGTCGGCTCCTTTCTTAGCTTGTTTAATGACCTGGTTGCCAAACACAGCAAAAGCCCCCACCAGAACACCTTGTATGAATGCTTCTGCCGATAAACCCATCATCCATATTGTTACCAGCAACGAAAATGCTGTAATGATAAATACTATAGACCAATCAGGAATCCCTGGAACACTCTTTATAATGAACCCCAAAGCCCAACAAAAGGCCAACACCACTAACAACCTCGGCTCTATTAATACGTAAATACTATTCCAATCCATTATTGAATACCTCCCTTTATGAATACCGCCGTTACAATAGCAATTATTGTACCGCCTAAAACAAATGTGAGGAACTGAAACCACTGCTTATTGTTCGTTGTCCGTTCTTTAACACTGTCTTGTTGTGTTTGCTGAAGCCAGCTAAACAATTTCATTTCCAATGTGTCAATCTTGGTCATGACCTGATCAAACTGTAATTGCATCATGCGTGTGGAGTCTTTAAGTTGCCGAATCTCGTCATCATGCCTGCCGGCTGTCTGTTCGATTAGCTTGAAGCGAGCCTCATCGGCTACCGTCTGAGCAGACAAGCGTGTGAATTCCGAACTTAAATTCTGCATCTGACTTGTTAACTCTTCTGTTTTTGTGCGCAATCCTTCAATTGTCAGCACCTCCTCTTTCATGCCCCTCTCCCCCTTCTCTATCTAATGATTGAAAACAAAAACAGCCCCCGACCACTCCGGGAGCAAACAGACATTATTATGTTATACAAGCATAGGGACCACCACCTTATTTTGATATTAGGTGAGCTTATTCTTTTCCGTCGTCCTGAAGTGCCACCTCAATATTCTTCTGGACAGCTTTTAGGATTTCGATTTGCTGATCCTTTCTGAACGCTCCTATAACAACATTGATGGCTGCCCCAATTTCACCAACGGGATCATTAAGGTCAATCGTGCACTCTACAAGTTTTCTTGCTATCATGGTTTCCTCCCAAAAGAAAAAGCCGCCCGTGTGGACGACTTAGTTCATTTATATTTATCTAATGCTGCTATTGCTTCGTTTACCAATACCAACTTCGCTTCGTATTCAACGCGCTGCTCTTCAAGTTCGGCTATGGTTTTTCTTGTATTGTCGATGTCCAACCATGAAGGTGGATTGGAGAGCAGATCCTCATACTCTTTTAATTTATTATCAATTCTTTGTAATTGAGAAACCTCAAACATTTCTTTTGTAGACAGTAGTTTTGCTTTAGTAAGACCTACATATGGATTCGATTCTTCTAGGACTGGAGTTGTGTCACTAGGCAGATCAGATTCTACCGTAATATCAATTGTTTTCTCAGTATTATCCACGATAATCTCTCCTGTCCCAACTGCCCCCACTAAAGATCTGACAGGCGCATATGATTTACCATCAGCGACGATAGCCGGGTCTGCGAGTTGTTTTCCGTTGACTTTAACAGTGTATTGCCCTGTAATCTTAGTGCCTACGACACTTTTTATTTGATCAGCAAATGCGCTTCCTAACGGGAGTGCAAGCGCAATCCCCAATACCATACCAGATGCAATGTAAAGCAGTTTTTTCATCCTTAGAACCTCCGTGTGTAATTTTCTGTTAATTATACAACGTTTATCGGTCACTAAGGTTGCAATTTTTATGGTATCTTACGATAAATATCGTCAAGGACTGCATCTAGATCATTGTACTTTCTTGTATTTATTACTCCTGCGAAATTGGCTGCTCCCTGAAATCTTATAGGACTTGCTGAATTGTTACTCCCCAAAAACAAGTTTTCAGAGAAAATCGACAAACCTGAGTTTGAATATGAGTTTATCTCTCCGGCATATCCGCCAGACGAAGTATAATAGACGATGGCAGCAACATCATTGTTTGATGACGTGGTAATTCTGATTCTGTTTACACTGTTACCGTCATATGTTCGAAAACCAAGAACGCTGCTTTGCTCGATCCGCGGACCGGCTGCCGATGTTCTAATCAACGAACCGGTTATCGTACCACCAACAATCTCAGAACCAGTTATCTTCCCTGTGAATTCGGCATCGATGGCCTTCATTTTTCCGTCTTCCCCGACTTCAAAGAATGTCGATCCTTCATTACCTATCTTTATGCTGCCACCAATAAACTGCCCTGCCCGAACGATCCCGGTGAACGTGTACTCCTGGTTAATAGCATCGAAATAGAGTGAATCCGTATATCCTCCGTTGCCATCTCCTTTTTGCATCCGGAATTCATCGGCGTTCCACTTCGATTTGGCCAATTTGTCATATCGTTCAATGACAATGCCTTCATCAGGACCGATTTTGACTCCATACATCCATTTATCCTTGCCGACCGTTGTCGTCTGGATCCGGTAGATAGTATCCTGTATTCCTTCGATGTAATTCGCAATGACCACTTTGGAATTAATCCGTTGCCGTGGTGAATAAGCATACTCGATAATCCGCTGCTGTTCATCAATCTGTAATTCCTCGTCAATGATGTCAACGGTATCTCCCAGTTCGAAATATTCCAACCCTTCAAATTCGGGTAACGTGTTCAGCTCCACGACATCGATTTCATAGGATGTCAGAACCTCTCCAGATTGCCCGTTAACGTCTTTTACGATGCCTTGCACGTTTTTACCCAGACGGAACTGAACGCCCCTGTCTCGGCCTCTCCTTCCAAGCAGGGATACGGTAAATTGATCAAACCTTAATTCCCCGCCCGCAGCCGCAGCGATTTCGAATAGAATCGATCGTGCCGTTGCATTCTCTTTTAATTCCACACTAACTACATTTGAAATTTCAACAGTCCCGATCGTAAATGCTGTTCCTTCCAGGGCCATGGACATCAGCTGCACAGGTGATCCAGAATGAATGAAACTATCCTCAAAAACGTGAAAGAGCAGGTCATAAGAGACCTGCTCACATTCTACTACTATTTGAACATCTCCATTACTGGATCGGGTCCGGCGATGTTTGACGATGTTAAAGTATTGGCCCTCAACTTCTACTAGGTTGGCAGTGTCGATGTATTGGCTTTTTTCATCGTCCATATAGACTGCGAATTTAAATGTATAAGAACCGTTTATTTGTTCGGTTATCTCGTCGTTCAAATAATCCACTAATATAGCTAGAGGCTGGAATGATTTATTTAGGATGGCTATCAATTTATCACCTCCAAATGTAAGAAAAAACCTTTACTAAAAAATCTAGTTGCAAAATTATATCGTATTATTTAGTAACACTGCTTGCATACAGGATTACCTTGTTAGATATTTTATGCAGGTAAAGTGAGAACAAAACAATTATTAATATTGTTATTAGCAGTAAACTTAATGTCTCAACAGTGGTTAAATTCATACCCTTGAATTGCTTTGCAAGCTGCATCATTATTACATGATGAACCAAGAAGACAGCAAATGAGTATTTACTTACTACCTGAATAGATCCCATGATTTTATTTGATCTTATAAATTGTGCAATATAAGCTAAAACGAAAAACACTGATATCCCAACTATTGTCACTTTATACATCTGATTAATATCAATTTTCACGAATAGCATTAACGCAGTTATAATTGACGCAATTAAGAAATGATACCATTTCACTTTTCTGATGAATTGTGTGAAATACATACCTATTAATAGCTCAGGTATTCTTGTAAGGAAGTTCCTGTTAATGCCCAATTTGAAAACGTAATTCTCTACAAATACTAAGTAGAGTACCAAGATGGCAATGAACGTAATTATCGGGTATCTTAAAACAAAAAATCTTAGAACAGGAAAACAGAGATAAAGCAAAATTATGCATCCCAAAAACCACTCCCCTAGAATGTAGTAGTTAGGTATGCTATAAAGCATATATCCATCCATGCCGAAGATTGTTAAAAAGAAACTGATGTTTGGAACGTGTGCTGTCGTTTTGTTTACGTAAAATAAATACAGGAAAGCGACAATATATGCTATCCAAAAAATCGGGTATATAGATAAAAATCGTTTAGCAAAGTATTGCCTAAGCGAGAATTTATCATTGTAGGAATACATTAGAGCCGCACCTGATATTGAAAAGAACAGCGATACCCCTATTGTACTTAAATTTCCGTTGGCGTAGTTCCATGGGATGGATAGAAAACTTTCGATTCTAAGTCCAGATAAGGTTGTACTAAAATGGTAAACAACAATAGCCAGTACCGATAAAGCTCGAATAAAATCTAGATAAAATAGTCTCTCTTTCCTCAAAAAAAGCACCTCCGCTTTTTTGAGTATATGTGGGAGTAATTACATGCGCAATAACCAAATGCTAATTTACTGCTTCACCATAACATTCTTCTATGCTTTAGCGTCCCAGTACAACACTACATTATTTGTTCCGGAAACAGGTGCAGTCCCATAAGTTACAGTGATATTTGTAGCATCAGCAGATACGAAATAGTCACCTCTTGCCGCTGTAGAACCCGCAGTAACGTTAAGGAATGTTGGTGTTCCACTCAACCCATGAGGAATCGTGAATGTGGTAGCCGAACCATTTCCTGATCCGGTAAACCTTCCTTTTTGACTTCGAAGCAAGTTGAAATCAGAAATATTGTTAGAACCTACTAAACTATAGGATGCTATGGTGTAATTGATTACTATATTACCAATAATTACATTGAAGTCAGACGAGTTTTGAAAGAATATACCACGTGCGGATCCACCGTCTAAGATATTAAAACTTATTGTGTTGTGCTTAGAAGCGGTTATCCCGTCATCAGATAGCTGTATACCGTTTGTAGTGCCTGTAATATTGTTTGATGTTATGGTAACAAAAGAAGACTTTTCTAATCGTATTCCATCGGATGTAGTTCCTTTTACTCTATTGTTTGCGACCACACCTCGTTTTACAGCGCTTAACGTTATACTCCTTCCGACAAGTACCCTAAAAATGCTGTTGCCTACTATACTTATATTGTCGCACTGTAGAATTTCAATTCCGTGGAGATTAGTTACTGTATCTATCGAGTTTCCACTAATGGTTACATTTTCCCCTGTAGTTAAAGGGGAGTTAGCAAAATATATACCTCTATTCCCACAGTTAGAAATAACATTATCAGAAATAAAAACCCCATTTCCACCGATGTGGATTCCATTATTACTTACGTTTCTGATGATATTTCCGTCAATAAGTAAATCTTTTTGAAGGTTTCCATATCCTGTTATTCCGTCATCACCTGCCCCATCAACAATGTTTCCAATTATTGATACGCCATCCCCTGTACCGATAACATTGATTCCAGAGTTAAATGAGCCAGAGCAGAAATTACCAGACACAAATATATTTTTGCTGTTACCGTTCATTGCTATTCCGATACGACCAGCATCAAAACATGAGTTGTTTATAATTTTCACATTGAAGTTTCCATCTTCAGTGTGAATACAATCTATTGTGGCATTTCGCACTATGTTATTAGAAATAATAACCTCGCTAACATTTGCAGAAAACCCTATTCCATGTCCAGTTGATCCATTAGATTTATTTGCATCTAACTCCAAACCATCTACTTTGATATTTTTCGCGCCTGTTGCAATCTGTACGAGATTACCAAGATCGGGGTCGTTAATTTGTTTAATTCTCGACCCCTTTGAACCCTGTAAGTTAATATCGGATGGAATTAATATAGAAGAAACTATATAGTGTTCATCTGTTCCGAGAGGCGGGAAATACACCGTGCCTCCTCCAGCTGTACTGGCTGCGTCTATTGCAGCTTGAATCGATATTGTATCATCAGTTACCCCATCACCAATTGCCCCAAAATTCTTCACGTTGTAAGCCAGATCTGACAACTGTTCATCAATGTAATTAATCCGATCCCCTAGTACAGTATATCCCCCGCGAGCATCCACAATCTCTGTATTATCATCACCGGATTGTGCCACAATTTCACTTATACGTTTGTGTGTATTATCAATAGCTTCTTTAGCGTTTGTTCCCGTTGCTTGACCGATATAGGATATATTTCCAGCTGAGTGGGCATCTGTCGATTCTAGATGACTCGTAAGTTGGTCATTAATATTTTGAAAGTTTTGATTTATTTTAGGATTACTGACCCTTAGCTTCTCATTTAAAAGAATATTCTGAATTTCAGCCAATTTGATTACCTCCTTATGCTGCGTATTTAGCGTTAAAGATTACGTCAACTGAAATGTTGAGATTCGTACCATTAACGATTAAATCTGAGGTGCCAGGCGGTAACTTACCAAACTTGGCATTTGTATTTCGTAACAAGTTTTGATTTCCTGACTTGACTGTTTTGCGTTTGTGGTTAATTTCTAACGTTCCATTGAATGATGTGTTGTATTTGAATTCAACGCCGCCAATTGTTAATGATAGGGTACTGAAACTGCCCGTCACTACAATCAACGGTTCAATATTCAACGTTCCGAAATTATTAATCTGGACTGTTTCAGGACCGCGGAAAGCGAATTCGTAAATATCATCCCATGCAAAATCATCTTGCCATGTGAGGTCCGTATCCCATGTGAGCAGTTCATTTGTATTCTGCTTGCTGTAGGCAAATGGATCAAATGCTGTGAAAGGTAATGTAAATGTCCCTAATCCGGATATACGGTCAATGTTTAAGCTCCCTACATATCTGACCGAGTATTTACGATCCGATGAGTTGGCAAAGACGATATCCATAGTTCTTGGTCTACCGTCTCCATCCAATAAAAAAGCAGCTAGCGCTGATACGCGCTGCTGCAGTTCAATATGATTGCGTGTTATGAAAGCACATTCCAATTCAAATTGCTTTGGTCCCATCGTAGCCCCAAAATCATAGGCCCCATGCATGCCTGGTAAAGTTACCGTATTATTCACTGTCGAGGACAGGATCGGACGTTGAGAGTTTCGAAAGACACCCAAACCTAATTCTCTTGGTGGGATCCCGTCTATAGTTAATACAGAATTGAATATCATTTAAACACCTCCCCGCCCTCTCGATGTTTGAGTGGATACATTTCCGATTTCTTGAGCCAGTTTTCTGATATCGTCATCGCTACGAATAATGATGTTCGCCCCGGCGAAAACGCCTTCCATGCTGATTTGATACACAACGCTTTCCTGTCCTGATGCAGCAGCTACACTCGGTTGACCAAAGGTTGGTTGCACCGCTTCAGCCATTGCCCGGGCCTGGTTTTGTACATTGGACAGCATGTTGGCCATACCTTGGACTAGTCCTTGACCAGCCATTTCCCCGATCCATGCCATTTCACGGGATGGAGAGTGAATATCCAATGCCTTTTGCATCGTGGTCCGTACGGAATCCGCAATTGACTTCGCTTTTGCCTGAACCGCACCTTGCATCGAAGCCAAACCATCAAGCAGTCCCTGCATAGCTTGTTTACCGATGTTCGGTAGATCCGACTTCATAGCGTTAAACTGATTCGTTGTACCATAACGGATTTCTTTTACCTTGGCATCAAAGTCAGCCTTCAATCCATCCAGCTGTGTAGCCGCATCTTCTCGTAGCTGAGTAATTTGTTTGTCGGTATCCTCACGAAGTCCAGTCAATTCACGCGCTGCAATGGCTCTAGACTCAGCGGTTTTGGTTTTCCATAAGCCGGAATACTCAGCAAGCTGCTCATCCGTAAGCGAGTTCAACGCCGCCAGCTCAGGTGCCGCCTTCGGCCCCATCTCGCGCAACTCTTCAAGCAACCCCTGGTCAATGCCTCGTGCTGCTAATGTTTCAATGTTGTGTGCCCAGGTTGCCATGTATTCCACTTGGCCGCGAAGGTTGTCCAACAGTTGCTGCCCGGATGTTTCGGATTTAGATACAACCTCGTCAAACAGTCCTGCAAAGTCATTGATAGCCTTTGCCCGCTGTTCTACCGCTTGTTCGTACACGCCATTAAGCCGCAACTCTTCAGCTGCGACATTTGCATTTACTTCTTTGGTTTTCGCAAGGAAATCTTCACTGGCTTGGGTAAGTTGGTTGTAGATCTCCAGTTTGACCTTACCCGCTGCCTCTTCGGCCGCCTTCGCCTGTTCTGACCCTGCTTTGTACCTGGCCTGAACTCGTTCCCAAGCTGACAATTGTTGAGAAAGCGATAACTCGTTAGCAGCTGCACCTTTTTCGATGTATTCCTTAGATGACTCGAAACTAGCTTTAGCCAGTTCCTGTTTGATCTTGTAGGCGTTCTTCTCAGCTGCGATATGCTGCGCAGTTCCGGCCTTATATTCGGCCTGTACCTTCTCCCACATAGCCAACTCTTGCTGAAGGCTTACTTTTCCTGTAGAAGCCTTGGAATCAATGTATGCTTTGGATGCTGCAAAGGAATCTTTGGCCGCTTTCTCCGCCGATTTTACTTGCTGATCGTGTGCCTTTTTGATCTCAAGCGTTACCTTCTGAATCTGGGCCGAAGTTTTAGCATACGATGACTTCACTTTTTCCAACGAAGATATATAACCGGCAGTGTCTACATTGCCCATTTTGTAGTTGTACTGCGCTGTGGAAAACGCGCTTTTAAAAGCATTGTTTACTTTAGTGGCAGTTTCTTTAGCTGCCTTGGCTGCTTCTTTGGACTTGTTACTGATACCGTTGGCTAAACCTTGACCAATGTTCTCCCCGTATCCGGTTGTTAGCTTTGAAGGAGAGTGAATGTCAAAGAATTTCTTGAAGAAACCACCGATCGCCTCCGAAATCTCCTTAGCCTTTCGAACCACGACATCTTTCATCGATGCGATACCGTTAACCAGACCTTCAATGATATTCTTACCGACATCCTTCATTGTGTTGAATGCCGAACTGAATATGCCCTTGATACCTTCCCAAATTGTCTTGGTTACACCTTTAGCGGCTTCCCATGCTCCGGCCCAATCTCCCTTGAAGATTGCGAGCCATCCCTTGATAATCCCGGATATTACACCGACTGCTGTTTCAACAATTATTTTGAGCGCGTCCCAAACACCCTTGAAAATGGTTTTAATCACATTCAAATAGGTTTTAAAACTATTTGTGATCACGCCGCCCCAGTCATCCCAGAATGCTTTAATCCCATTGAATACTGTTTTAATGACAGTGAATACGACATTAAAAGCTGCTCCGAATACCGTTTTGAGTATTTCTAAGGAACCTTTGAATGCAGTAGTGATCGTGGTCCCCCATTTATCCCAAAACGACTTGATCTCGTTAAAGACGAACTTGATAGCTTCAAGAATAGCTTTGAACACAGTATTAAAGAGTGTGGTTAAAACGCTCCACGTGGTTTTAAAGAAATTTGTGATATCTGATCCCCATGTGGACCAAAATGATTTAATGCCGCTGAAAATGGTTTTAATCACTTCTGAAATAGACTTCATAACAATATGGAAAACCGCTTTTAACCCATTCCAAAAGGTAGTAAATATGCCCGTGATTTCGCCGCCCCATGTGGCCCAGAACGTCTTCAACCCATTGAATATAGTTTCGGCTGCTGTTTTAATACCTTCCCAGGCGGAATTGAGTGCATTCCGTACTGATTCATTGGTGTTATACAAATACGTAAGACCGGCAACAAGCGCGGCGACCGAAGCAATAACAATACCTATCGGACCGGTTAATGCTGCGAAGATAGGCGCTAATGCAGTTAATCCAGCTGCTATTTGAGGTATGAACCCGACCAGTAGTAATAATGGCCCTGCTATGAGCGCCAGTGCCGCTGTTATCGCCCCTGCGATAGCAATGAACGTTTTTACACCTTCAGGGAACCGGTTGAAAACATCCACAACGGATTGCATAACACTCGCTGCCACTCGCAGGGCTGGAATCAAGGCAGCACCAATAGTGATTTGTGCCGTTTCCATCGCGCCGCTCAGTTCTTCCAGAGCGCCTTTGAGAGTGTCCAGCTTTTGCGCAGCGACCTGTTGAGCATCAATTTTGCCCATAGCCTCAGCCATGGCGTTAATTCCTTCGGCTCCCTCTTTGTACAAGATGTTACCGGCACGTATCGCATCGGAACCAAAGATCGTATTCAAAGCCGCTTGGCGTTGCATGTCATTGAGTCCGGAAAGCTTGTCATTCAGTAATCCGGCGATTTCGGACATGTCTTTTAAGGATCCGTTAGCGTCATAAAATGAGGAATACACCCAGCCATTGGCATCAGCCATATTCTGAGCTTCTTTGAAGTACTTCGCTGTAACCGTCTTTGCTCCATCAGCCTGGGCAAGATATGTCGCTAACGCTTTTGTGATGCCCTCGACGCTCGTTTCCGCTGGTTTGATACCCTTTTTACTCAGGTAGTCCATCGCCTTGGTTGTATCCAAGGTGAGCAAGTCCAAGTCTTTGAAGGCGTTATAAGCAGCGGCTGTCGTCGGCTGTAAGCGCATGAGCATTGTTTTGAGTGAAGTACCTGCATCCGATCCTTTTAAGCCATTCTGAGCGAATGCAGCCAGTGCAGTGGCCGTATCTTGGAATGACAGCCCCACCGAAGCAGCAACCGAAGCAGATTGAGCTAATCCATACTGTAGTTCGCTAACGCTTGTCGCAGATGCGTTGGCTGCCCCTGCCAGTATATCTGCAGCATCTTGGACTGATAATGAATCTGCCTTAAAAGCATTAAGTGCTGTGGAAGCAATCTCTGCAGCGTCTGCCAGTTCCAACTCTCCTGCTGTTGCCAGGGAAAGAGCACCGGACAAACCGCCAGACATGACGTCTTTCACGCTCACTCCGGCCTTGATCAGTTCCTCTATCCCTTGTGCTGCTTCCGTGGCGCTGTACTTGGTGTCAGCACCCATAGTAATTGCCAGCTGTTCAAGCTCGGTTTTAAACTTGTTGACCTCAGCCGGATCCATAACTGAATATGCATTTGCCATGCCTTGCTCAAAATCAGCTGCGCTTTTAACAGCAACCCCAAGTCCGCCAGCAAGAATACCACCAAAGGCCGTAACTCCCGCGCCGAGCTTCTTCATTTGCTCAAAGGAATTACCCATAGATTCCTGCGCTTGGTCGAACGATTCTTTGTAATCCTGGCCAAGCTTGCTTACCTGTTTGCTTTGCTCCCCTAATACGTCCGTAGTTTGATCGATACGGTTATTCAGGGTTTGTAATTCCTGCTCCGTTTTGACCACTTCGCGCTGGAATGCCCGGTACTGTCCTTCTGTGATATCCCCCCGGGCAAACTGTTGATTGACTTGCTCCTGTACTAATTTCAGCCGGTTCAATTTCTCTTGTGTATTGCTTACAGAGTCAGCGAGTAACTTCTGTTTTTGAGCTAACAATTCAGTGCTACCTGGATCGAACTTCAAAAGTTTTTCAACTTGCCTCAACTCTGTTTGGATATCTCTTGATTTCTTATTGACATCAGTAAGCGCCTTGGATAATCCGGACGTCTCCGCACCGATGACAACGTTAATCCCTTTAATCGTTTCTGCCACACAGCCCACCTACCTTATGTTCCAGGCAGGCATTGGCTCGCTACTTAATGTGCGGCTCGCTCTGTTCCTTAATTTTCACAACTACAATTCGTTTGCAGCGCAAACATTTAATTTCAACGTCTGCTATCCGCGCATTAAAAAGAAGATGCCTGCAATGAGGGCACCTAACTTGTTGTAAATCCATATGATCACCACACAGTCACTTCAAATCGCTACGCTTTGTTTTTGGATTCGACCATGGTCTTAAGCCGTTTCATCTCAGCGTCCAGCTTCTTTTTGGTATTGGAGATCCGGACGTCAATTCCCTGAACCTGTCTCTTAGTTAAGCCGCCTTTTCCTGGCCGCTGCATAAGAACCGTTAACAAAGCATTAAATGTCCGAACCTTCTCATTCTCGTAATACGCAGTGTACACATGGCCACAATGAGGACAAGAAAAGCCCACCCGATTTACTTTGGGCAGGACTTCTTCTTTGCCATAACTGATTAATACGAACTCTTCGCCGCAACCTTCATTACATTCCATTTTCATCATCGGGACGTCCTCCTATTTGCCATAAAAGGCGTCGATATCTGCTTGAGTAGCTTCTCTTGAACCTTTCTTTTTATCTTCTTGGCCTGTATAGCTCCTTGCTAGATCAATCAAATCGGAACATGTTAGTTCACACATTTCCTCCATACTCAGCCCGATTCGCTTCCCGATTGCCAGGAGATCAATTTCTAAACGCGATTCCTTATTTCCGACCCGCGAAGGCTCCTCGGATTCCCGCACTTTTACGAAAAAACCCTTTTGTCGCTTCCTCCACAACATCAAGAACGAGATCCTCATCCGAAAAATCGATGTCCTCTCCATATTCATGCAACCAAGACGCGAATTTAGGGAATGGTTTCCCAAACTTATCTGCTTTAGCCATTGCCCAAGCCATCTGCAAGATGGACAGGAAATTGATATTCCCCAGAGCCTGAAAGTCTGCTTGGGAAACCCCTTGTACTTCCTCGTCCCCTTCTTCTTTCTGTTCTTTCGCTTCGTAACCATTAATTATCTTTGTCATATCTCCGACCAGGTCCGATCCAAACTCCTGCTTATAGAACAGTAGAGCAGGCGCTACCGCTCTGATCTGAACCGTTTTTTCTCCGAATTTAATTTCTCGCACTTTCATCGTCTCCAATCTCAGTTTGGTTTTGAATATCATTGAGGTTTTCATCCTCCGTTGCACCCGCCTGCACCTCATCGTCAGACGGGCTTAACATGGCATTAGAGGCGTTTACTCCCCCGCAGTGAATGTTGGTGTGTAAACTGTCGTAAAGAAGGAATTAAACTGTGTAGCGTTCGTTGCGTTCAATTCTAAATCGCCTTTAACAATGACATTGTCATTAATTTCAATTGGTGAAGATGTCATGGACAGGGTTTCGCCCACGATTTCCGTCGATTCCCCTTTAGTGGTATTCTCTTTCGCTGTACGAGCTGCTTGGCAATCGTAGTACACAAATCGTCTATCCCGTTTGTCGCCTTTCACTTGACCCAGCAAAGCAAATTTCTCAGGCATGCCGTCCGCAATTTCGACCAACATACCGTTGTTATCAATTTTCCAACCAAACATGCGTGCCTTGATCTCATCTGGAATGTTTGCCATCTCCAGTTCTCCGGTATAACCGTTATTACTTGTGACAAGGAAATACGCCATGTTATCAGCATAGAAAGTGCTCGTTTCCCCTTGTGCTTCAGGTGTCCATCTCACTGCGCCCGGAATAGGGATTGGCGTTTCCCAAGCCGGCTGTTCAGTAGCGGCAGCAGAGAAAAACGCAATGTGTACCTTGTCCAATCCGAATGTTACTTTATTTTCTGACATATATGTCACCCTCCGATTAATTGAATTGTGAATACCATTTGGAACATATTTTCACTTTCCAGATATGTTTCGGTTCTGTTATAAGGCAATTGCATTTCTTTTAGCTTCGCCTTAACTTTTTCCTCCGCTACCGGATCTTTTTTTTCGGTATATAGTTCCACCTGAAAATTGGGTATCTCGGCATAGTTGACGTTATCCGCCATGAAATCATTATCATAAGCAAACAGATACACCAGATACGGTGCCTTTGGCTCAGACTTGAAATGCGAATAAGCGACTGGATATCCAATCGCTTCGAGACCGTTATAAAGTTCAGTTTGTGTCAAATGAATCATCCTCCATTACTGATGATCGATTTTATTCGATTCACCATATCTGGAAGTTCCCGATCACATACGGGTCTGATATGTGGCTTTCCCGCAACCCGTCCGCCGCTTCTTTTGGCATACCCGTTTTCTTGCAAATGAGTAATACTTGGTTTGTTTTTGTTGTATACGACGTTCCTGGCAATACCATTTTTTGATTCCTTTTTTAATGTCCACCCCTTAGCGTAGACGCCACTTTTTTTAGGAGATAATTGCGATATGCCTTTGACTACACGTCTTGAAGTCGCATTCACTTCATTTTCTACCCCGGCAGAAACATCCTCGGTGTACGTCTTCACGGCAGAGGTAATTGCATTGGCTAGTTTGTCGAGCGAGACCGTCATGCTATAGCCTCCCCTCAGCGATAATAGTGAACGTGGCATTTAGCTCGTCGTCATTGATGATGCTTTTCACATCATAGGCCACGTTTTTGTACAGAATCTCAATCCGTGTTTTATTTTCCGAAAACAGTTTATCCAGTGTTTTTGAGTATCGGACCACGAATCTGGTAACATGCTCCGTGTTGGTTTGAGCTGCCGCCGCGTATTCCGATCCCTTGGTTGTTTTAACCATGGACCACAGCTGACAGAGCTCCCCGAATGTTTCCGTTTCGTTCCCGATATCATCTTTGGTCACTGTTGGTCCATGAACGGATATCCGCTTGTTGAAACGACCGCTGTGACTACTGCCATTGTATCGATTTACATTGTATCGTTTCTCATTCATACGCTTCGCCTTCCAATGCTTTTGCTAGATTCAGATTGTTAATCTGAGTTAAAAAGTTGGTGTAAAAATACTCCAGCGCATCATTGTAAGCATAGCGTGAACGTTCGAAAACGAGTTCCTTGAAAACTTCGTCTGTAAGAATGTCGTATTCCCCGCATACGCGTACCAGATCCGCATGCGAGGCTTTGAGCATCCTCAGTAGATTTCCATTCTCATCATCATCCAGGTGCATCCGGTCTTTAAACTCTTGAAGGATCTCTGGCGTAATTACTTCTGCCATTTAGATCACTCCTTTAAAGCTTTTTCTGCCTCGAGCGCCTCATCCTTACCCTTTACTTTCTCTCCATTGGAGAGTTCGTAAGTGCCGCCGCCAACGTGTTTTGGGAATTCAGACTTTTCCTCGGCAACTTCTTTAACCACCTCGGATTCATCTTCTTTCTGAACGTCACCGCTATCCTGGGCACTTTCAATTTCTTCAACATCAGCCAAATAGATCTTGTTGTACTCCGGATGTATTTCGGATAGATAACGAACACGCTCCTCATCTGCAGAGTATCCTTCAGCCGGGTAGGTATCACCTGGTTGATAGATCCGATTGTCATGGTCTTTATCTCGAAACTGATTAACAACCTTTGCTTTTAAACTCATCGATATCCCCTCCTATTTAAGTCTGTAGAAGCCCCTTTTAAGGAGCATCTACAGTTTCAGCGCCAAATTGAATATCCAGGTCATACACCAATGCAGCCTTGTTGTCTTTCGGTCTACCGTTAGCAAATTGCTTAATTGTGTAGAGCATTGCATCTTCAATGGCAAGGGTTTGATCGAACTTGTTCGCCTTATAACCACCAGCAATCACAGCAAGGTATTGTCCTTTTACAAAGAACAGAGCTTTTTTCGCTGGAATTTCTTCCGACTCAACAAGTTGAATGTTGTACGGAAGCGATGTAACCCATTGACCATTTGCAGTTTGGATCGTGTTACGGAACTGGACGCTAATCAAGTCGATTGGGTTTACAACCATTACGATTTTGTTAGATACCTTTCGGGGTTTACCCTTTTCATTTGTGGTCAGGTTTTGGATAACGTCATGCAGTTCTCCGGCAACAACTTCACCCATAAGAGAAGGAGCAAACGTCAACACCCCGGAAGAGGTTTTGGGAGTCACAGCTCCAGTTGAACTGTCGCGATTCATCATCAACCCGATTGGTTCGCTCTGAGCCGGACCACGACCGTTAACCAATCCAAATTCAAGACCAACGGCATAGCTTTCCACCAGCACGGTACGAACATAACGTTCCACCCAAGTTGGTCCCAGTTCGAGCATATCCTTCGGAATTACAGCAAACGCTGTGAGCTTCAGTTGACCGATTTTTTCTTCCCGGAAAGCAGCGCTAATTTGTCCCTTAATCTCCCCAAACAGATCTCCCCACGCGTATGCTTTGTTCGCGTCAGAGTAGATAAACCGAGTTACCGCTCCGAGATCCTGCAGACCAATTGCGTCTAAAAGCGGGTGCTCTGATACCAGATCCTCGAAAACCCGTTCTTGAACCGTCTCAGGCAAGATCATATTTTCAGTGAAACCACCGCTGATAATTACCTCGTTGAAAAACTTCTTCTCTTCCGAAGTCAAAACATTATGCCCTCTTGCGGTAAGTACTTGGGCATCTGTATTTTCATTACGAACTTGTGTCGTGATTTTTTCCGTTAGGTCTTCCGCAAGAGCGTCCTGCATTTCATTCCAAGCGACTGCTTGTTTCTCAGCATCCGCCCCGTTTTTGACCAAATCCATGTATGCTGCCTTTTTTGTTTCGAAGTTTTCCATTTTGCCATTCAATTTCATAGTCATATTCAATGACCTCCCTTTTTAATTAAAAAAGAACCGCGGTCCAGTTGTAGCATCTGGCTTCGGTTCTTCTTTGTGAGATTGGTTTTTAAATTGTCTCAGTTCATTTTGTAAGTTAACGACTTGTGCCCTGAGTTCAGTGATAACTTCTTCCTCTTTATTTGAACCCGCAGCTGTGGAAGTAGCAAATCCGAGATCGACGGCTTTTTGAGCACTGAACCATGTCTCAGCATCAACCATGTTACGAATTTCCTCACGGGTGATATTGGCCTTTGTCATGTAAATATCGATTATCCCTTCTTCCAGTTCGTCCAGGACATCCGCTTCTTTTCTCATATCCGTTTTGGTTCCCCAAACAAACGAACTGGCTTCATGAATCATGAACATTGAACCGAGTCCCATAATCAATTCATCCGCAGCCATAGCGATAACCGAAGCAGCTGAACACGCCCATCCATCAATATTGATGGTAACCTTGCCGTCATGCTTCTTCAGACGGTTGTAGATGGCTATCCCGTCAAAAGCATCCCCGCCAGGGCTGTTCATGTTAATGACGATATCGCCAGTAATGTTTTTTAGGGCATTGTCGATGTCTGATGCCGAAACTGAGTCCTCCCACCACGAATCACCAATAATTCCGTAAATCGTAAGTTCTGTAGAATTGGTATCATCGTTTCTGACCGTTTCAAACTTCCGTGAAACTTTTTGTAGCTGATCGACATAAGCCTGATTCTTAAAGGTTTTGAAGTAATCTTGCTTCGTGAATTTACGCATTTGTATCACCCCCTTCCGGAACAGCAGAAGCGGACTGATAGTTTTTCGTTAATACATACTCATCAAGTGCCGGATTGTCCACAGGTTCATCTCCCAACATAATTCGAATGTCATTTCCACTGTAAGTACCGCTGGCACGCAATTTATCAACCGCATTTGCCAGTTCTAGAGGGTTCATTTCAGCAATTCCGCGAACCTTAATCCTTTTCCCGGCGATGTAGTCCTTCTTGGATATCAGCTTCGCGTTCAACTCATCTTCAATTTTTTTAATTAAAGGTTGAATGCAGAATTTGATATATGCTTTGATAGCTGTTTCATATTCTGACATGTCACCATGAATCAAAGAGGTTGGTATGCCGATGATGTTTGCGACATCATCTGTTAAGTCTCGCTTAACCTTTGCCAGTTCATCAACGGATTTACCGTTATTTGCTCCATCATTGACCTCGTTGTACTGGAACCCTTTTACCAATGGCACCAAAGCAATAGATCTATTTTTAAAAGCATCGAACAATCTATTGATGAAATTTTGCAATTTGGTTGTATTCTCTTCGCTCATGGTTTGGGTTGAATCCATTCCAACCGTTCCTCTTATCTGGTTACTCAGTTTCTGAGTCTCAAGCATCCTGCCAAATAAATCCGAATAGTCGTCAAATGCGCCTTCCATGAACTTTGATAACTTTTCATTGTTGTATGACCAGTAAAGCACCTCATCCATTCGAAACGAGCGCCTGAAAGTGTAGTCTTTCACAACAATATCCCGGAACACATCAGGGAACACGGCATATTCGTCCCTAGTGAAGCTATCGGCAACCAACAAATCATTACTATCTGACAAAACGATAAGAACCTCATTTTCGTCAATCAGCTTGTGTGTTACTCGCTGCCAGAACTCTGCTGCAGATTGATCGGTGTTTGGCCTTACATTCAACAGGTAGTCCCAATCATCATGCTGACGCCTATCGTCTTTCATAATCCTGAATTCACTTTGGCTTATCGTTCGTCCGATGAAGTTTATGCACGTTTCAAGCGCCATTTTTTTGAGGTAGGCCCGACTTGACGAATCAATACCAAAATCCAGATCAAACAACGATTCCAACTCTTTATTGCGCCTCAGTATACTGTCTAGAAAACCCATGGTTTACCTCCTTTCTTAGAATTCCAGAGCTTCCAGCACATCCAGTGCATCCTCCATACTGTCTTCGCTCAGTTCCTCGAAACGATACAGGCCGCAAATAAGCGCTTGGAATCCGTCTGTTTTCCTCCGGATCGGTTCCTTCTTACCGTATATCTTGTTACCGTCTTTTTTGATCGTCACAAGCACGTTATTGGTGTACCAGCGCATCAACGGATTGTCACCCCAGATAAACATACCTTTGGCGAAATACATCTCCACACGCGGAGCTAAGAGGCCGTGAATAGCTTCCGGCCTGCGAATGACTTCAACCTCAAATCCCACCGCCTCAAGCAGCGGTTTCAGCATTTCCATTCGATAGTTGTCCCCGATTATTTTTTTGATGCTGTATTTCATCCTCATCGTGACAAACCAATTGACGATATGCTCCAGGTTGATCATTTCTTCATCCAGCACCGTCAGCAGCTTCCGCGCTTCCCACTCTTTGATTGGAGCAAACTTCTCTTTGGTGTCCACCTGGCGCATGGAGTAGCCGTAATATTTATCGACAAACTCTTTTCTCGTCCAGGAGTGCGTGATAAACGGCACTTTTCCGTCATGTTTGAAAACTAAGCCAACGGAAGCAAAGTCCCGAATCTGTGCAAAGTCAATGCAACCAATTGCTTCCTTGCCCTCTAGCTCTGGTAATGGTTGATTCGTAGCGGCAATCTCTTCCCATTTCGCTACGGATCGCTCCAAATCGGTAACCGGTAGATTCATACGTTTTGTCATGAATTCTTCTCGGTTTGAAGGATCGTCAGCCAGGTCTTCATATTCCTCGTAGATTGTGTCGTACAGACCCTGAGAATACTCATTTCGCGGCTCACTGAGCATCGGGTTTGCCAGCTCCCACAGTTCTGGGCTATCAACTTCTTTTTCATCGTTCAGCTTGCACAGAAACGGAAATACGGAGTTGACTCTTGCTTGGCCCTGCAGCACCTTCTTGGCTTTGTCTTTGAACTTGTCCAGGAATCCATCCCGAACATAACCGTCTGTGCCGATGTAGAACTCACGAGGATTCTTCTTCTTACCTAAACCAGAAATGTGAACCCTCACGTCCGAGTTATCTTCAAAGTAATGGATCTCATCAAAAACCACTGCACCGTCTCGAAGACCGTCTTTCGTGTTTCCGTTAGACGTTCTGAATTTGAAAATACTATCCGTCTGTTTGGAAAGAACCTGCATAGCCGTTGGCTTGAAGTGTTTTGATAGCGTCGATTCCCTTTTTATCGTCTTAGCAGCTTCTTCAACAGATGTCTTTGCTTGTTCCTCAGAATTGGCAATAACGGATATGTTGTATTCACGAATACCATGAAGCTCACTAATCAGGAAATGACATATTACAGTTATAAGTCCGTTCTTGCCGCCGCCTCTGCCCATCATCCAAAGAAACTTCCGGTAGAACACCCTGTCCGTATCTTTGAAAAACAAAAAGACGAAAGCAACCAAGAACTTCTGAAATGGCTGCAACGGGAAATACCACTTCGCTGCGAACCGGATACAGTTCTCAATCATTTCGTCATCGAAATACAAATCGTCACGGGAAAGAACATCCCGCTCCAGGTATTCAATTAATTGCTCACGTTCCTTGTTAAACTTAACTTCCCCCGTATGGTAAAGCTGGATATAAGCATCAACGTATTTCTGGCGAATCATATCAATTCACTTTTCGTTCCGCCCTTGGTTGATGAGCCCGTTTGTTCGGACTTCGGCACGTTCAAATTCAGAGCATCCAGGATCTTTATCATACGGTCGTTTGTTTTGTGCAAGTCAGCAATGGATGGGTTTGATTTCGGACCATGCATCCCGTTGATCTGGATTCCAGTTGATTCGATATCAAGAATCAATTCATTCTTCAGATCCCATAATGACAAATAGTCCTTTACCAGATCTTTGTGATAAGAAGGAGGAGGACCATTCGCTTTTAATTGTTTCATCAGATCGCGCTCAATTTGTTTTCTTAACTTTTCGGCTGCATCAGTCAACAAAATCACCCCCTTTATTAATTTTCCATATATGACCAATATGTACGCTTTATATATTTGCCCTAAAAAACCCGACAGAACACTCCCCCCACCGGTGCCCGAGGCTGAGAAAATCGCAAAACTTTTTGACCGGGGGGCCTACACCCATCTTTTTTCATTCAATTTTCGTATCACAAATTTCTTTTCTATGTCTTGCTCGATCACATGCTCGATCGTGTACTCGTGTTGCCCGGCCACTTCGGTATTAGTGCCACATGAATACTCGATTGCAATTATTCCGGTTATTACCTTTCCGTTGTGTTTCACGATTGGCAAACTGTTCAAATCACGAACTTCTATTACCAATAAGGGCTGCTCATCGGTTTCAAGAATTGGTTTATCGCTGATCCCTCTGCCTTTCACCAACAACCATCCCTTTCTAAAATGAAATTCCGTCTGCTAAATACTTGATAGCTCTTCTTGCAGTCGCTTCATAATCAGGTACGCCATGTGTAGTCACCACCACCACAGGATCTACTCCTAGGTCAACGGTTGCTTCCAAGTCTTCACTCATAAGAGTCACGTTAATGTTGACCTTCTCCAGAATCCTAGCAGCAGAGTTTAACATTCCGGCGCTGTAAAACTTTGAATAACTCTTGCTCACGCTGTTCACACAGAGCGAAACTTTTTCCTCACTCACCACCGCTCATCTCCTTCCCATTTGTTCACGTTACGTTCAAACACCCGGTCGTGCTCCCTGTTATGGCAGTCAACACAGACTGTCTCCAGGTTATCGATATCAAGCGCCAGGTCTGGATGATCCTCAAGTTCTTTGATGTGATGGACAACCAACTGAATCTTCTTGCGCCTCGCCGACTCGCTGTATTCGTTCGTATCGATACTGACCAATCCATTTCGTTTACATGGCTGGCACTCATAGTTGTCACGCTGTTTAACCTTTGCCCTCAGCTGCTTCCACTCTCCACTGTCGTAGAACTTCCGCTTCTGCTCAATAGTCTTGTATACGTTCATCCCTTAACCCTCTTGCCTACTCAAGCTGCGCGAACACCTTCTGAATCTCAGCGCCGATAGCAGCTCCCATTACTTCACCGGCTGCTTCAAAACTGGCACGAACCATAGTCAGGTTCACCCGAACTTCATTCTCCAAGATGTCACATGCATCCAACGTCACACTTAACTGATACTCAGCTTCCTTGGTTTTGGATTTGGACGCTACCATTGTAGATCCACCACTCTTTGCGTTCACCAATTCCTCTTTCGATACATACACCGTTAACGATAATCCTGTCTTAATCATGCTCATTCCTCCACATATCTTATTTTGTATAAATATTCACGCCATTTAACGCACAAATAACCCTTTTAAAATAAGGGTTTATCACGTCTGTTTCGTTATCATTCCTGTCGTTTCACCTTGATTTCTGCATAAATATTGAGTTATTCATATCTTATTAGAGAGCATAACTCCGCTCGCTAGAATTTTTCCTTGTCCTATAAGGCTTTAGAGCTGTTATTAATTTTGAGTTATACACTCGCTAAACGAGAATAACTTATAATCCGAAACTGCTCATGGCTGCATCCATCATGTCTTGGTCCATTCCGATGTAACGCATGGTGATGGATTTATCAGAATGGTTGAGCAACGTCTGGACAAGTGTTATGTCCTTGGTCTTTTGGTACATGTGGTATCCAAATGTCTTGCGCATGGTATGGGTTCCGATATCAGCTAATCCGAAACGCTTGGCTGCTTTGCGCATAATCTTGTATGCCATGTCTCTCTTGATCGGTTTATTCTCTCCTTGTCTGGATTGGAACAAGTATTCATCTCTTCCCATGCCTTCCGTGAATCGCTTCAGCTCCCGGCGTAACGCAGCGTTTATCTTGATCCACTTCTTCTTGTTGGTTTTCATTTCAATTAAGATGAGGTGTTCGCCTTGGACGTCCCTCACACGTAGCTTGAGCATGTCTTGTATCCGCAATCCCGTGTTGATGCCAAACGTAAACATCATGTAATTGCGTTCGCTTTCCGACTTCAGGAACTCTTTTATATCATCAATGATAGCCGGGTCCCTGATCGGCTGAACAAAGTTCACCGGCCATCACCTCCTAATAAAAATAGAGCCGTTCAGTATTAAATGAACGACTCCAATATTTTATTTCTATTCACGTATTGATTAGAGCGTTAAACAAAGCATCCGCTAAATCTTGATGACCATAATCGTTTAAATGTATGTCGTCGGATGCGATAAACTGTAATGAATTCTTAGCGAAATTAAAATCCGACTTCCACCTTGCATGTGTATTTAGAAACGCAATGCCATTAGCCTCGGCAAGTTCTTTGTACACATTGATATATGATTCAAGTGGTATGGCTAAGGATGTGCCTCTCAGACCGGCAGGAAACAGTAATACGTCACCGAACTGCTTTGCTCTATCAATTAGTGTTTGAGTCTGCGTCCGGAACGTACTTAGTGCCGTTTGGGAGTTATAATCGTTTGATGAATATGAGATAACTGTTAGCGCCGGCTTCCACATATCAATCTCAGCAAACAAGAAATTCTCTCCAAGTGCTGCCGATGTTTTCGAACCAGTCACTCCAATAGCATTTACACGCACGCCAGCAGTTGCGGCTTTCCCTTCGTATGCACCAACAATTGTCAAGCCATGCGAAGCTGATGCAACAGTAGTAATCGTAATCGTTGCAGTATGGGCTCCGTTACTAAGTCCGGTTGCTACTACAAACTCTTTAGCTGCAGATGCTGAACCCACACTCGTAAATGTCTTAACCTCACCTCCGTCTATTGAGACTGAGAAACCAGCTCCGTACGTGCCAGTTACCAAGACTAGCGTTAGTGATGTTCCATTGAATGCGAATGTAGCTGAATCGCCTAATGTAATTGACTTCTTGGCTTGAGCGCCTATGATTCCATAATTCGCGAGTCCTGTCCAGGCTCCGGTAAAAGTCCAAAATTTATCGTAATGAGTTGGAACAAATCCTCTTCCCACATCTCCAAACACAGCAGCTAACTTGCTCCTTAGTCTACCGGAGAAGCTTTTAGAAAGTGAATTCTGTGTAATAGCAAGATTTCCAGCCACTCCACCACCACCGGACCCGACACCTACCACCGAGCTGCTTCCGATGACATTGATGTTTGTAATTTGATCACCGTTAGCTGCCTTAGCCAAAGCAGACCTCAGTTTCATAAGCCCTGTTACTCCGTTCAGTAACAAACCTTGACCTTGTCCTTTCTTTGCTTCTTCTGCATCAACTAATGCCTTCTCAAGCGCTTCACTTGCTCCTCGATCAATAATCCGAAGATTGCGAAATCGTTTAGCCATGCTTCTCACTCTCCCACATCTCTATAAAATTAAAAAACATCCAATCATGTGTCATAGACTGGATGTTAACCGTTTGGATGCTTTTACAGTTTTATAGTTTTGGTCGGCTCAATAAAACTAAAATCCCTGATTGTACAGCGTGTCCTCTATGTTTACTACAAATATATTTTCATCAGGGACAATCAATCTAATTCGTGAGTTTATCTTTTCAATAAATCCACTCATGCGGGATAAGTACAACGGAGTGCGCACAACGAAAGTCAACGGCTGCTCAGAAGGTAAATGCATAAAGACTCTCAAGCCTGCATCCCCTGTTATATCCTTAAATACTTCCTCCAAAAGAAGCCTCAGTATTTCTAGATCTAGATTCTGTAAACTCCCCTTGACAGTAATCTTGAAATGCAAAAGCCCAAGTTGTTCATGTTCTCCAAGCTTTATGCTGTAGCTAATAGGCATATCATTGTTATTCCAATCTTTCCATTGTTCGAACCAGTTTTCTAAATCTCCGTTAGCAAGAAGTGAAGAATTATCGTACTCTAACTGGTGAATACTCTCCAATTCTTTAATGAGTTCGTCAGCGCTTGTATCATCAATATTCAATAGGCTTTTTGACTTGTCAAAAAACTGGTACGAGTTGTACGAATAGAACGATTTACCGTTAGTTTCTCGCATAAATTCATGTATTAGTTCAGGATGCGTTCCTTTTTTTTCGCCTCTCACAACGTGTACCCAATCAGGTTTATTGTCCTCACTAACAAGGATCATCGATGTGACAGACTCTTGTTTAGCATAATTTAATATTTGATTCCAAAAAATTAAATCCCCATACTTCGCCTGGTACTCATGTCCATTATGAGAGTACGTCACTTCTTTTTTTTCTTTCTCATCTGCAAAACCAGGTGGAGTTTTAAGCCGGTATCTTTTCTCACCTTCTGTATATATCTTATCTAGTTCTACTTGAGAAAACTCTTCTCCAAAGTTTTGTCCTATCAATTCAATTGTCCTATCTCTTATTGCAAATAAATCTGACTTTTGTAGTGAGAGTTCATTTGTTATAGCTTCAAGATTTTCTTTTAGTAATTCGATAACTCTACTGGTGTTCTGATTTGTATGGCCTAGAGCATCTATCCTACTGCTCAGATTTTCAATCGCTTTTAAAAAATCTGATTCGATGGCCTTATATTCTTTTTCCAGATCAAAAATGATTCCTTCTAGGTTACGGTGGTACTCTAAAGCCACTTGATGAGGAATCCATATCCTGTCCTTTAACTTTTCCATGATACTAAACATTAAATCCCTGTACTCTTTTTTTGGGTACTTAATAAGTTTAAGCAGAATATTTGTATCAAATACAAAATGAGATTTGTCCCACAATTCTTTCAATCCTTCTCCAGTAGGAGTATAGTATCCCGCAAACGCCTTCCTCATCATTAATCAATCCCTCTAATTGAACTTGTTTTAATAATCTTTCGACATCACTTCCTTTCTTTCCTTTTAGATTTCTTTAAACAAAGAAAGAAGCCACCCGGCAACCCTCCGAATGGCCCAAAAGAATATGAAGAAAACCCCGTCGTTGGCCTTGCCAGGAATTGAACCCAGCTGCTCCAGTAGGCCATAAAATAATCCGTATTTCTATACCGCCCGGATGGAGCGGGTTTAGGGAATCTAACCCTATCCCCACACTGCACCCTTGACGATCCACGTCTAAGGACATCAAGTCCCACAGCACAGTTGAGTCCGGGTGGAATAACGGTACACCAGGCACACCGGAAGGAGTAATTCCCTTCTTATGTGCCTAGTGTATAACTGAAATACAGACGCAAAGCGGACATGGAACAGACGTGCTACAGACAGTTTACAGACAGGATTTTCATGTTATGGGTCCCATGAGTTTCAATGTGCTTGCTATGGACTCAACACCCTCATCAATCCATCTATCAACCGATCTGTCAGTAACGAGACGAAACTTTACTACAGCCGCTTTTCGCGGATGTCCTTTAATGAAACGATATTCTATGAGTTCCCTTACTTCTTTATCCATAATCAAATTTACAGCCATTTCGATTAGTTCAACTTTCGACTTCCAATCTATATATAAAGCCTGCTGACGCTCGTTTCTTTCCTTTTCACTCAACATATCCACCGTGAGTTTCATTTTCGGATACCTACGCAGCATGGACCTAACCATCAATTTTTCCGTCTCTGTTACACTCTCGTAAAATTCCATTTGATACACCGCAGCCCCCATATATGGCCCCTTTCCTAATAATCAAATGTAGCTTGTCCTGCCGGCACCTCTTCTGTTTCAGCTTCACGAATCAACCCTTCATCCAGCCAACGTTTTGGTGCCTTCTTCTTGTAATTATCCCAAACTGGTGTTCCCGCCACAATATGTTGGAACTTATTTTCCTGAACCGCTTTTTCCGTCCATTCCCAGTGAGTTTTCGCTTCGAGTTGTTGGGTCATTTAGTTTCACCACCTGCCCGCTTCCGCCGCATCTCATCAACCTGAAATTTAAGACATCTTGCTTTATAATGATCGGCTTCACGCCGGAATAAGTCCCGCTCACAAGATAACTGGAGGTTAACATCAGTGATTTCCTGTAACGCCTGGTCTTTCTCCTTCAGTAATTCAATTAAATCCTCTGGAGATACGCCTGCCCACTCATTTATCAGACCTGCTACACGGTTGTTCATTCCACCACCAACTTCCCTAATTCCCGAATCTCTGTTTTACTCTTTGCCTTCGTGAACCCGTTTAGATAAGCTATTTTCTTCATAGTGCGCTTAGACTCCGTTTTAGCACTTTTCCTTTCCGCAGAAGACATATCATGACTTACAAAATCATACCATTGCCTCTGTACTCGCAGGCCTGCAATCAGGCTTGCTTGGATATCTACCGCGTCATCGTAAGTTAGACCGAATTTTCTCATGCTTCTACCTCCGTTTTATTTGAAATCGATGTCTGGTATAATCGCCTGCGGCTTGAATGTAACCCGGTAGTGGTAAGTACTCACGTCTGCCGGCTCTAGCTGCTCCGCGAAGTATGTTACGTTGTCAGACAATCCAAGAAAATGTTTCTTATACTGATCGTCACCAACTTTACATGTGACCGTTAGCTGCTGATCCCGGTTATCTGCGTTACCCAATGAACAACGACCCTCTACAGTAAGCATGTATTCGTCTGTGATGCCGTTGTAAAAGATAATCCTGCGGTTAATCTCGAAGTTGTCTGCCGCCTTGGAAAGATTAGACGATGCGATATCCGCATCTGTGCATGCTGACAGTATTAACACGATACTTAGCAGGAGCGTAATGAGTTTAGTTTTTTTCATGTTGGCTTATAGCCTCCTTATATTTTTTAATGTCCTCTTTAACTTGTTCTACTGTGATCCATCCATATCTCAATTGATCATAACGGTTACAATAGGATTGGAATGTTCTCACGGATTTAGCTTCTTTTCCATCAAGTTCTTCTAAAATGGCCATCTCCTCATGGCTTAAACCTTTTTCCGTCAGAAACAGTTCTCTCTTCACTATATAATCACCAACAAGTTTCTGCGATCGTTCTATCTCTTCTGGAGTGGGTTTAAATGCTTTCCTGAAGCTACTGAACATTTGTCTCCTCCTCACATGGATAAGATCGCCACTCACCCTTACGTTCTTCATCCGTCATTTCACAATTATTCAATGAAGCGTAGTGAGTACCAACCCACTTAACTCCAAGCATTTTAGGGCTGTACACTTTGCCGATGCAGGACATTACTCTGAACCCTGCGTAACTCATTTGTGCCGCATGCAGTAGTTTCACGGTGTATCCTCCCCAGAACCAATTGAGCTGTACGCCTCGTGTAAGCTTCCTCCAATGTCTTCGCCAGCTTTTCCTTCTTCGTCTAATGGCCTAACTTCATATGGAGGCATTCCACCACTGTATCCGTCCAAGAGGTTCAATATGCTGAATGCAACACCATCACACTTTTCATAATCCGTTTGTCCTTTCTGCTGAGACCAATATTCCACAATGACTTTCACATGTTCTACAAATTCTGTTTGATCACTCACGCTTATCCGCTCCTTCCTTGGGAGCCAACACCGATTGGTCCTCAACTATTTCAATATCCCAGTCATCGATATCGAATAGAATGTGTCTTCCTTTATCGTGTAGCTGGTATGTGCAAATGTGTGTGTTATAAGTAACTGTTCCAGTTGTGTATCCGTCTGGCCATTGTTCTGGACCTGTCCAAAATCTCAAATCCATTCCGCTGTAAATTTCTTTTCCGTTCTTGTCCTTTCTTCCGACATATTGGCCAACTGTATCAGGATCAACACTGCACCAAAACTCCGTATGAAAGTATTCATCTTCCCATACCACGATTTCTCCAACAATTACGTCTGTGCCGATCAAGTAACCGTACACCCACTCGCCTGTTTCAATGAGCTTGCCGCGATATTTGTTATTCATCTTGTATATCCTCCTATTTGGGGAGACCAGACCTTATCCGGCCTCCACTTCGTTAAGTTTATTCAGTCGATTGGTCGCCTTCGGCCAATGATTTAAGTCTCGCCATTTCCAACTTGTACTGCTGTTTAACAAACTGATCATGACGCAAATTCTTAACATTAGGATGCCTGTTCGGGATGTATTCCCGGCCTACGTGATCGATAGATGATGGTGGTGAACTCCACCATGATTCCGTCCATACTCCTTTTCCATCCGTGAAGATGGAAATGTACCCTCCGTAACGCGGTTCAGCCTTCTGCATTTCGAATTTGAGACGTCCCATCGTCTATCCCTCCTATATGTCCAGTACAGCCAATAGAGCTGCCCTGCAAATCGCGTGAGATACATTAGATAATCGTGTGTATTCTTTACTCTTATCTCCACTAAACCTAACGTCATAGTTCAGATGTGCATTGTCTATTAAGGTGATGAATTGTTTATACTCTGTTCGCATGCGCTCTACTACTGACCAAGCTGCGGAAATATCTGTAGAATAAAGAGGAACCGCTCTGTGGTAAGTTTTGTCGTACTCAGGTAACCAATACCTTGGGTATGCAGCCAGCATTTCTTCTACAAGCTCCAGACCCATTATCTTTTCGGCAACAAGAGAATCTAGTTCTCGTCCAGCACTCATCATGAACACTTGCTCCCGGGTCAACGCTGTTTGTGTCATGCTTTATATCCTCCTTGGTAGGGAGAGGCCCAAAGGACCTCATACCCAATCTGCTAAATCCCATTTGTTTTCATTCTGCTTCCGTTCAAGTTCCGCGTAATATTTGTATGCTTTCTCGATCTCTTCAAGGGTGACACCTTTTGCTTTTAGCAAACGAATTGCAGCCTTTACCTTTGGATCTTCTATGTTCCTGTTCATTGGTTCCCCTCTCCTTCCTGACCCGCCGCCAAGTTTTCAATCGCTAAAAGCACAGCTTCTATTTGTTCAAAACTCGATACATCATGTGCAAACGCATGTTCAACTTCTTGCTGTATCTGCTCGATAAAGTTGTAATCAATCTTCCACCCGCCTCGACCTTCCATCTGTCGAGGGAATTCGATCTTCCTTGCCTCTTCTAGCTCCATGGCCTGCTGTGAAATAAAAGTCGCTAATTCATCGTTGGCATCTTTCAGCTGAGTTAAGGCGTTTTCTTTCACTTTGATTACATCTGCTGTCCCATCAAGCTGCTTGCGAAGCCGCTCGTTCTCTTCCAGTAGATAAGCGATATATTCATGGGCATTGGCATCGAAATCAGCTTTGTACATAGGACCCAGCTTCGATGCCAACAAAGCTAGTTTGATTTCATCTATCTTGTTCATGACTGTTCTTCCTCCCCTAGAAAATTGTTTACATATAACTTTCCGAATTCAGCGGCTTTTTCAACCGTTTCAAACTCAGCCTTGTTCCAGAGCGAGTTGTATCTCTTGTCATCCGATTTTCGTTGTATTAAACAATAGTGGAGTCCTGTGTGATTTCGCATGATTGTGATAACGCATTTTTTATATCTGCCATAATAAGTTCCATGCAGATCCCACTTGTTAGGTCTTCTGTAGATTAGTTTCATCTATCTGTATATCCCTCCTGGGAAAGAGGCCCTAAGACCTCAAAATTATCCGATTTTGAATCCGCCTGATTTCTCTGCCCAATCCGCAAACTTTTCATATTCATCTACCCAGTCATCACGCAGCTTCTGAGGCCATTTCTTTTCCCATTCCGCCGCGTCAAAAGCAACTTCCGTGTTGTAATGAGAGTCATCCAGAGTACGTTGAATTGAGACAAGATTCCGGGCCATACGCGCCATCAGTTTCGCTTCAGTTGCTGTCACTCGCATTCTGCTGTTGGAAATGAGGATCGGGTACTCATGCTCCTTTTTGAATCTTTTATCTGTTTCCCAACCATAGATATAACGTCCGCCCTTAGTTAAGCATGGGAACAGACAACCAAAAGCCGTTTCGATGAGCGTAGTCCAAGCGAATGAGCCAAGCCTAAAATCGCCAGCTTCTTTTTTCTTTGGCAAAAAGTCATATGCCATGTGTTATCTCTCCTTTGGTGGGCCTAGCCCAGATATGTGGTGCTATAGCCGGTCGTTTATCGCTTTTATGGCTGCCATGATCGGGTATATCTGATGTGGACTTACTGCGTTTCCGGTTGTGTAACATCTGTCCACCCTATTGGGAATCCCATCAGACTCTCCATGAACTCGGGGTCCAGATAAGTGCCAATCAGCTCTGGGAATCGGTCGCCAACTACGCCGACGAGCATCTTTCCATGTGTCCCATTCTTTTCCGATGGCGCTAACGGCCTGACGCGCTTGTAATCCTGACTCTTGGTTGGCGTGGGCCACAATGAATATCCGATATCGTTCATGATCTCCGTCGACGGCGAGAGCTGGTATATGAAACGGCCTTGCGGTGTAGTTGAGATGTTCCAGGTCAGTAAGCACCGTATCGAGCCCCATTGTGATGTGCCCACTAACGTTCTCACCAACAAACCAAGTGGGCTGGAGTTCATCCAGGATTCGAGCAGTTTCTGGCCAGAGCCATCGGTCATCCATCTCGCCTTTTCGCTGCCCGGCGTAACTTTCACCTTGGCAAGGATATCCGGCTGAAACAATTCCAATTGTTCTGCCATCTCCAATGATTCCATCCTCCTTCAATCGTTCAGCAGTAAGTGTGCATACATCGTCGTATATGGGTACTCCCGGAAAATTCTTCTGCAGTACCTTCTGCGGAAACGGTTCCCGTTCGCAAAATGCCACCGTCTCCATGCCTGCCCAGTGAGCTGCTAAATCAATTCCTCCGATGCCTGAGAACAGGCTTAGCTTCCTCATGCGTGTACACTTCCCTGTCTACGAATTGTTGCGTTATATGAGTACCTCTTGAGTGTCAAACGCAAAGCAACCGCATCCGCCAATATCACTCAGATCTATTTGGTTGCCTAATCCTTGTTCCCATTCTTTTCGAAGTTGCTGAAGAGTTAAGGTTTCTTCTTGGCCATTTTTGGTTCGTGTCAGAATCGACACATCTTCTCTCTCCAGGAAACGTTGCATTTCAATCTCTTTTTGTTCGTGGTAGAGATATAACTCTCTATTCTCTTTTAGCAAATTTATAAAGTGGCCTTGGCCCGCTCTCACGCAGAAACCTCCGCAATTGTTGTGTACGAATCCCATGTCATATAATCTTGGTTTTCGTATGCCATCAAGTTTCAACGCATGGAGCATTTCTTGCTTATCCCAATAAGGTGTTTCGGTCATTGGAGCGGCAACCTGATAAGGCGCCCAGCCTCGCTCTATACCTTTCATCCGGTGTATCTCCGTCCAGTCAATTCCTACGTAAATGATGGCTTCGCTGGGATTGTATCGCGATTCCACCCACTGCCGGGATATCTTCTGTTTTAATTCCGATGAACACTGGGCCACTCGACTGTTGCCGATCCATCGTTCATCGCGGAATACTTCCCACGGTTCCCTGCCTTCACTGATCCAGACCAGATTCGGATTGTGTTCCATTGCTAATTTACTAATTCTTGATAGATGCGACCTACGTAGATCCATGTCTTGTACTCCCGGAATGTCAGCACACATTCTTAGCAACCTTACGGGATTGGGTAATCCGAATATCTTAGCTGCCGATTCAATCAAGAACCGATACAGATCTTGATCCTCAATGAGAGTGTCCGTGAACAAAAGATACATATCTTTTATTCCATGCTGTTCAGCATCTCTCTTGGCCGCTGTCATACTTCCGATCCCACCAGAGTAGCTGTGGATACGAATCATGTTGCCTATCCCCTCCCTATCCCCTAATCATTTATTCCCGATACTTTCATTCCTGTAATTTCCAAGACTGAATATATAGTTTCTCGAACAACACTGTGTTCGCGGTCTGTCCTTGAAGCGGTTCGGAATTTGTACATGTCCAGAAGCTTTTCTTCCGGCGTTTCTTCTACTTCATATCCAATCAACAGCGCCCGAGCTAAATCCAAGGCGTTAAGCTTATTCAGCGGCTCTAGAAATGGCTTTTTCCATCCGTCCGTATGGTCGGCCATAATCTGTTCGTCAGAGTGACGTTCCCGCAATATTTCGATGGCCTTCGCCTGTTCCTTTTTGACCTTCAGTTTTTCAATCATTTTGATATACCTCCAAAACTGATTTTCTCGGACCCACTGTCAGGTGCTTGCTCAATTCCTGAATCCTCTTACCTACCGGACACTGACTGTTGCAAATCTTCTCCAAGCGTGATGAATTGTTTCCGTTCCGCTTATTCATTGCAATTCTAGTGCCGCATGGATCGCATTCAGTCCGAATGATATCGTCTATCTGCTGCAAGGCTTCAAATCTATCTTTAGGATCCTGTTCATTGTGTTTGTATTCCTCTCGAACATTTGGTACAGGAATGTCCCTTTTCTTTTTAGGAGCCGGTGATTGAGCTGATGCAGCCTCTTCTGGCGTTTGGCCATTATAGATCCGGTAAATGTACATGTTGTAATTCACCTTGTTAGCTGCTGCGATTCCCTTCATCTTTTCCCACTTAGAGTTGAACACCATCTGGAATACCCCTCTTCCGATACATTTTAGGTGTCTTAGATCGATCAACCGGTTCCGTTGCGGCCCGTTCATAACTCCATCCGCTCTTAACCCGGGCGTAGTAAGTCTTTCTTGGGATTTTGTTGCCCTCTGCCAAGTCCGGCCATCTCCCGTGGAAATCATGGAAGCGTACCGGCACTGTAGTTGCTCTTTCAATATCCCATCCGTATTTCTGAACACGTTCAATCAGTATCGCTTTGCTGATATCGTTCTTCGCTGCTGTCTCAATATCTCTTTGAGTAATTTCCCGCGAAATGGACATCTGCTCTGCCTGGTATCCGCAGAACGGACATTGGAAAACATCAGTTCTTAATTCCTTCATATCCGACGAACATACATAACAGGTGATAATCATGACCCAGACGCCTGCCAGTGCTTGTCTACTGCCGCCAGATAGTCTACGGGTACCCTACCGCTTAAAACCTCGTAGGCGTGAACGTCGAAGTCCGAGATATGAATACTAGACCCCTGTTTCCGTTTATAAGCGTCCCAAAAGTATCTGAGTACTGTATAAGGCAGTAAATATGTCTTGTCTTGCTTCCGAAACTCTACCAGCAGAAAAGAGATACCGTTCATTTTGTGAGCCTTGAGCAGATATTCGACTTGATGGTCTTTCAAGTTCTTGAGCTGGAACCGATCCAGGCTCGTTATCGACTTGGCTTCAAAGGCAATCCCTCGGCCCGTTTTGATTATTCCGTCATAATCAACCGTTGAAGGTTCTTCGTAATAGCCTTCGAGTACATGAGTGCCGGCTGCCTTTGTTACCTTGACCGGAGTAGGTCGCTTGTTTACCACAGCCAGACCTAATTTGTCATAACGTTCATTGGAGAAAGTAATGATTGCCTCAAATCCCATTCCTCTATTGCCTCGATATGTCATGAGACACCTCCTGCTGCTTTCTTAGCCATTTGTTCAGCCGCAAATTTCATCATCGCTGCATGCTCTTCTTCCGAAATATCCGACTCATTTGGATCGGTAACAGGTTGTACTACTTGAATGTTTGGTTTCCCGCCTCGTCCATAAGATTTGCCTCCGTTGTTGCTTGGTGGTGGTTCTTTTGTCCAAGGTTCATCTATTCCGTCAGCTTTCCAATTCTTCAAAATGCCTTCAACGTAGTTCACTCGGCGTTTTCCAGAAACGACAGCCTTTTTCATGGCTTCGCATACCCATCTCGATCCATATGTGACGATCATGTCTTCCATTTGATCTTTAATGACTGGGCTTATAGTTCCGAATCCTTCTTGTTCAAAAACTCTATAAGGATTCAATTCAATAATCTCACTAATACTACCAGACATGTTTTCGTTCTCAGGTTGTGTTGGTTGTGGTTCGGTTAGGTTAGGTTGGTTAGGTTCGGTTTGGTTGTGTTGGTTGTGTTGGTTAGGTAGCCCTGTGTCCGGCGCGTCAGTCACACCACCGTCACGCGTGACAGGTGCGTGACCTTCATTTTCCTTTTGTTTTAGGCGAGATTTACGTTTCCGTTCATTGTTTTTCTCGCGTTTTTCAACCAGCCTTCCAGCATAGTCGAACCAATCGTGTATACAAATCATTCCGTCTATTTCGTCAATAAAACCCACATCTAACAATGATTTAAGCAGCAAATCTGCTTCCCCTTGCCACTCTACTGCATCTGCGATATCCTCCGGATCAAACCGCGTTATATCTCCTTCAGGCGCGTAGTCCATCGCCCACCACCAAAGCAAGTGCAAGTGTCCGATTACTGTCGGAACAGAAACGCCAAGCTTCCTTGCACACTTTTTGGTCTTAGGGTGCCTGGCTAATCCCTGATGGCTCTCTATCCATGCCAATGCGGCCAGCCTCCTTAAAATTACACTTTCATATAACATGTTGTGACGTCACGCATCTGTCACGCGTGACGGGTGTGTGACGTCACAACAATGGATTAATTATTCAATTCGTATTCAATGATGTTGGCAGCCAAGCGGCGAAATCTTCGCCCTGATTCTGTTCCGTCCAACATCCCATGGCATTCCAAGCATAGATGTGCGAGATCGTAAGATTTCGTTTTATGGTCAATCTGTGTTCTACCAGTCAAATGAGCGCGTTGGGCAGCTCCAGCTCGTCCGCATGCTTCGCAAATACCTTGGGACCGATCCTTAACTCGTTCATCTACAGCATTTGAGATATCACCCATTTGTTTTTGAGTCGGTTTAATACGTTTGCCGCGCAACTGCACAGATTTTGGATATGGTCTGTGTTCCATGGGATCACCCTAACTTGCCTTGCGGCTCATTATTTGATAAAATGACGTTAAGTGATTTTTCAAATGTTGTTGAAAGACGGTTGCGTTCGCGAGACGCAGCCGCTTTTTTATGTCCGCAGAACTCGTCATAGTGAACACGGCAACCATCACAGCAGAACATTGAGCCGTTATCTTCGACTTTTAAAATGTTGTATCTCGATATCGGCACCTCGCAGTTCATACAGTGCCCCACCAGACTGCCTCTCGTGACATACTCACGACTGTCGACCGGATTATCCACTCTCTTGAGTTGTTTCTGAATCCGGAATGTTTTCAAACGATAGTCAGCAAGTTTTTCCACGTCATTCTCAGGCGTTTCGGCCATTTGAGTATAAGTTTGAAGCAGTAATGCGCGCAGTGCGCGGCGTTGACGATCCTTTGTTTGCTGGTTCATGCTTGTCCCTCTTTCTGGCGAAGTCCCGCCTCTAATTCTTCGATTTGTAAATCAAACCAACTTGCAGTAGCTGGCTCTGCATTTCTCATCCGAACCAACTTGTCCAACCGACGTTTCATTTCAATGCGTTCTTCCAATCGAGCTGCTGTCATAAGCGTCCCGACTTATCCATATAATTTTTGAATACATCGTCAAGTACTTGAAGGTATTGAAACTTGTTTTCGTTAGGCCAATCGGTGCACATGATCGTATGGGCTTGCGCTCCGTAAAACCCAAAACAATCTCCTTCGGCATCGACGTAAATAAAGCTTGCTTCTAATCCTTCGCGGAATTTTTGAAGTTGTTGGAGCGAGACAGCTCCCGGGAATACCCATGAAAGTGCGTTTTGTTCGATCACTTCATTCATCCTGTTCGCCCTCCTTAAAACGCCATCTGGCGATTCGTATTTTCAATTTCTCGAAGCAACCCACCAGTAGGATTCCAAGCTTTGATGTGACTCAGCGCCTTATCAAAATCCTTTTTCAGCGTGTTGTGGTAAGAGTTGATGTTGAAATAATCTTTATAATCGCGCCATAGTTCTTGGTACGCCCTACTTCTAAGACCTTTGTCGTGGAAAGACTCTGAATCCCTTCCGCCCAGTGCAGCAGTAACCGCTCTGCTTGCAGCGTTTTTGATAGTTAACATTTGACCGTGTTCAACGGTGGTGTTGTTTTCGATCTTCTCAAGACGGCTTTCGAATTGTGGTAACTTCTCCATCACATCTGCTGTCTTCCGAAGGGCAATCGCTATGGCCGCATCCTTGTCTAATGCTTGAATCGAATAGTGACCCGTCTTGCGTATTTCAGGAAGTATCTCGTCAGCCACTTTAATTTGAAATTCTTTAGCAGCGGCATTCTTAGCCCTCATCGCCAATCGATAAAAGATGTTTTCTGGAATGAAGCCATGCCCACTTGTGGGCACGAAACCAAATTCGGTTAAGTAGCCGTTAACTCGGTCCCATCTCACAACTTCATTTCCGCTATCCGCTTTACGGACAAACCCAAGGCCTCTAGCTACATCATTCAAATGTAGTTGAGCTGTTCCTGTTTCATCAATGAAGCCTCTGACTCCATGTATAGTGATGAGTTTTGTCAATGATCTTCACTCCTTATGTGGTTGGTTGGTTTTCAAGCCAATCTTCAAGGTACTTCCTCGTTTTCCTCACCGGATAAAACCATTTTGTCCCCACTTTTCTTTTCGGGAAGTCCGGATCAAAGAAAAACGTCTTTTGAATAGTGTCCCAGCTCATATTTGTTCTTCTTTTCAACTCTGGTGTGTCCCAGAAGATATCCTCCTTATCAATTTCTCGGATCGCTTCTTCAATGCTCTCTTTATAAATTCTGCGAATTTCATCTTGATCAACTTGTACGTTTACGATCATCTTCGTGCCCCCTTTTAATGGACCGTGTCTTTTTAAGACACTGATCATCAAAAAAATTTTGGATGGGTATACCGAACAGTGTGCTAATTCTAGTTATCTCATCGAAGTAAAAGCGAGACTTACCGTTTTCTTTTCTGACGTATGCAGTAAGAGAAAGATCTAGAAAATCAGCAACTTCTTGTTGTAGGTAACCACAAGACACTCGGGCGACTTTGACAGTCATCTTCAAACTCATCACCTCCCCGCCTTTGTGTCATTTAAAGACACCCTCATGGTAACACAGACATTTTTTTCGGTCAACCACAAAAAGACACGTTTTTTGATTTTACTTGTATTAAGTGTCTTTTTGTGGTTATAATGTACACAATAATACACATTGAAAAGAGGTTATCCGATGTCGGTCAAGTCCGGTCACAAGCTATTTTATTGGGCTGTAGGAAACAACATAAATAAATATAGAACATTGAGAAACATGAGCCTTCAAATGCTCGGAGAAAAGATAGGTGTTACAAAGAAAACTATTCAGCGTTATGAAAACGGCGATATTAGAGTTGATATGGATAGAGTTGAAGCGATTGCTGAAGCTTTAGATGTTGAAGTCGCTCAATTGATTGACGGAGCACAATCTTTTTTAGGTATGGATGTTAACAACATAGGCACTACGTTAGTTCCATTGGTAGGAAGAATTTGTTGCGGAAACGGAACACTTGCTTTCGAAGACATCGAAGAATACATACCTGTTTCTAAAGAATTTGTTAAAAGTGGTGAGCATATCTTCTTAAAAGCAACAGGTGATTCCATGACCGGCAGTAGAATAATAGACGGTGATTTATTGCTCATAAGAAAACAGCCAGTTGTCGAGGATGGTGAAATAGCAGCTGTGCTTTATGGAGAGGAGGCGATGCTTAAAAAGGTATACCGAAATGGTGATCAGTTAGTTTTGCAATCGACAAACACCAATTACGCGCCCGTTTTTTGTTCGGTGGATGAAGTAGTGATTGTCGGTAAATTGAAGTGGAATATGATTGAGTACTAAGGAGGATTTATGGCTACATTCAGGAAGAGAAATGGAAAATGGGAATACAGGGTTAGTTACACGGATAGGGTATCAGGGACATACAAACAAAAATCAAAGAGTGGATTTTTAACCAAGAAAGAAGCTCAACTTGCTGCAGCAGCAGCTGAAAAGGATATAAACTATTTCGGGTTCAGCGAAGATGGTGAAGAGATTGTAGAGAAATATTTCAACGAATGGGCTGTAACGTATAAAAAACCGAATGTAAAACCAATAACGTATGATTTGATCGAAAGAACAATTCAGAAAATAATATTGCCTAGATGGGGTAATTATCGCCTAAAAGAAATCAACAGGAACGAGTATAAAAAATGGATCAATGATTTAAGGGAAAAATATAGCGAAGGCACAGTTAGAAGGATTCACAGTATAGTGAACACCGCCATAAATGATGCGATATTTGAATATCAAATCATGAAACTTAATCCAGTATCAAAAATAAAAGTTCCAAAAGAAGTTGATGAGGTTAAAACAGTTAAGTTTTTCACTGTTGAAGAACTGGAAAGATTCTTAGAAGAAGTTGCAAAGCCGGTAAAGAATGCGAAATATACTAAATCAATGCAGTATACAGCCTTGTTTACACTAATGGCACGCACAGGAATCAGGATCGGTGAAGCGTTAGCTCTTACATGGAGTGACATCGATTTGGAGAAAGGCCGCTTACAGATTAACAAAACCCTCGTATACCCCCGAAATACCACCCCTTATATCTCCACTCCTAAATCAAAACGAAGCATCAGAGAAATTCAATTAGACGCCCCGACAGTAAAGGTCCTCAAAAGACATCGAATAAATAGAAAAGAAGTTGTCCTTCTTTATGAGAACTATAAACAATCGGATACTGACTTGGTCTTCTTCCAGCATGATGGCCGTTGGCTAAGGACGAATGTTGTCAGAGAATATTTCAAAAAAAATTGCAAACGAGCAAATTTACCAGACCTTTCACCCCATGCACTTCGACACTCGCATGCTGTACATTTACTTGAAGCTAAGGCTGACTTAGCATACGTTTCTAAACGTCTAGGACACGCAAGCATAAAAATGACTGGCGACACTTATACGCATATAACAAAAAAGATCGAGGATGATTCCCTCGACCTTTATCAGCTTTACATGAAATGATTTAGGACCAATTTAGGACTGTGACGCCCCAGAATACCGGATAGCCCTTGCCCCACAAGGGTTATCCAATAGATCCTTCCATTTCGAATTTGATCAATCTGTTCATTTCTACCGCATATTCCATTGGCAATTCTTTCGTGAACGGCTCAATGAAGCCCATGATGATCATTTGTGTTGCTTCAGCTTCGGTCAGACCACGGCTCATCAGATAGAAGAGTTGGTCCTCAGATACTTTCGATACCGTAGCTTCATGCTCCAGCATAATGTTGTCATTCATGATTTCATTGTAAGGAATTGTATCCGATGTGGACTCATTATCCAGGATGAGCGTATCACATTTGATATTGGACTTGGCACCTTCTGCTTGACGACCAAAGGAAGCCAGACCACGGTAGGTTACTTTACCACCATGCTTACTGATGGATTTGGATACAATCGTTGAAGTCGTGTCTGGAGCCAAGTGGATCATTTTCGCACCTGCATCCTGATGCTGATTTTTGCCAGCTACAGCGATGGAAAGTACGGAACCTTTTGCTCCACGGCCTTTCAATACAACGGCTGGATATTTCATTGTCAGTTTGGAACCGATGTTACCATCGACCCATTCCATTGTTGCGTTCTCTTCAGCAACTGCACGTTTGGTTACCAGGTTGTAGATGTTTGGTGCCCAGTTTTGAATCGTAGTGTAACGAACACGGGCATTTTTCTTACAGATGATCTCAACCACGGCACTGTGGAGTGAGTTCGTGCTGTAAATTGGAGCTGTACAGCCTTCAACATAATGAACGAAGCTGTCTTCGTCAGCAATGATAAGTGTACGCTCGAATTGTCCCATATTCTCGGAGTTAATCCGGAAATAGGCTTGCAGAGGCACTTCACATTTAACGCCCTTAGGCACGTAGATGAAGCTTCCTCCAGACCATACAGCACTGTTCAGTGCTGCAAATTTGTTGTCCGCTGGCGGAATTACCGTAGCGAAGTATTCACGAAGGATTTCCGGGTGCTCTCTAAGAGCCGTATCGGTATCCATGAAGATTACGCCTTGGTCTTCCAGTTCTTTTTGCATGTTGTGGTATACAACCTCAGATTCGTACTGAGCGGATACACCTGCAAGGAACTTTTGCTCTGCTTCAGGAATACCCAGTTTATCAAAGGTTTCCTTGATTTCGGAAGGAACCTCTTCCCATGTTTTACCTTGTTTTTCAGAAGGACGAACATAGTACTGGATATCGTTGAAATCCAGCTCATCGAGATCTCCGCCCCATTTTGGCATTGGCATTTTCTCGAACTGTTTCAGAGCTTTCAAGCGGAACTCGAGCATCCACTCCGGTTCGTTTTTAATCCGGGAAATTTCGGTAACGACTTCTGCAGTCAGACCTTTACCGGTTTGAAAGATGGATTTGTGCTCATCGCGAAAACCATATTTATACTCTTCCATTTCTGGTGCTTTTTTAGCCATCTTGCTCTACCTCCCTATCGTTATTGTACATTGTCCTCTTCGTCAATCCCTTTGCGTAATGCATTCCAGGCCAGAGTGGCACATTTGATGCGTGCAGGGAACTTGTTCACACCGGATAGGGCTTCGAGATCTTCATAATCGTCGAAATCGACTTCTTCCCCTTTCATCAGTGAGGAAAAACGGTCAGCCAGATCGAGCGCCTGTTCCATCGTTTTGCCTTTGACAGCATCGGTCATCATGGACGCCGACGACATGCTGATGGAACAGCCTTCTCCCGTATACTTGGCTTCCTGGACGATTCCGTCTTTCAGTAAAAGCTGCAATGAAATCCGGTCGCCGCACGTAGGATTGTTCAAATTCACCGTGACAGCGTCATTATCAAATGTTCCGCGATTACGCGGGTTTTTGTAGTGGTCCATTATGACACGCCGGTACAGATCATCAAGTTGCATCGCCAAAATACTCCTTTGTCTGAATTAAGGCGCTGACAAGCCGGTCCACATCTTGTTCATTATTATATAGATAGAAGCTTGCACGAGCTGTTGAGCTGACTTGCAGCCAGCGCATAAGCGGCTGGCAGCAGTGGTGTCCGGCACGAATGGCTACACCACTCGCATCCAGTACAGTTGCCACATCATGTGGATGTACATCCCCCAGGTTGAAGGTGACCACACCAACATGACGTTTCGCTGGACCATAGATGGTCAGCCCGTCAATCTCTGCCATACGTTCTGTTGCATAAGCTGCCAATACACTTTCATGATGGGCAATCTCATCCATGCCAATCTGCTCCAGAAAATCGATGGCTGCACCCAGACCAACCGCACCTGCAATAATAGGGGTTCCGCCTTCGAACTTCCACGGAAGCTCTTTCCAATTGGATTCATAGAGACCAACATCATCAATCATTTCACCGCCGAACTCAACCGGTTCCATGGACTCCAGCAGCGCCTTTTTGCCGTAAAGTGCACCGATCCCGGTTGGTCCGCACATTTTGTGACCAGACAATGCATAGAAATCACAGTCGAGATCCTGTACGTCCACCTTCATATGCGGAGTGCTCTGTGCGCCATCTACAACGATGACAGCGCCATTGCGGTGTGCAATTTCAGCAATTTGTTTTACCGGATGAATGACACCCATGACATTGGATACATATGCGATTGCTACAATTTTTGTTTTGTTCGTAATCGTCTTCTCCACATCTGCCAAATCGATATTGCCATCCGGCTGAAGCGGAATGTATTTCAATGTTGCACCTGTCTCCTTGGCAACCTGCTGCCAAGGAATCAGGTTGCTGTGATGTTCCATCGGTGTGATAACGATCTCGTCGCCTTCTTTGCAGACAGACCGGCCGTAGGACGAAGCCACCAAATTGAGGGCTGTTGTTGTCCCACGGGTGAAAATGATCTCCTGTGTACGACGTGCATTGATAAACTTGGCGACCTTCTCGCGTGCACCTTCATAGGCATCCGTAGCCCGGCTTCCAAGTGTATGCACACCGCGATGCACATTGGAGTTCTCAAATTCATAATAATGCTTAATCGCATTGATAACGGCCAGCGGCTTCTGGGAAGTCGCTGCGTTATCTAAATATACGAGCGGGTGTCCGTTAATTTCCTGGTGGAGGATCGGGAACTGCTCGCGGATGGACGGGTTCATTGTCCCAGTTTCCGTTCAATAAGGGACTGCAACTGGGTACGCAGTGCTTCCAGAGGAATATCCGCCACCACCGGAGCCAGGAAGCCGTAGATAATCAGACGTTCAGCATCCGTACGGTTAATCCCGCGAGACATCAAGTAATGGATCTGTTCAGCATTGACTTGACCTACGGAAGCCGCGTGACCTGCTGTAACATCGTCCTCGTCGATCAGAAGGATTGGGTTGGCATCTCCGCGTGCTTTCGGGCTCAGCATCAGTACTTTCTCTGTTTGCTGACCGTCCGCTTTGGTTGCACCTTTCTCAATCTTCGTGATTCCGTTGATAATGGCAGAAGCTTCTTCACGCATAACTGCGCGAGTAATCATCTGGCTCGGCGTGTTTTTGCCGAAGTGACGAGCTTCTGTAGTGTAGTTGATTTTTTGAGATCCGGAACCAACAGCGATGACTTTCGAATCCGAGCTGGAGCCATTGCCTTTCAGCACGGACATCGTGTTGCTGGCTGTATCGCCGTTGTTCATTTCACCAACGATCCACTCGATTGTGCCATCGTTCTCGACCACTGCACGGCGGAAGGAAACGTCAGTAACATTCGTAGACAGCTGATGAACAGACGCGAAACGTACTTTTGCACCGGATTTTACGAAGACTTCCACGACACCGTTATGGAAAACAGGTGCGGACAGTTCGCCGGAAACATAGTTGTCGACGTAAGTTACAGAGCTGTTCGCTTCAGCAACAACGAGGACATGAGGTGCAAATGTGGCAGTTGCATCATCTGTGAGCAAAACAGCTTGAAGCGGAACTTCAATTTCCACATTTTTAGGAACATAAAGGAATACTCCACCGTTCCAGAGGGCCGCATGCAGAGCGGCAAGGGAATGCTCATCTGCCTTCACAGCTGTGTTCAGATAAGGTTTTACCAGATCACCGTGCTCGCGAACCGCAGTAGCCAGATCCGTGAAAATAACGCCTTTGGCTGCCAGATCAGCAGATACCTTGGAGTATACTGTGCTGGAATTACGCTGGATAACCAGACTGCCTTCAGCTTGATCCTGAACGAGATCTTTAATCGAAGCAGGTACTTCTTCCAGAGAAGAAATAGCTTCACTTGCTTTATATGTGCCATATTCGCTGACATTCCAGCGTTCGATTTTTTGTTTTTCCAGTTTCGGAAGCGCAAGACCACTTGCAAGCTTAAGGGCTTCAAGCCGCTGCTCGGTCAACCAGCCGGGTTCGTTGTTACTTTCCGACAAGGCGCGAAGCGCTTCAGATTCAACCGGAAGAATTGTTTGTGTAGTCATCGATTATCCTCCTCCGTTTTGTCTTTACGCTTCTTGGCCTACAGTTTCATCCGTGATTCCCAGCTCTTCCTTAACCCAGTCATATCCTTCTGCTTCCAGACGGTGAGCTAGTTCAGGTCCGCCGGATTTCACGATACGACCTTGCATCATAACGTGCACATAATCAGGTGTGATGTAGTTCAACAAACGCTGATAGTGAGTGATGATGAGGAATCCACGATCTTCGCTCTTCATTGCATTTACACCATTTGCTACAATTTTCAGAGCGTCGATATCCAGACCGGAGTCGATCTCATCAAGAACTACGATTTTTGGATCGAGCAGCATCATTTGCAGAATTTCGTTACGTTTTTTCTCACCACCGGAGAAACCTTCGTTCAGGTAACGGTGTGCAAACTCTGGATTCATGTCGAGTTCTTTCATTTTGCCTTCCATTTGACGAATGAACTTGATCAGGGAGATCTCGTTACCTTCGCCGCGACGTGCGTTAATTGCACTGCGCAGGAAGTCGGAGTTCGTTACGCCTGCGATTTCGCTCGGATATTGCATAGCCAGGAATAGACCTGCACGCGCACGCTCATCTACTGCCATGTCCAATACATCTTCACCATCAAGGGTTACTGTACCGTCAGTTACTTCATATTTTGGGTGACCCATCAGAGCCGATGCCAATGTGGATTTACCTGTTCCGTTCGGACCCATGATTGCGTGGATTTCTCCACCTTTCATTTCCAGGTTAATGCCTTTCAGGATTTCTTTACCTTCGATCGTCGCTTTCAGACCTTCAATGACGAAATTCGTAGCCATGTGTATTGTTTCCCTCCATTGATTAAATTGATGTTTGCTGTCGAAAACGAAAAAGCGCCTATTAAATATCTGAACAGGGCTTCCCCTGAATTTCTACAAGTACCGCAATTTCCAAAGCAATAATCACTTTAGAATAATTCTAAACTGATTCTCATTGATTATCAAGTCATTTCCGAGAACACTTGTCCTCTCAGGAAACATGTTTCTACCTGATTCTATAATAAAAGCGGGTTTGAATCAAATGAGAAACCGTTATTTCTTCCAACTCACAGTGAGAAAAATCACTGTAATTCATTATTTCATTCCATATTAATCTGCCAAAAAGGGCTTATCCATAATCTGGACAAGCCCTTCCTTATTTCATTTTATATTTTGAGCATATCGTTAATCTTCTGTACCTGTTCGTCAAAATCCGCAACATCCACCACCGGCGTCATTTCGCGCGGCACCGGACCATTCGGAATGGAAATCCAGGAACGGCACCCATTATATTCGGGCAGCACCGGTATTTCCATCGGTTCATTCAAACGGTACACACGGAGTATCAATACATGTAACGGATCTTTCCGTTTCCACTTCAAGCGGTCTTCGGCAAAATCCGATGTCCACATATGAAAGTCATGAAGTCGGTCCAGCATTTCCTGATCTCTGATCTCCAAATCCTGTATCACTTCGGCATATGCAGTGATGCGGATTGTCGAAGCTTCGGGCACCCATTCGGCCAATGATTCTTCAACATACGAATGATCGGAGGACTTAATCAGTTCTTTACGCTGATGTTCATAAGTCGGATACAGATAAAATGCCGGACTTTTCAGCTCAAAATGTCTGGTTTCCTCCACAATACCGCCTTTGCGCATCACCAGAATCTGGCGACCGCTTTCCAGCGCTTTAATTGCGGAAGCCCACTCTTTTAATGCAGGTATCGTTGCACCTAACATGCGGATCTCCTCCCGTAATCTGTCTTGTCAGCAGTATAGACGCTTTGTCTGTTCCTGACAACAGCTTAAGATCAAGGGTTAGGGAAGTGTTCCTTTAAAGAAGACATTAACTTTATTATAAGGCTCTATAATTATGTCTTAACCCAAGAAGGAACGCAGCATCCACATGTGTTTCTCCAGATCGGCTTTGAAACCGGTCAGCATGTCGGATGTCGGCTGGTCTTCTGCAGCTTCCGCTACTTCGATACCTTCCTGGTACTCATTGGACAGCGTAGCAAAGTCCTCGATCAGGTTTTGGACCATTGTTTTTGCATCTTCGCCACCTGCGGCTTCCTGGATGGAAGCGAGCTCAAGGTACTCTTTCATGGTAGCTGCAGGGCTGCCTTTAAGCGTAAGAATACGCTCAGCGATTTCATCCATTTGTACAGTAACTTCATTATAGAACTCTTCAAATTTCACATGAAGCGTGAAAAAGTTTGGTCCTTTTACATACCAGTGATAGTTATGGATTTTGACGTACAGGACGTTCAGGTTAGCTACCTGACGATTAAGTACTTGTTCTACTGATTTCGCTTGATCTGTTTTGTTTTTTGTAGCCATGTGAATCCCATCCTTTATTATAAAATTAGTCTATTATGTTGTGTTGACAGATGAATCTGCCTTACATAACAGAGAGTTAAACAGTTCGTCACCGCTGCATAGCGGCTGGCCTTGTAGGCGGTAATTGTGAACCGTCCGGCCTATTTGTTTTTACCCTGGCACACCCGCTTCGAAACAAGTCCAACAGGGCTCGCCTTAAAAAAAGGGTACAAAAAACGGGTTAATTCCGATATACTGACTTATACCAAGCAAAGAAGTGGGTTTTCCTGTTTCTTCATATATATGGAGGTGGCATCCTTGTCTCAATATCACTCGTTAACCCCCCAAGAAGCAATCGAGCTGGCCAAAACCTTACCGGGTCCATTTACGGCAGATGCGAATCTGGAATGCCGTGAGATCGGAGACGGTAATCTGAATTTGGTTTTCCATATCACGGATCAGAACTCCGATAAAAGTATCATTATCAAACAGGCCCTTCCTTATGCGAAAGTCGTTGGCGAATCTTGGCCTCTGTCTCTGGTTCGTGCCCGGATTGAACGTGAAATTCTCCAGGAAGAGTATCGTCTCTGCCCAGGAATGGTGCCAGAAGTGTACCACTATGATGATCATCTCGCGTTGACGGTTATGGAAGATCTCAGTGATCATGTGATTATGCGCAAAGGTCTCATTGAAGGTGGCACATACCCTCTCTTCGCACAGCATATTGGAGAATTCATGGCAAGAACGCTTTTCTTCACATCCGATCTCGGCATGAATCAACAGTTGAAGAAGGAAAAGCAGGGTCGATTCGTGAATCCGGATCAGTGTAAAATCACGGAAGATCTGATCTTTGACGAACCATATCGGATCGCTGAGAAAAACAATTATGAAGCTTCCATTGAGGACGAGGCTGAAGCCCTTCGCACAGACGGACCATTGCATCTGGAAGTGGCCCTGCTTCGGGAAAAATTCCTCACCCATGGACAAGCTCTGCTTCATGGTGACCTTCATACGGGAAGTATTTTTGTCACACCAGAATCGACCAAAGTTATTGATCCCGAGTTTGCCTACTATGGTCCAATGGGATTCGACGTGGGTGCTGTACTCGCCAACCTGTTTTTGAACTATGCTTCTCTGCCAGGTTGGATTCAGGATGAAAACGCACTGCGTGACCGTGAAACGCTGTTGCTTGATATGGTTCGTGATGTATGGAATGAATTTGAGACCCGCTTCCGTGCATTATGGGAATCTGATCTCGTTGATCCAATGGCGAAGGCCCCGGGATATCAAGACCTTTATGTACAACAATTGTTCAGAGATTCCATTGGCTTCGCGGGTGCGAAAATGGTACGCCGCATTGTCGGCCTTGCCCACGTGGCAGATATTGATACGATTCAGGATGCTACAGAACGTGAACGTGCTCAGCGCAAAGCACTTGCTATTGGTAAAACGTTAATCAAGAGCAACCGTCGACTGAATACCATTGGTGAAGTGCTGGACCTTGTGTCCACAGCCATCTCCTCAATCAAAGTTTAAACTTAGGAACGGAGGAACATCCATGACAACCCCTGAACATAAGCCTCTGTCCTCCCTCAACTGGAAACAGGACAAGCTTGAAATGCTTGATCAACGCCTTCTGCCCGAAACGATTCTAATGCTTAAGCTATACACGCCTGAAGAAGTGTGGGAAGCGATCCACTCGATGAAAGTCCGCGGTGCTCCAGCTATCGGAATCGCTGCTGCGTTCGGTGTCGTGTTGGGGGCTAAAGCTTACGATGGACTTTTCATTCAAGGCTGGCTTGATCATGTAAAATCCACTTGCGCCCATCTGGCCACTTCACGCCCAACAGCGGTGAATCTGTTCTGGGCACTGGATCGAATGATGCAAAAGGCAAGTGATCTGGCTGAAGCTGGAACAGGTATCGAAGATAGCAATGCTGCACTCGAAGCAGAAGCTCTCCTGATTCAAAAAGAAGATGAAGAGGTTTGCCGGATGATCGGAGAACATGCCCTTCCACTCTTCGAAGATGGTATGGGTGTGCTTACGCACTGCAACGCTGGTGGACTTGCCACAGCCAAATACGGCACGGCAACCGCGCCAATGTATCTCGCTCAGGAACGTGGCATTCAACTCAAAGTTTTTGCAGATGAAACTCGTCCTGTTCTTCAAGGTGCACGGCTTACCGCATTTGAACTGCAGCAAGCGGGTATCGATGTTACCCTTCTATGTGACAATATGGCAGGTATGGTGATGTCCAAAGGATGGATCCAAGCCGTTATCGTTGGTACAGACCGCGTCGCGGCAAACGGCGATGTGGCGAACAAAATCGGAACATACAGCGTAGCAGTGCTTGCCAAAGCGCACAATATTCCGTTTTATGTAGCCAGCCCGCTGTCCACCATTGACTTGTCCACACCTTCCGGGGATCTCATCCCGATTGAGGAGCGTTCTGCCGAGGAAGTAACCGAAGGCTTTGGCAAACGTACAGCACCACAAGGGGTGAAAGTATTTAACCCTGCATTTGATGTAACGCCTAATGAGTATGTAACAGCAATTATTACGGAAAAAGGTGTCGTGCGTGCTCCGTTCAAAGAAAACCTGGCTGCCTTGTTTGCCAAGGAAGAAGTATAAAGTAGCATCTGACTTAGATGCTGCACATAAAAAAGGGCCCCTAAGTGGCCCTTTTTACTTTTTCTTATAAAACCCTTGCAGACTTCAGTCGAGCCATAAACAGCACTGTTTCCAATCAATCTCAGCTGCTCACTTCCGTTTCATCTGACGTTATCCCGGATCAGATCATCTTCAGCAATGCCTCTACACCTGTCATACCAACCGTTATGCCCATCGCTTCAGCTTCGGTTGTAACGGACTCCATCGGCGCATGTAACAGCTGTTCCAGTGTTCGCACACCAACCGCTCGAGCTGCAATAATTTTGCGATCCCCAAGCTTTTCGTTAAGTAATCCGACATCAAGTGCTCCACACATGATATATCCTTTGGATGTGTTGATTGTCAGTAACGTCGTTTTGGGTAACTTCACTTCCACCCCAACCAGCACATGCTCTCCAACTACAATCGGCTCCATGCTCACCATAATCTCACGATCCACCTCCTATTCCCGCAGGTCAGGATAATTGTATGCCCCATTCCGAGTCTCGGTGTGGACACCTGCGGAAAACAAACTAAAAGGCTTAAAATGCTCACTTTGAATTTAAATTGGATCATTTAAGATATATACTCAATTTCTCACGACATCCCATAAAATTAAATAGATGCAGAATATGTATCTGGCCATATGAAAACTATATCAGCCCCGCAGTGCTGCTCGTTATATTCTGTGCCTCTAGTACTATGATTATTGCCACATTAATGATATAGTGAATTGAAGCGTATTTATCGACTGACATATCTACAAACGGGGCTGGGATGAATGAAGGAAACCTTATCCAACGGAGAAGAAGTTGGCTTTTTATTTAATGTCGACATTCTTATCAAAAGCCGCTCGAATGCCTTGGCGCTACAGTCCCTGTTGGAGCTCATGAACAAAGAGGAACAAATTGCGGACTTTCGCATTCAATCTGGCTTAGAGCTTGGCAAGATTATTGAAGCAACGATCCAGTCCAGGAAAGATTCGATCACCTCCCTTCACCACGAACGGAAAAAATCTCAATTGAGCGGACTGAAAACAGCTCCATCGAATCAATCAACAAATTCATCAAACTCGGCAAAACCACAAGACCAAAAGGAAACGGTTTCTTCTCAGAATTCAGCTGCACCAGAGTCGGCCAGTTCTTCTCAGGGAAATTCCTTTGATGAATGGATTGATACCCTCATTAAGGAAAACCGGCTTACCCGAATTGTGGTCAACAACAAGAACGGCAAACATCAGAGTATTCCATGCCGCATTTTGAATTTTGATCGGGATAACAGCATTGTAAGTGTCTACCATGTGGATGAAAAACAGGTCTACTCATTCCGAACGAATGAAATTGACGAGTTTTTGTAGATCCATTACGAACGCAAACCAAAAAAGCAGCTTACGTGGAAATTTCACACCATTCCTCGTAAGCTGCTTTTTCCATTCTCATGTAAGCTGATTCCTACTTCCAGCGGACAATTGACCAGTTGGGTAGTCACACCCTAGTTAGGAGCGCTCTTTCCCTCGTTGCCACACATCTAAGGCAAATAACAGCCATCCAGCAATAAAAGCAACTCCACCAATAGGTGTAATGGCACCTAAAACTTTGATGCCCGTAATACTAAGTACATACAAGCTGCCGGAGAACACAATAATACCGATAAACAAAAGACGCGCTGCCCATTTTAGCTTGGAGGACCCCCCAAGTTGACCAGCTGTTAACCCAACAATCAACAGGGCCAGGGCATGAATCATGTGATACTGCACTCCGGTTTCATATACGGCAATGGCATCTGCGCCGATTTTTTCCTTAAGCATATGGGCTCCGAACGCGCCAATCGCTACAGACAGCATTGTCATTACGGCTCCAACTGTCATCCATACTCGTTGCATTTCACTTCTCTCCCCTTATGTCATGTCACACTAATGCTTATTTTAGCGAATCTCTGAGCTGTTTACCAGTTCAGTGGGATGTTATGAGCTTCCATACATATGGCGTTGAGATGTAGATCGAAAGGTTCGTCTGATGGGGCATAAAGTAAAGAGAAACCTTGATTTTTATCGGTAGTTGTGGAAAAGTAAAAGGGTCTGTACTCCTGTAACCATCAGGAGAATCACCATGCATATATGAGGTTAATAACAATCAATAACGAGTAGGGAGGGATATGATATTAATGGAACATCAAAATACGTATGAACAAGCCGGAAGCAATGATCCTTTTACGACCAATCCGGCAGATGCAACAGATCCCGTACTGAACAGAACGAAACATTCAGGTCCGGGTATCGCAAGTTTTGTCATTGGACTGGTAGCACTCTTGGGTTTTATTTTGACCTTCTTCCTCGCCACCATTGCACTCAGCAGTGCTCTTGGGACGATAACACAACCTGTGCAGGTTGAGGAAATTGCTTTGCATCCAGCTGTGTTGCTGGCATCCCTGTTTATCCTGGTTTGCCTTGTTCTAAATCTGGCCGGTCTTATTCTCGGAGTCATCGGCCTTGTGCTTAAAAATCGTAAAAAGGTATTTCCCATTATCGGTACAATCCTTAATGGTATCATGATCCTTACATTTGCAGGACTTATTCTGGCAGGCATTTATATGACGTAAACCAACCAGACCACAACCATTTAGCCAAATTCTCGTATCCAAAGGAGATCGACATGTCAAGAATCAAAATTTTTGCAGATAGCACGAGTGATCTGAATCCAGACTGGATTAAGACTCACGATATCGGGATTATTCCGTTGTACGTTGTATTCGGTGATGAATCCCTGAAGGATGGTGTTGAGATCACACCTGAACTGCTGTATGAGCGCGTCAGCAAAGACGGACGACTGCCCAAAACGGCTGCTCCATCCCCTGCTGACTTCATGACGGCTTTTCAACCATACATAGAACAAGGGGACGACATCCTGTATATCAGTTTGTCTTCTGAGCTTTCATCCACTTATCAAAACGCACTGCTGGCAAGTTCAGAGTTCCCCGAAGGCCGCATCTCTGTTGTGGACTCACTTAATCTTTCCTCCGGAATTGGACTGCTTGTCATGAAGGCAGTGCATGCTGCGCAGAAAGGTCAGAGCCTGAAAGAAATCACTCATTTGGTTGAAGCAGTGAAGCCCAATGTACGGACCGAATTTGTGATTGATACTTTGGAATATCTGCACAAGGGTGGACGCTGTTCAGGCATGCAAAATCTGATTGGAAGCCTGCTCAAGATTCGCCCCGTCATTCGCGTAACGGATGGCAAGATGTCACCAGCCTACAAAGTCCGTGGAAAAAGGGAAAAGGCGCTGGATCAAATGCTGCAAAATACACTCACCGAAAAGCATCAGATCGACACAGACCTAATTATTGTTGTACATACCATGGCTGAAGAGGATGCACTTGAGCTGCAGAAATCCCTGCAGGAACAAACGGGTGGACGGGTTGAATTAACTACAGCAGGATGTGTAATTTGCAGCCATTGCGGGCCCAAAACAATAGGTATCATCTATAACACGGTTTTGTAATAAAGCAATTCACGTTACGTTGGTTAAACGACGATAACCAGCGCATAAAGGGCATCCTAGCTGCATGCAGCCACGGATGCCCTTTTACATTGCTCCTTACCACTAATAACTTTTTGTTTTCAAGTCATTCAAGCTCTTGAACGCATATCCTTGTTTCCGTGCTTCATCTATGATCGAGCCCAGTGCCTCTGTGTTATCTTTGGAGACGGAATGCAGGAGAATAACAGCCCCAGGATGTAATTGTTTGAGCACCTGTTGACGTGCATAGTCAGCTCCGCGCTGTACATTGACATCCCAGTCCTTGTAAGCCAGTGACCAGAACACATTGATGTACCCCTGAGCATGGCTCTCCGCAAGCGTTCGGTTATTGAATATACCACGCGGCGGACGCAAAAAAGTGGCTTGCTGGCCGGTTAAACGATTCACTTCCGCTTTCACCTGTTCAAGCTCCGTTTTCAGCTTTTCGTTGGATACCCGGGTCATATCCGGATGGCTCCAGGAATGGTTGCCAACAATATGTCCCTCAACTGCCATGCGCTTTACCAGTTCCGGCTGATCCTTCAAATAATGACCAGTGACGAAAAATGCAGCAGGAACTTTCTTATCACGCAGCACATCCAGAATGGCAGGTGTAAATCCATTCTCATATCCGTTATCAAACGTGAGATACAATTCTTTTTGTTTGGTATCCCCCAAAAAGATGGCTTCATTATTTTCCAGGATCGACTTAAAACCTTCCTGGTCAATAGAGGGCAGCTGCCCGTTTTGGCTTCTCTTAAAGCCAAAGTGATATGCTCCGGTAACGGGCGATGCTTCAGTGTGCACCGGAAAAATGCTGAACGCCAATACGGCAGTCAACAGCATATATAAAACCAGTCGCTTCATATTCAACCGCTCCTGTTCCTGAATAATGGGTTGTCGCTTCCAATCACGAGCCCCTTCAGGTAATATGCCACCGGAACAGCGAATGTATGTACCTTTTCCATGACACTTGCCATGACCGTATTAGAATCGTTTGTTGTTTTGTTCGGGTTGATGCAGCAACTCAATTAAGGTTTGCGGCTTGCCGCTGGAGGACAACCATTCCCGGACTGTTTCGATCGCCTTCGTTTGCCCGTCACCACGGTCACGCCAGGTCAGCAGTTCGATAACCTTAATAATAAGTGCCGACATGCTGTCGTAATCCATCTCAGAACGATCTGCCCGCATCTTATGATATAGCGCCTCTTGCTCCCAATCGAGTAATATCTCTTCACCAATCGTTGGTTTCATTAAGGTGTAAGCCCTATTACACCCGGAGCATCGTACGGTACTTATCTGTTGTGCAGCAAAACTCACAAGAATGTCATGCTCACAGTCCGCACATTGAAAGCTAACCTGTATGTTCTGTATTTTTTCGTTCATATTGCTCTTCCTCCTGCTATGGGTGTACTACTTCTATACCCGAAAATGATGAAGTTCACGCTAAACCTCAGATCACTAAAGATAGTGCTATATTATTCTAAATATGTTAAAATATATTACATATCATGAGTTGGAGAGGCGGATTTCCATGTCGAAGGAAGAGCGCAATATTACTTGGCAGCAATCGAGTTTAAGCAGGAATGCACGGGAATTACATAACGGACATCGCAGCCGCGCGTTGTGGTTTACCGGATTATCCGGTGCTGGTAAATCCTCACTTGCATTTGCCTTGGAACAGCATCTGCATGACCGAGGCGTTCATTGTTATGTACTTGATGGAGACAATGTGCGTCATGGGCTCAATCGCGATCTTGGTTTTACATCGGAAGATCGACAAGAGAATCTACGCCGCATTGGTGAAGTGGCCAAATTGATGGTGGACGCCGGATTACTCGTTCTTTCAGCCTTTATTTCTCCTCATGCACAGGATCGGGAAATGGTCAGACAATTATTTAAACCTGAAGACTTTATTGAAATTTATGTGCAGTGTTCCATCGAAGAATGTGAAAGGCGCGATCCAAAAGGGTTGTACAAAAAAGCTCGCAGTGGGGATATCCCCCATTTTACCGGAATCTCGGCACCTTATGATGTTCCAGAGGATCCTTCACTGATTATTGATACGGAACAACTGCCTTTGGACGAAGCCGTTCAAAAGATTGTGCAGTACCTGGAATTGACAGGTGCACTTCAGCTTCCTCTCACTCCCACTACCAGTCAGATTTAATCCGAATACGTATGGATTCAGTTATGGACCCATTACAGACAAAAGGCACAGTGACGACGATCCTGTGCCTTTTTGGAATGTGCGTGAGTATGATTTTATCGATCTGTTACTAGCCTACAACACCGGCCTGCATATTCAACAACTTGCTGAAGGTTCCTACCGGGTCAGCGGATAATTGTTGATACCCTCCCTGCTGGATTACTCGGCCTTCCTCCAGTACAATCACCCGATCTGCTGTTCGAATCGTGGACAACCGATGGGCAATTACAATAATGGTAACATGTCCTTTGAGTCGTTCAAGCGCCTCATGGATGTGCTGCTCATTCTCACTATCCAGCGCACTTGTGGCTTCATCCAAAATGAGTACAGACGGATTACGCAGCATCGCTCTTGCCAGTACAAGACGCTGGCGCTCCCCCCCGGATAACCGAATTCCACGATCTCCAATCATCGTATCCAATCCGTGAGGAAGTTTGCGGACAAATGCTGCTGAGGAGGAAAACTGCAAGGCTTGCCACATCTGTTCCTCACTCGCGTCAGGGTCAACCAGTCGCAGGTTCTCACGAATGCTTGTATGGAACAGAAATGGATCCTGGGACACATAACCAATTGAACTTCTCCACGCCAATAACTGCTCCTCAGACAGTGGAATACCATCAATGAGAATTTGCCCACTTTCTGGACGGACCAGCCCCATAATAAGATCAATCAAGGTACTCTTTCCAGCACCTGATTTACCCACAATGGCTGTCATCCCTTTCGCAGGAATGGATGCACTAACATGTTCGAGCGAATAAGATGAACTGCCCTCATAGCGGTAATTGACATGTATACATTCGATGGATCGCATAAGACCAAGCGGCTGAATCGGATGAATGTCTTTTTTGGTAGTCCGGTTTGAAGCTCCTGCACCTGTGGTAGAACTACTAATTTCACGACTTAAATTCGTTTCAGCCTGCAGCTTTCTGACGAGCTGAAAGGCGGGCAGCATTGAGCTAATATACTCCAGATTGGACTGAATGGATGTAAACCTGGGCCACAGCCGGGAGAAAATGAGAATGATCAGCAGTAAACTCGCCGGAGGTACAGCAAGAACACGCAGTGACAGGTAGATGAAGGCGGCAATAATAACAGCCGAGGATACGCGGTGAATGAGCTGTGTTCCACTGTTCAACTGGCTGAATTGAATGACATTTCGCTCGATGCGTTTGCATATTTTTTCAAACCATCCGATATGCGACTCCTCAAGCATGTTGCTCTTGATATCCTTGATACCGTTAAAATGCTCTGTAATACCATTATAATAGTGCTGGGATAACTCGGATGTCTGATCACCGATCTGCTTGGCCCGCTGCACGAACTTCTTGAGCACGAAGAACAACAGAAGTCCAAAGACGAGTACGATTGCAGTTAACTTCGCAGATAGCCAAAAAGCGAGCCCAATCTGAATAGCTGTAAAAATCAAGGACGCAGCCATTTGCAGGATCAGATTCGTGCCTTGACTGACTCGTGCAAGTTCTGTCGTTAATATATGGTTAAAATCGGATTTTCGTTTTTGGAGAAAAAAAGACCATTTGGCCATAATAATGGCCCGATACGTTTCCTGTCTCAAGGTTCTTATAAACTGCTGTTGAATTCGGGTATTTCGAATCGTCTGCATACGTTGGAGCCAGGCCTGTCCGGAGAGGATAACCACGAAAATGCTCAATATCAATACTAATTGACTGTTGTCGGAAAGACGACCTAACCATTCGGACAGCCAGGATAACTGTATACCGGTTGTACCCATCTCAAATATACCGATCAAACTTAACATGGGGACTAACATATAAATGCCAATTCCCTCCATCAAACTAATGCAGATCATGCCTAGTAAGTTCCAATAGAGAATGGGTCCTGTTACCTCACGAAGCTTGCGCATATAAAATCGAAGTTCTGAAATCATTCGTTAACCCCTTTCCGTCATCGCGTTCCTTTTCATTCGCCGCCAGAACCAGAGGAAAGGACGTAACGGAAAATACAGAAAGTGCAAAGAGCGAGGAAGCGGCATTTGTTCCACATCCCAGGTACTTGGATATAATCGTTCAATGAAGAAAAACATTTTCTGTCTGGTACTTCTCAGTGCAAACAGATAGGAGCGGTAACTACGTAAATTCGCCGGCGTGTCCAACATATCATTCATAAATAAAACACCATGTTTAGCCAGCCGTTCTCCTGCGCGTTCTTGAGAGGACATTAAGCTGCGATAATCGGTATCCAGTGGTGTGTTCATCAGCACGGATACAAGGCGAAGCGCCTGGGCACCAATAACGAGCCGCCCTTCCGCTTTCAGGCGTCTGGTTAACAGATTTACATCTACAGGCATACTGCGAATCATCTGATCGATGTCCATGAGCCAGCGCAGTCTGAACCAGCCATGTCGGGCGCCGTGAGTTACCAGATATGCCCATAAGTCTTCTCTTTCCAGCATGCGGATCGGGGTTTGTGTATACGTACTGAACCGACTCCGCTGCCACAGCAACTCAAAGTCCGTTTCTTTTCCGGAATCCGGATTAAGCCGCCAGTGGATTTCCACTTGAGTTTTCTTGAGAGGATGCTTGTAACAGATATGATGCTCCCGCCACTTCCAGCTCTGCACGGTCGGGCGCGGTTTGCCTTCCTTGGATACATAACCGAGCCTTTCCAGAATCTGTTCGGCAGACTCCACATCATCAAAAGGAATGAGAATGTCCAAATCCTTGGATGTTCTTAAGGATACATCTCCGTAGAGATCGTGGGCGAGTGCAGGCCCTTTTAACGTAATACTCCGAATTCCCTGTTCGTTAAAAGCTCCGCAGACCTGTTCCATCTCCGCGGTCAGATGCAGCATGCGAAACGTATTCGCCGTATATTCCTGCCTTAAACTCTCCACAACAGACGTAGGAATGAAGGGAGATTCCAATGTTTTGAGTTTCATATATAGGACCGAGTACAATCTGTGATGATAGACAAGTCGTACAAAGAGCTTCCAGTCTATTCCTTCGGTTATAGCTTTGACTTCTTCTGGAGCAAGTCCGTGCAGCTCATCTTTCATGATTGTCAAAATGAGCTTGAGCTCCTGCGGAAACCCTTTTGTGTAGTCATCAAATTCAGGATTCATAGACAATTTCTCCAGTTCCCTTCTCCGGACAACGCTTGCCAAACACGCCGACAACCGTATATTGGTCCATAGTATCTGCTCCGGTTACGATAATTTTCCCACTTCGCAGCCAGGCATGAGCCATCATTTGTCCTTGCTTATTGCGCGCAGTTCCCATGTACAGCGTACTCTCTATTTTGCGGCGTTCCAGCATCTTCATTGCAGCGATCGCCATGACTAGACAGCGGCTTTCCCATAATGTGTACTTGCTCGCCAGCAAAATGGCCTTGGAAACATGTCTAATCGCTATAATCTGATTTCGATTCAAACCGTTCATCGAGGTTTCATATTGTGCTGTGCCGAGCCCAGGGGCGATTTTGGCAAAAGGTCTGGCTTTGAGGATTCGTGCCCACCCCAAATGAATGTAAGCCTCCCATACCATTAGCCTGACTTCACGGGGCAATGAACGATAAGCTTTGATTTTGCGCAGCATTATCTTAATCCTCGTGAACAACGTCGATTAATCCCTCACGGGACATGTGCTCAAGAAACGGAATGACCTGCGCATGACATGTATCTGCATCAATCTCGTATTCGGAAGCCAGAACATCAACCAAGTTGGCGATTGTCCGTTCCTGAGACAGCAGTTCCCAGATGCGCCCGCCTGTACTGCCCAGATTGTAGTATTTTCCACTTTGGATACTCATCATGACCTTTTCTCCGCCCATATCACTGACAAGATTGCCTTCCTTCTGCTTCACACGATCTTTCCAATCGAATTGTTTTGTACTTTTCATTGTTCTGTGTGCACTCCTTTGCGTACATGATCTGTGATCCGTTCAACCATCTCAAATGCAGTAAAATCAGAACCTGACCTCGTCAATCTACAAATTTCTATGCTCGCTGATAATCTGGAAACGGTCTCGAACAGCCACTGTGCAAGGCCTTGTCTTGCGACAAGAGTACTTCGGAAGGTATGTGTACACAGCAGATGAAGTCTTTCCAGTCCGTGAACCTGCGTCAATTGAATGGGCTTCCTTACGTCATCCGGTTTGGGATTTAGCTCAAAAATGCCGGCAAGCGGGACAGCTCTCTCATGAAAATAATGTTTAACCGGTATCGCATACTTCGTTATCTCGGCATGCACGGTGGCATAATTCTCTTCTTTCATACCAAACCCATCCAGGCTGGGCTGCCACAGCTTCTGCTGTGGATACCCTGGAGATACAATTGCTCTTCCTCCGGCATCCCAGGTTAATGCAACGACGTCATCGGTTAGAAGCGGATACCCGCGTGAAGCCAGAGCTGCCGATAAAGTGGATTTCCCAGCACCTGAATGCCCCACAAATGCATAAGCCCAGCCATCAATAACCACAGCACTTCCGTGTAGTGGCAGGATGCCCCGCTGCATCATGATGACGGCCATGCAAGTACCTAGAATAAACAAGCGGACTTTTTTTTCATCAGCGTTCTGCTTAGGGTTAACGATAATTCTGCGTCCTTGCTCAATCAGGAAGATGCCTGCATCTTCAATTCGAAAAAAAAGACTGCCGTCACGAGATACGAAATTTTCATTCCCCACATTCCACGCTTCCCAAAGCGCGGTTAAATCGGCAGACTGGATATGTACGTCAATATCACCAGCATCCTGACTACTGTTCTGCACGATCTGGAGTTCTGGCATTTGAAATTGGCTTAGCCAACGCAATCCATATGCTTCATACTGCACAGGCAACAATGAATGACTCCTCCTTAGCAATGCGGAATGTAAAAAAGCCCTTATATTCATAGGAATCAAATATAAGGGCGGAGGCGAAAAGATGATGTTGTCTTTCCGCCCTTTAAGTATGATAGCTCTTCTTAAAACTTAATAACTTAGGAAGTTGGATCGTAGAGATCAGCATCGTGCTCGGAGATCCAGTCGATTTGTCTGAATCCAGTTCCAGCCATAGTTTGGTTTACTTCCAACACTTCCAGTGCAGGTGCTTGCCATTCTTTCTTTTCCATTGTTGTCACCTCCTTTCAAGAGTCTACAATGCTGCCTAGTATGTAAATCTAACGTTTAAAATTTGCGGATGAAGCGGTATACGATCAGGCTGTGCATCATCAAACGCATATCCGGGTGAGAAGCAAGTTCAGGCCGTGGCTGTGGAATGTTTTTAAGGGCCAATTGTATCCGGTCGGTGTTTAATATGCCGGCTACACGACTATCAGAACAAAGCGTCTGCACTTCTGCGGTAAAAGCTCCCCAATCAGGGATCATCCGGTGCAGCCAATCCGCGGGCTGTATGCCGCGAACACGTTGATTGAGTCTTACCTTGTCAGGCAATTCAGGTGAAGTTGCACGCCGGATCAGGGAGCGATCTGTTCCCTTGCTGACATACTGTTCGATGGGCACCGATAGGCAAAATTGAATGACGCGGGCATCACTGGTGGGATCACGCTCCCATGCCCGGTAACGCAAGGAACATTTGGTAGCTACTGCTCCATTTTTGTTTGCTATGGCCAGATTGTTGAATTTCTCGGCTCTTACTTTCAGCGCATCTGCTCTAGCGCCTCCCTGAAGCGTAACCAGTGATCCGAGTCGCTCCAGCACCCCGGTTCTGCTCGCAAATTCCGGATGTATAAGTTGGGTGGTCGCGACATTGGCAGCCCCTTTCGAGGCCGTATGGAAACGTTCCGGGTAGGCCTTTTGTGCGGTAATACGAGCAATTCTGGAAAATTTCATGCCTGTTCGCTGGGAATATTGCCTCATCTCCTGCAGCATGCGGATCCAGCGGCCGCGCTTCATCAGACTGGCATAATAGTCCAGTGCAGGCCCCCAGGAAATGGTGAAATTCCCCCTGGCACCTGTAAGGAGAACACCTGCATCCTGCTGGCTTGCCTTTTCGTAAAACCCTCGGATCCAGAATGAATTTTCAAAATACTTATAAGGCATTTCCATCATGTCCAGCCAGGTATCGATCTCACTAAAAGGACTTCTGCCCTCGAAATCAAGATAGTTCTCCGATATATTCCCGATATGATCCACTGTGGAGCGAATGAAAGGTCGTTCATCTGCGAGCAGCGTTTTGGAAGTATAATCCGTAAAATCAGACACAGGCACGTAACTGTACGCATTCAGTCTTTTCCCCTGACTGCGCAGGGAGCCAGAAGCAAAGCCGACAACAGCACCAGAATCCAGTCCACCGCTTAGTGCAGCTGCTACCTGCCGATGGGTTCGTAAGCGGGCACTGACTGCTTGAGTGAATACATCACGAAATGCTTCAACGTATTCCCCATCGGATTTGAGAAGCAGCGGCTCTACTTCGTCCCAGCGATGATACTGCTTCAGTTCCACTTTAAAAGTGGCCGCTCGAAAGACTAGGGTATGGGCAGGAGGTAACTGGTTCACTCCACAATATGCCGTCATATGAATATCTGCCGAGCCATGCATTTCCGGGATGGCCAGAAATTCGGATAACCAGGTCTCATTCAAATCCTTGGTGACTCCTTCCAGATCAAGCAAAGGGCCAATGAGTGTGCAAAATGAAAAACGTTTGCCGTCATGCCGATAATACAACGTCCTCATGCCGGTAATATCCCTCGCTGCAAACAATGTCCGTTTGCGGTCGTCCCAGATTGCAAAAGCAAAGTCCCCAATCAGCTTGCTGGCTGCCTGTTCACCCCATTGCTGATAGGCTCGCAAGATCAGTTCACTGTCCGAGAGGGCGGACAACTGGCTTCTGGAGATGAATAACTGATCAGCGAGCTGCTCCCGGTTATCCAAAATAGCATCCGCGGTTATCGTGAGACCACTGAGCTCATCAACCAAAGGCAGCTTCTCATGGACTGACTCGGGTGTAATCCACTGAGCATGACAACTCAGGAATGCCTGGTTCCCTTTCCAAACCCCGGTTGTATCCGCCGGAATATGTCCCAAGCTCGCGTACAGGCGCCAGCTATCTTCCCAAAACGCTTCCTGACCATCGGTATGAACAATTCCCGCTATGGCACTCATGACTTTCCTCCCCGAAGTATCTTGCGCTGGGATGCCCACGCACTGATTTGGTTACCAAATGGAATCCAGGATTTAATTCGCTGAAGCTTGCGATGAGCAGAAGCCAGCTGCTTCTTCAATCGTTCCTGCTCACTGTATCCTCGCTCCAGGCGGTTATCTGCTGCACGAAGTGCTGCTTCCAATTGTCTGATTGTGGCCAGCGCAGCTAAGGTTGGATCTGTATCGGACTCCGAACGGTGGGCTGCTCCGTACATCTCATCTCTCGTCGTACTTACGGACGGGGACCCCTGTATGCTGTAATGCGGTTTCCATCTGCAACCCGTTGCTTCCATAAACTGATGGCTAAGTCGTTCAATGACTTCCTGGTCCGGGGCTGCTTCATAACGGACTCCTGTCCATTGTTCTGCCTCTTGCAGCTGTTCTGAGTAACCCATACGATGGAACACGTCTGCTCCCAGAACGCGGCAATATGCTTCGACTTCAGTTGTGGTTAGTATACTTTTCCAGTTGTTAACAGAATTTTTGTGTGCTTCTTGATGCGTGGACAAGAACGGGTCTCCGACTCCCATACTGTAGAACATGTTGGATTTCGAACTGTCTACATGAAGGCCATATTGCTCCATGCCCTCTTCATATCCAACGCCGAGAAACTCACATAACTTCTCGACTTCTTCTTGAGGCTTGGAGACCAGCTGTTCATAACGAAGCTCGTGTGCATTTGCATGCTTTACTGCAAAATAATCATTTAAGCGAAGCAAGCCGAGCGTAAGATCAACGGCTTTCATATTCAAATGGGGGCTTTTTAGAATGCTGACCAGATCAAACCCTTCTCCTTGGTTACGATTAACTTTCTTGTAGGAAGCAGCGATGGAGAGTGGATTACGCTGAAGGTGGATACGCTTGGACTCTGGAAAAAGTCGATCCAGCCATTCGAGCATATAGTAATAACGCGGAGATTTATCGACAACGAAATCTGCTGCATTCCCCTGCAGAAATCCGTTATATATTTCAAGGGCAAAGCTCCTGCATGCCTTTTCATATACATCATCTGAGACCATGGAACTATAGAATTGACGAACAATGGGGCTTCCTCCGTAAGGACGAGCATCCGCTTTCGACAGATCCACCAGATTCATCAGAAACCACATTTCCTGTGTTGCAAATATGCGGCTGTGGTTCTGCAGCATGACGGTGGACAATGAGCTTCCACTACGAGGGACACAGAGTAATAAGACAAGTCCGTTACCTTGAACATCTACCACCGGCATCCCCTCCTCTGTCCGAATATAATGAGCATGCAGTTGGTCATTGAATTCTCATCCTTTTTTTGAAGAAACAGAAGATGTACAATTCCAATTCTATGATGTTTCGACATCTTTCAGATACGTTGTGTATTCATAGTTTTACTCTATGATACAAAATGTATCATGTCAATCTTTTATTTTCACTTTTTCATAATTTCCTTTTCCGTTCACTCTTTTCCCTCCACCGACAACTCAGCACTCCATACTTATTCCACTGTCCCTACGAAATATGACTGTGCACAAACATGAAAAAACTCCGAATCTGTTTCTGATAAACAGTTCCGGAGCAGCTATTTTTTTTATTATTTCTTTTCAAAAAAAGGGTTGTGTTTTATTGATTTACTATGCCTTAATGTTCACTTCAGGAGAAGGGACAATGGATCCCAAAATACGGCTGTCTTCCCGATCTGCCTCTAGTGCGTCGTTCATGCCTTGCTTTACTTTAACTGTCATTAGAACGGCCATACCTGCAAGGAAGAAAAAGAGCAGGGAAAGAATGCCCCACCTGCTTGAACCCGTAATCTGGCCCACCCAACCAAAAACAAACGGGCCGAAAATGGATGAAAATTTGCCGGTGATGTTAACAAAGCCAAAATACTCCCCTGTTCTGCCTGAAGGCATCAGGTTGCTAAACAATGAACGGGCAGTGGATTGACTGACACCTTGCACTACGCCAACGAGCCCGGCAAGCAAGTAGAAATGGATCGCTTCTGTCATGAAATATCCGAGGATGACAATACACACGTAGATGGACAGACTTAACATCAATATCTGCTTCGCTCCCCAGCGCTGTGCCCATGCGCCAAGCAGCAAGGTGCATGGGAAACCGATAAATTGGGTGAGCAGCAATGCAAGCATCAAATCGGCTGTCCCGATGCCAATACTTGTCCCATAGATCGTCGCCATTAGAATGATCGTATTGATTCCGTCATTAAAAAACCAAAAGGCTACCAGCATTCGAATCAGCTGGGGAAAACGAAGCATTTGGCGAAAGGTTTGGCGTAATCTGCGTATGCCTACCTCTGCGTATCCCTTCCACGATTCAGGCATATCCGGTGCCGCAGGACGGCGGGGAGCATGACGGAACAGCGGGATGGAGAATAACAGCCACCAGAGCGCTACGGAGATAAAGGCAAGTCTGGTACCTGCCAGTGTACTTCCCATCCCGAACCAACCAGGCTGCTGGATCATGAGCATGTTGACTGCCAGAAGTAATCCACCGCCAATGTAACCATACGCATACCCTTTGGATGAGATCATATCCCTGCGGTCTGCAGACACCAGATCTGGCAGCATAGCATCATAGAAAGTATTCCCGCCTGCAAATCCAATGGTCGAGATTACAAGCAAGGCGGAGGCCAGCAGCCATTCCCCTTCCCCAACCGTGCTGAAGCCCAGTGTTGCAATCACTCCCGTGATAGCAAATACGCGCAGAAAATCCCCTTTACGTCCAGACAGATCCGACAACGCTCCCAGCAGGGGGGTTAACAAGGCCACACATAACATCCCGATCGAGTGCGTATAGGCCAGATAAGATGCTGCTGTGTCTTCATCCAGTGTTGCCGCAGCTACCGAAGCATAGAAGACCGGAAGTACAGCGGCCAGTACGGTGGTCGCGTATGCAGAATTGGCCCAGTCGTACATAATCCAAGCTTTAACGGCCCGTTTATCCAAGTAGAATCCTTCCTTTTCATGCATTCCTGAGAGAATGCCAATTCAACGCCTGTCCCTATTTTAAAGGAAGTTTGTCATACTTGTTCATCGTTTCTGTAAAAAGTTCGAGCTGCATCAGGCATTTTGAGCGGTGATCGAAATTGCAGTCGCGTAAATTGTATCATTTTATCTCCTCTCGCATCACATATCGTCCCCGCCGGTGAATATACTTAATTACCGACAGGCCAAACTGTGCCGCGTAATTAATGGGGGGTGCCTACATGTCAAATTCACACCAGCCTTACTCGTTCGTCGTATCCCGGGAAGATTGGTCGCTTCACCGCAAAGGGTACCAGGACCAGCAGCGCCATCAGCAAAAGGTTAAGGATGTCATTAAGCAAAATCTGCCTGATCTGATTACGGAAGAAAACATTATCATGTCCGATGGACAACAAATCATCAAGGTACCGATCCGCAGTCTGGATGAGTACCGTTTTGTGTATAACTACCAAAAGCAGAAACATGTCGGTCAAGGCGACGGTGACAGTCAGGTCGGAGATGTCATCGGTCGTGATCCTGCCTCACAAAAACCGGGCAAAGGCGAAAAAGCCGGAGATCAGCCTGGTCATGATATCGTAGAAGCCGAAGTCAGCATTGAAGAACTGGAAGATATGCTGTTCTCTGAACTTGAGCTTCCGGATCTGAAGCAGAAAGACAAGGATCAGATTGAAACACATACCGTGGTATTCAATGATATCCGCAAAAAAGGCATGCAGTCCAACATTGACAAGAAACGAACCATCCTTGAAAACCTCCGGCGCAATGCCACAACCGGGAATCCGGGTATTCATCATATCAGCCCGGATGATCTGCGTTACAAGACATGGGAAGATAAAATTATCCCACAGTCCAACGCCGTCATTATCGCCATGATGGATACTTCCGGGTCTATGGGTTCTTTTGAAAAGTACTGCGCTCGCAGCTTCTTCTTCTGGATGACCCGTTTTCTGCGCCGTCAATACGAGAAGGTTGAAATTGTGTTCCTGGCTCACCATACGGAAGCCAAAGAAGTGACGGAAGAGGAATTTTTCACACGCGGCGAGAGCGGAGGAACGATCTGCTCCTCTGTATATATGAAGGCTCTTGATATCATTGATCGGCGTTACCCTCCTTCCAGCTACAACATCTATCCGTTTCATTTCTCAGATGGGGATAATCTCACCTCGGATAATGAACGCTGCGTGAAACTGATTGGTGAGTTAATGAAGCGCAGCAACATGTTTGGATATGGAGAGGTCAACCAATATAACCGCAGCAGTACATTAATGTCGGCTTACCGACATATCAAGATGGATCAGTTTATGTACTATGTGATCAAAGAAAAAGGCGAAGTGTACAAAGCTTTGCGCAGCTTTTTCCAGAAACGGGAAGGAGGCAGCGTAAGATGACAGATGAAATCCGCGACCTTGAATACGCCATTGCCGAGATTATGGAGATTGCCGATGGATTCGGCCTGGATTATTATCCGATGCGTTATGAGATCTGCCCGTCAGACATCATTTATACCTTCGGAGCCTACGGGATGCCAACCCGGTTCAGTCACTGGAGCTTTGGGAAAACCTTTCACAAAATGAAGATGCAGTATGATTTTGGCCTCAGTAAAATTTATGAGCTTGTCATTAACTCCAACCCTTGCTATGCCTTCCTGCTGGATGGCAATTCCCTGATTCAGAACAAATTGATTGTGGCCCACGTGCTCGCGCACTGTGACTTCTTCAAAAACAATGCCCGTTTCTCCAAATCGAACCGCAATATGGTCGAAAGTATGGCCGCCACGGCGGACCGGATCAGCAACTACGAAATGGAGTACGGAACCGAAGCTGTTGAGTCATTCATTGATGCCGTGATCGCCATTCAGGAACATGTAGACCCTCAACTCATCAACCCCCGTCATTTGGACAAACAACGTTATATGGAGATGAAAATGCGGGAGCAGCGTGGTGAAAAAAAACCACGTCCAGAAGGACGATATGACGACTTATGGTCGCTTGACGATATGCAGAAAGAGGAAGCTCCATCCGACGGAATCCAGGTCCATCACTTCCCTCCCGAGCCGGAAAAGGACATCATGTGGTTTATTCAGGAGTTCTCGGAAGTGCTGACGGATTGGCAGCGGGATATTATGAGTATGATGCGTGAAGAGATGCTGTATTTCTGGCCTCAGATGGAAACCAAGATCATGAACGAAGGCTGGGCTTCCTACTGGCATCAACGCATTATACGCGAGCTCGACCTGAGTAGTGAAGACACGATTGAATTTGCCAAATTGAACTCTTCCGTGGTGCAGCCCTCCAAACAAAGTTTGAATCCGTACTATTTGGGGCTGAAAATTTTTGAAGATATTGAACGCCGCTGGGATCATCCATCCAGGGAAGAACAGGAGCGCTTTGGCCGCAAACCGGGTCAGGGCCGTGCCAAAATGTTCGAGGTTCGCGAATTCGATTCTGACACCTCCTTCATCCGAAATTACATGACGAAGCAGCTGACTGAAGATCTGGATCTCTATGTATTCGAGAAAAAAGGCCCGGACTGGAAAATCACCGACAAGTCCTGGGAAAACATACGTGATCAACTTGTATTCTCTCGTATTAACGGAGGCTCTCCGTATCTGGTCGTTCAGGACGCCGATTATCTGCGGACAGGTGAACTTGTGCTGAAGCACCAGTATGAAGGCATTGAGCTGGACCTGAAGTATATGGAGCGCACCCTCCCTTATCTGTACCGGCTCTGGGGGCGAACGGTTCATCTGGAAACCCGGGTCGAGGATAAACCCATCTGGTTTACCTATGACGGCAAGAAGCATCACCGGAAATTTATGTAAGTTTCTTCTATATAAAAGCATACCCAAAAAAGCGGCAAGTCCCTGGCAGATGGCGGGGACTTGCCGCTTGGCATGTCTAAACAAATTTACTTAGCCAAGAATGATGGGATTTCCCGGCAGGCGCAGCGGAACAAAGAAATCATGCTCCACTTCACTTGCTGGCAGTGGACGGCTGAAGTAATATCCTTGAATTTCCTGGCAGTCATTTTGCATCAGGATATCGAGTTGTCCTTTGGTCTCAATGCCTTCTGCAATAACGTCCATCTTCAGATTTTGTGCCATGGAGATAATCGTCGCCACAATCGCCTGGTCACTCTGATTCTCGGTGATGTCTGTAACAAACGAACGGTCAATCTTCAGCTTATGAATCGGAAAATGCTTCAGGTAACTCAGCGAGCTGTACCCTGTACCGAAATCATCCAGGCTAATCTTGACTCCGAGGGATGTAAGCTGATTCAGTATGCCTGTTGAGACTGAAGCATCCATCATCATGCTTTCCGTAATTTCAAGTTCCAGGTAGCGGGCTTCCAGCCCTGTTTCCTCCAGTGCATGTTGAACCTGCTCCACGAGATTGGACTGATGAAATTGCTGGCTGGACAGGTTTACCGATACCGGAATTAATGGACCACCGTTAGCATGCCATTGTTTCATCTGCCTGCAAGCTTCCCGCAGCGTCCAGTTCCCAATGTCATAAATGATACCCGTTTCCTCTGCAATGGGAATGAACACATTCGGTGACAAAATCCCCTTGTGTGGATGCTTCCAGCGAATCAGGGCTTCCACACCGATCATCCGACTATCTGCTGTGCGAATCTGCGGTTGGTAATATAGAAGCAATTCATTGCGTTCGAGCGCTTTGCGCAGATATCCCTCCAGCTCAATACGCTCATACAATTCCGAATCAAGTTGTGTAGTATAGAACTGAAATCCGTTTTTGCCATTTTTCTTCACTTCATACATGGCGGTGTCCGCATGCTTCAACAGGGTATCCACTTCCGTTCCATGTTCGGGGTACATGGCGATACCGATACTGGCTGTAACGTAAAAATCATTCTCTTTTAACCGGTACGGCAATTGGATAGCTTCAACAATTTGTTCCGCCAGTCTGGCCACACGCTCCTCATTCCCCTGTTCATTCATGACGACCATTGTGAATTCGTCACCACCCATTCGGGCCAGCATCACGTTATCCATCCCTTTAGGATCGGATGCACGGATTGCCTTAAGAATTCGGTCGCTGACTTCCCTAAGAAAAACATCTCCAATGGAATGGCCCAGCGAATCATTGATCATTTTGAAACGGTCAATATCCATCACCATTACGGCAAACGAATGAACGGATATTTCGGAAGCTGCAATCGTTTCAGCCAGCACCTCATCCAGTTTACGTCTGTTCGGTAGGCCTGTAAGCGGATCATGTGTGGCCTGATGACGAATCATCTCCTGAGCCTGCTTCTCCTCGGTAATATCCTTGATTAGAATATGGCTGCCAACATCGGTACCTTCGATCAAAACAGGTACTACACTAATGCTTAAATCCAAATGCTGCCCATCCATCCCTTTCATACTTGCCGTATAATAACGCTGTTCAAGGCTTGCACCCGATAAATCCACACTTTGAAGCTCATCGGAACTCCAGTGGATATCAATATGCTTCGATATTTCATCCAGAGAGCGATGAATGACTAATCGCTCTGGATATCCAGTAATCCGCGTAACTGCAGCATTTAATCCTTTGACAATTCCTTCATTGTTTACCGATATAATGGCGTCTGAATGGTTCTCATACAGAGCTTGATACCACTGCTCATTTTCACGAATTCGCTGATCCTTTATGGACATTCGTTGATTGATATAAATGCCAAAGAGCGTCAGTCCAAGGGTAAGGAACGTACCTGCTGCAACCAGGTATGCCAGTAGCCCCGGTTCAATCTGCATCATGGAGTTTACCATCTGGGCATGCGTATGCTGATGAAACTGCGCAGCAGACATCCCTGTATAATGCATACCTGTAATTCCCAGCCCCATAATGAGCCCACTGCCGCATTTGTAAACCCATGTGAACCATGTCCGGTGCTTGCTTAAATAAAACATAAGCCATAGGGCTGCAAAGGAGGCACCTGCTGCGATCAGTACAGAAGCAAGCACAATATCTGCCTCATAACTGATTGGAACGGACATGGCAGCCATACCCACATAGTGCATGCTGGTGATACCCGCAGTCATGAGCAGACCGGCAGCAACAATCTGGCGCACATTGCCCGATTTCCGGCCTGCAATGTGTAACGCAATCCCGGATGCAGCAACTGCGAGCAGGACGGACAGGACAACTTTGTCCATGGAATAGGAGACATGCATGGGAAGAACAAAAGCCAGCATGCCCACAAAATGCATGGACCAGATGCCAAGTCCCATGGACATGGCACCGCAGGCAAGCCATACCCTTCTGGATATTCCTTTCGACAAGCTTACCCGGCCAGCAAGGTCAAGTGCAGCATATGATGCTAGAGCAGCAATAATGTAAGATAAAACAACCAGTTCCAAGTTATACGTTCCATGTAGGTGTTCCACGCTGTCTTTCCTTTCAACCGGGAAGTATCTTGTATGTAGGCATAATGTAAAAAAGAAGGCAGTGCACTGTCCGGGTGACAGGCACTCCCTTCGTTTCATTTTGACTCGTGACCACCAGCTTCCATAGCACGGCAGCCATACATCAGAAACCCGTTAATAGTGATGTATATAGTCTAAACGTCCTAGTGACGAAAATCAACACTTTTTTCCAGTATTAAGGAACATGAATATACGTTGTTAAACTTCAAAAAGGAAGCGATTTTGACATGAAGATTCCTTACGGCATCTATGTATTCTTCTCTCGTTTACATACCCAATAAGCACAGCCAGCAGCTGTGCTTATTTCGTGGACCGTTACTCTTTAACAGGTGCAGTGGTCTGCCGGACAACCAAATTGGACGGCTCCGTAATAACCGGCGGAGAATAATCCGGATTTTCAATCATCGCAATCAGATACTCAATCGACTTGATGCCGATCGAATAGATGTTTTGATTAATCGTGGTTAACCCCGGCTTAAATACCTGAGCATAATACGTATTGTCAAAGCCAACGACTGAAATGTCTTCAGGCACGCTTAGGCCGTGTTTCTCAATCTCATGAATGGCACCGAATGCGGCCATGTCTGAGGCGCAGACAATTCCTGTTGGTTGATCTTTCAATGCAAGCAATCGCCGTGCAGCCTTGCTCCCCTCTTCAAAGGAGTAATCACATACTTCCAGATACACGGTTGAATACGGAATACCGCACTCGCGCAATCCTTCACGGTAGCCTTCCAACCGAAGATTGGCCACGGCGGGGCCAAGTGTACCCGAGATATAGGCAATCTTGCGATGACCCAACTCATGCAGATACTTAACACTCATTGCAATCGCATTGGAATTATCTGTAGTAATATATCCGGCCCGTTTGCCAAACAAGTCTGTATCAATAAACATGGTCGGAATCTCAGCTTGAACCAATTCCTCAATACTTTTGTTGTCTCTTCCTTCTCCGAACACAACAACGCCATCCACATTCCGGCTGCGGCAATGTTTGATAAACGAGTATCCCGGATCGTCGAACCGTGTGGACAAACGCACAAGATCATAACCGCTATTCTCCAGTGCTGTCTTGATCCCTTCCAGCAATTCCGAAACAAACGGATTGGTGAAGGGAACTGTGAGCAGCACCCCTACCGTCCATGAACGGCGTTTTACAAGTCCGCGTGCCACCACATTCGGTTGATATTTCAATAGTTCAATGGCTATATTGACTTTTTTGCGAGTTTTGTCACTTACATCGGGATAATCGTTCAGCACTTTGGAAACGGTTGCAACAGATACGCCCGCTTCTTTGGCCACATCATGGATAGAAGCCACCTGATCACCTCAACCTCTTTCAAATCCCCTGTCTCCGGCTGCATTTACTATGTCATTCGGCAGGTTTGTCTACCCATTATAGCTTAAAACAGCCAGAAACGGTATCGTTGGATCCTGGGTTGCTAACAGCCTATATTTGCCTGTCCAATTTTCTCAGATCTAGTGCAAGATTCTCCATCGTGGTTGCGAATACAGCAAGTTCCTCCGAACGGGAAGCTTGGCGTCTCGCTCCTTGAGATGTGTGCTGCGATTCTTGTTGTACACTTCCAAGCTTCCTCATAATCTGTTCGAGGTTCGCCTGGATTTTCCCCTGTGCCTCACGTGAACTGGCCGCGAGCTTCCGGACTTCACTCGCAACAACCTCGAACCCCCGGCCGAATTCGCCTGCATGCGCAGCTTCGATGGCTGCATTCAGACCAACCAGATGACTTTGCTCCGAAATTTCACGAATAAGTTCTCCCATCTTGCCGATCTGATGGATCTCATCGGTTAATGCCTCCAGCAATTCATGGGCTTGATCTTGTGAAGCAGCCGTTTCTCTCGCAACATCGGAAATAGCCTGGGCATTCTCGTTCAACTCACAGATCATTCCCGTCAGTTGCTGGGTAATCTGCGTAACGGCCGTCAGAGTATGCTCCTGTTCTGCAGCAAGCTGGTGCAGCTTTTCCTTTTCTTTCTTCTCATAAGCTTCAAGAACAAGCTGGGAGTCGAGATTAAACATTTTGCTCAGCGACTGAATCACACGATGCCAGGAATCAGGGATGACTTGCTGAAAGATGCTTGTTGCAATATCGAGATAAACCATATATGTCCCCAGATAATAATCTTCAGATAATCCAATGCGTGAATGTACCAATCCAATCGCAATACGCTGTTCAATATACGCCTCGTCTACTATGCCATCCGTCATGGACAGCCAGTACATTTGCTGCGTTTCTTTCAACCGTTCAATGGAAGAAAACTGTGTAATCAGCTCTGCGAGTTCAGGATAACCTCCGACATGATTATAGAAGTGATCCACCACGTCATGTACAACCTTCTGGAATACCGGCTTGTGGTCGGCAAGCAATTGCAGATCCGCTCTGGTGAGTCCAATATAATCGAGTTGCTTTTGTCTTGCTGCAGTAATACTCATAACTAGTTCTGTCAACTCCTTAATAACTACTAAAAAACACCAATTTGTAAAATTACTGTACCGATTATAGACTAAATGGCCTAAATTTACATATACCATTGGAACTAATTTGTCATGAATTTGACTTGTGGTGTCAGTTTTTTCGAGATTTTCATCGACTGTTCATGCAAAAAGACTCCTTTACCTGCCGTGAAGGAGCCTCACAGCAGGCATCAGGAGCCTGATCCGGAATGGTTTTGAACCTGTTAGCGATTCAGCAGACTGCCCACATAACGCAGCAGTTCATTTGCGCTGGCTGCCGTATATCCATGTTCTTCAATTAGGCGTTTGATAACCTCGTTCATCCGTTTCAATTGTGTAGCATCTGGTGTTTTGGTTGAAGTTGTAATCTTGACGATGTCTTTCAGGTCTGCAAACAGCTTCTTCTCAATCGCTTCCCGCAGTCGGTCGTGGCTGCTGTATTCAAACTTGCGCTCTTTGCGGGAGTATGCTGAAATTCGGATCAGAATCTCTTCCCGGAATGCTTTTTTCGCATTTTCGGATATGCCAATCTGCTCCTCAATCGAACGCATTAAACGCTCATCCGGATCCATCTCCTCATCGGTTAACGGATCACGGATTTTGGACCAGTTGCAGAAGGCCTCGATGTTATCGAGGTAATTTTCGAACAGTGTTTTGGCAGACTCTTCAAACGAATACACAAATGCTTTTTGCACTTCTTTTTTAGCCAGTTCATCATATTCTTTACGCGCCAGGGCAATAAAGTTCAGGTAGCGCTCGCGTTCTTCTTTGGTAATGGAAGCATGCTGATCCAGGCCGTCCTTGATTGCCCGCAAAATATCCAACGCGTTAATGCACTGAAGGTTTTGCTTAATCAAAGCACTGGATATCCGGTTGATGACATAACGTGGATCGATGCCGGACATGCCCTCATCCAGATACTCGTTTTGCATTTCACGCAGATCGGCTTCCTTGTAACCCTCAACTTCCTCACCGTCATACATCCGCATCTTTTTGACGAGATCCATGCCTTGTTTTTTCGTTTCCTTCAGGCGGGTAAGTATGGAGAAAATGGCTGCGGTCCGCAGCGCGTGCGGTGCAATATGAACATGTTTCATGTCACTTTGCTGAATGAGCTTTCCATAAATCTTCTCTTCTTCGGAGACCTTCAGATTATATGGAATAGGCATCACAATCATCCGGGATTGCAGGGCTTCATTCTTTTTATTCGAAATAAATGATTTGTACTCAGACTCATTGGTATGAGCAACGATCATCTCATCAGCACTGATTAAGGCAAACCGGCCTGCTTTGAAATTGCCCTCCTGCGTGAGCGATAAGAGGTTCCACAGAAACTTTTCATCACATTTCAACATCTCCTGGAACTCCATCAATCCACGATTCGCCTTGTTTAGTTCCCCGTCAAAACGATACGCACGCGGGTCGGATTCGGAACCAAACTCGGTAATCGTCGAAAAGTCGATGCTGCCCGTGAGATCTGCGATATCCTGGGACTTCGGATCGGACGGACTGAATGTTCCGATTCCTATTCGGTTGTCCTCGGAGATGATAACCCGTTCTACCTTGACACGGCTGATATCCCCGCCATATTCGGTCCGAAGTCTCATCTGGCAGGATGGGCACAGGTTGCCCTCAATACGGACACCAATCTCTTTTTCCACTTCGGGACGAAGCTCCAGAGGGATTAAGTGCAGGGGTTCCTCATGCATCGGGCATCCCTCGATGGCGTAAACGGCACCCTTTTCCGTCCGCGAGAACTGTTCAAGACCGCGCTTCAGCAAAGTGACGAGCGTCGACTTCCCTCCACTTACCGGACCCATTAGGAGCAAGATCCGTTTCCGTACATCCAGACGGCGTGCTGCCGAATGGAAATATTCCTCGACCAGTTTCTCAATGGAGCGATCCAGTCCAAAAATCTCCTGTTCAAAAAACTTATACCGTTTATGCCCCCCGACTTCTTCCACGCCAAACGATTCAATCATCTGATACACTCGTGCGTGAGCCGTCATTGCCGGAGTCGGGTCCTCTCTCAGCAGAGCAATATAATCTTCAAATGTTCCATTCCAAGACAAACGGTCACTCTCTGCCCGATATTCCGCAACGCGTTCAAAAATATTCATGCTTGGTACCTCCCATGGCTCCTTTAGTGTGATTGTCAACCATTCCGAATGGTATGAAGAAATCAATAGAATTGCAGCTCCTGCTTGAATACCAATCTGCGGTCCGGATTAGTCCCGCCACCCTCTGTCCAAACGTCTTGTATTGTTGTGAAAAGTGTATTACATACCTATGCGGCAAATCGGATAAGTTGACCTCTTTTTTTCAATTCATGATTCATAATTTCAGCTTTTCCCTGTTCTATCAGACATCTTGTGCCCTCAGAAAAAAATGCACGGTTATGATATAATTAAGGTTCTAAATTCAGGAAACCGGACAACGTCCCGCCATGGACAACTTCTTGGGAAAGGAGGAGGAATGATGGCAGTAAAATACGAGACCGAGTTATATTCGCCACTAAAAGCCTTTTTCGAACAGCAGGGATTCCTGATCAAGGCTGAAGTCAGACATTGCGACCTCGTTGGAGTCAGATCCGATCAAGACGAGCCCCTTATTGTGGAGATGAAAAAAACCTTCAACCTTTCGCTGTTGCTTCAGGGGATGCAGAGGCTAAAACTTAGTCCATTCGTTTATCTGGCTGTAGAGCGTAATCGGAGCAAACGCGGGGCTGTTAACCAGCGCTGGAGCGAACTCACAGCACTGTGCCACCAGCTCGGGCTTGGCCTGATTACGGTGACGTTCTATAAGACCAAGTCACCATTCATTGATGTGCTGTGTGAGCCTGCGGCATTGAAACGTACAAACCAGATTCCTTCCCGTAAAGGTGGGGTAAGGCGTCAACGGCTGCTGAGGGAATTTGAAGAACGCAGCGGAGACTACAACACGGGCGGCAGTACCCGCAGGCAGCTGGTAACCGCATACCGGGAGAAGGCGCTGCGTGTCGCCTCTGCCCTGCGAACCCAAGGCGAAGCTTCTCCTGCTCTACTCGCAAGACAAACCGGAGTCGGATCCGCTGCAGCCATTTTGCAGAAAAATTACTATGGGTGGTTCGAACGATTGTCACGCGGTAAATACGTACTTACGATCAAAGGGGCACAAGCCCTGACCGAGCATTCTCATATGCTGGAAGACCATGATACGTTGGAACATGATCTAATGATGTCAGGAAGTCTGGACTCCTCCGAAGATTTTATTGTGGAAGAGCTGGGGGGAATTGCGGAGGCAACTGAGCAGTATCGGGTACTCTTAGACGAAGCTTCTAACCCGTTGTCCAAAAATAAATAAACAGTTAAATAAAGAAAGATAAATGTTTCAGCAATCATGATGCATATAAAAGAGCCTGTCATCTCGGAGGAGATCACAGGCTCTTGCTAAATAATTCTATATAATAGCGATTAGAAGCTTGCTGCTACTTCAGTTGCCAATTTCAGGCCAGCATCAACGATCTCTTGGGAACGATCAGGTGAAGCGTTGTGACCTTCAACGATAACGAGCTCAGGGTTTTGGATACCCCAGAAGTTCAGTACGTTTGTTACATATTTTACGGACATTTCAGCAGATGCCATTGGCTCAACGGAGTAAACGCCGCCACGTGCATTCAGCAATGCCACTTTTTTGTCCCCAACCAAACCTACAGGGCCTTCAGCTGTGTATTTGAACATTTTGCCAGCTTGGCTCAGGTAGGAAATGTAGTTTACCAGTGGTGCAGGAACAGTGAAGTTCCACAATGGGAATGCAAATACTACTTTGTCAGCTGCCAGGAATTGATCTTGCAATTGTGCTGCGAGTGCAGCAGCTTGCTGCTCTTCAGCAGTTGCTTCGATACCATTAGCTGCTTTATATCCACCTGTGATAACAGTGTTACCGTAGTAAGGGATATCTGTATTGTAGAGATCCAGCTCAGTGATGGTGTCACCTGGGTGGGATTCTTTGTATGCGCTCAAAAATGCATCGTACAATTTTACGCTGACTGCTTGATCCGCAGGACGGTCGTTTGCTTTTACAAATAGAATGTTGGACATGTTCGTTCCCCCGTTAATTAAAATATATGAGTGCTTCTCCTGAAATCGCAATGAATACAGCATGTATAAAGAAAATAACAACTCATTAATACATATTATATATAAAAATGTTAGTGGATGCAATAACGTAATTACTTTGGGTTATGAACTCTTTTTATTGTTCTTCAGAATTTCATAAATTTACTTAGGAATCGCAGTTCTCACTTTCTTTTGAAGAAACCCGCTCTCGCTCTCTTTATCATTCTGCTAATTGCGAGCAGTGAATTCCGAGATGGCTTCACTGATCAGGTTCATGCCCAGCAGCAGCTCGTCGCGTCCAGGATGACTGAAATTCAATCGAATGTGACGGTGATCCTGGACGCCCGTGGAGCAGAGAGAGCCTGGCAGAAAGGACACACCTTTGGAAAGTGCCACTTTGAGCAATGCTCCGCTATCCAACCCCTCGGGAAGTTGAACCCACAGGTACATGCCCCCTTTGGGGATGGTATATTGAACCCCTTTCCAGCCTGGCCTTTTGAGCAACTCAAGCATCAGCTTCAGTCTGATTTTATATTCCCGGTTTAGCATAGAGAGATGGTCACTCCATTTAAATGGAGACTGGGCGAGCAGCTGATATAATAACCGCTGATTCATTGGACTGGATTGCCCGTCTGCAATCCGCTTGACTGAAGCCATGGCTTGTATCAAGGCAGGATGTCCTGCTGCCCAGCCCGTGCGCAGTGCAGGTGCAACCGTTTTGCTGAACGAACCAATATACAGTACATGCCCGCCTTGATCAGCAGTATCGAGCGCAAATAACGAAGGAAACCTGCGATAGAAGTCGGCCGTCTCCAGACCGTCGAAGTGGAGCTCTCCATACGAGTCATCCTCAACAAGCAAAACCCCGTAACGAGAGCACAGATCAAGCACAGCCTCTCTCCGTTCCATGGACCACAGCACGCCCGTCGGATTCGAGAAGCTTGGCGCAGCAAAAAGCAGCTTCGGTCTAAGCTGCTGCATGTGGTGCTCCAACAGATCTGGCAATATGCCGTCTGAATCGCCAAGGACAGGCACAATTTTGGCCCCTTGCATTTCCAGAACTTCAAGACAACCCGGAGAGGTAGGGTGTTCTACCAATACGGAATCCCCTGGCTCCAGCAGCAGACGCATCACCAAATCAATTGCCTGCTGGGTTCCTGTGGTTAATAAAATCTGCTCTGGTACTGTACGTATGTCTTTTCGGATATTCCAGTCCGTGTCCAGCCACTCTCTGAGAGGCCTGTAGCCTGCCGGTTCACCATACTGAAGAGCAGATGGCCCAGAACTGAATACAGATACAGCCGCTTCTTCCAGCAGCTTGAACGGAAATAATTCCTCTGCAGGTAACTCTTCGGCCAGAGAAATGAAATAATCCCGGCCAGACATTTCACGAATATCCCGGAGTGGTGAAGACAACAGTCTGTTTGTACGGGAGGCGAAGAAATATTTCATCGGTCCGTTCCCCTTTCATCAATTCCGAACTGTGCTCGCAGTCCACAGCCACTTCAACCTATTCCTGCTGAGCGCCGAATATGACGATTGGACCTGCCTCCTGATTCAAATCCTGCACCTTTATTAATGAAGAACGGATCAGGAGAGCGTCTTGGCCTGTCTCGCATATAAGGCATAGCGTTCAATAGCTTGCGCGCGGCTGCTTACATCCAGCTTCACATAGATTTTGCGCAGATAGTTATCAATGGAACGTCGGCTGACGTTAATCTCACTGGCTATTTTATCATAGGTTACGCCCTGAACAATTCTTTCCATGATAAAAGTTTCGGTTTCTGTCAGTTCCACCAGAAATTCTTCTCCCGGAGAGTCAGAAGGCTGAGCCCATTCACTGCTTGTAAGCCAGGAGATCGGAATGGATACGCACCCCTCCCGCAACCCGGAAATAAGGTGAATCAGCTGGCTAGGGGAAGCCTGTTTCGACAGCATGCCGCTTGCACCAAGACCCATAAGATGACGAAACAACTTCACATTGTCTTCATCTGTCAAAATAATAACATGACTATGCACGGATGCATTCTTCATCTGAGTAATATATGGATCTGCTTGCCCTTCAGGAAGCCGATAGTCCATTAAAATGAGATCAGGTTGATGGATCTTCACCAATTCTAGTCCTTCTGTACCTGTTGAGGTCATTCCCCGTACAAGTAAATCCTGCTGCTCTTCCAATATCAATTTGGTACCCAGCATGCTGGTGGGGTGGATATCTACGATGACCACCTGCCATACTTTTTTCATGATTGTTCCCCCTGGTTATGTATTGGACAATACTTTTCTACTTTTTTGCCTTGATTCTATCACCATACTTGCGACAGTCCACGTATAGAAGAAGCAAAGTCGAATAATGTCGAAATATGATGAATAAATGGATGAACAGCCATACATCTGCTTTATTTCACCAAAACTGCATCATGACCTTGCAATATATATGCCTCACTCATGCAAAATATAGTATAATTTTCCTGCATCTCTAGCTAAAAAGGTCGAAAATCCTGCCCAAAGTTCCTACTTATTGCATCTATAAGAAATTGTATCCTAGGACTTCCATCCGATGCAATCTCTTTTTATCCTATTACTGAAAGAATTTCATTTTTGCGTAATCAATAGTGGCATGATAGAATGAGGATTGGAATTTTTTTTACCTATTAATAACCAGGAGTGATGATATGAAACCTTCTGCTCAACCTTCTGACATCCATCACACCCGGAGCGCCAAAGGCAATGCCGGATCTTCAGTCAAGCTTTTTCTGGTCATGTGGATTGTTCTCATTGCACTGGGAGTTGTGGGAACCTACTACTATAGTAACCATCTTCAGAAGCAGATGCTTAGTCAGATTCAGGCCCATAATCAGCAGCAGATTGCCGCGCTAAAAGCGGACTACGAAAATCAGCTAACAACGATATCGAAGGAAGTAGCCGACCTGCAGGGACAAGTTCAATCCTTCAATGAGCTGCTGACGTTTACTAAGGATAATGCAAGCGATAAAACGGATAACAGCAATAAATTGTACACCCAGCTGAGCGAAGTCAAAAAGCAACTGGAAACTCTCCAGAAAAAGATGGACCTGCTCAAATGATTACACCCGTAAAACAGGTTAATCGTTTTTTTATGCTTGCACTTGCTCCTTTTATTGGATTGATCATCTGTTTGCTGCTGCTTCGCCCCCCGTTTGAACCCGGGGATTTGATTCATTCCGGACTGTCAGAGGAAACGATTACTCCCCAGACCCAGGCTATTCGCCAGGAGCTTGCTGGGGCCAAGGAAGCTGCCGTTCAAACTTCTTCTTCTATTAAAAGAACAACAGAGCTGTACAATCGTACGACAAGTACGATGTCTACCATTGTACAATCGGCGTCGGTACAAGCCGCACGTCCGGAAACGATATACAACCAGCGTATTTCGTCCAAGCTTGGCGTTCCCATTGAACGGGTTAACAGTGACCGGCTTACGATTGAACTCTATCGTGTGAACCCTGGTACGTATAAGGGTTACGCGATGAAAGTTAAACTGAAGGACCCTACGGCCATGAAAATGGCTATGAGCAGTGAACCTGGAAAAGCCGAGACAACCATGCAGGCCGTTAAACGAAATGGTGCGATCGCCGGAATCAATGCAGGCGGATTCGCAGATAGCGGTGGCAAACGATACCCGCTCAGCACAACGGTCATGGACGGTAAATATGTGAACGGCTTCCAAGCCAGTTTCAAGGATCTGTTTTTTGTAGGACTTAACGATACGGGCAAACTGGTAGGCGGCAAATTTTTTGATAAAAACTCCCTGGATCGCCTCAAACCACAGTTCGGTGCAACTTTTGTACCTGTACTGCTTCAGAACGGCAAGAAAACAGCCATTCCTGCCAAGTGGAGGGTGTCGCCCAAGAGGGCTCCGCGTACCGTAATTGGCAATTACAAGGATGATCAGCTGCTTATTATGGTCGTGGATGGATATAACGAAAGCGGAAGCTCTGGTGCCACTCTTGAGGAGCTTCAGGGTCGATTATACAAACTGGGCGTAGTGGATGCCTACAATCTGGATGGCGGCGGCTCCTCCTCGCTAATCCTGAACAATCGGGTTGTCAATCATCCATCAGACGGCAATCTAAGACCTGTGCCTACTCACTTTTTATTTTACAAATGATCCTGTATAGGCATTCCTTTTCTTCCTTTATTGGTTATAATAGAAGAAAGTGCTAAATGTACAGGAGGTGGCAAGTGTATGTCGTTCTCATTGACATTCTGGATTATTGCAATTGTACTTGCATTGTTCATGACAGGCATTTTCACTGCAGCCTACAACAACGACAAAACCAAGGGCCTTTAATGGCCAAGCCTCTCCTTGTGAGAGGCTTTTTTCATTGTGTTCATATACCAAGAGACAAGGCTTAAAAGAATGCTGTAATTCTTCTAAGCCTTGTCTCTCGGGGTACAGGATCGGCATCGCTTAAGCTATTCGTGATGATACAATTTACGGGGTCGTCCTCTCGCATCAAGAGTTAACCACCCGTTCATGGCGAATAGGCAATGGGATCTCTTGTGGAACCTGTCTGCAAACTGAACCGCCATCCACCAATGTAACGTAGATTCGTTCATGATCCACCGGTTCTCCGGCAATAATTTTGATTAACTGTTCCGCTGCAAGGGACCCCCATTTCCTTTTGGAATAATCAATGGTGACCAGTCTTGGTTGAACATATTTGCTCAGTTCAATGTTGTCAAAACCGATTACATCAATATCCCGGCCAATCTGCAGCTCACTTTCGGCCAAGCGATTACACAGACCGATGGCCATCTCGTCATTGAGACAGAATACTGCAGCCGGTCTCGTATACTCTTGAATAATTAACTCAGCAGCCTGCTCTCCGCCACTTTTCTCAAAGTCTCCCACAATCTCGATCCATTCCACATTTGCTTCCCGCTCGGTCACTTGTCTTACCGCTTTCATCCGCTGTGCCGAGTCAAATGAACCCTCCGGACCGGTTACGACATATATTTTCGTATGTCCCTGCTCAATCAGATGTTCCATCGCCAATGTAGCTCCTGCCTTGTTATCCAGCAGTACCTGATTAATATTCGGATGATGAAGCTCTCGGTCAAGAACGACAATTTTATGTCCCCGATCGGCATATTGCAGCAGCTCCTCGCTGGCAAATGTATGATCGAGAATAACCGCTCCATCAATCATTCGCTCCGGAAGCATCCGGTGGGACTGCTTGCCACTGCAGACGATCAAGTCATAACCCTGAGCGTTACAAACCGTTTTCATGCCACTAAGCAAATCCCCGTATACATCTCCGCTAAAGTCTGTCAGAAATACCCCCAGAATTTTGGATTCCCTTTTCTTCAACGTTCGTGCGGCAGCGTTCGGAACATAGTTCAGCTCTTTGGCAATGGCCAAAATTTTGGAACTGGTCTCATCTGTCACTTTATTGCTGCCATTCAGCGCATAAGACACGGTGGAGATCGAAACTCCCGCCTTTTTGGCGATATCCTTGATACTGACCACAATCTTCGCTCCCCTGTTATGTTCATCAGGCCCTCCGGGCTGGAGGACCTGACTTCTTGAATATTTGGTAAACGGACTAACCTTTATCTGATGACACCCTGGGTTACAAAATCATCTTTCGATCGCTGTTATCCCCAGAGTTGTCCTGCAATGTTTAACTGTAAATCTCGATCACGTTACCTTCGCCCAGACCTTGTTCTAGGGTTGTACGTGAAATACGCAGTCCCCCCTGACGATAAGGCTGCTGCAGTCTCGTCGTCTCCACTTCCTTGCCGCTCAGCAGCACACGTTTTACCGTTTCTCCGCCAAGATGATAGACAAAGGTCACTTTCTTGCCGTTATATTGGAAATCAAAGTGCAGGCCATCCAGACTTGCCGGAAGGATGGGATCAATTACGAGATCCTCTTCCTCTTGACGAATGCCCAGTGCGTTCGAGATCAGTTGGTTCATGTAAATCCCTGGTCCGCTGGAATAGATTCTCCACCCGCCTTTTACCTGAACATCACCGGTGCGAAGCTTATCGAACTGCTCCTGTGCATCATAGCGGTTGCTAAATTTACCATCAGAACTGCTGAAGTAAGCATTGCTCTGGCGAAGATCCGCATTAGGCACGACTTGCTGAATACCCACAGGGTTGATGATGCCAAGGCCATTCCATACTTCCTCGGGATTGCCAAGCTTCGCCATGGCTTCAATGTAGCGGATATGTGCATGCACATATTGCAGGCCAACTTCACGACCGAAGTTGGACGCCTGTTCCGCACGTTTGAAATGTGTGCTTACCCCTCCATCATATTGGGCTGGGCGGTTCATAAGCCGCACGCCGTCCGGGCAGAACAATTTTTCCTTAATCAAACGATAGTGGGACGCCGCCTGTTCAGGCTCCAGAAGCTCGGCAATCATGCTGCGTGTCATCGGCAACAGACGGTACTGAATGCCAGTCTCACTGTCATCCGGATGCAGCATCCGTTTGGCTTGCTCCGGGTCTTCCATATATACGAAACCAGGAATAACATCGGTATCCAGCATGTATTTGTTGAAGTCCTTTTTAACCCCTGCAGCCATGCTGCTTAATTCTGCCGCTAATTCCGGCTTCACAGGCACAAGTGCTCTGGATAGCTGGCTCAGTGTTTGATACGTCAGGGCAACGGTCCAGCTGCTGACCATATACTGTTTCAGTTGCGCATTCGCGGGTTGAAGTGTATCGTCCCAGTCTCCATCACCATACGAGGAAAGGAATGTATCGTGCAGGAAGTGGCTGCGGATATATTCGAGCTCTTTCTGCGCATGCTCCAGCACGGATGCTTTCTCTTCACTAAAATGGAAACCATGTTTAACGGTGTAAGGAACCTCTTCATCCAGAATGGAGTAATCCTTGGTCGCAATCAGGTAGTCACTTAGTACTTTAAGCGGCCATACAATGATATCTCCATGGCTCTCTTCCTGCTGAATTTTGAAATAACGGTCAAACATGAACCATTGCGGCCAATTGCCGTCATCCTCATACTGATGCGAATACACCATTTTCAAAATATCGCGGACCTGTTCATATTTCTGCGTAGCCATAAAGTATTCGACCGGCCCCTGACATACATCCCGTGTACCCCAAGCTGCGCCACCATATTGCTCCAAACCGTGCGGAACGGAGTAATGGACCAGCATATTATGGGTATACCACCATGCAAGCGCATTGACCTTGAACAACTCTTCTGCATTTGGCTTCCCAGGACGCGACAGATGGAACCCGTTCATGACTTTCGCATAAAAGGCACGATAAGCATCCACTTCCTTCTCGAAGCTGCGTGTGGACAACACCACACTCTCTCCTTCAAGCAGGCCTTGAATGGTCATTGTCCATTCAGCCGTACTCCCCAGCTGCAAGGTGAAAATGGATCCGTCACCCGAATTCACACCACTCGCCAGTCGGGTCTCATCACCAACTTTCACTCCCGCTCCGCTCACTGACATGCGATATTCCAGATTCGGGTATTCCTTGGCGCTGAGGCTGTCCGTATTCGCCTTAATGCGAAGTTCACCGTTCTGTTCGGTGACACGGGCAGGTAATTCATATTCATTCACATTCATGGTGATCTGATTGGTGATCAGGTAGCGATAAGCGATTCCTTTTTCCGATTTCACATGCAAACGTATTTCAGGAGTATCCAGTGTTGTATAGTTCGTGACAATCAGCGTGTCCTGATCCGTTTTGTAATACCAGCGCACATAGTTGAAGCCCATCTCGAAGAGAGAAGGCATGGTGAGCAGATGGAAGATTCCGTCCATCTCCACGTAGATCCGCTGACCGGAGGATTTCGCGATATTCAGCGCACTGCGGGCATTGCTCATCATTTTGTTAAAGTTCGTATTGCCCACAACGATGTGTGAGTTAAAAATACCGTACATATAGGAAGTCGTCGTAATCACATTCTCGCCCAGCTTCACATTGTTTCCGCTCATCAGAATATGACCGTGCGGACGCTCCACGCGCATTTCCTTTTCCTTGAGGACGATGTGCTCATAAGTGTCTGTGAAAAATGCCAACAGTTCTCCATCGACACGTTCTTCCTGATGTCTTGTTGAAGCCGGGAAGCGGGCATTGACTTCGTCATCAGACATAGCCAAAGTACGAAGGGGCTCACCCAGCGTCGGGTTCAGGGAAACTTTAGCTAAAGCGTTGGCAGAAGTAGCTGCAGCAGCTCCGTTTCCTTTACTTTTCACTTCATATTCGTTCCAGGCTTGTTCCACCACATCCTTATATTCCAATTCCTTAATGGCTGGCGCATGATTCGGCTGGAAAAGGCCGTAGAATACAAAGCGGGCTTCGCCATTCAAAACCACAGTTTCTGACTGAAGGGCAGTATATGCAAATTCATATTGATATACTTCATTTGCCAGCGACGGTTTAAGCAGGCTTTCCGGAATATTCGTTTCTTTGTAGCTTAAGCCAAAGAATTGGAATCCATCGGTTGAATACCCCGCAGCACGAGTTAGAGATCCCTGCTGCACATAGGGAAATACCCCGCCCTGGGGTTGATTTTGCCTGGATGCTACGACATAACCCCATTTGTCATCCTCAAATACGGCATGATCGATATATTGCGAAAGATAAGCTTCATTGCTTCGTACCGCTCCGGGGTCAGCTATGCCAATGTCTTGGCCGTAGATGACATCCACTTTTTCCCCGTGGCCGTTAACCGTTACATCCCAGAACCAGACTCCATGAGCTGTCGGTGCAAAAACAACCTGATAAGTCACCCCTTCCGCATTACCCACCCACACCAAGTGGTCTCCGTCCTGATGAACCTGGCTCTCGGAATGGATGCCAAGCATGGGAACATAACGAATACTGGATTCATCATGAAAACGCAAATAGAGATTATTCAAGGCCCCGTCTACCGGGCTTGTCATTAATTGATTGATCATGGCCTGTCCACTTGCAGCCTGGAACAGATCACCACTCTCCCAGAATGTGAAGTTCAGCTCGCCGGCTTGAATGTTGATTTGCGATCTAGTCATCGTATTCATGTATCTATTCATATCCTCCTATCCTGCCTTCTTCCCCTGCCAAGCAGCCATGAAGAAGGCAGTGCAGCTCCACTGCATTTTTATGCTAATATCCAATCACTCACTTATGGTAACTTGCATTCATTAAACCAACTTGAACGTGCTTTCCAGCGTATCGCGGCTGTTAGGGCCGACAAAAATCTGGAATGTCCCTTTGTCACTGCGATAAGTCAGATCGGAATGATGATAGCGAAGTTGTTCCTCATTTAACGTAAATGTAGCCGTACCGCTCTCGCCTGGCTCAAGTGCAAGTTTCGTATAACCCTTCAGCTCACGCATTGGACGTACTACCTCACCGGTTACATCACGCACATAGAGTTGAACCGTCTCCACACCTGCGCGCTGTCCGGTATTCGTTACACGAATCTGGATGCTGATCGGTTGATCGACACTCATCTCCTGGCTGGACACTTCCAGATCACCGTATTCAAACGTGGTGTATGACAAGCCATAGCCAAACGGAAGCAGTGGATCGTTCGGGCTATCAATATACTTTGAAACATAACGCTCTTCCGTTTTCTCCGGGTTCAGAGGACGTCCTGTGTTGAAATGGTTATAATACACCGGGATCTGACCGACGGACTGCGGGAACGACATCGTCAAACGTGCAGATGGGTTCACTACACCTGTGAGAACATCAGCAATCGCTGCTCCGCCTTCACTGCCCGGGAACCACGCTTCAAGTACAGCATCCGATTCTTCAAACACGCCATGCAGATCCAAAGGACGACCATTAAAAATCACGCTAGCCATCGGTTTGCCTGTCGTCTTCAACTGTTTGATGAGTTCAAGCTGAGCTGCTGGCAGACGAATATCGGTACGCGAACCACCTTCACCACTCATTTCAGAATCTTCACCCAGAGCCAGAACGATAAGGTCAGCCTTACTCGCCGTTTCCATGGCTTCAGCGATTTGTTCCGAGGTGATCGTGTGAACGCCACTTCCTTGGGCCATGTGAACCTGTCCATGCTGCATACGCTCCTGCAGTGCCGTTCCCAGCTTGACAGCATCCGCCTTCACCCCTTCACAAGACCACCAGCCGAGAATGTCTTCACTCTGGGCAAAAGGCCCGATCAATGCGATATTCGCTTCCGGCTGAAGCGGAAGTACGCTGTTATCATTTTTCAGCAAAACAGCCGATTTGGTTGCCAGCTCGTAGGATACCTGACGATGTTCCTTCGAGAATACAATCTCACGTTCGCGTTCCGGGTCAGCGGCACGGAGTGGATTGTCGAACAATCCCAGTTTTTCTTTGAGCTGCAGAATACGGAGTACAGCCTCATCGATAAGCTTCTCTTCCACTTCTCCGCTCTGGATCAGCTCAGGCAGATGATTAACATAACAAGGGGTCATCATCTCGATATCTACGCCTGCGCGAATGGCACGGTATGCCGCTTCACGATCATCTTCAGCTGCACCATGCGCAATCATCTCGCGGATGGAAGCCCAATCCGAGATCAATACACCATCGAAGCCCCACTCGTCACGTAAAATGTCACGCATTAACTTTTCATTACCGCTCGCCGGGATGCCATCTACTGTATTGAACGAAGCCATCACCATTTCGACACCTGCATCCAGGGCAGCTTTGTATGCTGGCAAATAATACTCACGCAGATTGCGCTCGGACATATCTACCGTGTTATAGTCACGTCCGCCTTCAGCAGCACCATATGCTGCAAAGTGTTTAACACAAGCAGCGAGACGATCTGGCTCATCTTTCAAACTGTCGCCCTGATATCCACGTACAAAAGCCGCCGAAAACAGGCTGTTGAGGTACGGATCTTCGCCTGTCGTTTCCATCACGCGGCCCCAGCGAGGGTCACGTACCAGATCCACCATTGGAGAAAATGTCACATGCAAACCGGATACTGCCGATTCGCGTGCAGCAATCTCTGCACTTTTCTCAGCCAAGTCCGTATCCCATGAACACCCAATCGCCAGTGGAATCGGGAAAATCGTTTTAAAACCATGCACGACATCCGCCATAAACAACAGCGGAATACCGAGACGGCTTTTTTTCAGATAGGCCTGCTGTACATCAATAATGGCCTGTGCGCCTGACAAGCCCAGGATGGAGCCACTGGCAACGACAGATTGCTCTGTAATCCCCATTTCTTCCATCGGTCCAGTAATCTGGCCTTGGGCATCTGTCCCTTCGTAAAAATTGGCGGTCAATTGAAGAAGCTGCGCCGTTTTCTCCTCCAGCGTCATCTGTTTGACCAGGTCAAGCAACTGCTCATTATTCATATCCGTTATCCTCCACTGCATGTTGTTGAAATAAAGAACCCGGCTGCGTTCGGGGAGAGACCGCGCACCGGGTTCAGAATGGTGGGCTGACAGATCGTCCTGTCATGTCCCATCTTGTTAACTACTGAATGATTACTTGAATTCGCTGTTCAGTTCATCCAGGTAAGGTTGAACCAGGGACATCTTGCTGTTCACCCATTCTTTCCAGTTAGCTTCCAGATCTCCACTTTTGAGGATCAGGTTGGCATATTCGTTCTGGTAATCGAATGAAGCTTGACTCTTAGCTTTGGAATCGTACAGGTTGACATCCCAGTCGTATGTTGCGAGCGATTTACCTTCTGTACCGAGTTTTGCTTTTTCCTCGAACAGTTTTACGGCTCTATCACGGTAATCCTTTTTAATAGCAGGGTTTACAACACTGAAGTCGTCACCCAGTAGATACAGACCTTCGAAGCGTGCTGGGTATTTGTCTTCCAGAACTGTTCCTTCTGGCAACAAGCTAACCAGTTCGTTGTTCTCATCATATTTCCAGTCCGTTCCTTCGAAGCCCATGTTAATAAGCAGCTGTCCTTCTTTTGTCGCGGAGTAGTCGATCAGATCCATAATTCGTTCAAATTTCTCGTCACTGATCTCAGGGTTGAAAATCAGCGCGGACCAGAAGTTTGCTTGCTCCAAGTTACGGTATTTCCCGTCATCTCCAAGAACGATTGCAGTGTGTACCAGCTCATCACTATCTACACCCAGGTTCTTTCTCATATCGGTGTCCAAACCTTGTCTGTATGAAGCCAATCCACCTAGACTTGTAACTGCCGCAGTACCTGTTACTTTAAAGTTGTTTTGACCTTCATTGTTTTTCCATGTGTAGAACTCTGGATTGAGCAGTCCATCCTTATAGGCTTTTTGCATCAATTTCAGTCCTGTCAGCGTCTCGGGATCTGCTGGTCCCCAGTGGAACTGACCATCTTCACCTTTATAGAACGGAGAATCCGTCATGGCATGCACGCTGTTCGGCATAATCATGTTTGTCATAGCGTCTGCTGCATTGTAGGACAGCGGTACAAGTTTGCTGCCTACTTTGCCTGGATCTTTTTCTTTCACAAGGGCAGCATATTCATTAATTTCTGATGTTGTATACGCATCTTTTAACTCGAAACCAACCGCTTCAGCCCAGTCCTTGCGGAGAGCAATAACCCCGATTTGGTTTGTCAGTGGATCAGCAGGTTTGTTCTCATAATAAATTGGTCTAGGCAAGAGATACGTTCCGCCAGTCAGTTCTTCCAATTTATCTCCGAGTCCTGTCAAGTTGTAAGCTGCTGCCACGTTCGGCCAGCGTTCCTTCCAGTCATCCGGGAATTTGTAGAAGAGCCCTTGATCAATATTGTTCAAGGCATCACCGTGAACATAGTTCCATACGGATACATCCGGCAAATCTCCTGAGTTGATCCACAGGCGAAGTTTCTCGCCCCATGAATCCCAGTCAATATAGTTGTAGTCCCAAGTTACATTGAACTTGTCTGTCCAGAATTTATGGAACTCATTATCCATGTTCCCGTTTTTTACTTCCGTAAGGTTAGCTACAGAGATGGTCAGGTTATCTGTATAATTTCCCTCTGCATCCTTCTCGTTGCTACCCTCCGAACTACTACTGGAACAAGCTGTCACCACCAACATCAACATACAGAGCGTGATGGCAAAAATGGATCTAACAGACAACTTTTTGTTCGTCTTCATGCTTTTACCCCCATGTTTTTTAGTAGAATTTTAAGTCGAAAATCCTATACGTATAATCAGGTCTTGATAGCCCCTGTTAATACCCCTTTGGCAAAGTGCTTTTGCAGCATTGGGAAGAAACACATAATTGGCACCATAGTGACAAATACCGCAGCCATTTTCATCCCCATTGAGAAATTGCTGACTTGCGTTGCATCCACGCTGGAAGCATTGGAGGCATTGGTTTGTGATGTAGATATAATCGTCCTAAGTACATTTTGCAGTGGTAACTGATCTGCCTTTCGCAGGAAGATCATCGCATCGTACCAACTATTCCAGTAGGCTACGCCATAGAACAGCGTGATCGTAGCGATAATGGGTGTAGCGAGCGGAAGAACGACATTGAACAGTATTCTCCACTCCCCTGCACCATCCAGTCGCGCAGATTCCATTAGCGATTCCGGCAAAGTGTAGAAGTAGTTCATCATCAGGATCATGTTAAATGCACTGAAGCTTCCCGCCAGAATAACGGACCATAGTGACCCCGTCAGATGAAGTGATTTCATGATCAGGTAGAGTGGTACGATACCACCATTGAAGATCATGGTGAACAGCACTAGGAAAAAGATAAATTTCTTGAACGGAAAGTTGCTGCGACTTAGTCCATACGCCATGCTTGTTGTCAGGAACATACTGAGAGGCAAGCCAATCACCAGTAGGATCAGTGTATTTTTGTACCCCGAAAGGATCGTCCCGTCCGCAAACAGTGCTTTATAGGAATCCAAAGTGAACTCTTTAGGAAACATCAATAATGGATTGTCGGCATATTCTTTCTGTGTTGCAAACGAGATCATGATGACATTCCAGAACGGAATCAGAATCATCAGGGCAAGCACAAGTAAGATGGCGAAGATCACGTAATCCAGAAGCGTCATTCGTTCTGTACCAATCTTCGACTTTTTGTTAGCTTTCTTGCTCATTTCATTTTTCCTCCTTTCTTATCGGAACAACCCATCTCCGCCAAGCAGCTTCGCAAATCTGTCAGCAAGGAGCAGCAAGATCATATTCACAAGGGAACGGAACAAGCTGACCGCTGTCGAGAACGAGAAGTCGGTTGATGATTGGAACGTAATCCGATAAATATATACATCGAGTACTTCCGATACATTTTTGGTTGCGGCATTTGCCAAGTTGAAGATCTGATCGAAACCGGATGACATCAAACCACCGACAGACAGGATAAACATTACGGTGATGGTCGGCAGGATGTTCGGCAGCGTAATGCGGAACATTTGCTGCAACCGTGAAGCTCCGTCGATCTGTGCAGATTCGTACTGATCCTGATCGATACCCGAGATCGCAGCAAGGAAGATGATGGCACTCCATCCGCTTGATTTCCAGATATCTGTTAATAGAAGCATCGGTACAAAGTTGGATTCGGAACCCAGGAAGTTAATCGTTGGCAATCCAAGCAATGCTAGCGTGCTATTCACCAAGCCGTCATACGCCAGCACATTGATGACAACCCCGGATACGATAATCCATGAAAGGAAGTGAGGGAACGTAAGAATCGTTTGGAACCACTTTTTCCCTCTGCGCATCCGCAGTTCGTTCAGTAACAGGGCCAGAATAATCGGGAACGGGAATTGAATAATCAGCTTCAAAATGTTGATATACAATGTCCGCCATACCGCGTCGATAAACGTGGGATCCCGGAAAACGTATTTGAAGTTCTCAAATCCGCTCCAAGGACTTCCCCAGATCCCCAGGTTCGCCTTGTAATCCTTAAATGCCAGTGACAGGCCGCCCATTGGCAGATAGGCGAACAAGATTAGCCAGACAAGCCCCGGGATAAGCAGGGTGTACGTCATTCTGTGCTTCCAGATTTCACTCCAGAGCGAATTCCCTTTCAAGTTTCCCTTCAGCTTTTTGCTAGGTCCTTCGGCTGCAGGTTTCAATTTGCATCTCCTCACTCTACTTTGGTCTTGTCGTTATACAGAAAATCAAACATCGTTCTCAGGTGCTGCTCCCAAAATCTCCATTCATGAGCTCCCGGAGATTCAACATACCGGAACGGATACGCAGTTCCCTGCATATACTCGGCGAAGCGGCGGTTCATTTCAATAAATGGATCACTTTCACCGCAGCAGCTGAGCACATCCGGCAAAGGTCTGCCCTCTTCCAACAATTTGGCTGACAGTGCGTAAATGTCCTGATCAGGCTTTACCTGTAACCGTTCTCCAAAAACCGCTTTCATTTCCTTGATCATACCGGGTGGCATATGGGGATCATGAAGCCTGGTCTGAATATCGGTTACTCCGGAAAAAGAAACCACTTTGCGATAACGTTCGGGATAAGTCAGTGCACATTTCAGAGCACCATATCCTCCCATGGACAATCCCGCAATGTAAGTCTTCTCGGGATCCGTGTTCAGGTTGAGCTGACGTCTGCAAAACTCGGGCAACTCCTGAGTAATATAATGGAAGTAATTCAGGCCGTACTCCATATCGGTGTAGTAGCTTCGGTTCGCTTCCGGCATGATGACCGTACAGCCATATTGTGCAGCGTACATCTCGATTGTAGTCAATCGCTGCCATGTACTCGCATTATCGCCTGCCCCATGCAGCAGATATAGCGTACCGCCTGAAGTCTCTCCGGAGTCACTGGACACTACGTGTATGCTTGTGTTCATGCATAACGTAGGCGATCCGGTTTCGATCGTGATGTGTGCCATATGGAACCCCTTTCATCATCAGCTGTTGCCTGTACTTTCTCTACTCTTGCTTTTCTGCTGTGACTTCTTCCCATTCCCCCGTAATCTACTAGGTTATCGAAACGATTTTCTCGAATCGTTTCAAAACATAGCTAACGTTGATTCACATGGACTTAAAAACAGCATTTTTTACTTGGAAGCGATTTCTTCGAATCGTTTCGAATAAATCATAATCCCGATGAGTAAATCCTGTCAATAACCTTTTTACAAATTTCGCGTTATTTTCTCAAAAAACTTCTTATTCAAGTGTAAATTTGCGTCAAAAGGCACTTTATTTGTGTAAATTCACCCTTTTGGTAACCGTTTGCACATCTTTCATTGACATCACTTTCAGATTGTACTAACATAAATCCTAATTTTGGTTCCAGATTACGGAAACGTTTCACCAATTCAAAATATCGTCTTTTTTATGGAAAGGAAGTTGTTATGTCCAGCATCGTTAATAGCTTTGTTCATCATATTGAGGCTCAGCAATTAAACGTACTGTCGGTTCGTGTTCTGCAGCATGGAGAAACACGTGGAATGTGGGATCGGACTGAGGATACGCGGCGCTTACAGCATTCAATCAGTAAGTCGTTTACATGCATGGCTGTAGGATTGGCACTCGAAGAAGGCATATTCACACTCGAATCCAAACTGGGAGAATACTTCACATGGCCAACACCTGCTCCTGACCTAACAGCCTTCTCTCCTGCGGATCTCACACTGTATGATCTGCTGCGGATGTCTTCAGGGCATGATGTGCCTGTGCTCTGGGCGGAGGAACGGGCCACGCTTGCGGAGAAAGATTGGGCTAAATATTACATGTCACTTCCAATCGACAGAGTCCCTGGCGAAGCATTTACATACAGCAGTGCCGATACTTTTATGATCTCGGCCATGTTTCAGGCAGCCTCGGGCCAGACCGTAAAAAATTATCTGATTCCCAGACTGTTTGAACCGCTGGAGATTTACAACGTCGAATGGGAAACCTCTCCACTGGGCATTACATTAGGCTGTGCGGGCTTGCAGCTTACGAATGAGGAATTAGGCAGGTTCGGACAGTTTTTGCTTCAGAAGGGCAATTGGAAAGGCAGTCAGCTGGTTCCTGCGGAATGGATAGACCAAGCCACAACTCGCCAGATTACGACGCCGGGCGAAGGCGATTGGGGACAAGGATACGGATATCAATTTTGGCTATGTTCTCACAATGCATACCGTGCTGATGGGGCTTATGGTCAACTATGCGTGGTCCTGCCCGAATTGGACGCTGTAGTTGCCGTTAGTAGTGACGAATTAAACATGCAGGCCATTTTGGACCTGATCTGGTCCGATATCTTTCCGCATCTTGAAAGTAAACCATTAAGCTAGTCTATATGATTATAAGTTAATTGTATTTTTGCAAAACATTTTGAAAAAACAAAAGAAGTATCATGCCTTTATCGGTCATGATACTTCTTTATTTTACTTACCCGTGCTGTGGAAGCTGGGTCATTTCATCTAGACATTGTGCGCATATGTAACGCTCTTTGAACTCATTGACTTCTTCCATCGATCCGCAGAAAATACATTTTGGACGGTATCTCTCCAGAATGATATGGTCCCCTTGTACTAAGATCTCTACAGGATCTCCCTCATTCATTTGATACCTTTTACGCAAAGATTTAGGCAATACGATCCTACCCAATTGGTCAACTTTGCGAACTACTCCAGCTGGCTTCATAGCTACGGCACACCTCTCCTATCTTACTCTAAATTTCTAGGTACAATTGTACTATGTTTAAAGATTCGCCAAGATTTTGTCGAATCCTGCTGGAAATAAACATTTTTTGTCCTTTTTTTTGAAAAATGTTTTTTTAGCGAATTCTAACAAGCACTTGAACGCGAATATGGATCAATCCAAGCCCGGAAAATTCAATTGTCGTAATGCTTCATATACGATAATTGCCGCCGAATTGGACAAGTTTAATGAACGTACATCACCTGTCATGGGCATTCTCATGCAAGTTTCCGGATTGGCAGCAATTAATTCAGGAGGTAGTCCTTTGGTCTCTTTGCCAAAAACCAAAAAATCTTCATCCTGGAATGTAAAATCGCTATAGTTGTTTTTCGCCTTCGTGGTTGCGTAGAAAAAGCGACCCTCCGGATACTTTTCCTGAACCTCTGCGAATGAATCATGATATTCAATGTGAACTGCATGCCAGTAATCCAGGCCAGCCCGCTTCAAGGTAGCATCATCCGTCCGAAATCCGAGTGGGCGAACCAGGTGCAGATGGGTTCCCGTAGCCGCGCAGGTGCGAGAAATATTGCCAGTATTCGCGGGAATCTCCGGTTCAACCAGAACGATATGCAAAGCCATATGTGTTCAATCTCCTTTAAGTTCATGTATCTGTTGCAATCCTCTAATTCTAAAGAAAAGCCTCCCACACGTCAATGTGGAAGGCTCTGGAAGGGCTAGATTGGAAGGCTAAGGCCTCTCATCCATTCCCCTATGATTTAACCATTTGTCTTCTGAAAGTGGCTCATAAAGTCTGTCAGTGCCTTAACACTCTCATAAGGCGCTGCATTGTAGATGGATGCACGAAGGCCTCCAACACTGCGGTGTCCTTTTAATCCGACAAACCCTTCCTGTTCGGAAGCCTTAATGAATTGTTTCTCCAATTCTTCCGAAGCAAGGCGGAATGTCACGTTCATCAGGGAACGGTCTGAAGCATCAACACAGCCGCGATAGAAGTCGCCTGAGGAATCAATGGTATTATAGAGCAATTCCGCTTTTTTGATGTTCTTTTGCTCGATCCCTTTCAGTCCACCTTGTTCTTCAATCCATTTCAGAACTTCATTGACCATGTAAACAGAGAAAGAAGGCGGGGTATTATACAGGGAATTGTTTTCGGTATGTGTGCTGTAACGAAGCATCGTTGGAATCGTTTTTGGCGATTCGCTTACCAGCTCCTCCCGAGCAATTACCACTGTAATCCCGGATGGTCCAAGGTTTTTCTGTGCACCCGCATAAATCATGCCAAACTGAGTAAGATCGAATGGTTTACAGAAAATATCACTCGACATGTCAGCAATTAAAGGTACAGATCCCGTGTCCGGGAAAGACTTGAACTGTGTACCCTCGATCGTTTCATTGGATGTCAGATGTACATAAGCTGTGCGGTCAGGCAAACTCAGGTTCGATACATCAGGCAATTTCATGTATTTATCGGCCTCGGAAGAAGCTGCGATGTGGGTTTCACCAATCAGCTTCGCTTCAGACAACGCTTTTTTCGCCCAGCTGCCTGTCATGACATAGCTTGCAGTTTGGCCTGCCCCCAGAAGGTTCATCGGCAGCATGGCGAACTGGGTGCTCGCTCCGCCCTGAAGAAATAGTACCTTGTACCCCTTCGGATTGCCTAAGAGCGACAGCAAACGCTCCTGAGCTTCATTATGTACGGACTCGTACACTGCCCCACGGTGAGACATCTCCATAATCGACATGCCTGTGTTACGAAAATCAACAAATTCTGCTTGCGCACGCTCCAAAACCTCCAGTGGCAGTGCCGCTGGTCCTGCATTAAAATTATACGCTCTCTTTGTCATTTTTCCCCCGCCCTTTCCATCCGTAGCTTACATATGAAGTAAATATTATCGCTATGATATCAGTATTCCCTATCCGCATCAAGGGCAATAAGCACTGAAGCTGGCAATTAGGGTCATCAAAATACTTTATCACCCTGCAAAGTTAACGTACTACATCATCCATTCATGGAAAAGCCTCCGAGAGCGAGTCCCGGAGGCTTAAATTGTAGGTACACTTCTTTCGATCAGATTAGCAATCGAAGTAAAGGCTGTACTCGTGCGGATGAATGCGAATAGCTACAGCTTTTGCTTCATCACGTTTGAGGTTGATGTAGTTCTCGATGAATTCTTTTGTGAATACGCCGCCTTCAGTCAAGAACTCGTTGTCTGCTGCCAGAGCATCAAGCGCCTCTTCCAGGGAAGCTGGAACGCTGCGGATGTTTTCTTTGTCAGCATCTGACAAGTCATAGATGTTTTTGTCGAGTGGACCGTAACCAAGCTCAGTTGGGTTAATTTTGCGTTTGATTCCATCCAGACCCGCCATCAGCATTGCGGAGAATGCCAGGTAAGGGTTAGCAGTGGAGTCAGGCGTACGGAACTCGATACGACAACCTTTAGGTGTCACAGCTGCAACCGGGATACGTACTGCTGCAGAGCGGTTACCTTTGGAGTAAACCAGGTTTACCGGTGCTTCGTAACCAGGTACAAGACGTTTGAATGAGTTTGTACTTGGGTTAGTCAACGCGATCAGAGCTGGTGCATGGTACAGAATTCCTCCGATGTAGTGCAGAGCCATTTCGCTCAGGTTTGCATATCCCGCTTTGTCGTAGAACAACGGGGAATCGCCATCGAAGATGGATTGGTGAACGTGCATTCCGCTACCATTATCACCGAACAATGGTTTCGGCATGAATGTAGCTACTTTGCCATATTGACGTGCAGTGTTATGCACGATGTATTTGTATACAAGCAGGTTATCTGCTGTTTTCTTCAACGTATCAAAACGGAAGTTGATTTCGGCTTGACCAGCGGTTGCCACTTCGTGGTGATGACGCTCGATCGACAGGCCAGCTTCTTCCAACAGACGACACATTTCACTACGGATATCTTGTTGAGTATCCACTGGTGCTACAGGTACATATCCGCCTTTAGTGCGAACTTTGAAGCCCAGGTTGCCGCCTTCTTCCTTGCGGTTCGTGTTCCAAGATGCTTCTTCGGAATCAACGTAGTAGGAAGAGCTGTTTGTGCCACTCTCATAACGTACATCGTCGAAGATGAAGAATTCGGACTCAGGTGCGAAGAATGCTGCTGTACCTACACCGCTCTCTTTCAGGAAAGCTTCAGCTTTAACAGCGATGCTGCGTGGGTCGCGCTCATAGCGCTCGCCATCTGGTGTGAAGATATCACACATAACATTCAATGTAGGGTGTGCAGTGAACGGATCGACATAAGTCGCTTCAGGATCTGGCATCATAACCATATCGGACTCTTCAATTCCACGGAAACCTTGGATAGAAGAACCGTCAAAAGCTACTCCATTTACGAATGTGTCTGCATCAACAGCCGAAGCTGGCAACGAGATGTGATGTGCACGACCAGCTAAATCTACAAAACGAAAATCTACCCACTCGATGTTGTTCTCTTGAATTGATTTCAATACGTTTTCAACCGACATGTATTCGTCCTCCCAAATATTCCGAACAATAAACAACCCCACGAAAGAAAATGTCCATATTCGAATTTTTTTCTGTCGTCATTATAATTTCTTAAACATGACATCGTCAATACTTATGTAAGGTATTTTTTGCGACTATGTTAGCTATACTTACATTTTATAAATCCCCAAACTTCACATAACAATGATTTAACTATATATTTAAGCGAGTTAATGCGGTAAAGTAACTGTAATAACATCCTAAAACATGGGGAAAACATTACATCATAAATGTTTCTTATCACTATTGATTAATAAATGTATTCAATCCCCCTATGATATGAAAAACCGGACATCCCCCCTGCTTCATTCTCAAGAATGAAACGAGGGAAATGTCCGATTGTATTGTGGCTAACTATAAGATTAGACGCCTACTCTTGCCGGGAAAAACTCGGCAGGTTGTTTGGCTGTATTAAACGTTTTGCCCACGATTGGAGCGAGTTTCTCCAGATCCTGCAGCAAGTTGGCGAATTGGTCAGGGAACAGGGATTGTACGCCGTCACCTGTCATGGAGTTGTCTGGATCTGTGTGCATCTCGATGATCAGTCCATTGGCACCAGCAGCAACAGAAGCTTTTGTCATCGGTTCTACCAGTTCCCGACGTCCTGTACCATGGCTAGGATCGGAAATGACAGGCAGATGGCTAAGAGACTGCAGCACAGGAATCGCCGACAGATCGAGCGTATTGCGAGTATAGGACTCAAACGTACGAATGCCGCGCTCACAGAGCATTACATTAGGGTTACCGCCGGCAAGGATGTACTCAGCCGCGTTCAGAAGCTCATCGTATGTCGCACTGAAGCCGCGTTTCAGCAATACGGGTTTGCCGCATTCGCCCAGCTTACGCAGCAAATCGAAGTTTTGCATGTTCCGGGTACCGACTTGCAGAATATCCGCGTACTCCGCACAAATATCCACGTATTCTGGAGTCATGACTTCCGTGATGGTCAGCAGGTCATGTTTCTTGCCAGCTTCAGCCATCATGATGAGCCCTTCTACACCTGTTCCCTGAAAGCTGTAAGGACCGGTACGAGGTTTAAATGCACCACCGCGCAGTACCTGGCCACCAGCAGCTTTCACAAGACCGGCAATCTCGTCAATTTGGGCTGCAGATTCAACCGCACATGGTCCACCCATAACGACAAGTTCTTTTCCGCCGATATCCACTCCCTTAATGGAGATGACAGTATCTTCAGGGTGAAAGTCACGGCTGGCCAATTTGTAGGACTTCGAAATTCTTACGACGTTCTCTACACCCTTCATTTGACGGAGATGTTCCTGCATTTTGGGTTCCACTTTGCCAATCAATCCGATGATGGTACGATCCTCCCCGCGGGAGATATGCACCTGAAGCCCTTCCTTTTCAATCACAGCGACGATATCCTGAATCTGTTCCTCCGGTGTTGCCTTGCCTGCAATAACGATCATAATTAATTCCCATCCTTCCTTGTATGAGAGCACCAAACTGTTTCGATGTGCATCTGATTATAATTAAAAGTTCTGTTACGCTTAAACGCTTGTTCGCTTTTAAGCTTTTATCCACTAAAGTAAATATATCATAGTCTGCCATTCTCGTCAAGATGGCTACGAGTGCGCTTAATACAAAAGAAATCCTGTGCCGCATGCCCAGATTCAAGGCTGCAGCACAGGATTCTTCGATTTTTGTTACGTTGTGCGGGTCTTCTCCCGCACTGGGGGCAGCAGTTTGCTCATGTTGACGGTACGCTTGATTTCCCACGTCTCCGGTTGATCATGCTCATATTGCTCCAGATAACTGATAACTTCCTTCGTAATCGGAGTCGGCGTCGAAGCACCTGAAGTTACGGCTACCTTGTTTACCCCTTTCAGCCATTCCTGCTTGATCTCGGACACATCCGATACCCGGTAGGCCGTTACGCCCGCAATCTCTTCCGAGACTTGTGCAAGCCGGTTCGAGTTGTTACTGCGCGGGTCACCCACAACGATAACCAGATCAGACTGACCGGCCTGCTCAGCCACAGCTTCCTGACGAACTTGTGTAGCCAGACAGATCTCGTTATGAATTTCAGCGCCCGGGAATTTCTCCAGAAGGCGGCTCATGATGTGTTTGATATCCCATTGGCTCATCGTCGTCTGATTGGTAATGAGAATCTTGCCAGCTGGAACATTCAGTGCATCAATCTCTTCTTCCTTCTCAATCAAATGCACCTGGTCAGGCGCAACTCCTATAGCCCCTTCGGGTTCAGGGTGATTCTTTTTGCCGATATAGATGATCTGATAACCTTCAGCCGTTTTCTCCCGGATCAGGTCATGCGTCTTGGTTACATCCGGACATGTTGCGTCTACTGTAGTGAGTCCTTTGTCACGTGCCATTTTGCGTACCTCAGGAGATACACCGTGGGCCGTAAAGATGACCGTTCCGCTCTCTACCTGACTCAAAATTTCAATCCGATTCGGACCATCCAGTGTAATGATCCCCTCATCTTCAAAGGAATCCGTCACATGTTTGTTATGCACAATCATACCCAATATATATATAGGCCGTGGTAAATCAAGATTACGTGCTGCCTGACGTGCCAATACCATGGCATCCACAACTCCGTAACAATACCCTCGCGGCGAAATTCGCAGTACTTCCACTTGGTTGCCACCCGCTTTCTTTTTCAGCATCACTGCCGATGTAATTGCAGTCCAGTCTATTATACCTTTATTCGATAGGTGGAGCAAAGACAACTGGCATCCAGATGATGAAAGTCGTTCCTTCACCGCGTCTGGTCACGACCTCAACGGAGCCCATATGCTCCTCAATAATCCATTTTGCAATAGATAATCCCAGTCCAATGCCCGGTGTAGCTCCGCGGGATTCATCCGCACGATAGAAACGATCGAAGATAAACGGCACCTCATCCTTATCCATACCGATTCCTGTATCACTGATCCGGAGACCAACCTGCCCTTTGTATAGGATGGCGTCAAGCGTTACCGATCCGTCCGGAGTGTATTTGAACGCATTTTCAATGAAAATAAAGAGCATCTGCTGAAGATAGTCTTTGCTGCCGTTCACATAAATACCATTTAAAATCGATAAATCGCCAACCCGCCATTCCGCGTGGCGATCCAGGAAATGTGCTCTGCGAGCTACTTCTTGCACCAAAATTTGCAGCGGAATCGGATTCAGTTCTATTTTCTGTCCTGTATCGGCCCTTGCCAGTGACAGCATGTCACTAATCAACCTGCTCATGCGTTTGCCTTCGTCCGCCATGTCTTCAATCGCTTCAAGCGACATCTCCTTGACGGTCTCCTCGTCCAGATTCGGTCGGTCATTGCCTTCCTGATCCCATAACTTTTTCAGGAAATCCACGTTTCCCCGAATCGTGGTCAGCGGTGTACGCAGCTCATGAGAGGCATCGGATACAAATCTGCGCTGAGCAGCATTGGTCTCCTCCAGGCCGCGGAAGGACAGTTCTGTCCGTTCGAGCATGTTATTCACCGTTTCGATTAAACGACCTATTTCATCCTTTGGTCCCGTATATTGTATCCGGACACTCAGATCGTCACCGGATTGAATCTGATTGGCTGCATCAATGACATTGACGAGTGGGCGCATCGATTTGCGGGCAAGAATGAGACCTGAAGTAATGGCCAGTGCCATGGCCACAAGCCAGCCAAAGATCAGAATGTTAAGCAGCGCCTCCAGCAATCGTTGCTGTGAACTTACATTGGCACCGACCTGAAGAAGTCCCCTGATTTCATTGGTTCCCTGGAGAGACAAGGGCTGCTGATTCACGAGAAAAGGAGTTCCATGTACATAGAGCTTAGATATGCCACGCTCCTGAAGGATGTCTTCCAAGTCAATGACATTAAAATAAATACCTGCTTTTCGCATGTTCTGAGAAACTTTGACAGATCCACTCTGGTAGTCCACCAGTTGAATATAGATCTGAGCTTCCTGAAGCTGACTCTCTGTAAACGAATCAATATCGAGGGATTGGGATAATGGATTCACGCCAATTTGCTCGGTAATTCGTTGGCTTTTGACTTTTAGCTGCTGCTCCACTTCCTGATAAGAGTTAAAATAGACAAAAGCATAGATTACGACACCCCAAAAAATAAGCACAGCTGCCAAGATGCCAGAATACCATGCGGTTAGTTTTAACCGAATGGACATGTCAGGAGTCACCCCTCAGAATATAACCCGCTCCACGAATCGTTTGGATTAAGCGTTTACCTCCATACTCTTCCGTTTTTTGCCGGAGCATCGCAATATATACTTCCAGTACATTTGACTCGCCGCTATAATCATAACCCCAGATCTTATCCATGATCAGATCACGGGAGAGCACTCTTTTCGGATTTTGCATAAACAAATTCAATAGTTCGAATTCCTTCGCTGTCAGCTCAAGACGTTTCCCATCACGCAGCACTTCGCGGGAGTCATTATCCAATATAATATCTTCGTAAACGAGCCGGTTATCCGGCGTTTCTGCAATATCCGATTTACGACGCAGCAGGGCGCGGACACGGGCTAGTAATTCTTCCAGTGCGAATGGCTTCACCAGATAATCATCCGCTCCGGTATCCAGACCGGTCACCCGGCTCTGAACCTCGTCCTTCGCGGTTAACATAAGCACAGGTACTTTGCTTCCTGCTTCCCTTAATCGGCGACATACTTCGAAACCGTCGATCTGAGGCATCATCACATCCAGCACCACTACATCCGGTTCCTTATCCATCAATTTACTGAGACCCTCAGCCCCATTGGAAGCAGTCTGTACCTCATACCCTTCAAACGCCAGCCCCCGGCGGAGCATGGACACGATTTTTTCATCATCATCCACAATCAAAATAGTTGAACGCATGGTCTTTCTCCTTTATTCTCACATTTTAATCTCATTGTAACAGCCAGAAGCCCAGTCTGCATCTTGACTGCATTTTTCGCTTCTCCAAGCTCTTGCTTGGTATCTGTAATCATGCCTTCATTAGGACAAAAAAAGCGAAAGGGCCCTCAAACCCTTCCGCTCTCTGAATCTCGAACCACCATTCATATTATGGTTGTGTTTGTTGCTGTTGATCAGATGTTTGTGAAGTATCATAGTCGTTTTTGTTGCCGATTTTGATTTTGATATCCATCTTCTTGCCATCGCGTACCACATTCAATGTAACTTCACTGCCGATTTCCTGAGTTTTGATGAAATCAATCAGGTCTTGGCTTGTGCTGTACGGCGTTCCATTCGCACCCGTGATGATATCATAGGCACGCAGATCGGCTTGGTAAGCCGGAGACTGATAGATGGTGCTGGCTACGACAGAACCTTCAGTAATATCCGTTCCCATTTGTTTCGCCACTTCAGGCGTCAGCGCCATCAGGGACGCACCGATGAACGGAACCGGCTCTTTTGGAACTTCTTTGTTTTCTTTCAGATATTTCACGGCATCCGAGATGACGCTTGAAGGGATCGCAAATCCAATACCTTGCGCATCAGCGCTAACGGCTACGTTCATACCAATGACTTCACCGTTAAGGTTAAGCAGCGGACCACCAGAGTTACCTGGGTTAATCGACGCATCGGTTTGCAGCAGATGGCTGTATTCGCGGGTTTTACCTGTTTCTTCATCCGGAATGCTGATTGTACGTTCTTTGGCACTTAGTACACCTGCAGTTACAGTATGCTCGAACCCTTCTGGGTTACCAATGGCAACAAGCCATTCACCAACCTGTGTGCTGTTTGAGTCGCCAAGCGGAGCAACAGGGAAATCATCGTCACCGCTGTTTTTCTCGATTTTCAATACGGCAAGGTCAAGATCAAAGCTGCTTCCCAGCAGTTTGGCTTCGTAAGGTTTGCTGTTGTTCTCCAGTGTAACCTGAATGACATCTGCCCCTTGAATAACGTGCTGGTTTGTCAGGATATATCCTTCTTTGTCAAAAATAAATCCGGAACCAATGCCGAGGGGAACAAGTTGATTGCTTCCCTGCTGCTGCTGCTGCTGGCCTTGGTTGCTATCCGTTCCGCCGCTTCCGTTACCTCCATTACCGAAGAAGTATTGATATAACGGATCACTCATCGTGGATCCACCTTGGCTTCCACTGCGTGCGGACTGCGTAGCCAATGTTTCAATCTTTACAACTGCAGGACTTGTGCTCGTCACTACAGAAGAGACATCCTCTTTACCTGTTGGCAGAAGTGATGCAGTTACATTATTGCTGCTGCCTGTATTCGTAGAAGTCGATTCCTGATTTGTGCTTTGATTCTCTGCACTTGTTAAGGCTTCTTGCGGAGTAAACATGTTCGTGCGGTCTGCCGTGTACATCAGTACTGTAATGACCAGCATCCCTGCTATAAAGGAAAACAATAATGATCTGACTGAGGAGCGAGGCTTACGGTTGTTGTAGTTCCAGTTTCCATTTCCGTTTTTGCCACCGTTGCCACCATCTCCACCGTTTCCGGAACCGCTGCCTCCGTTGCCGCGGCCCGCCTGTTCGGAAGATCCGTTATTGTAATGCATCGGAAGCGGCTTGACAGGGTCGGGTCTTGTGATCTGTACATTGCCCTCTTCACGGTCGCTATGATTCACATGACTGCTTGCTGTATCTTCCTGATTCACGGACTGAAAAGGTCCATAAGAATAATAGTAAGAGGATTCGTCCGTTCCGGATGTATTGCGGTTATCCGCTTGCTTTGTTTGGTCTTCCTCGTCTTGACGATTCGGTCTGTAATTACGTTCGTCCATGCTTTCTACCTCCCAATCTCTTCTTCGCAAGAGATATTCTTTAACTGTCCTTATTTTGTACTTTAAACCTTAACCGTACCTTAAAAACAATTAAAAAGGAGATAAAAGCACGCAATAATAGAACATTTTTCCCGTTAAATCAGCATTTTAATCCTTGTTCTTCACCCAACCCTGACGATGAGCGTAAATGGCCAGTTGTGTACGATCGTCCATTTCACACTTCATTAGCAGGTTGCTTACATGTGTTTTGACGGTTTTGACACTTATATGTAGTTCTTCTCCAATATCTTTGTTGGTTTTGCCTTCTGCAATGAGCAAAAGAACTTCCTTCTCCCGTTCGGTCAGACCGGATTCGTTCTCTCTCGCCGTGCGCTGCCTGATTCCCCGGGTTAACGCCTGGGACACATCTCCCGTCATGACAGGCATTCCCCGATAGGCTCCCTGAAGCGCATAGATTAATTCTTCAGCAGATACAGTCTTCAGGACATAACTGACGGCTCCCGCCTCAATGGCCTGCACCACCAGATCATCCTCGAGAAAACTTGTAAGCATGACTATTTTGGAACCCGGAAATTCACTCATGATGGCTTGCGTAGCCTCGGCCCCGTTCATGACAGGCATCATCAGGTCCATCAATATAAGATCAGGCATCTCACTCTGATCCAGCTTGCGCAGCTGATTAAGTGCATCCTGTCCATTTCCCGCTTCTCCCATCACATGAAATGTCGGCTCAAGCATCAGGTACGTTTTCAAGCCCATTCTCACCATATCATGATCGTCCACAATCATTACATTCACTTTTCCGTTCATTCCGTTTCCCCCTCTGGTTCATCCGGGAATTTGGGGATAAGCACCCGTACTGTCGTTCCCGCTCCCGGTTTCGAAATAATCTGGACATCTCCGCCAAGCTTTTCTGCCCGTTCTCGCATGGTGGACAATCCATAGGACCCTGGCCGCTCAACTTGCATGAAGCCCTGACCGTCATCGCTTATGCTCATGCTGATCTGATGCTCGGTCTCCCGTATGGACAGACTAACAAGTCCAGCCTCCGCATGCTTCACTACATTGGCAACGGCCTCCTGAATAACAAGAAACAGCTGGTGCTCGATGGCATCCGAGACGCCGCCATCCAGTTCCAGCTCTTTCACTCCCTTTAATCCATTCTGTCTGCAGTAATCCGGAAACCATCGATCCAGTGCCTCAGCCAGGTCCCTTCCTTCAAGTTCCACCGGACGAAGCTGAGCAATGAGACCACGCATCTGACGTTGCGCGGTATGCGACATCTGGATTAATTGGTCAAGTACTTTATGTCCGTGTTCGGGATTCATCTCAAGCAGTTTGGGCAAGGAAGACGCTGACATATGAATGGCGAACAGCTGCTGGCTTACCGTATCATGAAGGTCCCTCGCCATCCGTCTGCGTTCTTCAAGAACCGCTCGTTCGGAAGCCTGTTCTTTCTCGATCACTTCCTGCTCACCCAGACGCTGGAGCAGTCTCATTTTTTTCTCAATCGAATCCATCATGACGTTAAACTCCTGGTATACCCGGCCGAACGAGGCATCATCTGCCTCAGGCATGCGAACGGCCAAGTTCCCCTTGGATACTTTCAGCATATTCAGGTCCAGCAGGTCGATTTTGCGCTGGAGCCGCAGTGCAGCAATATATCCGGTAACTACAGTCGCCAGCACAACGACAGCCACATACATCCATGCACGCTGTCGTCCTGTTCCCATCAATACCTCTCCGTACAGCAAGTAGAACCCGCCCAGTGTAATCAGCCCGGTCAGGGCAAAATACATCATTAGTTCCCACTTGTTGGCCTTGAGAATCGTTCGAATCATGCGTTAACCCACCTTATTTACTTTGACGTCTCCGATAAATACACTTACTACGATCCGCACCTTTTTTCCTGCTTCGCGGTAATGGGAAGTTTCGGCCTGGGCACTACTGAGGAATCCTCCCCGTTTTTGGTTCAACAGCGACATATCTCCTATAAAGGAGTTCGTGGTGACAGTGACTCCCAGATCCATGTCTTCCGGCACGAATACCTTTACATCCCCAATAAATGAGGAAATGTTGATTTTGGTTTCGCCATAAGGGATTTGTGCTTTCGTCAAGTCAATAACCGTATCACCGATAAACGCCGAGATATTCATCGGTTTAAGGGAGAACACTTCCTGTCCCATATAGAGGTCACCGATAAATGCTGATTTGTTAACGGTATTTCTGTTGCTGTAATCTTCATATTCACTACCGTATCCGCCATCACCATAGTGACTTCCATACCCGTTACCATCTGGACCATGTGAATGGCTATGGGAATGAGAATTGTGCTTTTTCTTATGGTGATGTCCCTGATGCGATTCATTTTCAGCCCCATTATTGGAGTATGGATCGTAATGATTGTTTTTCGGCTCCTGTTTGGGTTTCCCAAACGTCTTTTCGAATTGTTCGTCAAAAGAAGAAGGCATTTCCAGGTCCTCGGAAGACAAGGGCTGGTATGGTTCAGGCGGTGGAGGTGGCTGCATTTTGTCCTGATGTTTGCGATCACGGCGACGGGGGCCAATTAGAACAAACAACCCTCCTCCAATTAACATGATTGGAATGAGATAACGAATGAACTCACCCATGGAATAATCAATCCAGCCGAGATTTCGTGACAGGAAGTATCCACCTATAGCAAGGACAATGACAGGTCCAATCATGGCGTAACCGCCATTGCGACGAATTTCAGTCACTCCTTTTACGCCCCACCAGATTAGAAACAGCGGCCAATATGTTCTAAATATATATCCTATATCAATGTCATAACCCAATTGCCGAAACAAAATGATTGCACCAACGGCAATCAACGGTATGCCAACCCACCAGCGGTCTCGCATAGATCGTTTCATCGCTCATGTCTCCTTCGTCTGTATTCTGTATCCAGTGTACCTCAGACAAGGGTTCGATAACAGCGGCGGCAGATGGAATTCGTCTCGGTCTCCAGACTGAGGACTGAGGATATTTATGTAAATTTATCAAAAAACTAAAAACACCCTGGAGCGTTTGCTCCAGGGTGCCTTGAATCATTATTTATTTTTGAAATTTGCCTGCACGGCCCACTTGGCCTGTTTGTCCAGTGTTTTCTACACCGAACTCTGCATTGTATTTTTCATCAGGTGTTTGGAAATTTTCTTGTACTTTGTTTTGCTCGGATTGTTTCACTTTGCTTGCCGCAGTTTCCTGTCCAAACTCTGCATTGTACTTCTCGTTTGGCGTTTGATACCCTTGTCCTTGTGTTCTTTTAGCCACAACGAATCACCTCTCTCTTCATATTTACGCTGCATTGCTGCTGCGCGGGGTTCGTCCCCAGTCAGTATTATGTGAAGAGAGCACTTCAGTTATTCATCCTTAACATTCCAAATTAAACGGCCTTGTCTAACCATGAATCCGGCACGGATTTGTACACATCGATTGCTTCAGACAACTCGTCCAGCATCTTTTCCGTGCACTTTCCGTCACCTTGTTTAATCACCTGTACCTCGACGTCCTTTTTGCCCCACTCCTTATACACTTGCTTCGTGGTCGGAAAATAAAGGTCAATTTTATTACCCTTGATGGCAGAACCTGTGTCCGCCACGATACCGTAACCATACCCGGGAATATAGAGAATGGAGCCGAGCGGGAATAATTTGGGGTCAGCAGCAATGGTTGACACCGTCTCTTTGTCTCTTCGTACCTTCACCCCGGAGTAAGTAATACCATACTGAGGATGTTTCGGTCCTTTACCGGTTGACTCTACACCTGCCGTGTAACCCGTCGCGGTCACCTTTTGGGTTCCCAGTACCTGTTCTGAGCGCGGCGCCATCACAGGCATGGATGGGTCGAGTACAAGCTGCTTGCCTGGGACATCCGGCTTAGGAATGACAATGGGCTGTGGAGACCACAATAAAGCCATATAGACCATCGTCGTGACCTGTACCTGATCACTGTATTCATAATCATGGATCGATACCTCAGACTGACTTTCAACATGCCGCGTTGCAGCTTGATCCTGCCGCTTGATGACATGCAGCACTTCATTTTCCTCTTCAAATGTATACGCCTCTGCCTGATTCCAGGACAATACCAACCCAATGGATATGACCATACTTGAAATCAGAACCCGTAATTGTTTTGTTTTCATTGCATTTTGCTTTTTCATTTTAAAACCTCCCCCTTACTGCAAAGGTTTTCCAAAAAGCAAAATGCTTATACATTTTCTACTTCACTAGGTTCCAGCACATGAAAAATAGCAAAAAAACCGTCTGGGAGCATGGATTAGGCCATGCCCTGACGGTCTTTCTCAAATGCATATATTTATATTGATCTTGTGCTGATTTCTTCTTTCAGTTGAGCTACGATTTCAGCCACAGGTTTCATGCCGAGATCGCCTTCTCCGCGTTTACGCACAGACACTGACTCGGCACTGCGCTCATTCTCACCAACGACAAACATATAAGGCATTTTTTCAAGTTGTGCTTCACGGATTTTGTATCCAAGCTTCTCGTTGCGCAAATCAGCCTCAGCAGAAATTCCCGCGCGCTTCAGTTTCGCTTCCACTTCACGTGCGTAATCGTCGAAGTTTCCGGATACCGGAATGACTTTTGCTTGGACAGGAGACAGCCACAGTGGGAATGCTCCCGCAAAGTTCTCCAGCAAGAATGCAGTGAAACGTTCCATTGTACTGATTACACCGCGGTGAATAACGACCGGTCGATGTTTTTGTCCGTCATCTCCGACATATTCCAGTTCGAATCGTTCTGGGAGCAGGAAGTCCAGTTGTACGGTGGACAATGTTTCTTCCTTGCCCAGTGCTGTTTTGATCTGCACGTCGAGTTTCGGACCATAGAATGCAGCTTCACCCTCTGCTTCATAGAAAGGCAAGTCGAGTTCTTCTACAACTTCACGCAGCATGCGTTGGGACATTTCCCACATTTCATCGTTTTGGAAATATTTCTCGGTATCCTGCGGATCACGGTAAGACAGGCGGAAGCGATATTCATGAATACCAAAATCCTTGTAAACCGTTTGGATCAATTCAATAACACGAGCGAATTCTTCCTTGATCTGATCCGGACGACAGAAAATGTGTGAGTCGTTCAAGGTCATCGCACGAACGCGGTGCAAGCCAGTCAGTGCACCCGACATCTCGTACCGGTGCATCATGCCGAGTTCGGCAATCCGGATCGGCAGGTCACGGTAGCTGTGCATGCTGGACTTGTACACCATCATATGGTGCGGGCAGTTCATTGGACGGAGTACGAGTTCTTCGTTATCCATTACCATTTTGGGGAACATGTCCTCTTGGTAGTGCTCCCAGTGTCCAGACGTTTTGTACAATTCCACATTACCGAGAACCGGTGTATATACGTGCTGGTATCCAAGACTTTCTTCCAAATCCACAATGTAGCGCTCCAGCGTACGGCGCAGTTTGGCGCCGTTTGGCAGCCAGATTGGCAGACCTTGTCCAACCAGTTGGGAGAACGTGAACATTTCTAGCTCTTTACCCAGCTTGCGGTGATCGCGTTTACGTGCTTCCTCCAGGAAGTGCAGATGCTCATCCAGCTGAGCCTTTTTCACAAAAGCTGTACCGTAGATACGCTGCAGCATTTTGTTTTTGCTGTCACCACGCCAGTACGCACCAGCAACATTCATCAACTTGAACACCTTGATCTTGCCTGTGGAAGGTACATGAGGTCCGCGGCACAGATCGAAGAACTCGCCCTGCTCATAAATGGTAATCACGCTGTCTTCCGGCAGATCACGAATCAATTCGAGTTTGTAAGGATCGCCCACTTCTTCAAACGTTTTGATTGCTTCAGCACGGCTGACTTCCTTGCGCACGATTGGCAGGTTTTCACTAACGATACGTTCCATTTCCTTTTCGATCTTTTGCAGATCTTCCGGGTTAAGCGGGTGCTCCAGGTCCATATCATAGTAAAATCCGTCTTCGATGACAGGTCCAACGCCAAGGTGAACCTCTTTGCTGCCATATAGGCGCTTCACAGCTTGAGCGAGCAAGTGAGCTGTACTATGACGCATCACTTCAAGTCCGTCTGGTGAGTCAAAAGTTACGATCTCTACCAATGCTCCCTCGTGAAGTTTGGTCGACAAGTCCACCACGATTCCATCCAGCTTCCCTGCTACGGCGTTTTTGCGCAATCCGCTGCTAATGGATGCTGCTACGTCCTCAATACTGCTGCCATCGGCGTACTCACGTACTGAACCATCCGGTAGTTTAATGTTAACTGCCATTTGTCTCATTCCTCCTGTAAATGTAACCTTGTCCATCAACATCATGGACTGATGATCTATTGCTATTCCTGCTGATTGGCAAAGAACGCAAAAAACACCCGTCCCGGCAAAGGGACGAGTGTTGTATACTCGTGGTTCCACCCTAATTCAGCTGTTTCATTCCTAATTGAAAGTACAGCCCTCATTGGCATGACGGTAACGGGCATGACCCGGCATATCCTTACTCACGGAACGATTACATTCATCTCCGTTTTCAAAACTGCAGCTACAAAGGGGTAAACCAAACGTGGCATCCGGAGGAAATTTCAGCCTGGTTCCCTCTCTCTGCACCGACCGTGCGTATGGTCCTTGTCTTTGTCAACGCTTTTGCTTATTGGTAAAAGTTCATCCATAAAAACATGTTCATTAATTCATGGATCAACAGTTATTATAATTGCCGAGATCACTTGCGTCAAGGCCTGACAGCAGGCCGGAACGAAGCACTTCACACTCCGGGCAATGATGACATAATTGAACCTTGTCCTCGAAGATCTGGCGAATCGTCGATATAATCGGCAGATCGGGTGTGTTGGTATGAAGCATCACTTTTTCGGGAGATATCGATATAAGTGTGCTTACAATCATGTCTTCAATATCCATTTCCAGTTCAAGACCAGGCATCTCCACGACGACTTGCTCATCTTTTTGCACAGGGAGCTGGTTAAGCCCTGCATCCAGAACCTGAAATTCATGCGAGCCTTTGTGCACCAGATGGACCAAAGGAACTTTGGCTTCCTGAAAGAACACAAAATATTTTAACAGTCCCATGAATTCTTCGTATTGACGATCCATCCAGAATTCATCCAGTGCATACTCCACCAGTTCGTGCAGTTCCTGTTTGTATTGCTTCATTCGAAAATGAAGAATGCCTTCAAGGTGAAAGAAATGAACCTCCTCCAGATCATGTCTCAGACCATTTGCGAGGGTTAAACGCCGTTTCTCTCGAAGCCCTGGTTGATCCAGATCACCGTTGAATAACAAGGGCATGCAGATCCGGTGTACCTTCTCCACTTCATATTCATCCATAACGGAACAGGCCTTGGAAATCATGTTTTCTACAATGGAGCGCTCCCGGGTATCCATAATGAAATCAGCCAGTCCTTTGGCAAGCAAGTCACTGATCTGAGGCAGCCACTGCTGAAAGTCCACGTGATTTTCATTCCCTCTGCAGACCCAGGCTGCTTTGCCGTCATTATGTTTGAAGGTGAGCCGGAAACCTCTTTTGCTTATATGTAAACCTTTGGTTTTTTCTTTGATGCAGCGATAAAATTGATCTGCTTCCTCTTGCCCTGACACATCGGTCCATACGGCGAACAGCTCCACAAGAATCACTCCTTTCCTTCCTGTTCAAAGTATATGGCAAGGCCGAGGGGGATATACGAAGCGGATTGATGGAAAGCGTGTCATCATTTCTCAGTATATTTGTAAAGAGGTTTGGAGTTCAGACAAAATTGTGTTATTATTTTGATAACAGTATGTTTCACGGAAAAGGGGGGGAAGCCAAAATGAGACAACTACCTAGAATGCTCCGCAGTGCTTTTATCATCATTTTGTGTTTGTTCCAAGCGTTGTGCTTCCCTATTCCGATGCAGACAGAATCCGCTGTTGGCGTATCCGTTGATGCCACTTCCAATAAGGAAGTGTTATTGCAAATACCCGAAACTCAGCAAAAACCTGCTATCCGCAAATACTCGCAAGTCATGGTCAAGCTGATTGCAGTGACGAATAACAAGCCTGTATTTTTGGTGCTTGCCTTATTGCTGATGCTGCGAATTCCTACTCCGCGTCTGCCCTTTAAACCGTTGATCTGTCTGTTTAAGCGCAGATTATTTCTGCTACCCATTAAATTCACCAGTATGTATTTGTCCCTCGCCCCTCATGCACCAAGATACGTAAACGCCCTTCACTAGGCGTTGCACCGTATGTTCGGTTGCCATGCATAGAGACATCTCTGTCCAACAGACGGTGTACTTGTGCATAACTTATAACCCTTTAAGCAAACGTTAGTTAACGACAAGGTTAACAGAGTGTTACGATGTGTGTTTGTTATATCCAATTTTGTTCAAAATTCAATGTATACGGCTGTGTGTCAGGAGTGCCTGGCTCTATTTGCCCGCATCATTTAATGTTCCTTCCAAATACAGATCATTCTATTTTCGGGAAATAAGCCTGTCTTCTGTGGCCAGCCCCTAATTTAAGGAGGCATACTATCCATGGATGTACGTGAAACAGATTTGCCGGGAATCGGCAAGAAGTTCCAGATTGAAACGAGCAGCGGAGATAAAATTGTGATCATTATTCATGATGATGGACGGCGTGAAATGTACCATTTTGAATACGACGATCCGGATCAAAGCATCTCCATGATTACCCTCGATGATTATGAAGCCAGACAAATTGCCGCTATCGTTGGCGGATTGACCTACAAGCCAAAACAGCTTGAAAATATTGAAGTTACTTTTGATGATCTGATTATCGAATGGTACAAAGTCGAATCCTCCTATGGATGCATCGGCAAGTCCATCGGTGAATTGAACGTTCGTCAAAACTCTGGGGCAACGGTTATTGCCGTTGTAGAGAGAAACCACAAAAAACATATCAGCCCCGGTCCTGAGGTCGTGATTACTGCAGAGTCTACCGTTGTCGCTGTTGGCGAACGCAATCAGCAGAAACTCTTCAAATCCCTCCTCCTGACCGGAAGGGGGTGAGTTGATGGATCATCTGATTTTTGAAGTAGGTCTGGCGCTCGTTCTCATTGCTGCCGCTGGCCTCTTATCTGCCAAATTGCGTTTTTCGGTCGTCCCGTTTTACATTCTGATCGGGATGGCCGTTGGTCCACATGCCATGCAAATATGGCATCTGGACTTCCGTTTTATCGAAAGTCAGCCTTTCATCGAATTCATGGGCCGGATTGGTATCCTGTTCCTGCTCTTCTATCTCGGTTTGGAATTCTCGGTAGGACGTCTGATCAAATCCGGTAAATCCATTGCCGTTGGCGGTTCGATCTATATCGGGATTAACTTTACACTTGGATTAGTTTTCGGATTTGCATCCGGCTTCCCACCAGCCGAGGCACTTGTTATTGCAGGGATTACCACCATATCCTCCAGTGCCATCGTGGCCAAGGTGTTAGTCGATCTGAAACGTACAGCCAACCCGGAGACGGAAATGATTCTTGGAATTATCATGTTTGAAGACGTGTTCCTGGCTGTCTACATCTCCATCCTATCCGGATTGGTGCTCAGTGACTCATCCTCGATCGGAGGCGTCATCGTATCCGCGCTTATCGCGCTTGGATTCATGCTCATTGTCATCATACTGGGGCGCAAAGCGACTCCGCTGCTCAACAAGCTGCTTAAAATACGTTCCAATGAATTGTTTTCACTTGTGATTTTTGGTGCATTGTTCCTGGTAGCCGGATTCTCCGAAACCATTCACGTGGCTGAGGCCATCGGTGCATTACTTGTTGGTCTGGTCCTGGCAGAGACAGAACATGCCAAACGGATTGAGCATCTGATCCTGCCGTTCCGTGACTTCTTCGGAGCCATCTTCTTCTTCAGCTTCGGATTGTCCATTGACCCTCTGTCCCTTGGCGGAGAAGCCGTATGGCTGGCTTTGATTGCTGTTGTTATTACGCTATTCGGTAACTTCCTGGCAGGCATGCTGGCCGGACGCAGTGCGGGACTGTCTCCGAAAGCCTCTGCTAATATTGGTTTAACCATTGTATCCCGCGGTGAATTTTCAATCATCATGGCCAACATGGGTAAAGCCGGTGGACTCTTGCCGCTTCTCCAGCCGTTTGCCGCACTGTACGTGCTGATTCTGGCCATACTTGGACCGTTATTAACCAAAGAGTCCAAACATGTGTTTAAAATTTTGGATAAAATATTCAAGTTCAAAGATCCTCGGAAGAAGAAAGAAGAACCGAAGGTTTTACAGAAAGAAGGATAAAACCTGTGCCTGTTCAGAACAGGCACAGGATCGTAACCGCGGCTCCTCGCCGATCTTCTGTGATCAACCCAGGGAGAATGGCTCGCCAGCCGCACGAAGGAGGATGACGTATGAAAGCACCTCTGATATCGGCTAATCCGGTGCCACAAACCGCTAAGACCAGAATATCATCCACCCGCCGCTTCCTGAATCTTTTGCTGGTGATCGTCGGTGGGATTCTGGCCTCCGTGGGACTTGAATTATTCCTGCATCCCAATAAGATTATTATTGGAGGCATTACAGGCATATCTTCTCTGTTCGCGCATTGGACTGAGATGAGAATTGGATTGTTCCTGTTCTTATTCAATGTTCCGTTTATATTTTTATCCTACAGGCTGGTGCAAAAGAAATTTGTACTCGTTACTGTACTGGGTCTGGTTGTCTTTTCGATTGGTGCCATCGTGCTTCATCCCATGCCGCCTCTGGTTGAACATCCGCTGGCTGCCGCCATGTTCGGCGGACTATGTCTGGGTGTTGGAATCGGACTTGTGGTGCGGTATGGCGGGACACTGGATACGCTGGAAATCGGTGATCCGTCCTCCCGGCCACCTGAACGGGTATTTAGCGGGAAACGGATGCTTATCGAAAAAATAATCATGCTGCTCAACTTGCTGATTCTGACAGCCGCTGGTGTTGTCTTTGGTTGGGATCAAGCGATGTACTCTGTTATTGCCTATCTAATTGCATATGAAATGGTCTATATCGCATTCCGCGGATTCAGGACCACTCGCAAATTGTACATTTTGACTACCCAAAGCTCGCAGGTTGAAAAAGCCGTTCGCAAACGTCTGCGACGGGAACCCGGATCTCCTATGGCATCTTCTGAATCGACTTCCTTCGTCCCTTCTGAAGGATGGGTTCACAACATCCCGGGGGCATTATACTATGAAGTTCATTTTCTGGAGATGATCTGGCTGAAATCCATTGTGCGCCATATTGATCCGCACGCTGGAATTGTCACTCATCCGGAGAAATGATAACAAGCTTCATAAAATCATGAACCCAAAAACTCTCTCTAAACCCTGTGATAGAATATCACTTCAGGTTAGAGAGAGTTTTTTTATGTTTCTATTCCTGCATGCCTCATTTTCGATCCTCTATACTTTTATAGTTCAACTATTGCTTTTACCACATGTGTATCTGGGAGCAACCACTTGTCCATGGCGGAAGGAAGCTCAGTTAAAGGCTCCCGATGCGTAATGTAGCCATCCATGCTGAGCTTTTTCTGACGCAAAGTCGATATCACTTGCTCAAAATCCGCACGCGTTGCATTGCGACTGCCCAGTATGCTCATCTCCCGTTTATGAAACTCAGGATCATGGAACGTTATATCGGCTTTGACCAGTCCCACATAGATCAATTGTCCGCCATGAGCTACATACCGAATGGCCTCATTCATGGACTGCACATTGCCTGTTGCATCAAACACAGCGGTAGCGTAATCACCTTCCGTCACTTCAGCCACCTGCTCCACCACTTGATCTGTTGCCTGTATTAAAACATCTGCCCCAGCCCAGATGCGGCTTAGTTCCAAGCGGTCCAGGTTCCGATCAATGGCAATTACTCGTGCTCCGGCCTGTTTCGCAAAAGCCATGACACCAAGTCCGATCGGCCCTGCGCCGATTACTATAATCTGCTCCCCAGGCTGCACACCTGCTCTTCTCACTGCATGGGCACCGATACTGAGCGGTTCAACCATTGCTGTTTCATCCAGGGTCAGTCCTTCCGCCTTAATCAAATGGGAAACAGGCACGCTGATTCTTTCGCGCATACCTCCATCCACATGTACTCCCATGACCTGCATGGATGCACAGCAATTGGTTTTCCCTGTTCGACAGGCAATACAGTGACCACAGTGCAGATAGGGAATAATGCTTACCTGATCTCCAACTTGAAGGCCAGCAGTATTCGGGCCAATGTCATCAATGATCCCTGACAGTTCATGTCCCAGAATACGAGGATAGGTAAAATAGGGCTGGTTGCCTTTATAAGCATGCAGATCCGTCCCGCAGATGCCAATCCGCTTGATCGATACAATGGCCTCATGTTCAGCTCGGATGGGTTCGTCGGTGTCCTGTATTGTCAATCGATTAATCTCTTCACACACAACAGCTTTCATCCCTGTTCCCCCTTCGCTGCTTTCTGTTGTGGTTCGTTATACTCGGGACGGCCACTTGTCCACGTTATGTTATGAACGGGTGCCAGAATGCGCAGTACCTCTGCCAAAAGCTCTTCATCGAGCGGTTCATCTACCCACTCCGCATTATGACGGATGTTAAGTTCACTTGCGCTGCTCACCAGTGTGGTTGGGATCTGTTCATTTGCCGTAGCAAACTGCACAGCCAGCTTGGCAATATTTGCACCTTGCTCTGCACAGAACTGCGCAGCTTCAAGACAGACTTGTTTGACGCGTTCCTCTGCTGGATGCCAGGCGGGCGTCCCTCTTGTACCTAATAAGCCCATGGAGAGAGGCGAAGCATTGACGAGGCCAACTCCCTCTTTTTCCAATAAAGGCAGCAGGGACAACAATGAGGTATCATTCAATGCATAATGACAATACGAGATGATGGCATCGGCATCAATCTGCGGCAGCACTTTTTCGAACAGGGGCAGGGGCAGACCACAGACTCCCGCATGACGAATTACACCCTGCTCCTTCAGTTCCAGCAAGGCTGGATAGGCTTCTTCAATAATGATCTCTGCTGGTGCAAACTCAATATCATGCAGGAACAGAATATCGATATAATCGGTGTGCAATCGGTCCAGACTTTCCTTGACGCTATCCTGTATGCGCTTACGGGAAAAATCAAACTCATTCTCTCCGTATCGTCCCGCCTTGGTTGATAAAATATATGAACTGCGCGGCTGGCTTCGTATCGCTTCCCCAAGTACCGTCTCTGCCTTGGTTAGACCATAATAGGGTGACACATCTATATAGTTCATTCCTGCATCCAGAGCTGCATGTACCGTACGAATACCTTCCTCGCGGTCAATATCGCGAAACACCGAACCCAGGGAAGACGCGCCAAAACTCAACACAGGTACATCGAGACCGGTCCTGCCAAGCTTCCTTCTCTTCATTCACTTGCTCCTCTCCAGCATGTCTGTTGCTCCGTTTCTTTCATTTTAACAGTTCAATATCAATATAAAATATCGCCATATGCGTAATATGTACTCTTTCATGACCTAGGAATGGCCCCTTATGGCAAGCATCCAACAAAAAACCACGGATTACCCTTCAATGGGCAGCCCGTGGTCTTCAATTCTAATATCTAGACATAGATAAATCCTCTTTATTAGTTTTGCATGACAAAATCTTGCTGCACAGAATTCTCTTCTTCATCAAACATGCGCAGAATATCGTATCTTGTATTACGCTGTGCCGGAATATAACCCGCCTCACGAATAAGCTGAAGAATCGAGCCAATATTGACTTTGTATGTAGCACCCGCTGCGGATACGACATTCTCTTCAATCATCGTGCTGCCGAAATCATTACAGCCAAATTCAAGCGATTTCTTACCGATTTCAGGACCCATGGTTACCCATGAAGATTGGATGTTTTTGATATTATCAAGTACAAGTCGGCTGATCGCTACCGTCTTCAAGTATTCTTCCGGAGTTTGGCGCTCCAGTTTCAGATTCGTATTATCCGGCTGGAATGTCCAAGGAATAAATGCAAGGAAGCCTTCTGAATCATATTTGTTCGCAATACACTCATCCTGGGCTTCACGTACACGAAGCAGGTGAAGTGCACGCTCCTCCATTGATTCGCCCAAACCGATAACCATGGTTGCGGTTGTGTTCATCCCGATCCGGTGAGCTGTCTGCATAACGTCCATCCAGTCGCGCCATGAACCTTTCAGACGGCTGATTTTGCGGCGTGTACGGTCATCCAGAATCTCAGCACCTCCACCTGGCAAGGAATCCAGTCCTGCTTCGTGAATGGCACGTACGACTTCTTCCAGCGTAAGACCATCTGAAACTTCTACCATTTTCATAATCTCCGCCGGTGAGAAGGAATGCATGGTAATGTTCGGGAAACGTTCTTTGATTGCTTTTAACAGATCCGTGTAATAGCTGAAAGGCAGGTTGGGATTCGTTCCGCCTTGCATCAAAATCTCAGTCCCGTTCACATCTTGTGTTTCCTGAATTTTCTGGAAGATCACTTCGTCCGGTAATACATATCCTTCATCTGATCCGGGTCTGCGATAAAAAGCACAAAAACGGCAGTACACATCACACACGTTGGTGTAGTTGACGTTACGCCCAATGACAAATGTTCTGTATGGCTCAGGGTGCATACGCTTCATAATAACATTGGCAGCTGCCCCGATTTTGTCGACTTCATTCGATTCAAACAGTTGAATTGTGTCTTCCAGGTCTAATCGTTCGCCCCGAAGGGCTTTATCTAAGATACGGTCTACCGTACTCATCGTAAAAAGCCTCCCTCATGAAGAGAAAATATGTTCACGATCCGTCCCGACTTGTATATATGCCAGCCTTGTGCATGATTGGTTGGTTCCAAACGATTGCGTAGAAATAGAAATTCTAGATGGATTGGAACCTTTCGATCCATTCTGGGTTAATGAAAAAAAACGGCTCATTGAATCTATGCATAAGACGCATCGCTTGCAAGTGCTGGTGGCAACATCGCATTTCTGTACTCTGTCTATCGTAACACAGGTTACATGTGAAAAAAAGCACCTTATGGAAAGGTGCCCTAAATTTAAGTAAAAATATTGACATATTCAATCTATTATAATTCCAGCTTTTTTAGACTTATTTATTGATTGTTCAATTAGTCCAAAATGATGATTATGATTCCTGAAGCGCCTGATCCAGATCAGCAATCAGATCGTCGATATCTTCCAGCCCGACTGAGAAGCGCAGCAGCCCATCGGTAATGCCCCGTTCAAGTCTAACCTCTGCAGGCATTGCTGCATGGGACATCATCGCAGGATAGGACAGAATACTCTCCACAGCACCCAGACTGACTGCTACGATTGGCAGTTTCACCCGGTTAAGCACCGCTTTGGCACGGTCACCCGAGCCAACGTCAAATGAGACAACCGCTCCATAACCCGTGGACTGGCGCTCGTGAGCTTCACGACCCGGATGCTCCAGCAGCCCAGGATAGTATACTGCGGTAATATCGCTGCGTCCGCTAAGCCAGGCAGCCAGCTTCGCCGTGCTTTGTTCACTGTGTGCCATACGAGCTCCGAGTGTTTTCATGCCGCGCATCAGAAGCCAGGATTCTTGAGCACCGAGTACGGTACCAAGCCCATTTTGAAGCTGTTTGAGTTGTCTCCCCAGCTCTTCGGTGCGGGCAACGGCAAGTCCGGCAAGTACGTCACTATGTCCACCAAGAAACTTGGTTGCACTATGTACAACAATGTCCACGCCGAGCTCAATCGGGCGCTGATAATATGGCGTCATGAATGTGTTATCGAGAATGGTAATCAGTTCATGTTCCTGTGCCCAGGATGTGACGGCAGCAATATCCGTGATCCGCAGGGTCGGGTTGGAAGGTGTCTCCATATAGACTGCCTTCGTATTCGGCTTAATGGCCGCCCTCACTTCTTCAATATTGGTCATATCCACAAACGTTGTCTCGATTTGCATTCTGCTAAGAATGGACGTGAGCAGGCGGTATGTTCCCCCATACACATCTTCTGTTACGATCATGTGGTCGCCTGCCGAGAACATCAGGAACACACTGGAGATTGCGGCCATTCCTGAAGAGTAGGCGAATCCGCGGGCTCCACCTTCAAGCAATGTGATGTAATCCTCCAACGCTTGACGTGTCGGATTACCCGAACGGCTGTAATCATGCTGTGGTGGATTAAAGATATCAAAATGATGGAATGTGGATGCCTGGTAGATCGGTACGCTGGAGGCTCCCGTTGTTTTATCGACTTCGTCACCAAAATGCAGCAGCTTGGTATCAAACTTCAATTCGGATTGCTTGTTGTTCTGCTCACTCATGATGTACGCCTCCTTCAACCTCACGCTGCGCAGCTTCCAGGGCATTCCCCAAATCCGCAATCAGGTCGTCTGCATGCTCAATTCCTACGGAGAATCGCAGCAAGCGGTCATCGACACCTACGGCGTCGCGTATTTCGAGCGGGATATCTGCATGCGTCTGCACCGCAGGATACGTCATCAACGATTCAACGCCGCCAAGACTCTCGGCAAAGGCAATTAACTTGATGTGGCGCAGCAACGGTTCAACTAAACGGGCATCTTTGACTTTGAAAGAGAAGATGCCTGTGTTTCCTCTAGATTGTTTCTTCTGCACTTCGTATCCCGGGTGATCTGACAAACCTGGGTGATATACTTCCCCCACGGATGGATGTTCCAGCAAATACTTGGCAATGGTAAGTGAATTATACTCATGACGCTCCATACGCAGCGCGAGTGTCTTCATGCCTTTCATCAACTGATAGGAATCACTTGGAGATAGTACTGCACCAATGGAGTTATGCAGGAATGCCATTTCGGCTGACAATTCCTCGCCCTTAGTGATAATCAATCCGGCAAGCACATCGTTGTGTCCACCCAGATATTTGGTTGCGCTATGAACAATGATATCTGCTCCGAGCTCGATAGGACGTTGGAAGAACGGCGTCAGCAGTGTATTGTCCACAATGGTCAACAGGTTATGGCTTTTCGCCCAGGAGCTGACCGCTTCAATATCCGTAATCATCATAAGTGGATTGGTTGGCGTCTCGATAAATACAGCTTTGGTGTTCGGCTGACGAATGTCTTCCATGGCCACCAGATCATTCGTGTCCACGTAGCTTGCCGTTACGCCAAAACGGGACAGGATACGCTCTAGAAGACGATACGTTCCCCCATACAGATCCAACGAGACAATCAAATGATCTCCCTGTCCAAACATGGCGAAGATCGTTTGCAGCGCTGCCATGCCCGAGCTACAGGCAAAACCGGCATCACCTGATTCGAGTGCGGCTGCAGCTTCTTCCAGCACCTTACGCGTTGGATTGGTTGTACGGATGTAGTCAAAGCCTGTGCTCTGCCCGAGCTTCGGATGGCGGAACGCCGTTGATTGATAGATGGGGAAATTCACGGCACCAGTCACCGGTTCATTGACGGATCCGATTTGAGCCAAGCGGCTTTCGATTTTCAACTTATTGTCTTCCATTGCAGTATCCTCCTGTAATCTCGATTAGATTTGCGGGCCAATATCGTAAGGCGTCTCCTGATACACATAGTAATTGAGCCAATTAGAGAATAATAAGTTTGCATGTGCCCGCCAGGTTGCCGGAGGAACACGGGATGGATCGTCATTTGGAAAATAGTTTCTTGGCAGTGCGATATCCAAGCCCTTGGATGCATCGCGGTCATATTCCCATTTCAAGGACAATGGATCATACTCCGCATGCCCTGTCACAAAAATTTGTTTGCCGTCTTTGGTGGCAACCAGGAAAATGCCAGCTTCCTCCGATTCGGCCAAAATTTCGAGGTTATCGTTCTTCTCAATATCCTCGCGCCGAACTTCGGTATGACGGGAATGTGGGACATTGAACACTTCATCAAATCCGCGAAGCAGCTGTACGTGAGATTTGTTGATCGTATGTGGAAATACGCCAAAACACTTCTCTTCCAGCGCTACCTTAGGTACACCGAAATGATGGTACAGACCAGCCTGAGAAGCCCAACAGATGTGCATGGTCGATGTGACGTTGGTTTTGGTCCAATCGAAGATCTCCTGGATTTCCTTCCAATAATTCACGTCTTCGAAATCCATTTGCTCCACAGGGGCACCCGTAATGATCATCCCGTCAAAACGGCGGTGTTCAATCTCATCAAAGGTTTTGTAGAAAAGATTCAGATACTCCTGTGACGTGTTCTTCGATGTGTGGGACTTGGGATGAACCAGAACGATATCGACCTGTATAGGGGTGTTTCCCACCAAACGAAGCAGTTGGGTTTCTGTTGTTTCCTTGGTAGGCATCAGGTTTAATATAGCAATGCGTAGTGGACGAATATCCTGCTGGTAAGCATGTGTCTCGTCCATTACGAAGATGTTCTCACCTGCGAGGACTTCCTTGGCAGGCAGTGCGTCTGGAATTTTAATTGGCATGATGTACAAACTCCTCCTTGTGCATAGATAGATGCAGCCATCAAAGGCTTGATGTGTTTCACATCAAAATCGTTCTAGACTGCCATGAGCTTGTCTATAGGTGGAGAATTGCAAAAAGCGCAACGCTCTAACCTGACAAATTCAAGTTCCATAGCGATAATCAGTGCTGAGAAGTCGGTGCATATAACAAAGACCTTCCTCGGATTCCGAGAAAGGTCATATGTAAATAGATATGCGCCTCTCTCATCTCTCAGTTACAACAGTGCCTCAATGGACACTAAGTCGCTGCAAGAATTAGCACCGTGCGGTATACCGCCGGTTGCCGGGTTTCATCGGGCCAGTCCCTCCACCTACTCTTGATAAGATTTCGCCTTATTCAATTGTGTATTTAGTGTACTTCACCGTCTACTTTAAAACATTAATCCTCTCACGTCAAGCATGTAGTTTTATGTCTGTTCATGTAGGCCGGAACCGTTTGTCTATCGCTGTCATACACTGCTTCATGGCGCGAAATAGACACATTTTTGCGCTTGAAAGCACCATGTACCAGCGGTATACTAAACAAGTGTTGCAAACCCTTATGTGAGAGGTGACATATTCAATGGATGGCGACCCGAGGCCTGACTGTCAGCCGTATTCCGACAAACTGCATAGAGAATTGACATCAGCATGCCGGCAGCGGGACGTTATTTCCGTTTGTTTATAGAGCGAACGCAGTCCTGACTTCCAGGCTCCGCTGCCGACCGGCTGATCTGTTCTTTTTGCGCCCATATTGATGAAAATCCGCCTGTTTGGCGGGTGCAGAAGGAGTGGATGAACGATGAAAATCCGGTTGGTAAACAACGGTGTATTTATCCCGGTGGACGATATTGAGCAGGCACTGACGCCACCAGCTGAGGGATTTTACTGGATCGATGCAGACGTTGATGATCTGGCGGTACTTCAGCCGCTGTTCATGATGCATGATCTGGCTGTAGAGGACTGTTTAAGTGATGAAGAACAGCGTCCGAAGATTGAAATTTATGAGAGCCATTATTTTATTGTCGTAAACAGCATTCGTTTTGATGACGAGGAGATCTTTTTGCGTGCGGTTAACCTGTTTCTAGGGAGACACTATATCATTAGTGTTACGAAGCAGAAGGTCAGCGAACTGCGGACCTTGAAGCCTATTCTGTGGGAACAGGAAGTCAGCACCCCGGATCGTCTCCTGTATTTGTTGGTCGATTTGATTGTGGATAACTACTTTACCGTCGGCGACCGGATCGAAGCGCGCATTGAGAAATTGGAAGAAGATATTTTGATGCACACGAAAAAATCCCATTTGAATGAAATTATCGGGCTGCGCAGTGAGATTCTGTGGCTCAAAAAAGTGCTGGGACCTCAAAAAGAGGTCATCAACACGCTGAATAAAAAAGACTTGCGTCTGATCGATGATCAACTGCAGAAATATTTCAGTGACATCTATGAGAATGCTGTGAAAATATCCGAGACGTTTGAGACTTATCGAGACCTGATGGGAAACTTGCGAGAAGCTTACCAATCCAGTATCGCCAACCGGGCGAACGAAATCATGCGCGTGTTTACCGCCATTACAACGGTGTTCATGCCCCTGACGGTCATTACCGGCATCTATGGGATGAACTTCAATAACATGCCTGAGCTGGACTGGAAGTATGGATATTTTGTAGTCATTGGCCTGATGGTGACCCTCGGCCTGAGCATGTTCTTCATTTTCCGCAAAAAAGATTGGATCTGAACGTATTCATTCAAAAAGACGAAGCGCTCCCCCCAGGGAGAAACAGCTTCGTCTTTTTTCTTTACTCAAAAACTCTCTCGAAACGATATAGGGTGTCTACCCGGCGTTCCGCTCTGTTTCTACATGTCTTCGGAACCGAATGCGGATCATGCGCAATCTCTCGTACACTTGCTCCAGATTGCCGCTAACCGGCTTATCTCCGCCGTATACTCTATGTAATACAGGTTTCAGGAAACTGTCTCCCAGCTCCTCGTATGCACTCCAGACCGCCTCCTGCTCCTGCTCAGGCATGATCGCAAGCTCTGCATCCAGGAGGCTATCCGTATCATAACCTTCCGTATCAAGTGTCTCCAGCAGTTCAATCAGCTCTCTGCGGGATAGTCCGGAGCGGTTCACAATCTCTTCCAGCGTATACCCTTCCTTCATACCCTCAAGCACCTGCTTGCGAGTGGTGAATTTGTCCAGTTCCTGCTTGTATTTCTGTTCTTTTTGCTTGTATAGCCAGCTCTCATATTCATCTTCGGACAATACCGTTTGTACCCAATCAAGTGGAAAAGCCGTAGAACGCTCTACTCCGCTTGTTAGCTCCATCCACTCCTGACCGTATTCATTTGCCTTGCTCTCCCCAATACCTGGTAACTGCATGAGTTCATCCATGGTTTGTGGTACGAATGCACTGATCATGCGCAGCAAACGATTCGTTGCAATAAAGTATGGGGCCTTCCGGTCAGACGCTGCCCTTCTTCTCCGCCATGTGCATAGATCAGCATATAATTCTTCATTGCCGTAGCGTTCACTATAACAATGAAGACGCTGTCCACCATAACTGCGTAATTTCAGATCTTCTGTCTCATGAAACAGTCCCTGAATCAATAGCCGGTAACCTTCACTCATTCGAATCGCCAACTGGTGGCGATAAATATGGAGCAGTTCTTCCCATGAGCTCCCCTCATACCAGATGCTGTCTTCGCGATCTCCTTCCTCATAATGGCTCCACCCGAGATGCCAGGCACCTTCCTCCTCACCAATCCACAGCTGAGCGTGTTCCTCATGTTGACCTGACAATTTGGACAATCGGTTCATGAAAATGACTTCCATCGATTTCCCCTCCTTAATATTGCAGCCTATTCACAGTTAGATGAGCCGCCTCCAGGCAACAAAAAAAGCACCTCTCCTGCAAATTCATTGCAAGAGAGGTGCTTCCTCATTAACCGTAGTATGCTGTTGCTCATATCTTACCACAATGGAAAAATTCGTCAACCACTTGTGATCAATTGAATTATTTGTTCAAAGCCAATTTGGCCAAGGCCAGCGATCCGCACAAACCGGCATTGTCACCAAGGCCTGGTGGAACGACATACTCGTCGATTCCCGAGTGAAGGGCCGGATGCTGAACATATCCATTTAACAACTCCTGCAATTTGCTGCGTACCATAGGGAACAGATGCTCTTGCTTCATGACCCCGCCACCCATCACAATTTTTTCCGGAGTGAGAATCAGTACATAATTCATGAGTGCGTGCGCCAGATAATGTGCCTCAATCTCCCAGGCTTTGTGATCTGCTTGCAGCTCATATGCCGGCTGGTCCCAACGCTTATTGATGGCTGGTCCCGCTGCGAGCCCTTCCAGACAGTCCCCGTGGTATGGACAAAAACCTTCATATGTATCCTCAGGGTGTCTGCGTACAATAATATGTCCCATCTCTGGATGAGATAAACCGTGAACCATTTTGCCGCCTACGACTGCACCGGCACCAATCCCTGTTCCAACAGTGATATACAGACAGCTCTCCAGTCCTTGTGCTGCTCCCCAGGTTGCTTCTCCAAGCGCAGCTCCGTTTACATCCGTATCAAACGTCATCGGCACATCAAAATGTTCCTTGAGTTTGCCAATGATATCATACTGACCCCAATGAGGCTTCGGTGTAGTTGTAATATATCCGTACGTAGGACTTCCTTCAATCGGGTCAATCGGTCCAAAAGAACCCACGCCCAAAGCTTCAATCCCCTTGCCTTCAAAGAAAGCGATAACTTGCGCCATCGTTTCTTCCGGTGTCGTTGTAGGAAAACTTACCCGTTCAAGCACCTCACCATTTTCAGTTCCAATCCCACATACAAATTTGGTTCCCCCAGCTTCAATTGCGCCTAAAATCGTCAAGTTAGTCACACTCCCAAGTTAGTTTAAAGTGAAATTCATTTTTGGATCTGGACGATGATATGTTGTGAATCTACTGTCCGCTCTCCAGCTTATCCAAACGTTTCAATAACGTTTGCCTCCAGCTATCTGATAGCGTTGGAATAGCCAGTAATGCATGCATTCCGGCGGCATCCTTCTTACCCTGATGCATGACCCGGTTGGCCTCAAGAACGGTCATGGATGCAGGGTCAGTGCGGATACGCCTGAACGGAGAGTCAGGAGCGACTTCTCCCTCCTCCAGTACGCGAAAATAGAAGCCGGTAAAGCCGCTTTCCTGAAAATATACAGGCAGCTCTTTGAAATCATACCGGGCAGCGAGTTTGAAGCAGGGTTGTCTTGGCTGGCTAACCTGAACCAAGGCTCCGCCCAGTTCATATACATCACCAATCCGAACTTGATCCTCGGAGCAGCCTTCAACCGTTAAATTCTCACCACAAGCTCCCCAGTCCAGCTTGCGTTCCATCAGCTGTTCCAGCACGGAATACCGACTGTAATCGTATACACAAACAGCCTTATCCGGTCCGCCGTGATTCTCCAGGTCCGCCTGGCCATCTCCTGTCATTCCAGTGAATGACAGGAAAACCGGGCCGGATACGGGAAGTTTGACAATGCCGCTCAGCACTTCACGTTTCTGGCCAGGCAATGGCTGAGGCTGGCCCACATTAATGGCAAGAACAGCTGTATTACGTTCTGCTGACTGTTGATCATGTGCGATTGTCATGTGCTTCATACCTCCCATAACATTAGTACTTTAACGGACTGAGCCGCCAAAAACGAGTGTATTGCTTAACAGCCGCCCTGGTGAAGTCAACATCTTGCCACCTGCATACAACCCCGAGGAAGCTCCGCCATCCAGATTCATGGCCTGCTTGGCACCAAGCTTCTGCATGACTGCCGCCCACTCCTTAATGGTGGCTCCCGACACAGTTGCAAGCATTACTGAACCGTCAGCCATGATGGCGATCCCGCTTCTGGCACCCGAGGCATTCAGAATCTTGGTATCCTTGAATCCTTCGCTGGTTGGGTTCACGGCGACTTTACCGTCTTTCACCAGACGAGGACCAGCACCAACAGCAGTTACTACGTCTTCCCAAGGAATCTCTTTGCCTGATGCGTTGGTATATCTATAGTTCATTTCTACAGTAGAACCCACGGCGAAGCGATCTGCAGTAGATTTCTGATTGCCTGTAAAGACCAATACAGATCCATTCTTCGGAATCGCTACATTGTTATTGGCTACTTTTTTGGTGACAATCCCTTTCTCCATCACAACTGCAGTACCACCCTTGAATCCAACTTTGGGGCCACGCTCCGGAGTATAGAGCATTGATATGCTCGCATTCGCAGAAGGTGTACGGTTAATGAATGTTGCGTACCAGCTGCGTGACTTACCTGCTGAATCGATAACTTTACCTGTAAGACTTACCTGAAGCGAATCCATAATTGCTGTTCCATCTTCCTTGAAACCTATCGTTGTTCCGTATCGTCCAATATGTATCACTTTTCCATTTGCTATTAACATGCCATAAGGATCTGGTGCTCCATTATACGCTTCAAAAAATGCCCCATTAATGGCTGCTTGAGCACCGTATGATTTTACAATGGAAGGCAATGTAGCCGTTTGTCCTACCTGTTTCTTGGCTAATCCTACAGTCACCGGTGTTCCTTTGGGAATGCTTACCGTTTGTACGGTGAAATTTCGTCCTGCTGCTTTTACTTTCTGTACTTTGGTGCTAATTGCCGCTTTTGCATCAGCTGTTTGCGGAGCGCTTACTGCGCCTGATAGTAATACCGGCAAAGCCAGGACGAGGGCCATAGCCCCTGTCCACCACTTTCTACCGGCACGTTTTGTCTGCATGTTGCTCACCCTATTGCCACTCCCATCCAAGAGCCCAGGCTCTTCATCTCAAGTTGTTCGAACTTGTCCATCACCGTATCCGGATCAAGACGCAATTCACATACATCCAGTGTGCAGGCTACCGGAACAGCGCAGTGAATCTCTGCCAGTTTACGGGACAGATGCAGCATGTCGAGATCATTCTCGATTTTTTTTCGTACCGATGGTGTGAGTTTATCCAGATTATCCAGAATACCCTCAATGGTGCCATATTCCTGCACGAGTTTTAGAGCTGTTTTCTCACCGATTCCACGTACTCCAGGGTAATTGTCACTTGCATCCCCCATCAGACCCTTCATATCAATGACTTGGCGAGGGGTCAATTGCTTCTCTGCCATGAGAGATTCAGGCGTATACACCATGTAGTTGCCGTGGCCTTTTTTCATAATAATAATGCTTGTCCGGTCATTGATCAGCTGCAGCATATCATGGTCACCGGTCAGCACCATCACGTTCATATCCGTCTGCTCCGTATAATACTTGGCCAGTGTACCGATGCAGTCATCGGCTTCATACCCCTCTGCTCCAATGTTCGGAATACCCAGGCTGTCCATGACTTCACGAATCAATGCAAACTGGGGAATCAGATCATTCGGCGCTTCAGGACGATTGCCTTTGTATGCCGCGTACTCTTCACCGCGAAACGTCTTGCCACCCATATCCCAGCAGCATACCACATGACTTGGTCCGAAAGTCTGAACCGCATCCCAGAAATAACGGATAAATCCGTATACCGCGTTGGTTGGCAAGCCTGCCTTTGTCCGTCTGATATATCCGCTTGCAGATGTCGCATAAAATGCACGGAACAACACCGCCATACCGTCTACCAGCAACAAAGTAGGTTCATTACGTTGATTCACTTGATTTTGTTCTCTCCTATCTGTATATAGCAAATAAAATATCGAAACTACTTCAATCATTATAGCATAGTTCCGTCAAGCATCGTTCAGCCAAAAAAGCCCTGAATGTTGAATATTTCAAGGCTGCTAATCGGCTTCATTTATGAATGGACAGACACGTCACTCAGCCTGTTTCTAAGCGTTGTTCCATTGCTGTTCATACGTCTCTTCCTTGAATCCTACGGTCACCTGTTCCCCATCTGTCACGATTGGACGTTTGATCAGGCGGCCATTGGAGGCAAGCAGACGAATCTGTTCTTCAGCAGACATGCCAGGCAGCTTGTCCTTCAACTGCTGCTCCTTGTACACTTCTCCACTTGTATTGAAAAACTTTTTCACTTCAAGTCCGCTCTTCTGAATGAGCTCGGTTAATTCTACCTCAGACGGGGGTGTGTCGAAAATCGGGATTAACTCCAGCTCATGGCCTTGAGCTTCAAGCCATTTTACCGCTTTGCGGCAAGTTCCACATTTCGCATACTGGTATACTTTCAGTTTACTCATTACAATGTCCTCCTAAGTGCTCCGGTATTGATTTATCGCTTTCCTTGGTTGCTTCGTAAATCCAAAAGTCACTCTAAATCAATACCATCGCCATACGTTTAAAACGATTTAAAACAACATGGAACAAGGACTGCCTGCTCCTCGGATCACAGCAGCATCCATAATAGGGTTCACAAATAGTGTTTCGATCCCCCTACAACTCTTCCCTTGGCTTCGCCTCGGTATCTAAACGTTTCTCCAGCGCAGCCATATCTGAAGGAAGAGGTGCATGGAACGTCATGCGTTCCTGTGTAAGTGGATGAACAAACGACAGCTCGTAGGCATGCAATGCCTGGCGATCGATCCACGAGTCCCGTTCTTCCCGCATGGCAGCCGTCTGTTCGTCAATCTCATCCTCAGTTAGTGTCTTGTACATTCGATCCCCGATCAACGGACATCCGACAGACGTCATATGTACACGAATCTGATGAGTTCTACCACTCTCCAGCTTCAGGCTGACCGCACTAGCAGTCCCTCCGTTCCACCGGGTTACCGTGCTGTACAACGTTCTTGCTGCGTAGCCGTCAGGTGTGACAATACGGCGATGAGGCTCCTCCGGATCACGGTCAATAGCGCCATCAACGGACCCCTGTTCAGGAGCAGGACACCCATGCACAAACGCAATGTATTTTTTATCTACGGTTCCTGCGATCATTTGTTCAGACACATGCTGATGCACATATGGATTTTTGGCAATAGCCAGCACCCCGGAAGTCTCCTGATCCAGACGATGAATGGGTCTAAACCGGAAAAGCTCTCCCTTGGATTTCCAGTAATGAACAACACCATTCGCCAACGTTCCTGTATAGTGTCCATGTGTCGGATGCACAATTACGCCGGCATCCTTGTTAACAATAAGCAAATGCTCATCTTCATACAAAATGGAAAAAGGTATGGATTCCGGCAAAATGTCATCCGATTCCTCCTGTTCCATCCGAATCTCCACGATATCACCAGCCGATACCTTCACGCTGATATACACGCGTTCTCCATTTAACATAATTCCCTGCTCCGTGAGCTTCAGCCTGGACAAGAGTTTGCGCGATACCTGCAGCCGCCGCTGAAGCACGGTTTTCAGCAGCCAGCCATCTTCATGTTCGGGAACGGTGTAGACAATCGGCGAATAATAGCCGCTCATTCTTTGCGGCGGAACACTTTTTTGCTCCGTACATATTCAATATCCGACACCTGCTGTCTGGCATTGGCGGTCCGTGCTATAACGAAGAAATAATCAGACAGACGATTCAAGTAACGGCGTACCGAAGGATTAATATCCGTATGCTGTCCCAATGTTACCGTGCGGCGCTCTGCACGGCGGCATACCGTACGGCACACATGAAGCGCTGAAGACAGCGGGCTGCCTCCCGGGATAATGAATCGTTCCACTTTCGGGTTCTCCGCATCATACTGATCAATCCATTGTTCAAGCCGGGTGACCATGTCATCCCGTACTTTGTATTTGGTTTCGCTGATTTTCACAAACGCCAGATCCGACCCGCAATCAAACAATTCTTGCTGAACCTCCAGCAAATGTTCGCGCAAATCCTCGAATTTCCCCTCTGTATCATCGATCAAACTGATTGCCTGGCCGACAAAACAATTCAGCTCGTCTATGGTACCGTAAGCTTCAACGCGATCGTCATCTTTGATCACCCGTCCTCCGATGACCGAAGTTTGCCCTTCATCACCTGTTCGTGTATAGATACCCATTTGCAATCCCTCCAAATGTTTAATTTCATTCACATGGCAAAACATCGGTTAATTCTTAATATGCCTGCCCTTCTAATCTCAACTTAACCAGTATACTTGACCACTGCTTGATACGGAAATGCATTTTTTTCAGAAACCGCTTGTACCCTTTGCGCGTATATATGAATTGGCGTGCTCTGCCCGAGTATACGTCAAATTCAGGTAAATCAAAAGTAGAGGAGACGATTATGCAAAACTGGATAACCGATTTCATGGAACAATACGGCTACATAGGCATCGCACTCATTATTGCGCTTGAAAACGTATTTCCCCCCATTCCTTCGGAGATTATTTTGCCTTTTGGCGGATTTATGACGACGTACACCAGCCTCACTCTTCCAGGTGTTATCATTGCGGCTACCATCGGTTCTGTGCTGGGTGCAGTGATTCTCTATGGGATCGGATTGCTGATTGATGTGGAGCGTCTGGAGAAAATTGTAGATCGCTGGGGACATATTCTGCGAATCAAAAAAGAAGATATCCACCGTGTTGATGCATGGTTTGACAAATATGGAATGTGGACTGTACTATTCTGCCGCATGGTGCCACTTGTTCGCAGTCTCATCTCCATTCCTGCAGGCATGTCCAATATGAAATTCGGTTTATTCGTCCTCTTCACTACCATCGGGACACTCGCCTGGAACATTATTTTGGTCTCGGTTGGGGCCGCGCTTGGCGCTTCTTGGGAAAATATTTTGCACTTTATGGACGTCTATTCACTGGTGGTATATGCGCTCCTCGCCATTATCGTGGTAGGATGCGTAATATGGTGGATCAGACGTATGAAAAAAAGCAAATAGAAATCGCGTCTCACGCAACTGAATTGTAATCAAACATTTCTCAATATAAATAAGCCTCCGTACCACAGTTTGTGGTTATGGAGGCTTTTTTCACCTGGGATCTTGACCTATTATCTCAGGTATCGTGGTACCGTACTTCTCGCTTCTTCAAATCAATGGCTAGTCCCGATACCACCATATACATGCGTTCCGAGTGAGACTGCAGTGCACGATTCACCGATGCCATCCTTGCGGCAAAAATACGCTCCTCTTCCGAAGGATACAGGGAACCCTGCATTTCATTGGTAATGACCAGCAGCTTGCCCTGATAAGATAGTAAGGCATCAAGCAGCTGTTGTGTATGTACGCGTTGTTGATCAAGATCATCCGTTGCTCTAAATCCGGCAGCCATCCACGAAGTCAGACTGTCCACAATGACAATTCGCTGATCAGCCAGAAACAGATTCGATTCCCGATTGATCTGATGAATGACTTCCGTCAGGTGATGGCCATTTCCGGCTGAAATGGCTCGATAATGAGCGGATGGCAGTTCCGGAATCACCGGATCATGATCGCCTGTGGATAAATAGATTCCTTCCCGGCTGATTTGAGCCGCATAACCTAGGGCAAACCTGGTTTTACCACTCCCTATCCCGCCAGTGACCGTAATCAGCAATCCGCTCCCCTCCTTCAGTTACCATACTTATACGCTATTCTGTCAGCGCCTTCAGCACTTTTTTGGATTCTTCAACATTGGCAGCCGATAGCGGAATGGTAGCAAACAGATTTTGGGCGGCATATTCCACATCCTTGAACATCTGCATATCTTCGAGTGGGATGCCATAGAGATGGGTTTCTTGTTTCATATCGGTGCCATTGTCTCCCTGGCCATCTTCAACTAACACTCCGCCCTCAAATACACCACGCTCATACTTCTCAGGATCAAATGTATCATCCAGCGGAATATTGGAACCATTGCTTCCGTATTGTTTCATATCTGCCTCTGGCAGAATAAAAATATCATGACTGCCTGCTGCGTATTCTACCATAATTTTCTGTACATCATACATGGCGCTTGTAATGACTTCCACTTTAGGTTCCTCACCCAGTTTTTGCTGCAGATTGGCCTGTAACTGTTCTCCGATTACGGATGGATTACCTTGATTATCAATGATAAAAATGGTAAATCCGTCTTTGCCACCACATCCAGCGAGCAGAAAAATCAATGATACGAGTGCGGTTAGCCCCCAAAATCTCTTCATTCCAGTTCCCCCTTTAGTCTCCTTAGTACAATATATCACAATTGTTCCACGCACAAAAATAGCCCTTACAAATAAGAGATTCTTATTCCCACCAAAAAAAGAAGACCCCTAAAGGTCTCCTTTAACATTCATATGGGTAACGTTTTCGTAACTATCAATTTATCTCCCTTTAATCGGGTTAGCTTTCATATATTCATTGATCTTCAGATCTAATAAACTGCTGATTTCAATCACAATTTCTGAAGTAAAGGATTTCTCCTCCATAAAAATCTGTTCCATCTTGCGGCGAAGCAGGTGGATCTCATCTTCCAAGGAAATGTCATGCAAAGATTCGTGATCTGGTCTCACCGACCATCGGTCGCCTTGATCGCCTTCAGCCAGGTAATGCCCACGATTAGTCGGTAAATCATATTCTACACAAAACAATGCTAACCCCTCCTTGGAAAATTAGTTTCCAAATATATGAAAAACATATTTCAAATTGAAATTATATCACAATATTTTGTAAATGAAAGTTATTTTTTTCTAAGTTGCAAAATGTCCACATTTCCGAAAACACCCTACTTCTTATTAACCCTCTTTTTGCAGTTTGTAAACAAAATTACCGATTCGTTCCAAAGCTTCATTCAATTGGGTCACTGAAGTGGCATAAGAACAGCGCAAGAAGCCCTCTCCCTGTGGGCCAAACACGTTACCTGGAACAGCTGCTACTTTATTTTCGGTCAGGAGACGTTCGGCAAAAAGATCAGAGTTCAGGCCCGTATTTTGAATACTCGGGAATGCATAGAAGGCTCCCTGAGGCTCATGGCAATCCAGGCCGATGTCACGGAATCCCTGTACGATAAGACGTCTGCGCTGATTGTAGGATTCGACCATGCGGTCTTTCTCTCCCAGCCCATTCGTTAGTGCCTCAAGCGCCGCGACCTGTCCCATCGCTGGAGCACACATTACGGTATACTGGTGGATCTTCAACATGGCGGCAATAAGTTCCGGATGACCGCACATATAACCAATCCGCCAACCCGTCATGGCAAAAGCTTTGGAGAAGCCGCTCACAAGAATCGTCCGCTCCTTCATATCCGGGATTGAAGCGAAGCTGACATGTTTTTGAGTATACGTCAGTTCTGCATAAATTTCGTCAGCAATGACGATCAGATCATGCTTTTTGATGACTTCTGCGATGGGCAGCCAGTCTTCGTACGTCATAATCGCACCGGTCGGATTGCTTGGATAACACAAAATCACCACTTTGGACTTCGGTGTGATGGATGCTTCGAGTGACTCTGCAGTCAATTTGAATTGGTCTTTGGCATACGTTTCGACACCCACAGGAACTCCTCCGCCAATTGAAGCAATTGGTGAATAGGCTACATACGAAGGCTCCGGAATGAGAATCTCATCTCCTGGCACAATTAATGCACGCAGAGCAAGGTCAATCGCCTCACTGCCGCCAACCGTAACGATAATTTCATCCTTGGGATCGTACTTCGTATCAAATTGAGTATCCAAATAATGACTGATGGCTTCTCTCAATTTGGGCATCCCCGCGTTGGATGTATAACTTGTCATACCCCTCTCGAGGGAGTATACGCAAGCTTCACGCATATGCCAAGGCGTAACAAAGTCAGGCTCTCCGACACCGAGCGTAATTATATCCTTGTTGTCACCAACCAGGTCGAAAAACTTCCGAATCCCGGATGGGGGTATCTGCTGAACCAGAGGTGCCAGATACGAGGTCATCTTCTTGTTGTTCCCTGTTGTCTGTTCATTCACTATCATGACACATCTTCCTTTACGGCGAGATCATGAGACGGTTATCTTCCTGATGGTCTTCAAAAATGATCCCGTCCTGTTTATATTTTTTAAGAATAAAATTGGTTTTGGTCGAAAGCACAGAATCAATTGGAGACAGCTTCTCCGATACAAAGTTAGCGACTTCACGCAGGTTGCCACCTTCTACTTCTACGAGCAGATCGTATGCACCTGACATGAGATAGACGGATTTCACTTGTGGATACAAATAAATGCGTTCGGCGATACCCTCAAAACCACGACCACGTTCCGGTGTGATCTGTACTTCAATCAGGGCTGTCACTTTCTCATCGTCGATTTTGCTCCAGTTAACCACTGTAGCATACTTTACAATGACGTGGTCCTGTTCGAGCTGGGCCACAGCGTTCTTGATCTTGTCTTCAGACTCCCCCAGCAGTGTAGACAGCAGCGCCGGAGACCTTCTCGCGTCTTCCTTCAGCAGATCCAGAACTTTTAATTGCAGATCGTTCAAATCTTTCATGACTTTCCCTCCAGCGTCATCCAGGTTCCTGAAAATGAATTAATACTTATATTACATGAATTTAACGTCTGTGCAAAGCTAAAAACCGCCTGCCCTCAATTCAGGCAAGCGGTGGTATGGTCTGGACAATCTATGCTTCAATCCTTATTCTCGGTTATGCTTCAACCTGTTCGCAAAAAGGTTACATGTAATAAGGGTTACCGTAATTAGGTTGATGCTGAGGCACATTAGGCGCCTGGCTATATGGACTGGAAAGTGTATTCTTTTCCTGGATGAACTGATGGCATTTTTGCTGCGTTTGATGTGCAGACTGGATTGATTTGTCCAGCTCGCTCCGTGAGGCTTTGGAAGAAGCAGAATACATGTTGTTCTGCTGCATCAGGTTAAACAGATCTCCTTGCAATCTAAGGGTATCATTCGTCAAATCGGTAAACATTCTGCGGGTAACAGGGCAGGAAGATTCAGTCGTTGCTGTAGTATATTCACGGGAAGTTCGTCTTAAATCCGCAAGAATCGACTTCAGCAGATCCTGCTCCTGCATAAAATTTCCACCAGATGACAAAGATTGAGAGTACACGCGGTTTCCTCCTATACATTTGATATTCTGAGACTACCTAAGACTGTGTTGGTGCAAGAGACTGATGCTGCTGAAGGGCATTGACGAGTGTGCTCAGATGCTGTTCATGTGAGCGTACATACTGATTCAGAGCTTGCTGGATTTGTGGGTTATGTGTGATGGAAGCTGTTGCTGCACACTGTTTGATCAGCATTTCTTCATTGGAGATCGAATCTGCAATGTAGTTCAGTTCCTTGGGACTAAGCGCCTGCATCTGCGTATTTTGCATGTGCTTTTTTCCTCCTTAACCTAAAGTTTATGCGAATTTATTGTTACCTTGTCCTGCAAAAGTATACTTATCTAACAATTCAAACCGAGGTGAGTCATAATGGAACTTATAAATGGCAATACATTCTGGCCAAGTACCTTTACATCCCATTTCAGTTACCCTGCTCTTGAAGGCGAGATCTCCTGTGACTGTCTCATTATCGGTGGTGGGATGGGAGGAGCACTATCCGCCAAACTATTAACCGAAAGAGGTTTGAGTACAGTGGTGATTGATAAAAGAGAAATCGGTCATGGCAGCAGTATGGCTAACACGGGTCTGCTGCAATACTCCAATGACAAAACGCTGACCTCCTGTATACATACTTTTGGTGAGCAACTTGGGGTACGGTTTTATGAACTTTGCCGTACTGCCATGAAGCAATTAGAAGAGACCGCATCGAGTCTCGATCTTGATCCTTGGTATATTCCTCGTAACAGCTTGTACTGTGCAAGCCGAGAAGAAGATATGGATCTGCTTGAAGAGGAATACCATACACTCAAAACCTACGGCTTCGGAGTTGAGCTGTGGAACCGGGACAAAATTCGTGCCCACTTTCCATTCAGCAGGTCGATGGCGCTGTATACCCAAGGAGATGCCGAAGTTAACCCTTATAGGCTGGTACATGGCCTCCTTCAGTCCGCTTCAAAAGAAGGAGCTCAGGTGTACGAACGAACGGAGATGATCCATTGTGACTATGGTGAAGAAGGTATCCTCTGTTATACTCCGAACGGAACAATCCGCGCCAAGCAGGTTATCTTCTCTACCGGTTACGAGACCCAGGAGGTCAAAAATGACCGTGGCGCTTATCTGAAGAGCACTTATGCGATTGCAACCAAGCCACTCAGAGATCTTAGCAGCTGGTATAATCATAGCTTGATATGGGAAACGGCTCGTCCTTATTTATACATGCGGACCACCCCCGATGGCAGAATTATTGCCGGAGGGCTTGATGAGGAAATTCCGCGTGAAGACCAGCGTGCAATTCGGGCCGAGCATAGGGGTGAGGAATTACTTAAAAAGATATCTGACTACTTCCCCCTTCCGGATCTGAAAATAGACTATGCCTGGGAAGCGGTATTCGGCAGCACCCATGATGGGCTTCCGCTGATTGGTCCTCATCCTGAATACCCGAACTGTTACTTTATCGAAGGATATGGGGGAAACGGGACAGTATACAGCATGATTGGTGCATCCATTCTTGCGGATGTGATTACTGGGAGCCATAACGAAGACATGGAACTGTTCTCTCTGACCAGAACCACTAAACCTTCCCCCGTGTAAAATAGAAAAAGGTACAGATCAGGAATGGCTTCCTGAATCTGCACCTTTTTTTGGTTGTGACCAAACGGATCAGGACGCTGGCTTACCCTGCTCCGACCCTACTAGCATTTTACGCATAAAAACCCAGCCAACTAATGGGAAAGCTCCTAAAACCACGATGAGCCAGGTTAACGTACGAAGTGAAGGGCCATTCATTACAATAATGATAAACACGGCAAGACCAGCTAGGCGGCCTGTCATCAGACAGAGCTCCCTTAAAACGACAAGTTCAACCCTTTTCTCCACATTTTCGCCGCTCATGCCCATCAAGTCGAATCCTGCCGCAATCATGGGAAGCATGTATAACGGCATGGCCACCGCTGAGCCAACCCCCATAATCAAAAGCGTGCCATAGCTTACCTTCCAGATGAGAGGCAGAAGAACGAGAAATAATATAATTGCCCCCGTCAACATACCTTTCGATCTATAATGCGGTTTGAACCACTTGCCCGCCATCCAATAACTGACCAAAGCTACAGCGGATGTAATTAATGAGAATTGACCCAGTTTGTACTCCTGTTCCGTGGCTACATAAACGAGCAATGCAATTAGAAAGGCGAATACGCCCTCTCTTACACCTTGGGCAGCCAATCCTAGCCCCAACGGTCTCCACTCGCTGCCTGATCTTGATAATTGCTGCCAGGGTTCCGACCAGCGGTAGGTGCCGCTTACTTTTCTCTTTTTCAAAAAAAAGCTGAAGACAACAGCAATCACGTATATCACAAGTGACACGGTAAAAATGAGCCGATAACCCGAATTATCCGCCATTTTCGAGATAATCAATCCTGAGAACCAGGGACCAATGATTCCTGTCATGGAGCCCAACAACCCGACCCATCCATTGAACAGGTCCCGGTTCTCCCGGTCTGTAACTTCAAAGTACACCACATTAAAAGCAATCCAGAACAGACCCAGAGCACATCCGAGCAATATGCCGAGTGGCCATATCCAATCCACCGCTCTTGGTCCAGCCCAAAGAACAAGCATATAAAAAATGCCAGACAATGCTGTGCCTAGACGCAGTGCACTCATTTTATTATGTTCCTTGACCCATTTACCGGCTAACCAGAATGTCAATCCGAGTGCCAGCTGTTGACTTACTGTAAACCATCCCAGCATCGCATAGTCCGGACGACTCTTCCATAGATATACATTTAGAAACGTCCCCGACAAAGCCCCGGCTAACACAAACAATCCATTCACGCCCAGAAGCAGAATGGATTGTCGGCCCAGAGATATCTTCATCTGCTCCCTCCTTATTCCGCTTGAAGTCAGCGCTTCGCGGCAAGTCTCAGAGTTAACGTACCCCAAGCAGAGGAAAAACATGACGAATCTCAGGAATATTTCATTTTAATGGCGTGGAAATTACTTCTTGGCGCTCAGATTTTGAATCAGGCGCAGACGATCATCTTCAGACAAACTATATTGAACTTGGAAACAGCCGGAGCAGACATACATTTGTACTGTAAATGGCGCATCCAGCAGGGAATCCGTTCTTGAAACCGCGTTAGCTACAGGAGTGAATGTGTCCTTCGTGGACGTTTGTGTACCTGCGAGAATCATGAATTCACGGCAATGTGGACATTCCGGTACTTCTTCCTGCAGATCCAGCTGTTTCTCCACGCCTTCTTCATATAGGATCAGATCATTGCCATCGTCCGCGTATTTGGTTAGTGTTCGCAGTTCAGGCAATTTCAGTTCCACTTCATCTCCCCACAATGCCGCGAGGTCAGTGGTTTGATCGCTGTCCTGAGCATCATCTACATCGTAAATATCGCTGACTTCATCCTCATCCTCTTCTTCTCCAATGTTGATGTTCAGCGTACGGTAACCCTTCAGTTCATTGTGACAATAGGGACACTCTTCTTCAGGGCCCAATTCCTCATCCCATACAATCTCGGTGTGACACCACGGACATACTGTTGTTTCCAATTGAATCAACCTTTCTTTTATACAATCTTATTGTCAGGTGTTCATGACGTATATGACACCGATAGCAAAAAACACAATGGAAGCCGCAAACAAAATTCGTATCAATATCTTCATGCCAGGTCCCCCTACATGATGCTCGCGCCGATGACAAATGACAACGAGACAGAAATAATCATCGATATCAATCCCACTGCCCGGTTATCCCGCTCAATTTCCTTGTCAATGGAGAATACCGGTGTCAGAAACTCAAACAGAAAGTAAGCAATAAGCAGTAGAGCAAAGCCTACAAACGACCATGTCATGGCTTCATAGACAGAAGACTTGGCCTGTATGCAGAATCGAAGCACATTACAGATCCCGAAGATCTTGCCTCCCGTTGCCATGGCAACAGCCAGATTGCCTTTCTTGATCTCATCCCAACATTTATATTTGGTTACAAGTTCAAAACAAGCCAGAAACACAAGCAGCTCCATTATGGCTACTGAGAAAAAACCGAGTACCATCCCCAAGGGATGAGACAGCAATTGGTCAATCGTCCCTTTCACTCACTGTTCCCCTTCCCTGTTCCACTGCCCCTCTCACCACGCAGTGGAACACCGTTGTTTCAAGGTCCGGCTATTCCAATTCTGCAACGGTTACGCCGTTTCCGCCTTCTCCGTAATTGCCCAGCCGGTAACTTTTAATATGTTTATGCTTACGCAGATAATCCTGAATACCGGAACGCAAAATTCCCGTCCCTTTACCGTGAATAATATAGATCTGACCCAGATTCGCCAGGAAGGCTTCATCGATAAAACGGTCCGTCTCCATCAATGCTTCCTCCAGATTGGTTCCTCGCAGATCCAGTTCGCTCTTCACGTTGTCATCACGTGTACGCTTCATGGCAGTGACCGGTTTCTGCTTAGGCTTAGCTTCTGGCGCAGATTGCTTCAGTTCCAGATCATCCAGGGATACTTTCATTTTCATAATCCCCAGCTGTACTACTGCTTCTTTGGTTCCCGATAATTCCACGACATGCCCTTTTTGGTTCAAGCTGTACACATGCACTTCATCCCCTGGGCCGATCGCCCGGGTTTTTGGTGCTGATCCAGTTCGCTTCACTGTCTTTTTGCGTCTCTCCGGCTCAGCTTCATCCAGCTGTTTGCGGGCCGCAATCAGCTTATGTTCTTTCACGGATGCGCCTTCCTCCATCGCAAGCTGACGCAGGTCCGCAATAATTTTCTCTGCTTCGGCTCTCGCCTTGTCCACGATGTTACGAGCATCTTCCTCTGCTTTTTCAATCCGGCGTTCACGCTGCTGTTCCAGCTTCTCGAGCTCGGACTGGTGACGGCTCCGCAATCTCTCCATATCCTGACGGAGACGCTCCGCATTCTCCCGTTCCTGCTCGGCTGTAAGCCGGTTTTCTTCCAGGGAAGCAATCATGTGTTCCACACGCTGATCCTCTTCCTTCACTTCGCCACGAGCATAATCGAGAATGTATCCTGGCAAACCAAGGCGCTCAGCGATCGCAAACGCGTTGCTTCGTCCCGGAACACCGACCAGTAAACGGTAGGTCGGGCTTAGCGTATTCACATCAAACTCCATGCTGGCGTTAATGACACCTTTGCGTTCATAAGCATAAGCTTTCAGCTCACTGTAGTGTGTTGTCGCTACCATGCGGCATCCTGTTTGATGCATATGTTCCAGAATGGAGATTGCCAGTGCCGATCCTTCGGCAGGATCCGTTCCGGCACCAAGCTCATCAAGGAGCACCAGACTTTTGGTAGTCATATTTTTTAGAATTCGAATAATGTTCGTCATATGGCTGGAGAACGTACTTAGATTTTGCTCAATGCTCTGCTCGTCCCCAATATCGGCATAAATTGCGTCAAATACACAGAGCTGACTACCATCTTCAGCAGGAACAAACAAGCCGGACATCGCCATGAGGCTTAGTAATCCAATGGTTTTGAGTGTTACGGTTTTACCACCCGTATTCGGCCCTGTCACAATAATGGATGTATAGTCATTGCCCAGTTCAATGTCGGTCGGCACCACATTTTCAATCGCAATCAGCGGGTGACGCCCTTTTTTGAGCTTAATAAACCCACGATCATTCATGCGCGGCAAGGTGGCTTTTAATTCACGGGCATGCCGTGCTTTGGCGAAGATAAAGTCCAGGGAGCCCAGCAAATCGACATCATACAACAGCCACTCACCCTGCTCACTGACAAGGGCTGTCAATTTCTGCAAAATCACTTCAATTTCGCGTTCTTCCCGAATTCGGGTCTCGCGCAATTTATTGTTCATCGCTACAATGGACTCTGGTTCGATAAACAGCGTGGCTCCTGAACCGGATTGATCGTGTACGATCCCGCCGAAGTAAGAGCGATATTCCGCTTTTACCGGGATGACAAATCGGTCTCCGCGAATGGTGATCAGCTGGTCCTGAAGCATTTTCGATACGGTTGAGGAACGGATCATGGAGTCCAGTTTCTCACGGATTCTGGCTTCTCCCCCGCGAAGTTCACGACGTATTTGGGCCAAAGTTACACTGGCACTATCCGCCACTTCTGCATTGTCATCAATACAAACGCGAATCGCGTCTTCCAGTGCTTTTTGCTCTGACAACTGATCGCTGATAAAGAACAGGGACTCAATCTTCTCATCTTCGTGAAGAGCGGCAATCTGGCGTTTCAAGCGGCGAGCAGCCAAGGTTGTATTGGAAATCCCGAGAAGTTCATGCGGATTCAGGGTTCCTCCAATTTCGGCCCGTTTGACGGATGCCGTGATGTCCACAATGCCTCCAAAAGAAGGCGACCCTTTCAGACGATCAAAAGTGAAGGCTTCATCGGTTTGCTGGAGCAACCGCTTTACTTCTTCCAATTCACTGATGGGTTCCAGTTGTTCCGCTTTCTTCTTACCCATGGTTGTTTGGGCATAGCTTTGCAATGTATTTAAAATTTTGCGGTATTCCAGTGTGTGTAAAATTTTCGTGTCCAAGTGTACAACTCCTTCCAAACTATATCTGTATTATAACGAAAGAAACTTTACTGCGCTATTTAACGAATCCTTCCACACATAAGTTTTGACATCATGCCGCAAACTACAGGTGTCAGGATTTTGCAACCTCTTCATGTGTGATGGTTCCGTATGCATAATCCGATCTGAACTTAAAGGAGGTAAACACGTTGAACTTCTTGGGACATGTCGTACGTTTTATCATCGCTGCAATCGTATTGATGGTTGTCAGCTGGATCGTTCCCGGATTTGCTGTAGGTGGTTTCTGGAGCGCTCTGCTGCTCGCTCTGGTTATTGCACTGCTCGGCTGGATCATTGAAGGCGTCTTTGGCAAAAGGGTCACTCCTTTTGGCCGCGGAATCGTCGGCTTCATTGTCAGTGCATTGGTGATCTGGCTTGGTCAATATATTGTTGACCATGTCGAAGTTAGTTTGCTTGGCGCTATTCTTGCTGCGTTGGTGATTGGGATTATCGATTTGTTCATTCCGGTATCCACACCTTTTGAAGCAGGACGAAGCTCCAAGAATAACAACTAAGAAGCATCTAACTAATGCAACTGCATAGCACCTGCGATTCTTCCTTCAACCTCTGATGGCCATATGCCAGATGAGGTTTTTTCATTTCCATAACCTCTCAGCCATTCCTCAAGATTAGAGAGAAAATCTTACTGGCTAATCTTCAAAAAAACGACATAGCCTTCATGTACAGGCCTTACCATTTTGCGGTATGATGACTTGAGAAATGATTAAAATTTCATCTATATCATGCTTAAGGAGGCTCATAATGAAAAAGACTATGGCTTGGCTTGCAGCCTGCATGTTAATCCTGGTTCTCGCCGCTTGCGGAGCAAGCAAACAATCAGCAGGTTCGGACAGCAGCGGTGAATCCGATGCAGGCGTAACCGCTAGCGAGGAACTTGTCATTAAAGCGAGCAACTATGAATTTGATCAACCGGAATACCATCTTAAAAAAGGGGTCCCCGTTAACATTGTTTACGAAAACGTCAATGGTAATCATGGCATTCTCGTTCCGGAGCTGAATCTTCAGCTGGACACCAGAAACAACTCTAAAGTTATTACCCCTGACAAGGTTGGAGAATTCGAGATGTCCTGCTCCGTGTTCTGTGGAAGTGGACATAGCAGCATGATCTCCAAAATTATTGTCGAAGAATAAGTCACAAGACAATGAGCCCCCGTAACGACGGGAGCTCTTTCTGTATTATAACAAATTGTACAATCGTACGATGCCCATGATTTAAGTTATGATCTGATGCCCTTAGGTCTGATCCTGTTCAATCAATTCGATCCATTCGTTATATTCCGTCTGCAACTTCGTATATTCATCCCGCAGCTGGCGATATTCCATGTTCAACTGCTCTGCCTTCTCCTGCTCCATTTCGCGTTCAACCTGCAGCAGTCGAAGCTGATTCGCAGCAAGTTCGTAGCGCTCACCAATCTCCAGCAGTTCATTTTCCATCGTTTGTTTCTCTTCTATAGCTTCGTTACGGAGCTTATCAAGCTGCTCACGCTCCTGTTCTAGCGCCTCTACCTTTTCAACACTGGCGGCACTTTCCTTCTGCCAGGCATTCAATTCATTCTCAAGCAGGTTCCAGCGTTCCTGCCAGGATTGCTCCTGTACGGCCCATTCATCTGCACGACGCTGCCAAACCTGGTCCTGCTGCTCGGCTTGTTCCACACGAGAGAGTAACCGGGTTTCCCGCTCCTTTAACTCATCCAGTTGTGATATAAGCTCTGCCTGTTTTGCAGACAATTCTTCATGCTTAATCTGCCATTCAAGTGCTTCTTCCTCTGTCTGTGCAAGCAGGTTTCTTTGTTCTGCGATTTGCTCAGTTAGCTTGGCAGCATGCTCGCCGGATGTTGCAATTGCTTGTTCCAGTGCCTGCTTTTCCTGATCCAGTTCAGCAAGCTTGCGCGTGTGATTTTCCTCCCGCTGCAATGCATCCCCATAATCGTTGCGGATTTGTTTATAGGATTCCTGAAGTTGGTTTAGTTCTTCACGGATTCGGTTCAGCTCCTCTTCAAGCTGTTCGCGCTCCTGCTGCACACGACTTGCCTGCTCGTTATAGCGATTCGCTTCTTCTCTGTACCCGCGAGCTTCTTCCTTAACTACGGTTAATTCATCATGAAGGGACTGTACACCAGACTCCAATGTTTCATTCTGTTCTGCTGCCTCAAGCACCTGAGTCTCCAGCTCTCCCATTTCGACTAGGCGCTGTTCGGCCAGGTCTTTCCATGATTTTTCACTTTCGGTAAGCGTGCTGATTTCATTTTGCAGTGTTCGTACGGCAGCATGAGCCTGCTCCAGAACTTTCTGCAATCTGCGTTGTTCATTCTCGGACTTCTCTTCGGCTTCACGAAGCTTCTGAATATCTTTTTCAAGCAGTCCATGCTGCTCCTGTACTTTCCGAAGCTGTGCTGCAAGGGAAGTTTCTCTCTCCACCGTCTCGTTGTATTGTCGTTTCCATTCCTGCTCCGTTTCACGAGACTTTTGCAAAGCAATTTCCGTTTCACGCAGCTGCTCCTGGAGCTGGGTACTGTCTTCCTTGAGCTGCCCCAACTGCTGTTCAAGTTCCGTTATGCGCCGAGCCTGAACTTCCTGATCCTGTTTGCGCTGCGCTTGCTCCTTCCGCAATGCCTCCTGCTCAGCGCGTTCCTGCTGGAGCTGCTGTTCCTGATCAGCGGCCAATTCCTGTACCGCCTCAAGCTGCTTGTGTACAGCCTCTAGCTGGTTCTCAATTTCAACTACACGACCCTCGGCTTGTGTGCGCTCGTTTTCCAGCTGCATCAGCAGTTTCCCGCGCTCTTCCTGCAGTTTGGCCTCAGCATTAGCTGCGGCTTCTGTGAACTGAGAAGCTGCCTCGGCTTTTACTTGTTGCAATTGCTCCTCATAGGCTGCTTCTTTTTCCATCCATTCCAATTCGGCCTGCTCTGAAGATTCGTGGAAATCAGCTTTTAGCTTTTCGATCTCTGTTAAGTGTTCCTCTTTCGCTTGTTGGAGCTGTGATGCCTGCTCTTCCTGGACCTTGCCAAGCTGGACTCTTAATTGCTCGGCTGCCTGCTGCTTCGCCTCTTGCAAGCGCTGATCCGTTTGGGATTGAAGTTCACGGTATTGAAGCTCAGCCTCTTCCTGAACCTTCTTCAATTGACTCTCAGCCTGTTCCAATTCGGACAAAATCGCAGCCTCAGCTTCTTCTTTGGCTGCCTGCACCTGCTGTGCCGCCTTTGCCTCGATTCTCTGGCGTTCTGCGACAGCACGACTCTCCGCTTCCTTAATCTGGGCTGCTGTTTTATCCTGCAGTTCCTTGTATTGTCCTGCTGCCTTCACCTGGCTCTGCTGCAATTCGGCTGCAGCCCGTGCTTGTACTTCCTTGAGCTCCGCAGCTGCCTGGGCCTGAGCCTGCTTAAGCTGGTTGGCCGCCTTCTCTTCGGCTTCTTTCAGGCGCAATTTCATCTTCTCTTCGGCTTCCTTCAGCTGCGCAGCAGTTTGTGACTGCAACTTTTGTTCACGGGCTGCAGCCTGACTTCGTTCCTGTTCAAGCAATGATTGCAGCTTGTTTACTTCATCCTTCTTCTCGGATTGCAGCTTCGCCATGGCCTGCTCTGCCTCAGTCTTCTGCTTGGTCGCTTCAGCCAGCGCCTGGTCACGACGCTCCAGCTCCTTCTGATGTTCACTTTGAATTGCATTCAGCCTGTTCAATTCATTTCGAAGTTCTGTCCGTTCACCAGTCAGCATTTTCAGTTCATTACGGATCTCCTGGGTCTGAAGAGACTGCTCAGCCATATGTACAGCCGCCAGTACCGCAATGCGCGGGGTATCCAGACGGGAATGGTTCTTGGAAATAGCGCTCATGCGCTCATCCACCAGATTAGCTACTTGTTTCATATAGTCGGCACTGCTGCCAACCAGTTTATAGGAAGTCCCGTAGATCTCTACGGTGACGCGTGTACGATCAGGTGTAGTCACAGTTGTGCCCTCCTTCAAGTCTGTATGTTGATTCTAAGCTGTAATGACAAAAAAGTCACATCGATCCTCTAATGCTAAGGATTCGATGTGACTTCAAGCAATTCCTGCTAATTGTTGTTCAAAAAATTGGCTTCTGTTCTATTTGCGCAATTCTGCTCCGAATTGCTCCTCCAGCCGGGCAACCACACGAGCATGAACCTCGGTGATTTCCTCGTCCGTCAGCGTACGCTCGCGGTTGCGATACACAAGCGCCATCGCCACACTCTTCTTGTCTTCACCCAGTTTGCTGCCTGTGAACACATCGAATACCTGTACTGTTTGCAGCAGCTCGCCTGCAGCCTCACGAATCGAGCTGAGCATGGCTCCTGCTTCAATGTCTTTACTTACGACTACGGCAATATCGCGTTCAACAGCCGGGAAACGCGGAAGCTCGCGGTAACGGATATCCACGTCTGCTTCACTATAGATTGCCTCAAGAGCAATCTCTGCGATATACACATCGTTCAGATCATATTGTTGTTGAAGTTCAGGATGCAATTGACCCATGGTACCGATCAATTTACCTTCACCGCCGTCCTTCCCTTCCAAATACACGGAGGCAGAACGTCCTGGATGGAACCCTTCCGGACTGTTTGCAACAAGACGAATGCGTTGTTCCAATCCAACATAGGAGAACAGGTTCTCAAGCGCACCTTTCAGATCGAAGAAGTCCACTTTTTCTACCCCTACATTCCACTGCTGAGCGGCACGGTTACCTGTAAGCAGCAAGCTCAGGACCGGAATTTCATACGGCTGCTTCGTCAGCTTTTCTTCTTCAGTGAAGAACACGCTGCCCACTTCGAATACAGCAAGTGAATCCTGCTTCCGGTTCATGTTGTACACTGCTGCATCCAGCATTTGCGGCAGAACGCTTGTGCGAAGCACGCTGCGATCCTCACTCATAGGCATAGCCAGCTTCACAGCCTTGCTTCCTTCAGTCAATGCGGGGAACAAGGACGCTTTATCCGGATGTACAAAGGAGTAGCTGATCATTTCCTGCCACCCGCTGCCTGCGAGCAGTCCACGAATGGTACGGCGCATTGCCTGTGAGCGTGTGTAAGCTCCTGGTGTTGTCGGTCCTTCAATCAATGTGGTTGGAATGTTGTCGTATCCATACAAACGGGCAATTTCTTCAAAGAGATCTACGTCGCGAGTAATATCGCCTCTGCGCGTTGGTACTTCCACATCAAGCAATCCTTGTTCAGCATCGCCGCATGCAAAGTGCAGACGAGCAAAAATGGTTTTCACCTCAAGCAGTGAAAGGTCGGTTCCCAGATAACGGTTCAGTCTGTCGAGTGACAGCTGGATAACAACCTTCTCTGCCACCTCGGCTCCAGCTTCCACAATTCCCTCGTGTACTTGGCCTTCAGCATAGCGCTGAATCAATTCAGCCGCACGGTCCAATGCCGTGATAACAGCCCCCGGGTCAACTTCCTTCTCAAAACGCATGCTAGCTTCGGAACGCAGCCCCAATTGGCGCGACGTTTTCCGAACCGTTCCGCCGTCGAACTTGGCGGACTCGAGCAGCAGATTGACTGTTCCTTCCGATACCTCGGAATTCTCGCCACCCATTACACCCGCAATGGCTACCGGTTTCACGCCATCGGTAATCAGCAGCATATGCGGTTCCAGCTTACGCTCCTGACCATCCAGAGTCACGATCGTTTCGCCTTCCTTAGCCATGCGTACTTCAATATGACCTTTATCCAGTTTATCTGCATCAAAGGCGTGCAGCGGTTGACCGTACTCCAGCATGACATAGTTCGTGATATCCACGATATTGTTAATTGGACGAACACCAGCCGCCATCAGACGGTTTTGCATCCAGAGCGGAGAAGGCCCTAGTTTGATTCCTGTTACATAACGTGCAGCATAGTGACTGCATTGTTCCTGCGCCGTGATTTCCACCGAGATATGATCGGCAGCAGCATCGCGGGCTTCAACCAGCTGTTCTTTCGGATTAGGCAGCTTCACTTCACGACCCAGAATGGCGCCAACCTCATAAGCTGCACCGCGCATGCTCAAGCAGTCGGAACGGTTTGGTGTCAGGTCCAGTTCAAGCACATGATCGTCCAGACCAAGCACCTGGCTGATTGGTGTGCCGATTTCCGTTTGCTCCGGCAGGACAAGAATGCCTTCCTGCTGATCTTTAGGAAGCAGCTTGTCGTTCATGCCGAGCTCTTTTGCAGAGCAGATCATGCCAAGTGAAACGACGCCGCGCAGCTTGGCTTTTTTGATATCCAAACCGCCAGGGAGCTTTGCTCCAACCAGGGCTACAGCTACCTTTTGACCCGCATCCACATTTTTCGCACCACATACGATCTGAAGATCCTCTTCCTGACCGGCGTCAATGATGCATACGTTCAATTTGTCCGCATCCGGGTGCTTCTCCTTGCTCTTCACATACCCGACAACCACTTTGTTTACGCCCTGGTTGCGGTTCTCCACTACATCGATTTCGATCCCTGCACGTGTAATTTTCTCTGCCAGTTCCTGTGGCGTCACACCTTCAAGGGCAATATAATCAGACAGCCAATCTGTCGATACTCTCATGGACGTTCACTTCCTTAATCTATAAATTGGTTTAACTAACTTGCCTTTAGCGCTTGCTTATCGTAAAGTTTACAGCCGTCCGAATTGCTTCAGGAATGCCATATCACTGTTATAGAAATGACGAATGTCATCGATACCGTACTTCAGCATCGCGATACGTTCTACCCCCATACCAAAGGCGAAACCACTGTACTTCTCCGGATCATATCCACCCATTTCCAGCACCTTCGGATGAACCATTCCGCCGCCCAGAATTTCAAGCCATCCGGTTTGTTTACATACTCGGCAGCCGCTGCCGCCGCATTGTACACAGGTTACATCCACTTCAGCACTTGGCTCGGTGAACGGGAAGAAGCTTGGACGCAGACGAATTTCAGTGTGAGCACCGAACATTTCACGCACAAATTGCAGCAGTGTACCCTTCAAGTCGCTCATGCGAATATTTTCGCTGATGACCAAACCTTCAACCTGATTGAACTGGAAGGAATGCGTAGCATCGTCATCATCACGGCGGTATACTTTACCCGGGCAAATGACTTTGACAGGTACTTCCCCTTTCATGCTTTGCATGGTACGTACTTGAACGGGAGACGTATGGGTACGCATCAACAGGTCTTCTGTTACATAGAAGGAATCCTGCATATCGCGCGCCGGGTGATTCTTCGGCAGGTTCAGTGCTTCAAAGTTGTAGTAATCCATTTCCACCTCAGGACCTTCCGCTACGCGATATCCCATGCCGATGAAAATATCTTCGATTTCCTGTACCACTTTGGTTAGCGGATGCAGACCGCCTTGACGTCCACGACGTCCTGGCAGGGTAACATCAATGGTCTCGGACTGAAGACGCTTCGCCGTCTCTTCCTTCTGGAACTGCTCCTGCTTGCTGTCGATGACTTCCTCAATGGCACCGCGAACATCGTTGGCCACTTGCCCGATTACGGGACGTTCCTCTGCACTAAGTGCACCCATGCCACGCAAAATTTCGGTCAATGCACCCTTTTTCCCCAAATACTTCACACGCAGATCACCAAGCGTCTGCGGATCGTTCACGCCAGACAATTGTTCCAGCGCTTCAATCTTCAATGCTTCTAAACGTTCTTTCATGTGTAATTGCCCCCTTTATGTGGTGTTATTGCAACAAAAAAAGGCCTTTTCTCCCCAAAAGGGACGAAAAGACCGTGGTACCACCCTTGTTAGACATCCGGTGCTGACTGGCCCTTCCGGCCTGCAACACGTCTGTCTCACTCTGTACGGAATAACGACCGTTAACCGTTTGCCCCTACTGCTGAGCCTCAGCAATTGCTGCCAAGTCAAGTTCAGGGAACCGCTTCGGAGTGAATTTCGGCAGCCTTGTTCTACAGAAACGCTCTCAATCTACGGCGCTTCCTCCCTGTCCAGAGGCACTGCTTACTTGTCTCCATCATCACGTTTGTTAATGAGTCAAACCTATATCGACGTATTTATCGATGATCGTTCATTATTATATGCAAATTCAATCGAAATAGCAAGCCAGTCAAGCATCTAATTTTTGCTCACATCCTTCCGCTTAAGCTGGATTAACCGCTCTTGAATGTCACGGATCTCAGTGGCTTTCGCAGCTCGTTCTTCAGCAGCTTCCGGATGGGCTAGGATATCTATGCCCGCATCGCTCAAGGGAGATAGCAGTTCGGACAGTCGCATTTCCAGGCGTAATCGTTCATCATCCGATTCCCGTTGGCCAAGTGAAGAATCTCGGAGCTTTCTCGACTGTTCCCAATCCAGAACTCCTTCTTCAAATACCGCAAACTTCCCTCCTGGATCCAGATCAAGCAAGCGATTTGCCAGCATTTTGGTCAGCATTCGGTCATGAGACACAAGGACCAGAGCGCCAGAAGCCTGTTTTAACACATTCTCCATCACTTCCTGGGTATCAATATCCAGATAGTTTGTCGGCTCATCCAGAACCAGCAAGTTCGCACCGCCAAAGTATAATCTCAAAAACGCAACCCTGCATTTCTCTCCCATACTCAGGTTCCCGATGCGCTTGAATACATCCTCTCTGGTAAAAAGAAAACATCCCAGAATGGTTCGGGCAGCACTCTGAGTCATGGATGGAAGACTGAGCAAGCTGTCCAGCAGAGTCTGATTCTCGGGAAGTCCCTCAAGCTCTTGAGAAAAGTAACCGATCTTCAGCTGTGGATGCCTTCTCACCACCCCCTGCTCTGGTTCAAGTTCACCAATCATCAGCTTCAGCAGGGTCGTTTTCCCCGTACCATTCGGTCCACGTACGGCAAGCCGGTCCCCTCGGCCGACGGCAATTCCCAGATTGTGAAATAACGGATGTCCCCCCGGATATGCGAAGCTGACGTCTCTCATTTCAAGCAGCTGGCGTGCCGCTAACGTGTCAACTTGCAATTCCATGTTTAGCTTGGCTGCATCACGAGGTTTCTCTACCCGCTCATTCTCCAGCCGTTCCAACTGTTTCTGTTTTGCATGGTAACGCGAAATGTTTTTGTTGGCTTTGGCTTTGTAAAAGCTCTGAGTGATCTTAACCTCCACGTCCGTTGCTGAATTGTGGGCCTTATGGAACCACTGCTGATAATTGCGAATGGTCTCTTCAAGCGCTTTGCGCTCCAGTTCCTGTTTGCGGTATAGGGTTTCCTGTTCTCGCCGTTCCCTCTCCTTATGAACTTTGTAGTCAGAATAACCGCCTTTATATTTGGTCAGCGCTTGCGGACTAAACTCAATGACACCTGTTGCTACCTGATCAATAAAGGTCCGGTCATGCGAAACAAAGAGCAGCGTGCCGGTGTAATTGGATAGCCACTCTTCGAGCCAGCGCATGCTATCCTCATCCAGATGATTCGTCGGTTCATCCAGTATAAGAAATTTGGGTTTGCTGATCAGCAGTCCTGCCAGCCTTGCCTTGGTTTTTTGTCCACCACTCAAGGAATGATAGGATCTGTTCCAGTGCTCCGAGCTTAAACCCAGACGGGTTAACACCTTTTCCACCTCGGTCTCCCACATGTAGCCGTTCAGCTGCTCATATTGCTCCATGGCTACGGTATAGGCTTCAAGCAGCCGCTGCTCATCTTCACTCCCACTCATGCCCATACGCCGTTCCAGTTCTTCCAACTCACATTTCACTTCATAGATCCGGCCACTTTCCTTCCGTACTGCATCCAGTACCTTCATACCGGGGTCAATTAGAGAGCGTTGACGCATGAATCCCCACTCCTTCTGCGGGATGTGGCGCTCAATATGTCCGCCTCCCTCCTCTTCCCCTAAAATGATGCGTAACAATGTGGTTTTGCCGCATCCATTGCGACCGAGAATCGCAAGCCGCTCACCTTCGTTAATTTCCAGATTTAATCCTGCAAACAATTCCATCCCGTTCCATTCTTTCGATACTTCATGTAGGCGTACCAATGTCATCATAAGACTTCATCCTTCCTGCGTTAAAAATCAAATTCATCCCGAGCTTCTTCGAGATGATATCGTTAATCTCGATCACGCAGAGCTGCCTCGGCCGCAGGAAACCTTAGATATCATTTCCTGAACAAAAAAACCGCTGGCATCCGCCGGCGGTCTGGCAATTCAGGTTTGCATAAAGCGTCAAAAAACAAGCACAAGGTACACCCAGGTATGACAAATAAACACCCAAGAAGGGTACACAAGCCACAATACTCGGCTAGCACACACACCTGATCCCATAGCTGAATTTGGACACACGAATCCCCTCATTGCTCAGCCGCTTCGGCTGACTGCGTCATACATCTTCTGCAGTTACTGGGGTTCAATTCATGTGTCTTACTTCATGGGACGTGTGGTTACCTCTCATTCATGTATAGTATCAATTTCTCCGTTATTGTACCAGAAGTTGGGGGAATTGCAAAGCTTTGAATGAATGCAAGAATTACTGCGCTTTAATTAATTTGAGCACAAAAAGAAAACCCTCTTGTGATTAACAAGAGGGTTTCTTAATAAGTTAAGCGGGTGATGGGAATCGAACCCACGCTACCAGCTTGGAAGGCTGGAGTTCTACCATTGAACTACACCCGCACAATTGACGATCGGGACGACACGATTTGAACATGCGACCCCCTGGTCCCAAACCAGGTGCTCTACCAAGCTGAGCTACGTCCCGTTAAGTTCCTAAGAATCTTAACACGGTTTTTACAAAAACTAATATAACATGTTCATCCGGTCCTTGCAACTTTTAATTCCCATTTTTTCCTTTTGGGTGACAAACGAAAAAGACAGAAGCGATTCCCGCTCCTGTCTGATGGCTATCCTGTAGGTTTATCCACATCACGTAAAAACCGTTTTTCAAAATCAGCCGCCACAATGGGTTTACTGAAAAAGTATCCCTGCGCTTCATGGCAGTGCTGATCCCGAAGGAACACCAGCTGTGACTCGTTCTCCACTCCTTCGGCTGTCACCTTCAATTGCAGATGATGAGCCATGGACGTAATGGTGGAGACGATCGCTGCATTATTGCGATCCTCCATGACTTCGTTAACGAATGAACGGTCAATTTTGAGCCGATCAATCGGCAGATCCTTCAGGTAATGCAGCGAACTGTATCCTGTTCCAAAATCATCAATACTGATTTGCACACCAATCTCTTTAATTTTGCGAAGTTGTTCAAACGCACGATCTTTGTCAAATGTCATACTTTCGGTAATCTCCAGTTCCAGCCAATCCGGCTCCAATCCTGTTTCCCTCAGTATGCCGTTAATGTTATCCAGCAGATGGGAATGTCTGAACTGTCTCATCGAGAGATTAACAGACACACAAAGTTTGCGGTATCCAGCTTCCTGCCATTGCTTGTTCTGCGCACATGCCTCCCGAAGCACCCACTCGCCCAGCGGTACAATTAACCCGCTCTCTTCTGCTAGTGGGATAAACTCTGCAGGAGAAATTGCGCCGCGCTGTGGATGCTGCCAGCGTACCAGAGCCTCCATACCAACGATTAAACCACTTGCAATATTGATCTGTGGTTGGTATACAAGATAAAACTGACCTCGATCCAGCGCTTTGCGCAGATCATTCTCCAGCTGCAGTCGTTCCTGTGCCTTCATCTGCATTGCATGAGCATACCGGTTCAATTCGATCCCCTGTTCCTTGGCGTTATGAAGCGCAGTATCCGCATTTTGAATGATTTCCTCGGGTGATCCCCCGTCATGGGGATATATGGCCATGCCAATTCCAAGCGTTATATGATAGTCGTTGCCATCAACCATAACCGGCTTTTCAAACAGCTGTAAAATCGATCTTGTTCGGCGCAGAGCATTTTCTGTATTCCAGAAGTCCGTCATCGTGACCACGAACTCGTCCCGGCCAAGACCATACACTTCTTCGCCAGGGAGAGACGATTGCTTCAGACGCTGCCCCACTTGACGAAGAACACGGTTAGCAGCCTGCTGACCGAGGGAGTCGTTAATCGTTTTGAACCGGTTGATATTCAATACGAGTACGCCGACGAGCTCGTCCTGTTTCACTGCTTCATCCATCAATCTTTGGAGTCTCTGGGAAAGGCGGCGGCGATTTGGCAGACCCGTTACATCGTCATGATGAGCAATATAGTTCATTTTGGCTTCAGCAGCCTGCTGCTTCAGAAACGGGGTATCCACTACCGTTGTATAGAGTCCTTTTTGTACAAAGAAATATCCCAGACAATTCATCCACAATGCAAATAACAGATTCAAGTCGCTGATCTGCGTTGCAGAAATCAAGTAGCACTCTCCGTAGAAGAAGCACAGGGCTCCACACAGAATAGAAGGCAAGTCCCCTTCTTTACCCTTCTTCCACTTCAAAAACAACACAAATGCGGTGATCCCGTAAAGAAGACCGACCAAGAAGTGAACTTTCATAAACGTTTCGCTTAACACTTCTTGCTGAGTTAATTTGGGCAGCCAGCTCCATTCCTGAACACCCGCTGTGTACAACAGGACAAACGTACCCAGCGTTCCGCTAAATAGTAAAAATTTACGCGGTAACGCAATTTCTTTTTCTCTCACTGCATAAATAAGCAATAAACCCACTGCACAGGCCACGGAGCCCAGCGTCATCATTTTGAGTGAAAACTCCGATTCCAACATCGCACCACTCGGCATCTCTTCCGCATATGAAACGATATGAACTAATTCAAACAGGCCAATCAATAAAAAGAGCGTTGTAATCATGATTCTGCGCAGGGTTAACTTTTGGGTCTGGAACAACCAGCTTTGGTTGTAAATACCGATACAGGCTGCAGCTGCAACGAATCCGCCAAGTAGCGTCAGCACAGGGTACCCGGATATGATTAGATCAGAGCTTGTAGAGGAACGATACCATTGACTTGCGAGGAAACATAATAAGCCGCCTAGTGCGACCCAAATCACTTTTCTCTGATCTTGCGAATTTGCCTTCATGCCTTGTTTTTCCTTCCCGGGATCACCTATCCTGAATAACCTTTAGCCCTCGCCTGTGACGTTCAGGTTTGAAAACTTTCATTATTACACCATTCGACAATAAATATTTACCAACGTTCAATTCACATGTTAATACATGCTATCTGGTACATAATAACATTTAATTCTGCGGACGTGAACTAAAAAAAAGTTGAAAATAGGAATATGTATTCATATCCATGTAGAAAAACAAGGCACTAAGAACTAAAAAAACATGAATCTCCAATTGGAGTCCATGTCCTTTTAGTTTGCAACAGCATATCAGACTATTTTCCATACAAAGTGCATTGCGGGGAATCTGATACGTGACTGTTGCTTTTATGGATGTTTACCGAAAATTACTTATCAAAATTCACTTCAGGCGTTGTCAATTTATCATAGAAGTCCACTACGTTATCCTTCTCGGCTGACGAACGCAGGGCCATTGCCGAACGCGGATGCTCGTCTAGAGCTCCTGTGATCATATATGGCAGGATGTAGCCCCATTCTTCTTTTTCGCGAAGAGGAACCATCAATTGTTCCAATACGCCAAGTACCGGACGCAAGTTATATTTCGTTCCCTTCAGATGCGCCACAAGAAGTTCAGTCGGGCAGTTACCTGCCGCACGGCCCATACCATATACGGAAGCATCCAGTAGTTCAACGCCAAGCTCTGCAGCCACAAGCGTATTGGAGAATGCAAGCTGCATGTTATTGTGAGTGTGAACACCGAGACGTTTGTTTGGCAAATGGGTTTTGAACTTTTCAACGAGGTACTTCACGTCGTTATGGTCAAGGCTGCCATAAGAGTCAACGATGTACACAACGTCTACAGAGCTCTCTTTGATCAATTCGAAGGCTTCGAGCAGTTCGTTCTCCATGACATTGGACAAAGCCATGATGTTCAGGGTTGTTTCATATCCACGATCATGGAAGGTTTGAACAAGGGCCAAAGCCTTGTCCACATCTTTGCTGTAGCAGGCTACACGGATCAGATCCAGCATGCTCTCGCTGCGCGGCAAAATGTCATTCTCGTCCACACGTCCGACGTCAACCAGAGCAGACAATTTGGTATTTCCTTTTTGCGGGATCACTTTGCGCAGGAAGTCATCATTCAGGAAACGCCATGGTCCTGCTTCTTCGGCACCTTTCAGCAGTTTCGGCGAGTTTTTATAACCGATTTCCATATAATCAACGCCTGCCTCATTCAATCCAGCATATAGCTGTTGAACGAAGTCCACGCTAAAGTCCCAATTATTTACCAATCCGCCATCACGAATGGTACAATCTACAATTTTGCAATGATTTGTCTTCATTTGTCTGCTCCTTTTCTGACCAACTTGTGTATTCCTCTCATGATACTTGAACGTGACAAGAAAAGTAAAGGGATAAACACGTTATTGGGTCTAATGGTTCTATCGGGACTTCCAGTTCCGATCTAACTCGGACATCTCGGAAGGATTCGGAGCTTTTTTTCCATAACGAACCGCGTTATATGTCCTTGTTAAAATGTCGGAAAATCTCTGCGTGTCTTGCTTGTCGGAAGATGGCTTATGATGCAGGATCTTCTCTGCTGCTTCCAGCGGAGTCTGTGCAGCTTCAATTTCCACCCCTCGCTGTCTGGCTTGATCTATCCATTTTCTGTAGTAGTAACGTACCCGCTCCGCCTCCTGAGATGGGGGTGTTTCTTTTTTCCGGAACCAGGGTTTGCGTGGTCTCACGGGTGTTTCCAGGGTTTCACTAATATCGATGTATTCGGTCCGCGGCTCGGCCCTCCGCTCCCTGGGTTCCATCATCCCCCTCAATCGGTCCATAAGACGGTTTATAGTCTTTCGTCCCAATCGGAAGATAAGCCATAGAATCAGCGCAGCAGAAGCACCTAGAACGAACCATCCCAGCATGTCCCAGAAAACAGATGGTTCTGACTGCTCTTTCACTCTGCCTGGAAGCTTTGATGGGTCAATACCAGAGTCTGGTGTCATGGGCAGCTGCGGATCGGAAGACGGGCCTATTAACCCTCTGATCCATGTGAGCAGACGATCCCGCAGTGGAGCGAGCCAGGCGGCTAGACTGGGAAATGCTCCGATACCTGCAATGATTAACAGCATCCATATCAATCGCTGATGATTCGCTCTGTTGAATTCCCGAAGCACAATCTTTCTCTTGCCATCATTTAATACGGCTCTATCCAGTTGTGAACTGTAGACATTAAGGAGACAAGCAACAAAACTGATGAAGCCTGTCGCATATAATGTTCCTCCATAGGTCTGCAATGGGAATAAGGGCTCGAACCAATTGGAGAAAATGCCTCCTATGATCGAACCAACAACGCCGAAGACCTGCCATCTCCACATCAAGGTGGAGCGAAGCGATGGTTCTGGTGCCAAACCTACAAAGGCTGATAAAGCCCCCCACAAAAGAGCTGTGATTAATTCCGGTCCCGTAAGTCCAGTTATCCAAGCCACGATAAGGGATACAACCACCCCCAGGAGCAGAGATCCAACTAGTCGAAGCCACATACGGGTTCCTAATCCTTGAAACCTGTGTCCCAGCAGCACTCCAATCCCGCTTGCCAGAGCATAGATGACCAGCAGAATATAAGGAAAATAACCGTTTGCGTAGAATGAAGTAAGGGTCAACAAAGGTAACACATAAACGCCAATGAGCAGCGTCGCGAGCAGAGATATCCCTAGTCTTGATTTACTATCCCAAGTCGGATCACTCATGCACTCACCGCCTTGTTGATTTTTGCACCGCTGTGATCTGGCTCCACTGGCAGAATGGTTACTCGGTGTCCCTGTTCATGCAGACGAGCAATCTCATGCTCCATGGCAGAAGACACGTAAGATGTAATCAAAAGATAGCTTCGTGCCTCATGAGCTTCCTCATTGCGCTTCACTTCATCATTCAGGAATTGTTCCATGGGAACCATGCATTTCAACTCGGTTTCAGCCATTGCCTCCAAAAGCAGTTCCAGATGCGGGCTGCCATAATCGGGTTCAATTCGAAGCGGATCACGCCCGCCGTTTACCCGATAGCCGTTATGAGCGAATCCGGCGGGGAGTCCTCTGCCAATCGCATCGGCTGCAGCAGTTGCAGCATAGCTCAGTGCACGCTCAATCGGCTCAGGTCGGGTTACTACACTCCACATATCCTCCGACTCCTGAATATTTACAATAATCCAGGACTGTGGATCAGCTGTCCAGCCTTGCTTGTACACCTGCAGCTCACCTGTACGTGCGCTTGCTTTCCAATGAATTCGGTTCATGGGATCGCCTGCTCCGTAAGGACGTACGCCAAGAATCAGAAATGGATCCTCCACTATCCAGCGGGATACCTCTACCTCCCCCTGCCACACTTGGTAAATGGCAGGCAGATCTTCAGCAGCGACCAGCGAAGGATATACGATCATGGACAGATGAACAGGGATCGGTTGGGTATTGCGCCAGACCCCAAACAGATCTCCACCTGTCATGGTCACTGTATTCAACGTGTAGATACCACGTTTACTGCATATAATCGGATGCTTGCGTGTAATTCTCGTAAATGGTTTCAACGTAAATATACTTTTGTGATTCTGGTAGATATCACCCTGGCTGATATCCATGCCTGAACCACTGCGAAATACAAAGGATCCGGGCATCATCGCCTCAAGTCTCAGCCAGGGTACTGTGATCCGCTTCTCATTCGCTATCGTCTCCACCATTTCAAGCTCATCGCCTGCGTAACAGCGCAGTTTGCTGAATTCACGTGTATACTTCAACCTTCGTAATGCTGGGCGTCCAAACCATACACCTTGTAGGCCAATGATAATGCCCCCTACAATGACAAGCCATAATAGTGCCATAATTACCGTCCACTGCCGGTGCCAATGCTCTCTGTTGGCACCTCTGCCTGAGTCAGAATCTCATGAATGATCCGCTCCGCAGCGCCTTCTTGTTGTCGGACCCTATTACGGAATACAAGTCGGTGAGCCAGTACAGGTTCACCCAGAACCTTGATGTCATCTGGTAGAACGTAATCCCTGCCATGCAATGCTGCCCATGCCTGACACGCCTTCAGTAAGGCTTGCGCTCCCCTCGGGCTAACACCAAGTGAAAGCTCAGGATGTCTGCGTGTCTCTTCTGTAAGTCGAATCATGTATTTAAGCAGGTCTTCTTCGACCTGGACGGACTGGTATGTACGCTGCGCCTCAAGAAGTTGCTCACGACTTATTATGGATGTAAGATCGTTAACCGAACGACCGGCTACAGTCCTTCTCAGAATCTCTACACTTTCATCACTGCTTGGATAACCCATGCGAATTTTCATCATGAATCGATCCATTTGAGCCTCAGGCAGTGGGAAGGTCCCCTGATTATCAATCGGGTTCTGGGTTGCTATTACGATGAATGGACGTTCCAGCTGTCTCGTTGAACCATCAATACTAATCTGTCGCTCTTCCATGCATTCCAGCAAGCTCGATTGGGTTCGCGGTGTAGCACGATTGATCTCGTCGGCCAGCACAAGGTTCGCGAACAACGGACCGGCTCTGAATTCGAAGTCACCAGACTTTTGATTGTAGAAATGAATTCCCGTCAGATCAGACGGCAGCAAGTCAGGGGTGAATTGTATGCGTTGAAACGTACAATCCAAAGATGAAGCTACCGATTTGGCCAGCATTGTTTTTCCTGTACCCGGTACGTCCTCAAGCAATACGTGTCCTGAAGCGATAACTGCGGTCATGATCAGTTCTATGGTTCGCTCCTTGCCTACAATAACCTGTCCCACATGATCCGTCAGATTTTTATTCATCTGTTCCATTTCCTGAATATTCATCATGCACCTTCCTTTCGCAAGCTATGCGTATGTATCCGCCTTCATTCTAACTATAACCCATAATGCTTCCAAAAAAAAACAAAAGGAATCGGCCAACATGCCGATTCCTGCTCATCCTACCGTATTACACTAATGGGAGCATTATTATAAACCGGGTTCCTTCACCCTTTTTACTGTCAACCGAGATTGTGCCCCCGTGGTTTTTGATGATACGATAACTTACCGAAAGACCCAGTCCTGTCCCGCTCTCTTTAGTCGTGAAAAATGGATCGAACAGACGTACAAGCGTGTTGTGGTCCATCCCCTGACCGTTATCCGTAATGGAAATCTGCACATATTTGTTCTCGGTTTCTGTGGAGATTCGTATGAGACCTGTATGCTCCTCGCCTACACCCTCGATGGCATCCATTGCATTTTTCACCATATTCAGAATAACCTGCTTAATCTGTTTAACATCAATGGAGACGTTCATCGGCGAGTCTGCTTCATCTAGGGTAATCTCGCACCCTTTCATTAAGCCTTCGCTTTCCGTTAGTAAGACCACCTCTTTGAGTAAGGAATCCACCGACATAATGGTCTTCTGCGGTGCTGACGGTTTGGAGGAATTCAGGAATTCATAAATAATATCGTTCGCCCTGTCAATCTCCGTCAATATGATCCTGGCGTATTCATCTTTCCCTAATTGCAGCAAATGTGGGCGCAGCAGCTGTATAAACCCGCGGATCGCTGTCAAAGGATTGCGAATTTCATGCGCGATGGATGCTGAAATGCGTCCCAGCATGGCCAGCTTGTCATTCTGATAAGCAGTCTGTTCTATTTGTTTATAATCCGATACGTCCTTGACACTGAACAAAAAATCTCCATCCATCTGATCTCCGTAGGTTACCGTGACCAGCCAGTGTCTGCCATACTCATCAATCAGTTCATGATAGCGCTTACGGTGGAAGATGGTCTCCCGGTAGATCCGTAAAATTTTCTTTTTCTTGAATCGGCTCATCTGTGGATGATGCAGCATTTGCATCAGGGTGCAGCCGCTCAACAGACTTCGGGGAAGCTCCAACAATTTTGCCATTTGAACGTTAATAAACGTCAATACACCGTTGCTGTCAAACAACATAATACCGCTATCCAAATGCTCCAGAACATTTTCATATTTGTTGTAATCCAGATGTACAGGCGGGAAACTGTTCGTTGGGTGAGGCAATGTATCCTGAAATTCACTAATCATGACAGGTTCCTCCTTTTCACGTAAATGATAAACTTGCCATTCGGACATCATATCATCACAGAAACAGGAAGGGCCGATTTATTTTTCATTACCGGTGCCCTTTCGTTGGGGGGCTGAGCCGAAAATATGGATGGCACGTCCGGAACCTTAGCTGGTCTATTCCCGGTAACCAACAATTGATCCGGAAAATAATATATGTTTGTTCCATTCAAAACCTTCTCCTATTCCCAAACACGAACATTTTATTTGCTCCGCCTCTTTTACAAGTCTGTTTTTATCATAGACAAGTTTATAGAAGAGAGTCAATCAGAGAAAGTGTCGAATGGAAATTATTTTAAGAAAAACCTCGAAATGCCCGATTTTCAAAACACAAAAACGAAGCCTTTTCGCAAATATCGCGAATCAGCTTCGTTCATATCTAAATGATTACATAACAATTTATAGCATAGCATTCAAATTAATCTATAGTCCGCTTTTATTGTGCTGAATTTTAAGTCTGCGCTGGCTCATTACGGCTAATCGGCGTTTGAGTTCGCTCTCCCACTTCTCGTCCTTCATTTCCTTGGCCAGTCTTAGGAGGTCAAGTGACATGTCAATTTGTCGCTGAACAATGACCATCGCATCCTCGCTCTCGCGGTTGACGCAATTTTCGAAGATTGCATCCTCATCCTCCGTCACATAATCCTGAAAATCAATCTCGGAGGCTCCGTCGCCATGCGCATATTCAGCCAAAATTTCATATTCATTTTCCACTTTGTAATGCACTTCTACCCGGTGGCATACCGGACAAAACAGCAGGGGAACATTATGAACCTGGGTGCGGTAATGCTTCAGCGTGCCCTTTGTTCCCACCATACTTGCCCCACAACAGTAACTCATTTTTGTTCACCCTCCTTATACGTGCCGGGACCTTATATTTAGAAATGGTCTCCCTAGCACCTGCAGCTTTTCTGAAAAAGAAGTTGTTGTATCAGTGTATCTCATTCATTACCATATTATCATGGTGATGGCCCGAAAATATTTACGGGGTTTCCATACCCTATTCGCCTCAAAGGCCTTCAATTCCTCTTTCAGGAGATGTAAAAACCTCTCATTCCTATAATACTTCATTAACACGTTTCTTGCCCTGTCTAAACACCCTAATCCAACTTCCAAATTATATTTGGGAAAAAGGGTGCAAAAAGCCCTCAATCCCGAATGGGATGAGGGCTTGAACAACAAACGTTCAAGTTAAATCAGGCTTACAGGTTGCTGTCGCCTGGTTTCCAGTTCATTGCACACAATCCGCCGGATTGCAGTGCTTGCAGCACGCGAAGTGTTTCTTCAACACTGCGGCCTACATCGTTGTGGTTAACCACTTGGTATTTCAATTCGCCTTCTGGATCGATGATGAACAGACCGCGCAATGCTACGCCTTCTTCTTCGATCAGAACGCCGTAATCTTTAGCGACTTGCTTCGTGATATCGGAAGCCAGTGGGAAGTTCAATTGACCCAAGCCATTGCTGTCTTTAGGTGTATTGATCCAAGCTTTGTGGCTGTGTACAGAGTCAACGCTCACGCCAAGAATTTCAGTATCCAAAGCTTTGAATTGCTCGGAAGCATCGCTCAAAGCTGTGATTTCAGTTGGGCACACAAATGTGAAGTCCAAAGGATAAAAGAAGAATACGAGCCATTTGCCACGATAATCGGACAATTTAACGGAACCAAAATCTTGTCCGTCTCCCGATACTGTTTCCATTGCGAAATCCGGTGCTGGTCTACCAACCAAACGTTCTGCCATAACTAAAAATTCCTCCTTTGGGATTATGTAAGCATCCATATGGATTGCTCATCATCAAGAAAAGCGCGGACGCTTTTCCTGTTATTAAAATGGTTTGATACTTGATAACAAGTACAAGTAAAATGTTATCATCCGGACTTCTCAAAGTCAAGATTATAAACGTTATTTTTTTATAATAATTATAAATAAGAAATTTTCGTGCCAAAATATAAAGGAACAGCCCTCGATCTCTCCTATTGGAAAGCTAAGGGCTGCCCGATCATGATGTCTGAATTATGCCTGTTTACGGATCGCTGCAACGATCAGATCGCCCATTTCCGTAGTACTGATGGCTTTGCTCTTATCTACAGCAATATCACTTGTACGGTGTCCTGCATTCAGCACTTCAGCTACAGCAGCTTCAATGGCATCCGCACCTTCAGCGTAACCAAAGGTTGTACGGAACATGAGTGCAACAGATAGAATCGTAGCAATTGGATTGGCCAATCCTTGACCAGCGATATCCGGTGCCGAACCGTGTACCGGCTCATACAGACCGAAGCTCCCTTCGCCCAGTGATGCAGAGGCCAGCATGCCAATTGAACCTGTCAGCATTGCTGCTTCATCACTCAGGATATCTCCGAACATATTTTCCGTTACGATAACGTCAAAGCTGGCTGGACGACGCAGCAGCTGCATCGCACAGTTGTCAACGAGAACGTGCTCCACTTCAACATCCGGATATTCCGGAGCTACCCGGTTAACCACTTCACGCCAGAGTCTGGATGTCTCCAGTACATTGGCTTTATCCACAGAAGCGAGTTTTTTGCGGCGTCCTTGAGCAATTTCGAATGCTTGACGAACAATTCGCTCCACTTCAGTTACATTATATACACAGGTATCCACAGCTTCTTGCCCCTGTGAGCCTTCACGTCTGAATTTTTCACCAAAGTAAATGCCTCCGGTCAGCTCCCGAACCACCATCAGGTCCGTGCCTTCCAGTACTTCAGGTTTCAATGTGGATGCATCCTTCAGGCAGTCAAACACAACCGCCGGGCGCAAGTTGGAGAACAATCCGAGCGCTTTGCGAATTCCCAGCAGGCCCGTTTCCGGACGGAGTTCCTTGCTGTTGTTGTCCCATTTCGGACCGCCAACGGCTCCGAGCAACACTGCATCTGCACTTTTGCATACGGTGAGTGTTTCTTCTGGAAGAGGTGTGCCTTTTTCATCGATCGCAATTCCGCCAAACAGTGCGTGCTCGGTTTCAAAACGATAACCGAATACTTCCTCCGTGCGTTTAAGTACTCTCTCTGCTTCTGCTACAACTTCCGGACCGATACCGTCACCTGCGATGACTGCAATTTTTTTTACGTCTGTCATGGGTTGTCCAACTCCTTCATTCATTCTCAATCGAACGTGTCATACTTAACTCTCTCTTTTGTATCATATTCAGTGGTCATTTGACCAAGATATACAATCTATGACTTTAATAGATTTTACCTATAAGAGGTTTGGAGGGCTGTTGTTCTGCTCGTCAGACTGGAGTAAAATAATACGTGAAGTCAAATTCAGGTAACTCAGGAGGGATTGCAAACCATGCAATACACGTACTTGGGAAAATCAGGTCTTAAAGTAAGCCGGATTTGTCTTGGCACCATGAATTTTGGGCCTGCTACAGACGAAAAAGAAGCATTCCGTATCATGGATGCAGCACTCGATGCTGGCGTTAACTTTTTTGATACCGCTAACATTTATGGTTGGGGTGAAAATTCCGGCCTTACCGAGGAAATTATCGGCCGCTGGTTCAGCCTGGGTGGCGGCAGACGTGAAAAAGTGGTGCTTGCGACCAAGGTGTATGGCTCCATGCATGATGATACGGATGGTCCCAACAACGATGCTGGTCTCTCTGCCTATAAAATCAGACGTCATCTGGAAGGTTCCCTTCGCCGCTTGCAGACAGACCATGTAGAGCTATATCAAATGCACCACGTAGACCCGGCGGTTTCATGGGACGAGCTATGGGGGGCATTCGAAAATGCTGTCCATCAAGGCAAAATTGGTTATGTCGGATCAAGCAACTTCGCTGCATGGCAGATTGCCATTGCTCAAAGCGAAGCCAAAAACCGCCATTTCCTTGGTTTGGTGTCCGAGCAGCATAAATACAGTCTTAACTGTCGTTTGCCTGAACTCGAAGTTCTGCCTGCAGCCAAAGAGCTGGGCCTCGGCGTGATTCCGTGGAGCCCACTTGATGGTGGCTTGCTGGGCCGCAATGCACTTCAGAAGCTGGAAGGCACACGCAGCGGCGGCATCGCGGAACGCATTGAACATCATAAAACCCAGCTTGAAGAATTTGCAGCACTGTGCCGCGATCTTGGCGAACCACAGGATACGATTGCTTTGGCTTGGCTTGCAGCCAATCCGGCAGTGACCGCACCAATCATCGGTCCCCGTACGCTGGAGCAGTTCGAAACTGCACTTAAATGTCTTGAAGTCACATTGGATGAAGCGGTACTTAAACGTCTTGATGAGATATTCCCGGGTCCGGGTGGACATGCCCCTAACGCGTATGCGTGGTAATCTGCTCTAATTGCGATTTTCCAGATCCGTCCTAATTGATAAACATATCATTCAAGCTATAGCAAAAAGTCTGACCTTAGATCTATACCTAGGGTCAGACTTTTTTAGCTTCTCAACAAACTGCAGTGCAGTTCAAGTGCATTGGATGCTTGCTGCGTCTGTTTACAGATTCACGTTAACACGGTTGGTGTATGTTTTACGTTTCTCAATCAGTTGGTTTAGGCCATCCACATAAGCACGTGCACTTGCACCCAAAATATCGGTGCTTACACCGCGTCCCTGAACGGAAACCTGGTTCTGTGTCAATACAACATGCACCTCACCGAGTGCATCTTTACCATGTGTAACCGACTTGATGGAGTAATCGGACAGCGTAACTTCTTCCCCGCTCACCTTGTCAATTGCATTGTAAATGGCATCGACGGAACCATTACCTTCCGCTTGCTGTTCAACGGTGTTACCGTCAAGCGTAGCAATACGGACTTTGGCTGTCGGAGTCGATTCATCCCCATACGTCACGAAGATGGACTCCAGTTTGTAAATCTCAGGAGCATCCTGCAGCTTCTCTTCGATCACCGCAAGCAAATCCTCATCAGTAACTTCTTTTTTCTTGTCCGCCAGATCTTTGAATTGGGCAAAAGCACGATTCAGTGCTTCTTCATCCAGTTCATAACCCAGCTCAATCAAGCGCTCACGGAACGCGTGGCGTCCAGAGTGTTTACCCAGTACGAGCTTGCTTTCCTTCAGACCAATTGACTCTGGCGTCATGATCTCGTACGTTGTTTTTTCTTTCAGCATGCCATCCTGATGAATACCGGATTCATGTGCGAAGGCGTTCGCACCAACAATGGCTTTGTTTCCTGGAACAACCATTCCTGTCAAACGGCTAACGAGCCGGCTGGTACGTGCAATTTCCGAAAGCTGCAGAGAAGTTTTTGCCTGGAAGAATTCCTGACGTGTCTCCAGTGCCATGGCAATCTCTTCGATCGCTGTATTTCCTGCACGTTCACCGATTCCGTTAATCGTACCTTCGATCTGATCTGCACCATTCAGAATGGCGGCCAGTGTATTGGCGGTTGCCATACCCAGGTCGTTGTGACAATGTGCACTCAGCTGCACTTTTTCAATACCATGAACATTCTCTTTGAGATGCTTGAAAATGTTACCGTACTCATAAGGACTCAGATACCCTACTGTATCCGGAATGTTAACTACCGAAGCGCCTTCCTCTACGGCCATGTTCACCATTTCAACCAGGAAATCATATTCGGTACGGCCTGCATCTTCAAGTGAGAACTCAATTTTGGAAAATGACTTCTTCGCATAACGAATGGCAGAACGAGCTGTATCCAGCACCTGCGCTTTGTCCATGCGCAATTTATGTTGGCGGTGAATTGGTGAAGTTGCCAAAAATACGTGAATGCACGGGTCCTGTGCACCTTTCAGCGCTTCTCTAACCGCATCAATATCCTGCTCTCTGGAGCGGGACAAGCCGATAACCGTAATATTTTTAACCGCTTTCGCTACTGCATTTACCGCTGCCAGATCGCCTGGAGATGCTGCCGGAAAACCGGCTTCCATCCGGTCAATCCCAAGCCGCTCGAGCTGATGGGCAATTTCCACCTTTTCACGAGTGTTCAAATTGACTCCCGGGGATTGTTCTCCATCACGCAGCGTTGTGTCGAATACATAGATTTTACGCACGCCTCGCACCTCCTAGACTGTAATGTATGTTTGCCTCTAAACCAGCAATAGCGGCACACGCATAAGCACGGCCGCTATTTCCGGTTAAAGCTGTAAAATTGCTTATCTTATAAGTGCATGTTCAAAAAGTCAACGATTCAGCATCGAGAAGGTTACGAGAACCTGAAGGAGGAGGAGCGGAGTGTAGGCAAACCTACATGAGCACCGGACTCCGAAGGTGAACGCAAGATTCGATGTCGAGTTCGCTTCGTGGGCTACTTCGTGATCAATTGAGGACTTTTTGAACAACCTCTAAGTGCAGATTCTTACTTCTTGATCCAGTGCATCATCTCACGCAATTGTCCGCCAACCACTTCGATTGGGTGTTCAGCTTCGTTGCGACGAGTTGCTGTCAGGAACGCACGACCGGATTGGTTTTCCAGGATGAAGTCACGTGCGAATTTACCTTGTTGGATATCGGAAAGGACTTCTTTCATCGCTTTCTTCGTATCTTCAGTTACAACGCGAGGTCCAGTTACATAGTCACCGTACTCGGCTGTGTTACTGATGGAATCGCGCATGCTTGCAAGTCCGCCTTCATACATCAGGTCAACGATCAGTTTCAATTCGTGCAGACACTCGAAGTACGCCATTTCAGGAGCATAACCAGCTTCTGTCAACGTCTCGAAACCAGCTTTTACCAGGGCACTTACACCGCCACACAGAACAGCTTGCTCACCGAACAGGTCTGTTTCTGTTTCTTCGCGGAAGGATGTTTCGATAACGCCTGCACGTGTGCAGCCAATACCTTTTGCATATGCAAGCCCGATGTCTTTTGCTTTACCTGTTGCATCTTGCTCGATCGCGATCAGGCCCGGTACACCGAATCCTTCCACGTAGGTACGACGTACCATATGGCCAGGGGACTTAGGAGCTACCAGCAGAACATCGCTGTCTTTTGGAGCAACGATTTGACCGAAATGAACGTTGAAACCGTGGGAGAAGAGCAATGCTGCGCCTTTTTTCAGGTTAGGTTCGATTTCGTTTTTGTATACAGAAGCTTGCGTTTCGTCAGGGAGCAAGATTTGAACCACATCTGCACGGCTAGTTGCTTCAGCCGGGGACAATACTTCAAATCCGTCATTTTTTGCAGTGTCAAACGATTTACCTTCACGAAGTCCGATGACTACATTCAAACCGCTATCACGCAAGTTTTGTGCTTGGGCGTGGCCCTGGCTACCGTAACCAATTACGGCAATCGTTTTTCCTTTCAATACGCTAAGCTCTGCATCCTGTTCATAATAAGTAGTTACTGGCATGTTTATAAGTCCTCCTTTGTATTGTAAAGAACCCTTCATTAATGAGCGGGTGTCTCAATGGACCGGCATGCTGGCTGTTCCAGCAACTCTGGTCTGATCCGATCCGTTCAGACACCCGCCCTTTAATGCGGGTGTGTAGCTCTCTATTCAAGCGTTACATCACTAAAATGTCGAATTGCAGCAGATGCAGGATCACGATGTTATTCAAGGATCACCTGCAGTCTGTTGTACTGCTTCTTCTCGTATCCTTCGTTGCTTACCCGATATGCATATTAGACCATAGATTTAGATCTATTGGCAATTATACGTTTCCACGTACCAGTGCAGTTACTCCAGTCCGCGAGAGTTCGCGAATGCCATACGGCTTAAGCAGCTCGATCATGGCGTCGATTTTGTCGGTATCTCCAACAACCTGAACCATCAGACTACTTGGACCAATATCCACAACCGACGCACGGAACGTTTCAACCACTCCCATGATTTCAGGGCGTTCGGAAGGTTCTGCTTTTACTTTAATCAAAGCGAGTTCACGGGCAACCATCGGCTTGAGGCTGAAATCCACCACTTTAATTACGTCAATAATTTTATAGAGCTGTTTCTCAATCTGCTCCAGCGTTTTGTCGTCACCAATCGTGACAATGACCATACGGGACAAGCCCGCTTCTTCCGACTGACCTACCGTAATGCTCTCAATGTTGAATCCACGTCGACCGAACAACCCCGATACCCGCTGCAGGACGCCAGGCTGATCGTTGACCAAAATCGAAATCGTATGTCTAATCATTCCTCAGCATCCCCCATCAGCATTTGATCAATTGTTGCTCCTTGCGGAACCATTGGATATACATTTTCTTCTTTGCGAACAACAAATTCTACAACGACCGGTCCAGGTGTATCCAGTGCTTCCTGCCATGCCCGTTCAGCTTCTTCCTTGTTCGTGGCACGAAGTCCTTTTACACCATATGCCTCAGCCAGTTTTACAAAATCCGGGCTTCCTGCCAGATCGATATGACTGTAACGGTTCTCGTAAATGATTTCCTGCCACTGGCGAACCATTCCAAGCACCTGGTTGTTGATGATGACAATTTTGACTGGGATATTATTGATCGCGCAGATTGCCAGTTCTTGTGAACACATCTGCATTCCGCCATCGCCATTAATGGAAATGACCAGTCTGTCCGGGTTCGCCATCTGTGCACCGATTGCCGAAGGGAATCCAAAGCCCATTGTTCCGAGTCCACCGGAGGTTACCCATGAGCGAGGTTGATTGAACTTGTAATACTGCGCCGCCCACATCTGATGCTGACCAACGTCAGTAGTCACGATCGCCTCACCTTTGGTTGTATCATTCAACAACTCAACTACCCATTGTGGTTTCAACTCGTCTTCGGAATCCGTGTAGCTGTAAGGTTTCTCTTGCTTCCATTGCTTGATCTGGTCTCTCCAGGCATCCGCACGCTCGGCACGCTGCACTTCCTTGTTGGCTATTTCAAGTACCGTCTTCACATCCCCAACGATCGGGATATCCGTCGCAATGTTTTTGCCAATTTCAGCTGGATCGATATCGATGTGCACGATTTTGGCATGTGGTGCAAAACCGTCCAGTTTACCAGTAACCCGGTCATCAAAGCGAGCTCCGATGTTGATCAGCAGATCCGCTTGTTGAATCGCCTGGTTGGACGTGTATGTTCCGTGCATACCCGGCATTCCGGTCCAAAGTTCATGTCCGCTTGGGAAAGCACCAAGTCCAAGAAGTGTCGTTGTAATTGGAATGCCTGTTTTTTCAACAAATTCGAACAGTGCTTCGTGTCCACCGGAGTAAACGACTCCGCCACCTGCAAGGATCATCGGACGCTCTGCTTCCTGAATGGCCTGAGCCAGACGATCAACTTGAAGTTTGTTTGGCACCGTCCGAGGGTTATATCCTCTCAGTGTCACTGGTTCAGTAATTGGCTCAAACAATGTTTTGTTGGCAGAAACATCCTTCGGAATGTCGATTAACACCGGACCTTTACGTCCTGTATTGGCAATATGGAATGCCTCATGAATGACACGCGGGAGATCTTTAACGTCTTTTACCAGATAGCTGTGTTTGGTAATTGGCATTGTAATACCGGTGATATCCGCTTCCTGGAAAGCATCCGAACCAATCAGGCTGGAAATGACGTTCCCCGTAATGACAACGAGCGGTACGGAATCCATATATGCCGTTGCAATTCCGGTTACAAGATTCGTTGCTCCCGGACCGGAGGTTGCGATACAAACTCCAACTTTGCCGCTTGCACGTGCATATCCGTCTGCTGCGTGAATCGCGCCTTGTTCATGCCGAGTCAGTACATGCTTGAAGTCCTCGAAACCGTACATCGCGTCGTAAATGTACAACACCGCTCCGCCCGGATAACCGAATACGCACTCGACACCTTCCAGCAACAAGCTTCTTAGCAGAATCTCAGAACCGCTAATGACCTCCGGCTTCATCCATTTTTCACGTAATTCATCTGTTGATCGTACTTCTGGAATTTGAGCTCCCATCAGTCATCCTCCTCTCGGAATTTACATCATTCTGACATTTAAAGTTACAAAAAAAACCTTTCATCCCTGCAAACAAGTTAATGCTTGCGAGGGACGAAAGGTTGTTGCTTCCGTGGTACCACCCAACTTTGTCCGAAATTTCGCAATAACGGACCTTACCAGGTACAAAAAACGATAGGTCAAACGGACATAGCCGTCTTCCATACCTGTTGTCTGTAACGCAGACATACGATTTTCCCTAATACGCGAGTGGAGTGACATCCAATGCTTTTCAGGAAAACAGCTCCGAGGTGAGCTCGTATATAAGGGATTATGGTGGTGGTTTCAGCAGATCCAGCCACTCTCTGAGCAAAAGAGCCCTTAAAACTTCGTCCTCTTCATAGCCGATTAAATATTCTCGTTAAATGTTAGGAACATTATATGATTCCTCCAACCGATAAGTCAATACCTGATTTGGATAATTTTTTTAAACGCCCTTTATCTCGCTACTACGCTACTTAACGTTACCCTATTCCCTTCACTTCATTCAGTCACCTTTTATCTTGCTCCAGGCATAGGATATACGAGCAGCACGACTAGTCTTGAAAGGAGGATCAGCATGGTGATTCGGCAACGCAATTCGAGGCTGGATGATGGCGCCATCATGAGTTTAATTGACTCGCAACTTGTTCCTCTATCCCATATGAGTACCAATGAAATTAACAAAATACGCAAAGACATACCCCTGCGTATGAACAGGGGCATGACCTTTGTTGTCTCACCGGACCCGAACAAAGAAGCTGTAGCATTTATACATTTTCTTATGCACGGCGAGTTGTTATATGTCGATATGATGGCAGTTGATACAAAGGAACAGCGAAAAAGGTACGGTCAGACTTTGCTGAAAAAAGCCGAAAACTTCGCCGCATCACGAGGCTGCAAAAGATCCAAAGTAATGGTCGACGAAGGCAATACAAAAGGGCTGCAGTTTTATCAGAAAAATGGATATAGTACCGTTCGTTATATTATGATAAGTCGCTGTTACGAAATGGAAAAGAATATTTAGGTTCTCCTAGAAAAATCCTGGTGGACGCGGTCCGTACGGTCCGAACCCGGGTCCCGGACCATAGCCTGGACCATATCCGGGGCCGGGTTTTGGTCCGGGTCCGTAGCCTGGTCCATACCCAGGACCTCCATAGCCAGGACCCCCATAGCCCGGTCCCGGGCCGTAAGCGTAAGGCAATGTGGCGATTGCAAGCAAATCAAACAAAACCAGTGGAAGAATGGCTTTTGTGCGCACTTTTTTGCCATTCACACGCTTTAGCACTAATTTATTGCCGGATACTTTCAACAGCTTCCCCGTAACCCGAGTGCCGTCTTTTTTCACCGCAACGATATTTTTGCCCACGAGTTTCAACGCTTCACGACGCGTAACATGTTGTTTCATACTTTCCCCTCCTCCTCGGATCATTCAAAACAGTGTATTCGTCCATCACTTGCTTCGCCTGTTTCTTTGTCCCTAATTGAAAATATGGGTCTCTACCCTGACACAATGGAAAAGTATGAATTGCTATTTGCATAACAAAAAAGAGCCCGCACGAAGCGGACCCTTTCTCTGATAAAACTCATTATATCGTGTGATGAATTGCTCACGTCTACCTTTTCCCCGGATCATACGGTTCACCGAGTGCAGACGGAGCTGACGAACGTCCGACTGCCGCGATAAGAACAATAATCGTGAGCAGGTATGGCAGCATATAAATAATTTCCTGGGGAATACTTTGAGACCATTCAAACAGCTGTACATAGTTTCGAATTGCTTGTGAGAACCCGAAAAATACAGCAGCACCAAATGCTCCGATTGGATTCCATTTACCAAAAATCATCGCTGCGATCGCAATGTATCCTTGACCAGAAACCGTATTATGCGAGAACGTGCCTGTTGTTGTCAGTGTGATAGCAGCTCCACCGATCGCAGCCAGTGCACCACTGATCATTACACCAACATAACGATAGCGACGAACTTTGACACCTACAGTATCAGCCGCGCTGGGGTGTTCACCCACGGAGCGCAAACGAAGGCCGAATGGCGTCTTGAAGAGAATGTAATACGTCAGGAATACAAGAATGATCGCCAGATATGTTGTCGGGTAGACGTTCTTGAACAACGCTTCCCCAAGCAAAGGAATATCCTTGAGAAGTGGCACATCAAATTTGCTGAAGCCCTGCACCAAAGGTGAGTCCCCTGATCCTTCAAACAACAATTTAACCAAATACAGAGTACTTCCTGCTGCCAGGAAGTTGATGACGATACCACTGATAATCTGGTCCGCTTTGAACGTAATCGATGCAACAGCGTGAATAAGAGATACGAGTACGCCCAATGCTACGGCAACCAAAACACCCATCCAGGCGGACGTTGTACCACCCATTCCAGCTTCTTGGGCATAGTGAGCCCCAATTCCGGCAGCAAACGCACCAAAGACCATAAAACCTTCAAGTCCCAGGTTGGTTACACCGGATTTTTCAGAGAATATCCCGCCAAGGGAAGCAAAAATCAATGCCGTAGCAAAGACAAGCGTCGTATTGATAATTTGCCCAATTGTCAACAAGTCCATCTACAACACCTTCTCTTTCTTGCGCTTGGAGTAGAACGGTTTAAGAATCCAGCGCACGATGCCTTGTGCCGCAATGAAGAAGATAATCGAACCGATTACAATCCGAATAATCTCTGGCGGTACATCCGCAGCAAAGCTCATACCAGCAGATCCATAGGTAAGCGTACCGAACAGCAACGCCCCCAGGAGCACACCAAACGGATGGTTCAAACCAATCAAGGCAACGGCAATGCCGTCAAAACCTGTTCCTGGAGATCCCGACATGACTGTCTGATACTGGAAAACACCAAGCACCTGGAAAGCTCCACCAAGACCCGCAAGCATACCACTGATAAACATGGCTTTTACGATATTGCGATTAACATGCATACCTGCATATTCAGCCGCATTCGGGTTGTGACCTACAGCGCGGATTTCATACCCTTGCTTCGTTTTCCACATATAAATATAAAAGAGAACAGCCATAACCAAGGCGATCAATGTGCCCATGTGAACACGGGAGTTGCCCATTAGTTCAGACAACCAAGTCAAGCTGATTGAAGCTGACTCACTAATATCTACCGAACGGTTTTCCCCTTGAAGCAGCAAAAACTGCCGTACAATCAGGTTGGCCAAATACAGACCGATCCAGTTCAGCATGATACTACTGATAACTTCGTTCACACCGCGAGCGGCCTTCAGGTAACCTGCAATGGCTGCCCACAGACCACCGAATACTGCACCAGCAATCAAAGCCAGCGGAGCATGAATATAAATCGGAAGACCTGCAAACTTAACTCCTACAAACGTGGCTGCAGTCATACCGACGAGAAATTGTCCTTCCCCACCGATATTAAACAGTCCCGCACGGGACGCAAACGCAAACGCGAGGCCTGTCATGATCAAAGGCGTCATCTCACGTACAGCTTCACCGAAGTTGTACATGTCACCAAAGACTTTCTTGAACAATGCGCCATATGCCTCAATTGGGTTGTATCCTCCAATAAGCATAACGATACCGCCCAGAATCAACCCCATGAGGATTGCAACGATAGGCAGGATAAAGGAATCACGGGTAAACCATTTTAATACTTTACTCATGTACAGTACCTCTCTTTTGGGTGCTGCCCGCCATCATCAAGCCGAGCTCCCTGTCATTCGTTTCTTCCGGCAGGACCTCACCGACAATTTGGCCCTCATAAATGACAGCAATACGGTCCGAAACGTTAATAATTTCATCGAGCTCGAAGGAAATCAGCAATACCGCTTTTCCTTGGTCACGCTGAGCAATCAACTGTTTCTGGACAAACTCAATAGCACCTACGTCCAAGCCACGTGTTGGCTGAGCTGCGATAAGCAGTTCCGGGTTCTTATCGACTTCCCGTGCAATGATCGCCTTTTGCTGGTTACCCCCAGAAAGAGACCGTGCTTTGGTTTCAATGCTAGGTGTCCGCACGTCAAACGCCTCAACAAGACGTTTTGCCTGCTTTTTGATCGCATCGAAATTAAGGAATCCTCTGCGAGTGTAAGGAGACTTGTAGTAAGATTCCAGAACAATATTTTCACTGACCGAGAAATCCAAAACCAATCCGTGCTTATGTCGGTCTTCCGGAATATGGCCTACTCCCGATTCCGAAATATGACGCGGTGAGTGGTTGGATAATTCTTTTCCTTGCAAACGGATCGATCCGCTATCCACTTTGCGCAATCCCGTCAGAGCTTCAATCAACTCACTCTGTCCATTGCCATCTACACCTGCAATACCCAGAATTTCTCCAGCACGAACATTCAAGTTCAGTTCATTCAGAACAGAAATTCCCTCTTTGTTCTTGGCAGTCAGTTTGCTAACTTCAAGGACATTGGCACCAGGCGTTGCAGGTATTTTATCCACTTTAAACGTGACATTACGACCAACCATTTTTTCGGCAAGCTCATTGGGATTGGTTTCAGATGTCTTGACAGAGTCGATGACTTTCCCGCGACGAATAATGGTGACCGTATCCGAGATCTCCATAATTTCTTTTAACTTATGTGTAATCAGGATAATGGATTTGCCTTCTGCCACGAGTTTTTTCATGATGACCATCAGTTCTTTGATCTCCTGAGGAGTCAGAACAGCCGTTGGTTCATCAAAAATCAGGATATCAGCGCCGCGGTACAATGTTTTTACGATTTCAACGCGCTGCTGCATACCAACTGAAATATCATGGATTTTGGCATGCGGATTTACTTTGAGTCCGTATTGCTCGGATAAACGCTGCACTTCAGCAGCTGCTTTTTTATAGTTAATATTGAGACCTTTCGTTGGTTCAGATCCCAAAATAATGTTCTCTGTTACCGTGAACGGCTGAACAAGCTTAAAGTGCTGATGCACCATGCCGATCCCAAGCTCGATTGCTTTGTTCGGGCTATCGATCATGACAGGCTTGCCATTCACTTCAATGGAACCTTCATCTGGCTGATAGAGACCAAATACAATATTCATCAACGTTGACTTACCAGCGCCGTTTTCGCCCAGTAGAGCATGAATCTCGCCTTTACGAAGCTGAAGGCTGATAGCGTCGTTGGCAACAATGCCTGGAAAACGCTTCGTGATTTGTTTTAACTCAACGACGGGGGTTGCTGCACCCATGTAATCACCCTTATAACTGATATAGTGTGGTTCCGCAAACGTAAGAAAAACGTCTATCGACGTATGTTCAAGGGAAAAAACCGCTTTTGCTGCGGTCACTTTCCTTCTCTTGAGATTATCGAATCCATCCAGCACAGCTGAAATGTATACATTCCATAATCTTAAGAAAAGCTCCTTCCGGAGCATATTACTAAAACAATTGATTCTGTATTTGGAAGGTTTCCAGCAGCATCTTGTTAACTAGGTACAAATGTTATGATGGCTTGAGCAAATTTTCCTGTCCTGACAATCATAAGGCCGGTCAAGACCGGCCTCGTGATTATTCAATTCGCGGGCGAAGCAATTACTCTGTAGGTACTTTGATTTCGCCGCTGATGATTTTTTCTTTGTATTCGTCAACTTTAGCAAGGATGTCAGCAGAAACATTTTTTGTAGAAGTATCAGCAATACCTACACCGTTCTCTTTCAAAGTCAGGTTTTCGGAACCGCCAGCAAATGTGCCATCGATAACTTCTTGGTTTACTTTCTTAACTGCTTCGTCAACTTTTTTGATCATGGAAGTCAGTGTAACATCATCACCGAACTCCAGAGATTGGTCTTTATCCACACCGATTACCCAAACATCTTGTCCTTGTTTTTTGCGGGCAATTGCTTCGTTGAACACACCGTTACCTGTAGCACCGGAAGAGTGGAAAATGATGTCCGCGCCTTGGTTGTAGATTGTAGCTGCAGCTGCTTTACCAAGGTCTGGTTTGTCAAATGCGCCTGTATAGTTGGAGATCAATTCAGCATCAGGGTTAACTGCTTTAACCCCTTCTCTGAAACCAACTTCAAATTTCTTGATCAGTGGGCTGTCCATACCGCCAACAAAACCGATTTTGTTCGTTTTTGTAGTCAGACCGGCAACAACGCCAACCAGGAAGGAACCTTGCTCTTCAGCAAATGTAACGGATTTAACGTTAGGAGAATCTACAACACTGTCGATGATCGCCAGTTTGGATTCAGGGTTTTGGTCAGCAACCGTTTTGATTGCGTCAGCCAATTGGAAACCGATACCCCAAGTCAGGTCATATCCACCTTTAACGAATTCGTTCAGGTTAGGAATGTACTCTTCATCGGATTTACTTTGCAGGTATTTAACTGCCGTACCTGTTTCAGTTTCAGTTGCTTGCAGGGCTTCCCAAGCGGATTGGTTAAAGGATTTGTCGTTAACGCCACCTACGTCAGTAACCATACCGATCTGCAAATCGGATTTTGCTTCAGTGGATTCGCCACCTGTTGTTCCACCGGCATTTGTTTCTTCCTTCGGTTTGCTTCCGCAACCTGCGAGCATTACCGATACTGCCAGCAACATGACCAAAGACAAGCTGAGCATCTTTTTCATTTCTCTTGTTCCCCCTTAATGATATATACCTAATTCCTACCCGGGTCGATATTGGACGATGAACAGATGTCTGATATGACTTTTAAGCGGAATGTATGGTTTCTTCGACATAAAGAGTACATTCACACCATAACTTTACCGGATCATCTGCCGAAAAACCGAACATTATGACTAGGAGAGAAAAGTTTAGGACTAGCCTACTAGAGGTGATTATACATTCAACCAGTGTTAAAATCCAGATGTTTCATGACTAAAAATCACATATTTTTAGACTTTTATTGTTGAAAACGCTTAAAATTTTAGCAGTTTAACACGCTAACGTTACAACGATGTGATGTTACATAACAAAAATATACCATCATTATCACCTTTAGCCAGTAACTCCTAGATTTCATTTGCATTATATGAACGTTCGGTTTTTATGTATCTGCCAGAGGCCTGATAGCTGTCAACCGCATCCAATCTAAGTTTGTCCTCCCGGACCCCGGTGTATTCGTCCACACTTTCTGGCGTAAAAAAAGCCGCCATAAGGTACGGCGGCTTGCATGTTACAATTTAAGCGTTGATTTTGCCTTTAGCTACAGTAGCCAAAGAGTTGAACGCATTGATGTCGTTAACGGCCAGATCAGCCAACATTTTGCGGTTCATGTCCACTCCAGCAAGTTTCAATCCATGGATCAGTTTGTTGTAAGACAAACCGTTTTGACGTGCTGCTGCATTAATACGAACGATCCACAGTCTGCGGAAGTTACGTTTAGTGTTGCGACGGTCACGGTATGCGTAAACCAGGGATTTCATTACTTGCTCGTTAGCTGTTTTAAAAATGCGGTGTTTGGAACCGAAATAACCTCTTGCCAGTTTCAAAACCTTTTTATGACGACGACGTACTACAAAACCGCCTTTTACTCTTGCCATATTAAAGAACCTCCCAAATAAATATTAAATGTATCCGTGGTATGTGTATGGCCTAAGCCGATCCCCCATACGGATGTACTATTTCAAGTTAGCCAAACCTTGTTTCAAACGTCTTACGTCCCCGGCTGCCATTACTGGGTTGCCGTTCAGAACGCGCTTAGCACGTTTTGATTTGTGGGAAAGCAAGTGGTTTTTGTGTGCTTTGTAACGAAGGACTTTACCGGAACCGGTAATTTTGAAGCGTCCTTTCAAACTGCTGTGTGTTTTCATTTTAGGCATTTTGTGTTTCCTCCTCCAATGTTATCAGGCTTTAGGAGCCAGAATCATGATCATACTGCGGCCTTCCAATTTTGGTTGGCGCTCGATGGTGCACAGTTCTGCCACTTCCACCTTAACGCGCTCCAGAATCCGTTGACCAATGGCGGCATGGGCAATTTCACGTCCGCGATAACGAACAGAACACTTAACCTTGTCGCCTTCTTTCAAAAACTTAACTACATTACGAAGCTTCGTTTGATAATCGTGCTCCTCAATATTGGAACGGAACCATACTTCTTTAATGTCAACAATTTTCTGGTTCTTACGGGCTTCTTTGTCTTTCTTTTGTTGCTCATAGCGGAACTTGCCATAGTCCATGATGCGGCATACCGGCGGTTTAGCCTGTGGTGCCACATTGACCAGATCCAAGTTCAGATCAATCGCCATTTGCAGTGCTTCCCGAATGGGCTTGATCCCAATTTGTTCTCCTTCAGCTCCGACAAGGCGCACTTCCTTCGCCCGAATCTCATCATTAATCATGTGATCTTTACTAATAACCGTCCACCTCCAGGTCATTTTGAATACTGTTAAACAAAAATAAAAGGGATGCCGGTCAAGCTACCGACATCCCTGTAATCAACACAATTCTTCATGAGTATACACTTCATAAATTATTGGGATCGTTGACCAGCCAACATCAATGTTGGTCAGGTGAGAAGTCGGACTTCTGCTTGTGATTCCATTGCTATTCATTTAACGCACTTGAATACTATAACATCATGTTCGGCTATAGTCAACACCTTTGAAACATTTTCACTATATACATGGTGTGCTTAGCCAGAAACACTCTTACCCTTGCTTGCTCTGCACCTCATCCAAACGTACAACACGTGTATGCTGGGTATGGCTCCATTGTTTGTTGTTCTGCGTGAAGAACGCGTAGAACGTAATCGGATACCACGATAGCAGATAGATCGGGAATACAATCAGATACAAATAAACTTTCGCAAAAGTGACCTTCTCCAGTGCCATCGACAAGAGGAATGTCAGAATGTTCAAACCAATGGCCACGAAGCCTACCCATAATGGGAAGTATCCGTAGATGTTGGCAATATGCGGTCCGCTGAATACGGCTGTATCCACCCACATAACTGCTGTCATCAGGAATGTCAGTAATACAACGTATACGTTGGCACCATATACGGCTAGGTCGAACTTGACCAGGCTTCTTTCCTTGATACTTTGCCACAACAGCGGGAAGAAATATCTCCGCGCTACCGTAAAGTGACCTTGCATCCAGCGCAGACGTTGTCTTGCTGAAGCTTTGAATGTCAAAGGCTTCTCATCAAATACTTTTGCATCATAGTTAAACACGGGATACACGTTACGCTGCACACTACGCATTGTAAACTCCAAGTCCTCGACCAGGCTAGTCGCACCCCAGCCGATTTCCTTCAGCAAATTCGTTTCAAAGCACATTCCTGTACCGCCAAGGAAGTTGGCCATGTTCAGGTTATGACGCGACAACTGCCACAAACGGTTAATGTACCAGTACGATACGCCGTATGCTGCAGTAATCCAGGAATCTTCCGGATTTTTCGTATCGATATATCCTTGAATAACACGCGAACCGTTACACAAGTCGTTATTCATCTCAAGCAAGAAATTGCGATCAACCAGGTTGTCAGCATCAAACATAACAACGGCGTCATACTGACGCGGCAATTTCCACAGATATTTGAGCATCCACTCAATGGCGTAACCTTTACCTCTGAGATCGGCATTTGTACGCACACATGCATTCAAGCCATGATCTCTGACGATTTGAGCTGTACCATCCGTACAGTTATCACAGATAACGAACACATCGTACAGATCTTCCGGATAATCGAGTTGTTTCAGGTTCTCCATCAACGCTCCGATGACCTGCTCTTCATTGTGTGCTGCCACGAGTACAGCGAAAGATTTTGTGGCAGGATAATGTTTCTTCTTCTTTTTCTTATACAGACCGAACAGCGAAAACGTGAATTGGTACACGGCTAGCAGTGCCAGAATGACCTGCATCGTGACGAATATAGCGTCCAACATCGTTCTCTGTTACCCCCTTTTTTTCAAACCCTGTTTACTTTAGCGTTTCTCTACCTGATTCTGCATCTTTGTTTTTTTGTAATGTGCAGAATATGACCCTGGTCTTTTGTTTACTACGCAAGTATTTCAAGCATGGTTGCTTCCAATTTGGCTGCTTTATCGATTTTGGATGCTTTTCAGCTATTTGTCAAAACCGCAATTTCACTTCCTAAAGCAGAAATGTGAACATTAAACGCTGAATTGGCAGTTCGTGATACTGCGCCCTCGCATTCATGCCTGTTATATCTTATTTTCAGCCGTTTGCTTGATTTTTATTTCTAAAGTCCCTGCTTTTTTCATTACCCAGTACTGTCCAACCAGAGGCTATACAAAAAATAACGCAAACGAACACCAAAAAGTTCAATACAAAACTCACATTTTTTTAACCTCATTTCAGCCATGTTGAATCATTGTATCTTTTTTAGCTCGTCCGAGTCAAAAAGTTAAGTTGGATGATTAACCACTCTTTAACATGAATTTTACGTTGTTCACATGTCTTCTTCTTGAAAAGGACAACATTTAAAAATATGATAAACATATACCTGAAATAACCTGAACTTCACGAAAAACGGTTATATAGTAATCAGGACAACACCGGACACAGGAAACATACCGGAAATACTGCCGCCAATTCGGGCGGCCTGACTGGCAGGAGGCCAATATGAGCCGTTTATTCGTTAAGTTTCAAGCGTACGATCGCAATGTGTTTATGTGGATTAATGGTCGACTTCATAATCGATTTATGAATTTTTGGCTGTACTATCTCACCCATCTGGGCGGAGCAACATTTTCTATTGCCGTATCCTTATTGATATGGCTGCTCGCTCCAGCCCCTTGGAATACGACAGGCCTACAGGCATGTATCGCTCTGGCTGTGAGCCATATTCCCGTAGCAATCGCGAAACGGTTGTATCCTCGCATTCGGCCATATCTGGCCATGCCGGAAACGATCACATTCCGCAATCCCCTGACGGACCACTCATTTCCTTCTGGGCATACAACCGCTGTCTTCTCGGTAACCGTTCCGTTTATGACTATGGAACCTATTTTGCTGGTGACGCTGCTGCCGGTTGCACTGATTGTCGGATTCTCTCGAATTTACTTGGGTTTGCACTATCCTTCGGATGTGCTTGCAGGTGCCACAATCGGTACTTTAGTCGCACTTGCGACAGTTGCATTATGGTCCTAAAGCAGATATGTTAGACTAAGGAAAACCTAGCAGGAACAGGTGAAGCAAGCGTGGAGAAAAAACGAGTATTACTACTTTCCGAAGGCTTTGGAGCCGGTCATACACAAGCCGCTTATGCACTGTCCAGCAGTTTGAGAAAGCTCTCTCCGGAAGTACAGACCAAAGTGCTCGAACTGGGTAGTTTCCTTAACCCCAGGGTCGCACCACTTATTATCACGGCATACAAAAAAACGGTAACCAACCAGCCCAAACTTGTCGGATACGTATACAGGCATCAATATAAAAAGTCTTTGAACCGATTGACTACACTCGCATTGCACAAGCTGTTTTACACACATACACGTAGTGTCGTACGTCAGCTTCGTCCAAATGCCATTGTATGTACGCACCCCATCCCAAGTGCCGTCATATCCAGATTAAAGCGCCTCGGTGTACAAGTGCCACTCTGCACGGTCATTACCGATTACGATGCGCATGGCACTTGGATCAGTCCCGAAGTGGACTTGTATCTGGTATCTACAGAAGAGGTCAAGTCCAAATTGATCCTGCGCGGAGTTTCCGTGGACAAAATACGAGTTACCGGCATTCCGGTACACCCCAACTTTTGGGAGCATCCTGGCCGGGATGAGATTCGCGCCAAGTTTAATCTGAAAGATATGCCCACCGTTCTTGTCATGGGCGGCGGCTGGGGAATGCTCAGCGATGAAGTGGTCAATAAGCTTCTGACTCGCTGGCATAACGACATTCAGATCATCTTCTGTCTCGGACGCAATGACAAAATCCGGATCAGCATGGAACAGAACCCAGAGTACCGGAAAGAAAATATTCACATTATCGGATACACCAAAGAAGTGGATAAGCTAATGGAAGTTTCCGATCTGCTGATAACCAAGCCTGGTGGAATGACATGCACGGAAGGACTCGCCAAAGGTATTCCGATGTTGTTCCATAATCCCATTCCGGGTCAGGAGGAAGAGAACGTTCAATATTTTACCGCTAGAGGACTGGGCGAACCGATCACTTCGCTTGATGTCGTGGTTAAATGGATGAATAAATTGTTACATAAATATCCCGACATCGTCCGCAAACGCAAACGTCATTTGGCACAGATCGCCAAATATCGTCCGATGGAAAGTGCACAAAGCATCATTGATCTTCTGGACCTGCGGCCGTTCCAGGCTGATCAGGCCAGATTATGATCAAAAGTTCGATAAACAAGCCGCATACACTTATGCATAGAAAAAAGGTGCCTTCAATCTGAAGGTACCTTTTTTCTTATCTATTATAAAACGAAATAAATACAAACTACTGAATGCCCGCCGATTTCAAATATTCCTGCCATTGTTTGGTATACTCAGCTTGTATTTTATCTAGCCCTGCCTGCTTAGCTTTTTCCATAAATGTATTCAAGCCTGCTTCAACGTCTGCAACCAAACCAACGTTCAGTGGGTACAGATACTGTTTCTCCACTTGCTCAAGCGCAGCCTTCTCCGCCTGAAACGGTGTCCAATCCTCCGCAAATCCGGTAAAGATATCCGGCTTCTTGATTTTGTCCAGCTCCTCGAACATGGCGAGTACGTCGTCGAACGTTTTATCATAGAGCATAAAGTCCGGATTCCGCCAGGCCCAGCCATTCATGCCCTCACGCGGGAATCCATTGGTCTGAGCATCGCCCACCATTTTGTAGTAGCCATCCTGAACTTCAAAGTTCTTGCCTTCTACACCGTATTCCGTAAGCCAGTTGTAACGTTTGTCTGTTACCAGCTTCTCATAAAAAGCGAGTGCCTTTTCCGGATTTTTGCTGCTTCGCGGTATGGCGAATCCATTGTGAATCGGATGAACCGGCTGTGCAAAACCTTTGGCATTCGGATAAGCGAAGTATCCCAGCTTCCATTCGGGATGTGTAGATTGGACTTTGATCACATCCGCATTAAACTTGTTCGGGTTCTCGCCTGATAGCACAACAGCCGCCTTGCCATTTTGCAGCAGTGAATTCGATGTGTCCTTTACGTTCAGCACGTTTTTCGGGAAAAACCCTTTATCCATCCAACGTTTGTACGTTTTCAGATCCTCCAGGTGCTGGGCTGATCCCCAATAGGACGTGATGGTTGACGGCGAATCGTACATAATATCAAGCCCGTAAGGGAGCTGACCAGCCGTATTCACCAATTTGGAGGTTAACTGACGGATGCCATGAGTGTGATTGGAATTGTTGTCCGCGATCGGAATCATGTTCGGTTCATTGGCTTTGATCCCTTCAAGATAAGCTTCGAGCGTCTCTAGGGATTCTGGTTTGGGCAAATTATACTTTTCACGCAGGTCCTCACGGTAAGCAATTCCTTCTGTGACATACTCGATCCAGGTCGAAGGCACAGTATAGATTTTTTCATTGATTTTAACAGCGTTCCACATATCATCAGGTACGTGGGATTTCAATGTTGGTGCAGCCTTCGGCAGCAGCTCGTCGAGCGGCAGGAATGCTCCTTTTTTGGCATACGATTGATAGAATGTCCAGTCCGCAGTGAAAATCAGGTCAATCGGCTGGCCAGAAGACAGAAGCAGCTTATATTTCTGATCCCAATCCGTCCAGGAAGTGTAGTTGAATTTTACGTTGACGTTCAGATCAGCCTCAGCAAGTTTGTTAATCTCGGATTCAATAACAGGCAAGTCTTTGGGCGCGTCCCCAAGCATGTAAAACTGCAGGGTCACCTTCTCGCCTTTGTCTGTCGATGAAGCGCCCTCCTTGCTCCCTTGCACCGATCCCCCAGATCCGTTATTACACGCGGCTAATACCCCGGCCAACATCATCAGGGCCAGCACCAGAGACAGGTGACGAATTATTTTGTTGCGCATATGCATCCTCCCTTTTGTAGGAAACCTTATATGTTAGCGTAAACTGCCAGACGCGAGCAGAAGTAAACGAATAACTGGCTGTCGCCCCGAGCTTCTTCACGTTCTAACCTTTTACCGCACCAATCGTAAGACCTTTGACAAAATAGCGCTGTACAAACGGGTATAGGAACAGAATGGGGCCCGTCACCACAATCGCCATGGCCATCTTGGTTGATTCCGTAGGCACATCCTGGCTGAGCGTAATTCCCGTGCCGATAGCCATCTGATCAATGAAAGTAATCGTATTCATCGTGTTATACAGGTAAAACTGCAGCTGATACATATCCGGGTTGTTAATGAACAGAGACGAAGTAAACCAATCATTCCAGTATCCGAGGGCTAAAAACAAACCTACGGTTGCGATCCCGGGCATCGCCAGTTTCAATACAATGCTGAAGTAAATGCGGAAATCATTCGCGCCATCCATTTTGGCGGATTCAACCAGTTCATCCGGAACAGCAGAGCGGATAAAGTTTTTCATCAAAATGATGAGAAATGGTGTCATCAATCCAGGGAAAATCAGTACGGTGTACGTATCCGTCAGATTGAAGTAATTTGCCAGCATAATGTACCAAGGCACCAACCCACCGCCAAATAGCGTAGTGAAGTAAATGAAGAAAGAGAAGGTATTGCGGTATTTAAAATCTTTGCGCTGCAGTACGAAGCCCGCCATCGTAATGAGGAACAGTCCGAGCGCAGTCCCTACAACGGTTGTAAAGACAGTCACTCCGTATGCTTTCAGCACTTGAGTAGGGAATTTGAACACCATTTGATAGCCTTCCAGGGAAAAGTCTGTTGGAAAGAGATGATATCCATCTCTTACAATCGATTCATTGCTGCTGAACGAGCCAGATAGGATTAGAAGAAAAGGCAGCAGACACATGATGGACAAAATCAGAATGACGCCATAGGCGATGATCTGAAACAGCAAGGTAAATTCTGAATCTCTGGCACGGGTAGTATGCATGATGGTTCTCCCTTCTGCCCGGTAGGCGGTTTAGAACAAGGCGTAATCCTCATTCACTTTTCGGATGATGTAATTCACGGTCATGATTAGAATGAAGCCGAATAGAGACTGGTACAAGCCTGCTGCGGTAGCCATCCCGATATCAAAGGTCACTTTCAGGGAGCGATACACGTACGTATCAATGATGTCTGTGGCGTTATACAGCACACCGTTATTCCCGATAAGCTGATAAAAGAGATCAAATTGTCCCTTCATAATGCTCCCCAGAGAGAACAGTAGCAGAATGACAAAGGTCGGTTTCAGCATGGGAACGGTGATATACCAGATACGCTGAAAAATATTCGCTCCATCCATGCGGGCAGCCTCATAATACTCGTCACTGATCCCGGTAATGGCCGCCAGATAGATTACCATACTGTAGCCAAGATTCTTCCATAGGTAAAAGATAATGATCAGGAACACCCATATCCAGGGCGTGTTATAAATATCAATCGGGCCGGCTTCAAAGCGTTTGAGTACTGTGTTCACAAAACCGGATTCATAGTTGAACATGTTGTAAGCGATTACACTTAGTAGTACAAATGAGATGAAATACGGTAAGAACATCACGGATTGCGTAATTTTCTTAAAGAGCTTGCCACGGACTTCACTTAACATAATGGCACAGAAAATGGCGAGTCCGTTTCCCAGTATAATAAAAGCCAGGTTATAACCCACCGTATTGGTCGTAAGCTTCAGCAGCATGCCGGACTGCCAGAGAAACTTGAAGTTTTCCAGCCCTACGAATGGACTGCCGAATAGTCCGCCTTCAAAGTCGTACCGGGTAAACGCATAGTAGATACCCACCATCGGAAAATACGAGTTAATGAGAAAAAAGATTAGTGTAGGCAGCAGCATCAGAAACATGATTTTGTTTTTGTTCAATTCTTTGAGCATGGCTCGATCCCTCCCGGATTTCTTGCAGCGCGGTTGCGCCGTGGAGCTCTGTTTTTAGTGTAGACGCCCTTTCCGCTCCCGGATACTGAAGCTTCCCGCCGGAAAATGAACGATATTGCCAAACCGGATATGAACAATGTGAACCAACACTGAAAAGAACTCCAGTACGTTCACAAATGTTGATATCGTGCATAACCTGGGCATCGTGAACAATTCAGCGAAAGTTGAACGATATGTACTGAAACAACCTTTTACACCTTGTACAATATTGATGTAAACGCATACATGATATATAATTTGAATGCCTATCCTCATGCAAAGCGGCCTGCTGTGAAACAGAGCGTAACGCTGTGAAATGAAGTTTTTTCACCCAAAATGCAGATGTTCAGGGGGAACTGATTGATGCGCAAACGTTCGGATGACAGTCAAAACGTATTTTCTCGGATACTGATTGGCATCATTGTCAGTACCGTTGCTACCCTGCTCGTCGCTTCTGCCATTCTCTACGTCAACTACAATCGCATCGCTCTCCGCCAGGTCTATCGCACCGATATGAACAGTCTCACACAGACCAGCCGGGAAGTATCCAAAATGACCGAAACGGCCAAATCCTTGTCTTATCAGATTTATCAGGACTACAGCATCTCTGCACTTCTCCTTTACTCTAAACCAAGCATTTATGAAGTCACTCCAGCCATGGAGCAGCTCGATAACTACCGCATGTCCCTTCCCTTTATCGAATCCATCTATGTATATAACTCCAAAAGCAACGAATTCTTTATCAGCTCAGAAACACGTAATGGTCAGCAATCCCTAGCCGAATTAGACGATCAAGGCATTAAGGATATCCTCCAGCGATTTCATGAATACAAACCCTTTGTTCCGATTCCGCGTACTTACCAGGTTGGTTCCACAGAAGAAGTTGAAGTGAATAGTTACACCTATCTCTGCTATGACACCATCAATGATAATGCCGAATTAAACTACGCAGTCGTAGTCAATATCAAGGACGATTGGTTAAGTCCCAACATTAATGCAGTGGATCAGCCGGGTAAAACATTTATTATCAACGAAAACGGACAGCTGCTGTCCGATTTTGGAGATCGCACGATCATGCAGGATCTATCCAAGGAAGCCTTCATGCATCCCATTCTGCAAAATACGGAGCAATCTGCCTACTTTACCGCTGACGTTGACGGGGAAAAATCACTTATCACCTATACCACACCTGATAATTTGGGATGGCGTTATGTACGAATTACACCTGATCATCTGATCACTGCTGATATTCGCAGCATGCGCACGCACACCGTCCTGTTTTGTCTGGGCTTGCTTATTGCGGGACTGCTGCTCTCTTACCTGGTTTCTCGGAAGTTATATCATCCCATTGATAAAGTCATTGTTCGAATGCGAGTTATGGAAGCCGAGCGTCGTGGCAGTCTGCACATCTTGCGTCAGGATTTTTTGCGCGGTGCTTTACAGGGGCGAGAGACAGTCTCCGGGGGGATTTTGGAAGAGCGCATGAAGTTTTATGGTTCGTCTGTCCAGGTTCATCGTCCGTCCAGACTGGTATTGCTGCGTATAGATCGCTTTGCCGATTTTTGCGAAACCTACCGGGACGATATCAAGCTGGTAAAATATGCGATGATGAACATTTGCATGGAATCGGCGGAATTTCGCTACCACACGGAAACCCTCGATATGGGCGGGGACATGATCAGCCTTCTTTTCAATCACAAAAATTCGGATCAGCAAAATGCACAGGAAGCAGAGGAAGATATGGAGGAACTACTGCGTATGCTGCAGGATGCGGTAATGCTGCATCTGAAATGCTCCGTTTCGTTTACCGTCGGGCCTGAGGAAGACTCTTTCGAGGCTGCGATCGCCGGCTACCCCCACTCAGCGGAGGCTTCCCTGCACCGATTATTCAGCGGTCCGGGCTGCCTGCTGTACACAACCGACATCATGGCGTATCAGGCCAAGGAATATGCATTTCCGGCAAGTAAAGAGCGACAGCTTATTGATTGCCTCATGACAGGCAAAACATGCGAAGCCAAACAGATCTATACCGATATTGTGGATGAAACGGCAGCATACCCTTTTACCGTATTCCAGTTGGCTCTGTCCCATCTGACGATGACACTGAACCACGTACGCAATACGCTTAAGAAAAATAACCAGCTTACACTGAACACGATCTCGGACGCTGCAATGCTTCCTCTCCATGAAGCGGAGGAACTCGGTGAAGTCCATGCCCATTTCTATCGTCTATTTGATGAATTAGGATTGAAAGTGGAAGAGAAACGAACCCTGAGGCATGAAGAGCTCCTACGCCGAATTAACAGCATTATCGAACGGGACTATGCCGACACCAATCTCTGTCTCACCTCCATTGCTGAGGAACTCACCATGTCACCCATCTATATCAGCAGGCTGTATAAACAACTCACGTTAAAAGGACTAACGGATGTGATTAACGAGACACGAATCATCAAAGCCCAGCATCTGCTGATTGAGACCGAGAATTCGGTTGCAGACATTGCAGAGAAAACGGGGTTCACCAACAGCTCCTACTTCTATCGCATGTTCAAAAAATTCAATGGGGTGACCCCAAATGATTATCGTCGCAAGGGACTGCGTTCCGAGCAAATGTAACGATATCGATATCTTCTAATGATCTTGAAGAAGAAACATCAAAAAAAGCGGCACACGAAGTGATGAGTCTCTCCTCCATGTGCCGCTTATGCATTTTATTCTTGGTCTTCTCCGGAATCATCCGAAGCTTCACGTACTTTGTACTTGTCCAGACGCATTGCGTGATACTCACGCAGCGCCTCTTCACCCACAATGACTTCCACGCGGTGAATATTCATGCCTTTGCCCATGAATTTCTGCTCGTATTCCGTCATGACATGCTCTTCATTCAATCCATCACGGTGAAGATTCAGGGACAGATTAGTCATCTGCAGACCATAGTCGGCAATCGCGTTGAGCGAGAACTCGAACAAGGTCTCCGAATCAGTTTTGAAATGAATTTGGCCCTTGGCGTTAAGCAGCTCCGTGTATTTCTTCAAAAACCGCGGATGAGTCAAACGACGGCGTGCATGCTTGGCTTTTGGCCATGGGTCACTGAAGTTCAGATAGATCCGTTCCAGTTCAGCCACTTCGAACACTTCCTCGATCTGTTCAATGTTCGCCAGGACAAGCTTCACATTGGGCGGGGTTTCTACATCAGCCTCACTCCACGCATTACGGGCCTTCTCACTAGCCCGGCGCACCAATTCATCATACATATCGATACCGATAAAATTGTATTGCGGATATTTATAACTCATTTGGCTGATAAATTGACCTTTACCCATACCAAATTCAACAAAGATCGGATGGTCGTTGCCAAACAGTTCAGACCATTTCCCCTTGTACTGTTTGGGTTCCAGAACAACAAGATCCACTTGCTCCTCCAGATTTTCCCGAATCCCTTTTCTGCCACGTAAACGCATTTTATTCCTCCGTTTGTCCATACTTGTCTCAGACTCATTTTGCCGAAGAACCGGCCAATTGTAAAGAGCAATGAAAAAGGAATCTTCGGATCTGCCACTTGGGGCAAATCTCAAAGATTCCCTCTTCGATTTATTTGGAATTGGGGTCCAACTACTTTAATAGTTCATAGTCTACCTTATCTTGGTGTGAAAAATCAAATGTCTTTTCGAAAGCTGTGCGAACTTTTTGTCTTGCAGCCGCTTCCACTTTCGGATTGCCATTAAAACGAACACCTGTCAAAGCCAGTGCCTCTTCTGCCGTCAGTTCTACTGAAACATGATGAAGGTTATTGTTTTTAACTTGGGAATTCATTCATATCACCTCACGGTTTAGTATGGTCCATGACGTCAATTTTGATTCAAATGCTATGATGAATAGTACCCATTGGATGCTGTCTGACGTTAAGTTAAATATAACACAAGGTGTAAACTATAGCAAGCGAAAAACCTTGATAAACCAGTCTATTTTTGAGTTTGAATTCCCCTTTTTTTGCGTTTTTTGATACAATGGTTAAAGTCCATGGAGACACGGATTTTAATGATCCGTTCTATCACGTGAATAGATAAACATCTGTCTCTCCCAAGAGGGAATGCGGCAGCCAAAGGAGCACCCTGAAGATGAATGCACCTGCAATACAACCTCCTCTTTTCTGGGGAGATAAACGATTCCACACCTGGAATTATGAAATGCGAAACGAGTTCAACAATAAAGTGTTCAAAGTTATGCTTGACGCAGGATTCACCTGCCCAAACCGTGACGGTTCAATTGCCAAGGGCGGTTGTACTTTCTGCAGTGCCCGGGGATCAGGAGATTTTGCCGGCAGCCGGCGGGATGACCTGGTTACCCAATTTAATACGATTCGGGACAAACAGCACCTGAAATGGCCTACGGCCCAATACATTGGCTATTTCCAGGCGTATACGAACACATATGCTCCTGTAGAGGAGCTCCGTGAGTATTTTGAAGTGATTTTACAGCAGCCAGGTGTCGTCGGTCTGTCTATTGCCACTCGCCCCGATTGTTTGCCTGATGATGTTGTGGAGTATCTGGCCGAACTGAATGAACGGACCTACCTGTGGGTTGAAATGGGACTTCAAACCATCCACGAGTCTACCTCAACGCTCATCAACCGCGCGCATGATACGAAATGTTATGAAGAGGCCGTAGAGAAGCTGCGGAAACGGAATATACGCGTGTGTACACATATCATCTATGGCTTGCCTCAGGAAACGCATGAAATGATGCTGGATACCGGACGCGCAGTAGCCAATATGGATGTGCAGGGCATTAAGATCCATCTGCTTCACCTCATGCGCAAGACCCCGATGGTCAAGCAGTATGAAGCCGGGCTTCTTCGATTCCTGGAACAAGACGAGTACATCAAACTGATTGTCGATACACTCGAGATGCTGCCACCGGAAATGATTGTGCACCGCCTCACCGGAGATGCTCCGCGCGACCTGCTGATTGGACCGATGTGGTCCATGAAAAAATGGGAAGTGCTGAATTCCATTGACCGCGAATTACGTTTACGTGATTCATGGCAGGGTAAATATTGGAGGGGAGCATAATATGGGCTTTCTCTCGGTTCTTAGCTGCGCCCATCAATGGGTATCCTCCCGTTTGCAGCCCGGGGATTTTGCCATTGATGCCACAGTAGGTACAGGTGCGGATACCCTGTTTCTGGCACAACAGGTTGGCAAACGCGGTCAAGTCATCGGTTTCGATATCCAAAATGAAGCGCTGACTCTTGCACAAGCCCGAATTCGTAAACAGGAAGACGGATCAAAGCTCGGTTCCATCTCCCTGATGGAGTTAAGCCATGACCGAATGGCTGAAGCTGTTCCCGAGCAGTGGCAGGGCCAAGTTGGCGCCGTCATGTTCAACTTGGGATACCTGCCGGCCGAAGGTGCGGATGCTTCTGTTATTACTCAAACGGACAGCACGATTGGGGCATTGGAAGCAGCACTGGGCTTACTGAGACCACGCGGCATAATTACAGCTGTATTGTATCCGGGCCATGAGGGTGGTGCACAGGAGGCAGATGCAGTACTGGCCTGGTGTTCGGCTTTGCCTGTAGACCAGGCACAAGTTGTTATGTACCGCCAGCTGCAGCGCTCAGCCTCTCCATTTCTGATTGGCATTGAGAAAAAGTAATTTCCTTTACTCTCCAAATGCCATAAAATAAACACATTAAACAGCACGACATCACTGTGTATAAATATGGGCCAAGCTCTAATCTTGGCTCGTTTACTATGACGATGCGTGCTTTACATATTTGGCTGCTGCAACCGTATACAATCCGGTATGCACAGGCATGGATTTGATTAAAGTGATTCACCACTTCATATACTAGAGGAGAGATTACGATGTCTAAGCCATACCCACTACAATTTCAACCCGAGTTTAAGGAACGTGTATGGGGAGGTCGGGCGCTGGAGCAATTCGGTCTGACACCACCTGAAGGACATATTGGAGAAGGATGGATGATTGCAGATCATCCTAACGGTACAACCAAAGTCATTAATGGCGAACTTGCTGGTAAAGGTCTGGATGAAGTGCGGGAACAGCTAGGCACTTCGTGGCTCGGAACAAAAGGTGTATCTGAAAAAGGCGGACGCTTCCCCCTCTTGATCAAACTGCTGGACTGCAATGATGATCTATCCGTACAGGTTCATCCTACAGATGATTATGAAGCCCTTCCTCCAGGAGAACTTGGCAAAACGGAAATGTGGTATGTGCTGGACGCGAAACCGGGAGCGCACATCATCTATGGTTTAAACGAAGGAGTCGATCGTGCGGTACTGAAGGAAGCATTGGAGAATGGCACGGTGATGGATACGCTCCGTCAAGTACCGGTTGAAGCGGGAGATACGTTCTTCATCCCAGCCGGAACGGTACATGCTCTGTGCGCAGGAGTGGTCGTTGCCGAGATCCAGCAAAATTCAGATACAACTTATCGGATCTACGATTATAATCGCCCAGGACTGGATGGAAAACCACGTGAGCTGCATGTTGAAGATTCCTTGAATGTGACTGCCTATGAGGGCGCTGGTGCTACCACAATGAAAACCAATAACGCGACACCAGGCGAATGGCTGAAGCTGGCGGAATGCCCTTATTTTGTCGTGGAAAAAGGGATTGTTACGGATCGGTGGGAACTTTCTACTCATGCTGACAGTTTCACTATTCTCGTCGTTTGTGAAGGGAACGGAACCTTGGAATGGGACAATGATACCCAGGAAAAAATTGAATTGAGCGCTGGACAATGCTACCTGCTGCCTGCCAATCTTGGAGCTTATACGCTGGATGGCAATACGACAGTTCTTCGTTCTTATCTACCTTAATCAAACCAGTGAAGGAGGGGTTACACGATGCAGGAATCTACGTTTGCCCTTGTGGGTAATGAAGGTACCCGCATTCATGTCTACCGCTGGCTTCCCGATCCGGAATGCGATGTCAGAGGCGTAGTACAGATTGCGCACGGCATGGCCGAGACCGCAGCACGATACGTTGAATTCGCCGAGTGTCTTACCAGTCACGGATATGCTGTCTACGCCAATGACCACCGAGGACATGGGAAATCTGTCGAGAATCCGAAACTGCTCGGCAATGCCGGAGCAGACGCCTTTCGCTGGATGGCAAGTGATATGATCAATCTCGGTGAGGTCGCATCCAAGGAACATCCGGGAGTCCCTTTGTTTCTGATGGGACATAGTATGGGGTCGTTCCTGGTGCAGCATCTGATGTATGCAGGACATGAACGTTACCATGCATTTATTTTGTCCGGAACCAATGGGAAGCGTGGTCTTCTCCGATTTGGCGAAAAACTCGCACTCATGCAATGTGGTATCCAGGGTGCGGCACATCCGAGCATGCTGCTCAATGCCATTGTGTTTGGCGGCTTTAACCGTTCCTTCCGTCCGGCAAACACACCATTTGATTGGCTATCGCGTGATGCGGATGAAGTAAAACGATTTATCGACGATCCATTGTGCGGGGCCATCTGTACCGCCGGATTCTTTCGTGATTTTTTCAGACTGTTATTGGAAATCCATATGCCTGAACACATGAAGCGGATTCCAAAAGATAAAGCAGTGTATCTGTTCTCCGGAGAACTGGATCCCGTTGGACTGAATGGTAAAGGTGTGTATAACCTGGTCTCCCAGTACAGACAGCTTCAGATTCAGGATGTTGAATATCGCCTGTATCCCGAAGGACGGCACGAGATGCTGCACGAGACCAATCGTGAAGAAGTATGCTTGCATGTGGTCAACTGGTTAGAGCGTCACACGCCGGGCTCCGAGCAAGACAGCACGAATGAGATTCGTGATACACTCGCTGATACGGTCTGACTTTCCTTATAAAGCTATAACAATACGAAAGCCCCTACCGAGGCACACAGTTTGCACTGTGCTCAGGTAGGGGCTTTCTGCTAGGTGAATCTATAATGATTGCTAATGTTGTTTCGGTCCGTGTTATCCTTCGATCAGCAAGGATTCTGGATCTTCCAGCAGTTCCTTCACCGTGACGAGGAAGCGCACTGCCTCGCTACCATCGATAATGCGGTGATCATAAGACAATGCGATATACATCATTGGGCGATTTTCCATGCGCTCTGCGTCGATCGCCACCGGACGAAGCTGGATCTTATGCATACCGAGAATACCCACTTGAGGTGTATTCAGGATCGGTGTAGACAACAGAGAACCAAAGGTTCCGCCATTAGTAATCGTAAACGTACCGCCCTGCAAGTCGGAGAGCGCAAGGGAGTTGGAACGAGCTTTGGAAGCCAGGTCCGCAATGCTCTTCTCAATCTCAGCGAAGCCCAGACGATCTGCGTCGCGAACGACAGGAACAACAAGACCTTCCTTGGCAGACACTGCGATTCCGATATCGTAATATTTTTTGAGTACAACATCTTCCCCATCAATCTCAGCATTGATGGTTGGGAATTTTTTCAGTGCGCCAACCACGGCTTTGGTAAAGAACGACATGAATCCCAGGCCGATATCATGTTTCTCTTTGAACTTGTCCTTACGACGTTTACGAACATCCATGATTGCAGTCATGTCTACTTCGTTAAAGGTTGTCAGCATTGCTGCCGTTTGCTGTGCTTCTACCAGACGCTTCGCAATGGTAGCCCGGCGACGGGACATGCGTTGGCGTTCAACCGGCTTAGCATAAGTAGAACCTCCAGCTGCCGGAGCACTTGCTGGAGCTTTGCTTGCAGGAGCTGGCGTTGAAGCCGGTGTCTGCGTGTTATGACTTTTTACGTCTTCCTGATACACACGTCCGATTGGGTCTTTGCTCTGCACCTGATCCAGCTCAATGCCGCGCTCGCGAGCAAGCTTGCGTGCCGCTGGTGAAGCCGTTTTGGTTCCATTCTCGGAAGATTCCGGAGCTGCAGTTACGGGTGGAGTTGCTACTGCTACTGCCACTGCTTCTGGAGCTGGGGCCGCAGCCTGTTGCTGTTCTGCAGTCGGCTGGGAAGCGGATGCTCCGCTTCCTCCTCCTGTTCCTGCTCCCAGCGTACCAATCGTTTCTCCGATTTCAACAGTCTCGCCTTCCTGACGAATAATTTTCTCGAGTACTCCGCTCTCTTCCGCACTGATTTCGATATTTACCTTATCGGTTTCCAGCTCCAGAAGAACGTCACCCTGATTTACGGTTTCGCCTTCTTTGACAAGCCATCTGGAAACCGTTCCTTCAGTAATCGATTCACCCATTGCAGGTACTTTAATTTCACTCACAGCTGTTACCTCCCCAGTGGAATATTATTCTTCGTCGTTTGCTTCAACGCGGATGTAATAATCTGTTGCTGTTCCATGCTATGCACACTTTGATAACCGCTGGAAGGACTCGCGTGTTCCGGACGGCCTTCGTATCTCACGGTTGTTCCTTCCGGTGCAATAGCGCGCAAGCGAGGTTCCATGTATGTCCAGGCTCCCATGTTTTTGTTCTCTTCCTGAACCCAAACCAGTTCTTTCAGCTTGCTGAAACGTGCAAGTACGCGCTTGATTTCTTCCGCCGGGAACGGATACAGCTGTTCAACACGAATGATGTGAAGCCAGGACCAGTCGGCTTTGTCTTTCTCAAAAGCATCCTCGAGATCAATGGCGATCTTCCCACTGCACAGAATGATGCGTTCTACGCGATCCGGTTTGGTTCCAAGCCCTGCTTGTTCAAGTACAGGCTCAAACTTGCCTTCACTGAACGCTGCAGCGGGTGATGCAACACGCGGATTACGAATAAGACTCTTCGGCGACATCAAGACCAGAGGACGTGCATCTTCTGTTTCAGTCAACGAAGCCTGACGGCGCAGCAGATGGAAATACTGGGATGCACTCGTCAAGTTCGCAACCGTCATATTATCTTCTGCACAGAGCTGCAGGAAACGTTCAAGACGGGCACTTGTATGCTCAGGTCCCTGCCCTTCATTGGCATGAGGAAGCAGCATGACCAGACTCGACTTCTGAGACCATTTGGCACGGCCAGCGGATACGAATTGGTCAAAAATAACCTGTGCACAGTTGGCGAAGTCACCAAATTGAGCTTCCCAGATGACAAGCGTATCCGGGGAATACACGTTATATCCATACTCGAATCCAAGTACCGACTCTTCCGACAGCGGACTGTTGTAAATGGCAAACGCTGCACGTGCTTGTGGCAGATGATGCAGCGGGCAAAATGTTGTCCCGTTCTCCGAATCATGCAAAACCAAATTCCGGTGAGCGAAGGTTGCACGTTCTGCGTCCTGTCCGCTGATCCGAATTGGCTTGCCGTCAGCCAGAATTGTGGCAAATGCCAGTGTCTCGGCAAGACTCCAGTCCACTTTTTCGCCCTCGTTCAGAGAAGTACTGCGACGCTGCAGAATACGCTGCAACTTCGGATATACATTGAAGTTCTCTGGCCATTTCAACAGATCGGCATTAATGCTGCGCAGATTCTCCAGCGGCACAGCTGTTGGAATAAGCGACACCGCTTCAGGTTGAGTGGCTTTCAGTTGTGACTGCTCATGAACTTCGTTTTTCTTCATTTGTTCATAAGCATCTTTCAGACGATTCGTTACGGCATCACGAATGCTGCCAATGGATGCATCATCTACAACCGCTTCCTGCTTGAGCTGGTCCTGATACAGATGACTCACTGTAGGGTGACTCTTCACTTTTTCATAGACCTTCGGTTGAGTGGTCTCCGGATCATCCGTTTCATTGTGACCATAGCGGCGGTAACCGATCAGATCAATCAGGAAATCCTTTTTGAACTTGTTGCGGTACTCTGCTGCCATGCGAATCGCCGCGATACATGCTTCCGGATTGTCTGCATTCACATGCACAATCGGAATCTCGTAACCTTTGGCAAGGTCACTCGCGTAATAAGTAGAGCGGGAATCGCTGCTATCGGTCGTAAACCCGAGACGGTTGTTCACGATAATATGAATCGTTCCGCCATTTTGATAGCCCGGGAGTGCTTTGAAATTGAGCGTTTCCGCCACAATGCCTTCACCAGGGAAGGCTGCATCGCCATGCATCAGAATTGTCGCTGCTTTTGTAACGTCCTGTTTCGGATATCCCGGATCACGCCGATCATCCTGCGCCGCACGTGCAAAGCCTTGAACGACAGGGTTAACGTACTCCAAGTGACTCGGATTGTTAGCCAAAGTCAGACGAGCCTGTACCGCTTCGCCATCTTTCACAAAGCGATTCGCACCAAGGTGGTATTTGACATCCCCTGTCCAGCCGTAATTGATTCCTGTCGATCCTTCAGACGGAACCAGATCCTTGTTCGGGGAATGATGGAATTCAGAGAAAATTTTGCTGTATGGTTTACCAAGGACATGAGCGAGCACGTTCAGGCGACCCCGGTGAGCCATCCCCATCAAAATGTGGCTTGAGCCCGAGTGTGCCATAATGCGTACTGCTTCATCCAGCATCGGTACGAGCACGTCGTTTCCTTCAATCGAGAAGCGTTTTTGTCCTACAAACGTTTTGTGAAGGAAATCCTCGAACTGCTCTACCTCAACCAGACGTTCCAGCAGTGCCTTCCGTTCATCCTGATTCAGTGGTGCCGGGGAAGTCCGGGATTCAGCACGGCGGTTAAGCCATTCGCGTTCATGAACTTCATGAACATGGCTGAATTCATAAGCAATCGGACCTGTATAGATCTGGCGCAGACGCTGAATGGCATCCCAGCCGTTGGTCGTCTGTCCATCTGCACCTTCCCAGATCAGGGATGCGGGCAGTGCTTTCAAATCTTCTTCATTCAATTCAAAATGCTTCGGTTCCAATAAAGATGTATCTGATTCTTCACTTATGCCAAGCGGATCAATATCCGCGGCAAGGTGACCATAAGTTCGAATATTCCAAACCAGTTTCCCGGCTGTAACCGCTTTCTGTAATAATTGAATATCCACGCTCCCGGAAGCTGTTTGGGCGTTGCCGGAATAAGTGGCTGTATGTGCATCTCTGCCAGGCATCGGCGGAGCACCCCATTGTTCAAACAATTCCCGATATGCGGGTGTAACCGATTCAGGATCTTGAGAGAATAATTCATATTGTTCTTGTACGTATCCCAAATTGGGTCCATAGTAACTTTCCCAGGGCTTCTTGTTGCCTTCCTCGATCGTCATCGACGTTCCCTCCGTCTTGATTTAGTCGTGTGTTTTGACGGAAATCATTGACTAAGCCGTAATTTGCGTTCGTTCAACATTTTAAGCGAAATTTTTCATGAAGTCCAATCATCGTGATGTTGGGGGTAAATAACGTTGTTCCGACGCTCCCGTCAAGGTTTGTCTGCGTTTTCAAAAACATAATAAACAATAATTGGATATGCCGCCAACACAGATGTCGAATCGTGTCCGAATCTGCTCGAGGGTTCCATCTAGCTCAATGTAAATCGAATTCGTTTTCTAATGTCTATTCTATAAACTTTTACGCTCAGGAGCATTTCCTATTTTTAGTTCAATTGATGCATAAATTAGATGAATCAGATAAATGAAGCATAAACTCTGCATATCGCAGATATATCTGTTCCCACGTTTCCGCATTAACCCCCTTTAATATGAATTGTGGTCCATAACCAGCCAAAACAAACCGTCCAGTTAAACATTAACCATTTGAGAACAGATTCAACAAAAAAAGACCGTGAATCGTCAGATTCACAGCCTTCGCTTCGGTGTACAGGTTTCGAATCGGAGTAGCGGGATTTGAACCCACGACCTCACCCACCCCAAGGGTGCGCGCTACCAGGCTGCGCTATACCCCGATAAATCGCAAATTGAATCGCGAATTATAACGTGTTGTTCTTTCATATCACCAAATCGCTGAATCCCATTGCGGGATCCCAATCAACATATATCCAAATTATACCGTATGCTCGTTGCACCTGGCAATATATAACATTGGGTCTACCTATGGGTCTCTTTATAAACGCTGCCGTATCGATTACATGGCTCTTAACTACGTTCCAAAATCATATGTGAGGCAAATGGTGTTAAGGAGAGCTGGTGAATCTGCTCCATTGCAAACCAAGCCGCACCCAATGAATCTTCCCCATCCGGTTCCTTCCTGATCTCACTTGCCTGCTTGTCAGACTTCAACTGCACATCATACAAAATGCCAATATGATGAAGCTCCTCAGGCACCTCCTGATACATCCAATGCACGACAGTGGATTCCGCAGAACGAATGGTCACCTGCACATCTGTAAGTCCCGTTTCTTCTTCAATTTCGCGGTGCAGGGCCGTCTCCGGCTGTTCTCCGAATTCCAGTCTGCCACCCGGCAGATCCCAACACCCTCTATACGCGCCTCGTGCTTTATGAATTAACAATATCTTGTCGCCCCATCGAATAAGACCATATACCCCCAGATGTGTATGTTGATTCATGAATGATTCCTTCTTTCATCCGTGAGGTATCTGACTTGTTCCTCCAATATTCGGATCCGCTTATTCATCTGATAAAACGATGGAGTGAAGATTAACCCCGTTATAATGATAACCACCCAGAGCATACTCAAAGGCTTCAGCTCCCTTTTCAGATTCATTTAGCATGCAATGACAAACGAATATCCAGCTCACTTCCTTCAATTAACATGGCCGTTAACCCATGCTCCGAACCGGACCGATGGTTTTCACCGTCCATCCAAAACGCGGCTTCTCCGGCCTGGATAACTACACGTTCCCCCGTTTCACCTTCAACCCAGCCATCACCTTCAAGCACCAGAAACACCTGCTCCCCTACAGCCGGATGCAGCCCCAATTCTCCGCCGCCAGTGAGTTTGAGATAAGACACATGGCAACCCGAGGTGTTTCGAAGGATTGGCGTAATTTCTGCTCCGCTGCTTCCAAAAGCCGTAACGATTCGGGCATGTCCAGGTGCTATACAATAAATTCTCACTTGTTGTTTTCCTCCGCTAGGGTATCCAAGTCTACTGCCAGGCGGATCATATCCACGCAGCGAATACCGTCCTCGATAATCTCTTCATCGTAATGTCTTACAAAATAGTCGCGATCAACCCCTATAATGCGAAAACCGCAGCGCTGATACAGCTTCAACTGATGAAAACTGGAATTGCCTGTTCCGATCTCGACAGTACGACATCCCAGCCTGCCTGCTGCTTCAATCGCTTCCTTAATCATGTGCTTGCCGACGCCTTGTCCCTGTAATTCTTCCTGAACGGCAATATTAACAATCTCCACAGTGTCGGGCCGGGTCTTAAGCAAAACAAACTCGCCTACCATCTCGCCTTCATATTCAGCGATAAAGCACACACCACGACTTAAATATTCGTCTACTTTGGCTTTGGAGGGATCAGCCATTAGCAAAAGTTCATAGGGCTTTTCCTCTTCCCAATCCAGTATACGGAACGTTAGTCTCATGCGAATCTCCACCTTTTCATCGTACAATATTCATTGACGGCCCGTTTGCAGAAGCCTATGTATCAACTTAAACGCTAAACTTGGATATTCTCATCACACGCTGGCACTAGGATTAATAGCGAAATACTTCTTGAACTCTCTTTAATCTGGTCATATCAAAACATCATATAACTCTATTTACTATAAGTACTTACTGTGATCCATTCTGATTGGAATAATGGCGAACCATCATGCCGCTGGCTCTGCGCATTCCCTGCTTCTCATAGAAAGGCTGCGTTTCGGTATCACATAACAGATCGATCATGTACAAACCCTGGAGCCTCTTCAGCATTCTCTCTGTTAGCGCTGTCCCAATCCCCTTACCTTGGAACTCCGGGACCACTTCCAGCAATGGAATGTATGCACTAAGTACCCCATCCGAAATAGCTTGAATAAAGCCTATGACCTTCCCTGTCTCATCATCCACTGCAAGCTCAACTGCATACGATTGCTCCAGCAGTTTCAAAAAAGTCGCATTCGACGGTGGATTGGGCCAACCATCAAAAAAATGTTCGCTCAGTTGTTCCGCGCCTATTCCGCCCAGATTTGATCGGTACGAAATTCTCATCGCTCACCTCTCCCTTCAAAAAAAGCAAACTTCATTATATCACAATATATGGATACGTATACATAGAAATGGATGATACATTTTGTTCAATCCCGGTGAGTATTCATCTGTTGCCATGTCCTTAATTTCTTCTATTCCATTGCTCTATCGGTGTACACCATAAACGTTTCTTGCAGTGTACGATTTGTCGACTTCTCCCAAATCACGCTTCGTTCGAATGTACCTTCTTGAAAGAAGCGCGGGAATCGTTCTGCAAACCAATCCTGCATAGGCAGTTCAAGCGCCTGTTCCACCGGGACCCACAGCAATTCACCTTCAGGCGGATCCTGCAATAATTCACCTTCAAAAGAAGTGGCCAAATAATTAAAAACCATATAGCGCAGTCCCTGCTCGGGATCACAAAACTCATCCAACCCTTTGTATGTAATCTCACGGACCTCGAGTCCCGTTTCTTCTTTCACTTCCCTCATGGCTCCGTCCACAATGCTTTCCGGGAAATCTACCTTGCCCCCCGGCGCAATATATCCTGGAAACCCCTTACGATCAGGTCTGTTCATCAACAAAACCTTGCCATTGTGCTTGTCCCACACCATACACATCGTAAATATGTCAATTCTGGTACTCATCATTATCCTCCTGCCGCTGTTCTCCCTTGGTTGTATATTAACATTTCTGGTCATCTCTTGAATTTTCCTGCCTCCAAAAATTAATTTCAGGGTTAGCAAGGGAAATAACTATACAAACCTAAGTAAGCCCTTTTATATAAAAAGGACTCAGCTATTTAGGATGCAATATATAAGTCTGTTGATAAGTACTATAACATTTCAAAACTAACTACCTGACGAGGTAAAGAGTTAGAGTAAACACTAAACTTATCTAAAGGTTCATCTGTTATAATTCTATAGATCATAATCTCATCAGGTAGAAACTCGTTTATTCTTACAGGGAATATTTAAATATTTTTTTAAGTGATTTATTGACTTACTGATGGCGTAATTAAATCCATAAAAACAGGTTCGCCGATTATAATATTGACATTGGATTTATTGTACTCAAATTTAATATCTGTGTGGACAGAATGGTTTTTATAATCCACTTCTAGTACATAAACGCTAATTCCGTCAACATTCAAGTACTGCCCCACACCAATATTTAGCACACTTGAAACTTGAGTAATGATAGCTGAATTTTGTAGTATCGTTCCTCTAATAGGAGTCGTTGGGGGTCTACCATACATTCCAGCAGTTACACAAATCCTCTCTAGGACTTTTCCTAATGTAAAAGTCGTATTATTTACTCGATCATATTTGCTCCATATTCTTGCAGTGTAAGTAACGGGATGTCTGGCATCAGGAAAATCGTTATTCCTTAGGATACGGCTATTAACACGATCACCTTCCCAACTAATACAGCGGCCATGAAAGGTTGCATCACCTTGTGATGTTTCTGCAACACTATGAGGTATATTAACTTGTATAAAAACATTGCTTCTCATCGTAACAGTTCCTCCAGCTTTCATGCCAGTGTCTTCTCTGCTGTAAGTCCCCCCAGATTTCAAAGCTACATAATCACTCGCCAAATTTCCGGATCTTAAAACCACTCCAGCAACACAGGAATGAAAGTGGTTGTCTTCAATAAATGAGTAAGGCGCTCTCTTTAATATCAAACCTGTATTCGCATTAATAATGTTATTCGATCGTATTTGAATACCATCTATTCGTAACGGATCAAGGAAAATTGCTGTTGAGCAATCACGGATTGTATTATCTTTAATGATACATGGCTCCCCGCCAGCATGCTCTTTTGCGGTTCCCGCCCAAAACATTCCATACTCAAATCCTCTGACCCGATTACCACTAATTTCTGCTTGTAGAACCCCTTCCCCGTTATCAATCAAAATGCCTTTACCTAACGAACTTGGATATAAATTTGTCTCCCTTATTATATCGTTACCAATGACTCTACAATTTGGAGTTCGAATATGGATGGCCCCATCAAATATTTTGTTGTTTTGCCCAGGATTTACGATTCGATTGTATAGAATATCAACGCCTACATGATCAGAAGGCCCTGGCGAGTGAGGGGTTAAGTTGAAAGGGTTAACACGAGTTACAATTCCACCACCAGAACTGCCATTATCTCCACCGGGTTTTTGCGCAACACGTTCAAGGTAATTATGTGAAATAGTAACACCATTAGTATATCTAATATAAATACCTTGTTCCCATGTAGCATATAAACGGTTATTGTGTACTTGAATATTGCCGCGATAGGTTGGTGCGTTTAGAGGATCGTGGAAGCTGCCTTTATAGATCTGAATACCACAATTAGGACCAAGTATTATATTTTCACTGACAATTGAAGGATTTTCATTCCATGTTTGTGCTAGAGCATCAATACCAATATCAAGTCCAGGGACTTCAATATAATTATCAGATATAAGAAAATTCCCTGCATTACGAAGTTCCGCCGCCGAAGAAGTAAACGCAAAGATAATCGCTCCAGTATAAACATAACTTGAAAATGAGACGAAGCTACCATCTAATATTGATTCAACTGTTTTTCCACTTTCTCCATAAAACCAATTGTTAGAGATGGTGAAAGTGTCACATCCACGATATAAAATCCCTTGAGAAAACTTACGAAAAACACAGTCCTGAATAATCCACTCAGAACAACGATAGGCGTCAATACAACTGTTGTTTTTTCCAGGTCCAAAATTATGATAAGTACCTTTTTCCAATAAAATGTTCTGAGGTATGTTCTCAAACTCCAATGACTGAATAGACCAATCAAAAGTCCCTTCCTCAGCGTGGACCAGCGAAAACGCTGCTCCTACGGGATCTAGATTATCAATTCTCTTTATTTTTGCCTGTGCCCCTCGCCAATGAACACTAGACCGTTTAATAATTTTATTTTTCACTCCGTAGGTTCCAAATGGAAAGACAACAATTCCGCCACCTCTTTGATAGACGAAGTTCTCAGCCGCCTGAATAGCGGGAGCGTCGTTGTTAACACCATCAGCTTTTGCGCCAAACCACTGCGGATATACTGACTCCGTTTGAAATTCCCCATTTACCATTCCGCCCAATGAAATATCAAATACCCAATCATAAGGCCTTGCATCAATTGATCCTTGTATTGTTATTGTGACACCTTTTTTTATTTTAAACCTTCCATTGCGTTGAAAAACAAGTTGCTTGTCAGCAGGAATGGTGACATCCTTGTCTAGTAAAAATATACCTTGTGGGATGATGATAATATCCTTTTCATTTGTAATTAGAGAACTTAGTGCAGTAGAGCTACTCTTAACTCCAGTGCGATCTGCACCATTCCATGTTATGTGCACTCCTCGATCCGCAACTTCTTCATCAATTTGAGTAAAGTTAGCGGATAATTTTTCACTATGAATCTCATCTTTTTCAGTTATCTCACTGTAAAGATTGAGGTATCTTGTTTTTTCTTTTTCCATAGCAGTCCAGCCCTTCTCAAAAAGTAAGAAACAACGGCTCATGCTACTTATGTATATTCAAGATGTTTTATTTTTATGGATATAACTTTTAACTTTGTTGCAAAGTTAAAAGTTATATCCCTGTCCCATTTCAGTCCATACTTGTAATCAACACTCTGCGTTCTTTCCACTCGGCACGACGATAAGCCTGAAGCAGGCCAAATTTGCGAATGCTTGCTTTGGGTACCGATTTGTAAGGCAGACCGACTGTGAATTCCTGAGTAAATGGAAAGTAAGAGAGTCCTACTTTATCACCTGAGATCCATTCAGCCCGAATCGGTTCTCTTCCACAGGCATCGAAGGTGCAGCTTAGTCCCTCTGCAAAAAAATCATAGCGCGATGCAGGGGTTCCCGGCTCCTCCATACAGAGAAAAAGGCTTAGCTGATCACAGAATAACATGATCTCCAGGTCGCTTTGCAATCTGCGATCGAGTTCATCTCCTCCGCCGAGCTGCTGCTGCCAATCCTCCTGAAAACGTTGTTCTTTCTTCAAATATTCCCTGATATCGTCATCATCGTTAGGGTTAGCACCCAGGGTGTTCTGAAATAGCTCCGTGTACATCATGCTGCACAATAGCCCCGCATACAGACTTTTTTCACGGACTTCGTCAATCCCTTTTTGGTAAAATACAAAACGCGGACGTAACGGAAAATCCCGAAACGAATACGGGGACTGGCTGTAATCATTCCAAAAAGGTGCGGAATCCAGCTCAATCCAGCCACGGTCGTGTTCTCTTGCTGCAAGTATAAGCTCCTCCCGGTGACGGGAATCAGCGAGCAGTTCATCTTTCCAGTGGGAAGCCATCACGCCGGCTACTTGTCCATGCTCATGCTGTGCGGTCAAAACAAAATCATGCTCTCTCTCATATACGATCATTTGCTGTCACCCTTCCGCATGGTATACTTCGACTTTTACATATACTGGTATAAATTGTCCCGTTATCACTTCACTTTTTCTTCTTCGCCCGGACGGCATAACAAATTTGCAAATGTAAAGGTGTTGTCAGTTGCCTGAAATTTGGTACACTAAAGATTGTGTCACTGATTACATTACATACAGAAAGCGGGATCTCATGAATTTATACTCTCCTTACATCGAGTTTAACCGCAAGGAATGGGCTGAACTGAAAGAACATCAGACCACCCTTCCACTGACGGAAGCCGAATTGGAACAACTAAAGGGATTGAATGAAGAAGTATCCATTCAGGAAGTGGAGGATATTTATTTACCACTTACCCACTTTATTGACTTATATGCAAGAGTTTCACGTGAATTGAATCGATTAACGGCTTCTTTTTTGAAAAAGGAACAATCTCCCGCTCCCTATATCATCGGAATTGGGGGCAGTGTTGCCGTGGGCAAAAGCACGACAGCCCGTTTGCTCCAGGCCATGCTCGCCAGAGGTAAAAACAAACCCAAGGTTGACCTCGTTACGACCGACGGTTTTCTATATCCCAATGCCATACTGGAAGAGAAAGGCATCATGAACCGGAAGGGATTCCCCGAAAGTTATGATATCAAGTCTCTTATTCAGTTCATGGGCGATGTAAAATCGGGTAAGCCTGAAGTAAAAGCGCCAGTGTATTCCCACCTTGCGTATGATGTCATTCAAGGAGAAGAGCAAACGATCTGTCAACCGGACATCCTGATTATTGAAGGTATTAACGTTCTACAGGTGAAGAAGGAAACACCGCTGCTTGTCAGCGATTTTTTTGACTTTTCCATCTATATTGATGCAGAAGAGGAGCACATCCGTCATTGGTACATTGAACGTTTCAAGCTGCTGCGCAGCACCGCATTTCAGAATGCAGATTCCTTCTTCCATGACCGCTTTGCCAACATTGGTGAAGAGGAAGCTGTACTGACGGCCAATCAGATCTGGCAGGACATTAACGCCAAGAATCTGCACGAGAACATTTTGCCAACCAAGGGACGGGCAAGACTAATCTTAAGAAAAGAAGCCGACCACTCGATTCAGCACATTAAACTGCGCAAACTGTAGTTGCTGTCAGCAAGCTGTACCGAAGATCAAACTACCCCTCTACTAAAGGAGACAATAGCCTATGCAAACCTTGGTTGTACTCGGTAGTATCATGATGTTTCTCGCCGTAGCTCTCGGAGCGTTCGGTGCTCACGCGCTCAAGCGAAAATTATCTGCAGACATGATCAAAATATACGAAACCGGAGTTCAGTATCACATTGCCCACGGTCTCGGATTGATCCTTTTAGGCCTGATTGAGGGCCGCCTGGAACAGTCTTCGCTTATTATCGCGGCCGGATGGCTGCTGTTCGCAGGCATCCTCCTATTTTCGGGCAGTCTCTATGCACTAAGCATAACGGGTGTCCGCAAACTTGGTGCGATTACTCCGCTTGGTGGAGTCGCATTCCTTGCCGGATGGGTCATGGTCATGATTGCCGTTCTGTAATGCAGAACGGATTGTAAACGAAAAAGAGTGTTCTAGCCGATGTAGATGATCGCTGGAGCACTCTTTGTTGTTTAATCTGTCCATATTCTGCGAATGGAAGGTGGCCCCTGCTCTCCTCGCTGCCGTTCCAGCACATACACATCGGGATTGGTTAGCAACCTCCACTCTTCGTAACCAAAGGACCTTTCATAATGGCGAAGGAGCAGAGATAGCATGTTGCCATGAGTTATAACAGCCGCAGATTGCTCAGGGCGACTCCAACATTCCTCCAGCACTGCTATCCCACGTGCGGTCGCGATGCGTGACGACTCTCCGCCTTCTACTGCGAAGTTCTCATCCGCATATGTCCGTTCCAGCACTTCCATCCAGTTCTCCAGATGGCGAGTGCTGAGCACTCTTTCCTGAAGACGCTCATCGGTATGTATATGTTGAGATGCAGCTCTGGCGAGCGGGGCTGCCGTCTGGAGCGCTCTTTTCCACGGACTGGAGACAATGTAAGCTATGGAATGAACAGCAAGTTTCTCCGCCAAACGCTCTGCCTGACGAAGACCTTCATCTGTAAGTTCTGCATTCGGCTCCTGTCCTGTTGCCTTGGCATGACGAATGAGGTAAATCGATTGCAGGATTCTCTCCTCCTCTGGTACAGCTCATCTGGTCATCGTGTCAAGATACCGAAGAGCAGCCTTCATTTTCTCCTGATCTTCCAATTGTCCTCCTGAACTCAAAAATGTAACCTGTTCCTCAGGTCTCTTCCCATGCTGTTCCGTCAACTCAAGCAACTGCTTCAGACGGTTGACCGTGCCTGCACTGCCATCAATAATCTGTACATGATCCGGAAGTACAGTCCGGAGGATATGTGAATAGAACGGATAATGTGTACAACCAAGTACAACCGTACCGTATGAATCCAGATCCAGATCAGCCAGTTTCCGGCGAAAATACGCAGCACTTTTTTCCGGATCAAAATCCAGCTGTTCACACCATTCCACAAGTTCAGGCAGTGGCATGGAATCCACACTGTGATGGTCATCCACGCGGGATACGAGTTCGTTATATTTGCTCTGACTCAAGGTTAGTGCCGTTGCAAATACAAGAACTCTCCTCCCGCTTTCACGATTCATCTCTACAGCCGGCTTCACCGCAGGCTCCATTCCGATGACCGGGATATCATACCTGGCACGCAAATCCTTTACCGCCAGACTTGTCGCCGTGTTGCAGGCAACCACGATTGCTTTTACATGTTCCCGCACGATCGCTTCCGCGCAATCAAAGACATGCCCTCTTACTTCATCGGCCGATTTGGTTCCGTAGGGAACATGAAGCGTATCTGCATAATACAAAAACTGTTCTTCAGGCAGCTGCTGCAAAGCTTCATGTAGGACGGTTAAACCGCCGATGCCCGAGTCAAAAAATGCAATTTTCTTATTCAAGGGTTTCACCTCTATAACGTATTCTTTTGGGTACCAGGTCCAGGAACCTGTATTTCCTGCTCATGATGACTGGAGGTGAGGATTGTTGTTGAGAATTACTATTCTTCACTCATTTTATACTGTCTAAGCCAGTCTTTGCCACTGTTCCACTCGTTCACGGAATTCCGCTCCCCAAGCAGCTCCGTACTTGCTTGAGCCATAATCCATTCCCTTAGGCCGTTATCGGAGCTGGACTCAAGTTTCTGTAAAAGAACATTCAGCCCTTCCTCACCCGTCTTCAGGATTAATCCGTATGCCTCCGGGCTGCCTGCAATATAATCGTTAGGATTACTGCTGCTCATGATCACAGATTCATTAACCATTTCCTGCAGACTGTGCTCAATCACCCCTGATATACTCTGTTCCTCGGTTTGGACCGAGCACGCTCCCACCACAAATACAGTACTCAGAGATACCAGGCAACGTACCAAATGTTTACGTATCACCTGACCACGCCTTTCAACAAAAGTTTAACGAAATAGGGACCTGCCATTCATTTCCCAGTACCGCTGCTCCTCTGGCACCCGATCCAGGAAATCCACATAGGATCCAATCCAGCCCTGAGGCATGTAATGTTCAAAAGACGCCGGCTCGGGGAACATGGAGCAAAACTGTCTTTGGTCAAAATCCACAAGGAATGACGGTACAAACTTCAACCACTCGTCACCATCTTGATGCTGCTTCCGAAATTGATAGAGACAGTCTTGCAGCTCTGCGGCGGTTACTCGCTCATCCTGAATGGCCTGCAGGAATGCTGCAGCTGTTTCCTCGTTCAGTATTTCAATGCCGAACCGTTCCTCCATCTCCACATTCAAAAACCAGTACTCCCGCTCAGTTACATACCAGCAAAACGTTCCTCGAAACCGGACTCCCGTAATAGTATTCTGCGCATATTCAGGTTCTGTCTTCATCATTATACTCCTCCCGGTAAATACGGATATGAGCTTCAATGACATGTTGCAGCTCCTTTTGTACATATCTCCGAATGACCGGGTTCACCCTCTATGATAACGTCGTAATGCTGAAATCCATGCCATATTGATACAGTCCAAGTTTGCGGGCCACCTGCTGCGAGGAAAGATTGTCCCAGGATGTACTGTAGAGAGGAATGCGTCCGCTCTCTTGCACGTGGTACTGCCAGCATTTGACCGTCTCCACCCCATATCCATGTCCTCTGTACGCAGGAACTGTATGCAGACTCGCTTCTGCGCCCAGCTCCGAAGTTCGGGCAGAGCAGCAAACGGCTACGGCGGAATCTCCAATAACATAAGCGACTACAGGTGCCTTCGCATACAATCGTCCGATGAGATCGGGAAAATGCTCTTCCAGCAAAAACGTATGGTGATGGTCAATAAGCTGCACACGCGAATGCCACTCATCCACTTTCTCCCGGAAGACAAATGCAGGCCCCATCCATAGATGCTTGACGGGCTTATAAGCCTCGATCGTCCCTAGCAGCTTCGGAATGTCAAGCGGAAGCTTCGCTTCAGACGCCAGCTCAACCATAAGTTCTGGCGGCAGGTGCTCATGATAATATGGCAGAAGGCCAGCGGAAGTCATGCCAATAAACAAGGCAGGCGCATGCCCGCCCTCCGGTTCGTTAATGCCAGTCAGACGCTGGTGCGTGTTCATCGTATATAGGGTCTGTGCCTGTATTTTCATCAAGTCAGACGGTTCAATATTGAATAGGCGATCCATATTATTTAACCAGCCTTAGTAATAACCGCTCGCCTTCACTTCGTTTATGAACAGACTTTTCCAGGAACTCGGGCAGTTGCCGCAATTCGGCCGGACGATATCCGGGCCCGCATCCACAACTATGGAAGGTGATTCCGTGGCGATAAAGAATCGCTACCTTCTTCCATTGTTTCAGATCGCTTTGCTTCGGTGCTCTAAAATCTTTTCCCATGCTAACCATGGGTGCCGCACACTGCGGGCATTTAAATTCAAGCCTTTCATACACTTCAGGAGCGAGATCATGTCTCGATGTTTGCTTAAATGATTTGCGGCAGTCGAAACAGGCATACGTGTCTTTGTATGGTCCTGACATGGCATATCTGCACAAAGAACTGCACCTCCTTCATTAATTTCCATTATACGGTATATTCCAGGGAGATACGAATGCAAACTGGTAATTCCTAATGGAGAATATACTGAACTTTTTTTGATCCATCATTCGCCAGTAATACATTCATCCTGTCTTACCGCCAGCTTCCAGGCTTCACCGAGTTCCTTCACGGATGCATAGCGACGGGCCCGATCAGGATCCACTGCTCGAATTACAACCTGATATAAGGCTTTTCCAGCGTTCCACTTGGCATATGAATGATCCTTCTCTCCACCAAGCAGTACGAATGCCGCGGCACCCATGTTGAATACATTGGTTACTCCATCGATGGTAGCACCGAGCTCAAACTCCTCAGGAGACATGAAGCGGGATGAACCCCACATGCGTCCCATGATATTGGTAAACGAACCCTTCTGATACAGATCGATATCACAAATCTTGATCCTATTTTGTTCAAAATCATAGATCAGACTGCCATCGTAAAAATCAACAGCCACATACCCTTTTCGTTCTACCTCAATATGAAAATTCAAGATCTGCTCCATTGCCAGAATCTGCATCTTAATAGGGAGCTGTTTGAAACGATAATACGGTGAACGCGGATCTTCATATTTCGCTGGAGCCGGAAAATACCACTGGGAATGCAGACATTCTCCATCCACCCAATCAAATACACAGACATAACCCCGTTCCGTTGCAAAATGGTCTCTTAGTCGAATTAAAGCGTTATGCTTCAAATCCTCGTAGACTGAAACAGATGATCTCAAACTACGGATGGCTTCCTGCGGACTATTAAGTGTACTCGCATGAATGGTACGTGCTCCCGCATATTTTACAAAGAGCCTTGTTCCGTCCTTCTGTATCATACCAAAGGACAGATTACCGGAATCCTGCTGATCAAATACACGAAATACCTTGCCCAGTGGCCGTAACCATTCGAAAGAATGGGACTCTTGTAATACGAAGGCATACCCGTCTACTTCCAGATGAACCGCCTCGGTCATATGGACCTCACAGATGGATAAACGTATGTCATATGGGCTTCATCATAACCTTGTCCCCCAACTTCAAGAGCATAATTCTCTATGCCATACGTTTCGAATCCGTACTTTTCGTATAACCGTCTGGCTGATTCATTTGTCGTAACCACGCTAAGATTAATTTGCCTGATGCCCTCCAATGTCTCTCCCCGTTTCAATACTTCTCGAAGCAGCCTTGAAGCAAGCCCATGCCCCCGATATTGCGGGGCCACGTATACCCCCCAGATGAATCCCTTGTGCCTGAGTTTCATGCCGTATTCTCTCTTGAAACCCATCATTCCAACCAGTATTCCTTCTGCTGTATAGGCTCCAAGAATGTAATCATCGGGCTCATTATGTATGCGATCCTGCACTTCACTCATGGGAAGCTGAACGGACAACTCGTATGATGCTCCGAAGGACTCCGGATGATTTTTCAGCGCCTCCAGACGCAAAGACCAGTACTGATCCACTTCATCTCGCCGAATATTGCGAATATTGAACATGCTCTGCTTGATATCTTCACTCATTCTTCGATCACTCCTTGCATCTCGTAAGGATAATCGATCTGCCGCTTCACATTCTCGGCTGCCTCCCGTCCGGCAAGCAATCCCAGTACATAAATTCCGAGATCAATTGACGTTGCGACACCGCCGGCTGTAATGACATTTCCGTCCTTGACAATCCGGGCCTGGAGGACCTCGTCTGCGTACGGCTGCAGTAGATCATACACATTAGGATGAGTCGTAGCCTTCTTACCAGAAAGAAAACCAGCCGCACCCAGCAGCAATGAGCCCGTACATACCGACACCTTCATTGGAACCTTCTCCGCCTGTTTCAGCCAACCCACGAAAGCCTCATCAAACCGAAGCTTGCGCGTACCCATGCCACCAGGAACAAAAACCATATCGTACTCACCCAAGTCCGGCTTCACTCGATCCACTTGGAGCGTTAATCCGGATTCGTCCGTGACCTGATCGGTCATCGCGCAAGTTTCCCATGTACTGCCCTTGGTTGGTTCAAAGAAATTCAGCCGGTTGATCACATCATAAAATCCTGCAAAATCAAGAAAGGTTAAACCATCAAACAAAACAAAAGCAATTTTCAACGTGAAAACCTCCCATGTTTTTATTTCGACGCGTCTCGTTCCATCGCTTCCTTCACCCAATCACGTTCAGGGAGCTTGTTGTTGATCCGGAATAACAGTCCTACAACGGCTAAAAGCAATACAATCACGATGACTTCAAACAAGTTCAAGCCCTCCTGACTTAAATTTACAAGGTCTGCCCTATTTAAGACCACGCGCAATAATCCACTCCAACCACTTCCATGGAAGCAGCGTTTTGCCAACAATGAGCACACGTGATCCTTTGCCGAGTGCATAGCGGAGCCGTGGTGCACGCATCCGTGCAATGCGGGCGATCAGGTCAGCCACTTCCTGCGGATCGGGCGCAGTCTGGCCCGCATGTGTAGAATAACGAAGCACTGCGTCCAGCTTTTCTTTATAAGGGGAGTTATCATTGCGGTGTATTTCACCCAGTCCTTTATTCCAAATGGGTGTGCGATACGCTCCCGGCTCAACCAGGACTACCTTTACGCCAAACGAAGCCATCTCATGCCGAAGACTTTCGGTGAAACCTTCCACGGCAAATTTGGAAGCAGCATAGGGCGCATAGCCCGGGAACCCCGACAAACCGCTGACACTGGAGAGATTGATGATGAGTCCCCGCTTCTGTTTACGCATGACAGGAAGAACCGCACGCGTCATTGCAATGAGACCGAAGAGATTTGTCTCCATTTGCCGCCGCCAATCGTCCATGGTTACTTCCTCAATGAAACCACCAACTGCAAACCCTGCATTGTTCACCAGCATGTCAATTCGCCCATACATCTGAAGCACAGCCGCCACTGCCGCCTGTACCGAATCCGAATCCGTCACATCCAGACGCATATAATGCAATCGATCCGCAATGCCAGCTTGTTCTGCCAGCTGGACTAATTCTTCATTCCGGCTCAGATTGCGCATGGTTGCGGCAACCCGGTATCCCTGCTTGGCAAGTGTAATCGCAGTAAGCATGCCGAACCCACTCGAGGTGCCTGTAATTAACGCTACAGGTGCAGTCTCTCCCTTAATGTTCTGTACCATCTCCCCGTCCACCTTCCTCCATTGAATCGATTAGCTTCTCCCTTTCTATCATCACATGACTGAACATATCTGAATATCCGCTTCGCTTAAGTCCAAGTTCAACCACGCTGTCTCTCCACTCTGCGCAGCTTGGTCATTCCCGGTTCGAATGTATAGGGAACATAATCCGTCTGTGGCACAGTACACTCAAGCCGCTCCCCCAGTTTCAGCAGTTGACGCTGCACCTCGCCCTTCACCCACTCGAGATCATCACTATTCCCCCCAAGTCGAAGAGCGATTTCCAGTGATCCGTCCCTACACTGAACGACCCGGTAGTGCTCCAGATCCGAAGAAGCGGCAATGACCGCACGGGTGATGAAGTCCGGAAATACAGGTACCTCCTTGCTGGTATGACGATGTGAAAAATATAGCGTATCATCACAGCGGCCTTCGATCCGCTCAATGGCGGTAAAGGGAGAGCCGCAGTCACATGGGACGGCCGCCTCGGTTAGAATGTCATTCAGCCGATACCGGATTATCGGCTGTGATGTCCTGGAGAAGTCCGTAATAATGGGAACAAACCGCCGGGAAGCGGGATCAATAAACTCTTTTTCAATGTAAACAATATCTTCATTCAAATGCAGTGTGCCAAGACGGCAGGTCGCACCCAGAAATCCCTCTGTGCATTGGTAGACTTGATGAATGGTTTGACCAAAGACGCGCTCCAGCACCTTGCGATCGAGCGGATCCAGGACTTCGGCTACAGAGATGATTTTCTCCGGTATCACGGTCAACGAACCCGCTTGATAAGCATCGGCCAGCATTCTCAGCATGGATGGAGGAGCTACCCACACGGTGGGACGATACTCTTCCATACGCTCGACCAAGGTATGCACGGGTTCCAGCAGATCAAAATATCGAAATTGCAGCTTGCCCCGCTGCACCGATTCATACAGATTACTGTTAGCCCGCAGGAAAAAGGCAATCTTGGCAGGCTTCCACAGCCCACCTGGCAGCAGTTTGGCCAGCACTGTCCCCGTCCAGGCGTCCTGCTCCCGCTCACTCACAAGAAATAATCCCCGGTTCCCCGATGTCCCGGAGGAAAGACCAACCGTAATGCCTTGAACAGACGGCTTGAAATCACGTGTGTCCTCACTTTCTCCGGCAAGGGTCATGGCTTCGTTCTTCGAAATCCCGACCGTATTGAGCTGGTCGAAATGCTGCATCATGATCTTTTTATCGATTATCGGAAAGCTTCTCCAGGCGGATGCTTCAGCATCTCCCCACCACTCTCGATAAAACGGGGACTGTACACGAACTCGCTCGATATGCCGAAGGATCTGACGTTCCTGCCAGTGTTCGAGCTCCTTACGTGATTTCCATTTTCGCAGTCCGCGTGCCAAGGCATAATGATAGACAATACGCATGGTACTCATATGTAACTTCCTCCCGTCCCCCAGGCATTCAGCGCTTCCAGGCAATGGCTGGGTACAATTCGAATTTCGGGAAACTGCTGATGCAGCTTCACAAGCTTATCGAAATTCATTCTGTATTCGGATCGATCCGACATGATCATGCCTGCGAGCACATGCGGTCTGCGCTGTTCCCGGAAGGCCCGGCTGGACCACACCGTATCCGCGCACAAGAAGTAGTCCTGTTCTCCCGTGCTGAGCAAGATGCCCATCATGCCTTCTGCATGACCGGATACCTCTACACCAAGCAGGCTGCCATCACCGAAAAGATCGTATACCTCAGAAAAAGGGAAGTCGTCTCCCGCCTTCGTCCATCGCTCTGGCTGTGTCATCACGGGCAAGGATCGGTCCGTAAAATCTCCCGGCAAAAGTCCGGATAGAAATCCGGATTTCACGGCCGCCAACGGGCCAAGTGATCGCACCGCCTCGTATGCCTGGGGTAGATAGATGAACTGCGCATCCGGAAAGTCACGCACCCCTGCGATATGATCGCCGTGAAAATGCGAGAGAATAATGTAACGAATATCGGACGCTTTTAACCCTAACCTAGCCAGAAATTGTACCGCACTGTCCTCTTCACGATACACCACAGGCGTAATATGACGATACAGCGCATTGGGCAGATGTGCCGTCTCCTGGAAGAAACGGGAGCTGTACCCCGTGTCCAGCAGCATCGGACCATGCACGGGATGAATAATACAGGCAAAGCCCGCAGGAAAGGGCACTGGCCGTAAGCTTCCGCCCCGAATCGTCAGAAACTCCGGATGGGTACAGAAGCCTGCCGCCCCCAGATGAAGTTCTACCTTCGTTGTTGTCAGCATGATTTTGCCCTCCACCAATCTGCAAACTGCTGCAGGCCTTCTTCAATGGTTACTCGCGGTGTATAACCTATCCGCTCTCGGGCGTCATGAATATTCAGCGTTTGCGGAATGGCTAACGAACCCACGGTGTATCTGGTTAGCTGCGGTTCGCCCAGCATTGGCAGGAGACGATGCACATTCTCCAGCAACGATGCTGCTCCATAAGCTGCCCTGTAGGGAATATTTCGGCGATGCAGCGGCATACCCAGTAATTCAAACAGATGGCTCACCAGTTCGTGGAACGGTCTCGGGTCGCCATTGGAAATATTGTATGCCCTCCCCAGCGCTTCAGACGGCGCACTCCAGCATAACAGCAGGGCATCCACGACATTATCCACACAGCTGAGATCAATGACAGCCTGGCCGCCCCCAATCATGGGCACTCCTGATTTACGGTTAGCTGCGACGATTCTGGGGAAAAGCGTCTGATCATACGGACCAAAGATGGCTCTCGGGCGAATCATGATGGAAGGAAGTCCATTTGCATGGGCCCGCAACACCACTTGCTCTGCCATTCTTTTGGTCGCTGCGTAATGATTCGCTGGTTTGGCTGGCATGGGATCATCCTCATGAATGTCATATCGGGGTATATAATTAAAATACACACTGGGCGTTGATACGTGGATGAATCGCTGTACACCCGCTCGCCTGCAACCATCGACCAAATGCTGCGTCGCTTCCACATTGCTGCTGTAAAAGTCCTGGTATTTGCCCCAAGGCGACGATAGCGCCGCACAGTGAAAGACGGCATCCTGATTGGCGCATGCCTCAGCTGCTACGGACTTGTCACGCAGGTCACCCTGATAAAATTGGATCCCTTCGGCTTCCAGCTGAATACCGTATTCTTTTTTTCGGCCCATCCCGGTCACTCGCCAGCCCTGTTCTGCAAGCCTTAGCGCCAGATGTCTGCCCAAACAGCCTGTTGCTCCTGTAACCAATGCTCTATTCATGGTTGTTCACCGTTCCATTCTATGTCGTGAGTCAATGCTTCAGTCAGAGATAGCTTGTACTTGCGTGCAAGACGCCAGGCGGACAGGACCACGGCCGCTTGTTCCAGCATGGGGCGTCTATCATTCTGCAGGTGTACGACATCTCTTGTACCTCGCCAGGCTCTCATCCATGCTCGCCACTGTTCCGGTCGTCCAATCTGCTGCAATCCGCTGCCCAGCATAGGCAGCATGAGCATCGCCCTGCTGTGCTGTTTGGGAGTTATCAGGATACCTTCCTTCACCAGCGCTTCAGGCGTAACGATGGCACGCACCAATTCATCCCCCGGGTAGAAGAGATGGATTCCACTCGTAGCCCTGGGATTACACTCAATTGCAACCACCCGTCCCTGAGGTCCTTCAATAAAATCAAAACCAATCTGACCACTAAATCCGGTAGCCTCTACAAATTGCTGAACCCACTCATATGTACCCTCGTGCTCCACGTGTTCGAAATAGACACTGGCTCCCACGCTGCCTGTGCGATAGCGGCTGTCATACGTGGTATGAGCCACCATGTTCCCTTCATGGACAACACTGTATGTGCACAATGCTCGCCCAGCAACGTAAGCCTGAACTACCCAAGGGAGGGCTGATGATATTTCTGCCTCATCTGGAGGAACGTTCCGTGAGCCAGGCATGCGAACTCTGGCGGCAAATCGGGAATACACCGGCTTCCATACCCACTTCCCTTCCGTTTCCAGAACAGATTGTGTTTGAATCCATTCTTCCCGGCTGGTAATCAGACGTGTATCCGGTACAGCAAGGCCCATGGATTGCGCAAGCTGGATAAAATGAAACTTATGATGCAGCTTATGCAATTGCTCCAGTGGAGAAACAAGGACATGGCAATAAGGACGCAATCTCTCTGCTCCCTGCGCAATGTAGAACACTTCTTCACACATTGGAATAAGCAGGTCGATCTGCGATGCTTGAATAATCCGTTCGAGCTCAGACAAATATGACGCTGTTTCATGACGCGGGGATGGTACAACAAAGCATTGCTCCACTGCACCGGATAATCTGCATAGATGACGTGATGCACTCTCCGCAACATACACACGATAACCTGCACGCCGGAGCATACGTGCCAGATCAAGCGTAACGGGAGCACGTCCCCCAGTGAGTAATACATTTCGGATTGCAGGTGCATCATCGGATTCTCTCAATCTAGTAATCAAAAATAAGTCCTCCCAATGACAATCCAGCGGCCGTCCCGATCAGGAGCACCCGATCGCCTCGCCGGATACGCTGCTGCTTGATCGCCTCATGCAGTCCCATGGGAATGGATGCGGCAATGGTATTCCCATGGTTTCGTGTAATGTCCATAAAGCGGTCTTCGGGAATATTCAATTTCTTGCGAATCAATCTCATGGCCATGGCGCTACCCTGATGCGGAATGACCAGCTTAAAATCTTCCATCCGGTTTCCGGAGCTCTTCAGCATATCGTCCATGAATCCGGGAAGAAGCCTGGAAGCCATCCGGAAGATCGCCTGCCCATCCATATGAAAAAGGTAAGGCTCCGGCTGATCGGCCGCATAATTGGAGGCATGCAGCCGTGTCCCCCCACCGGCAATTTCCGAGAATCTCGCCCCTCGGCTGTACGTCTTCAGGGAAGCATGCACAATCCGGGAAGATTGCTCTTCTTCGGAACGTTCGATAATGACCGCGGCGGCTCCATCGCCAAAGAGGGCCGCACTCTCCTTATCCGACCAATTCAAACCTGCAGAAGCGATCTCCGTTGCTACGAGCAGTACCCGGCGATAACGACCCGCATCCACCATATAGGAAATGACGTCCAGACCGTTTAGAAAACTCAGACAGGTTGCATCCATATCAAATGCCGGTATGCCTGATTCCTGTTCTCCCATAGCATATTGAATGAATACCGCAGTACTTGGCAAAGGCTGCTCCTTCGTACCGCTGGTGCACACCAGACAGTCGATATCGGCAAATTGCAGTCCTGCGTCGGCAAGCGCAGCTTCTGCAGCTCTCGCCCCCATGAACGAAGATGTTTCCTGACCGGAAGCATAATGGCGAACACCTACACCCGTGGCTTTCGAGACCCAGCCTGCCGGCACCTTCAAGCGGATATCCAGCTCCTCGTCCGTTACTTTCCGCTCCGGCAGATACTTGCCCGTTCCGGCAATTCTCACTCTTCTAAGTCGCATTTCCCCAACCTCTTTCTGTTTCATCTGACTGATCAAATGACTTTTACACTGCACCAGAGATCCCGAAACGTCAGCGAACCCGAATCTCCAGAACATACAGCAGAAGGGCAGATCATCTGCCCTTCCGAATGAAACGTTGTATTCAATATAGTTGTTCAGTAATTCACACTATTTCAGAATCTCATCTAGTGCGGTGTCGAGCGTATCGTATATAAAAGTGAACCCTTCCTGCTCTATCCGCTCTGGGATAACCCAGCGGCTTTTGAGGACCAGCTCCGTTTCGGTCCGAATAAATCGCGCTCCCACTTCAAGCATCCAGCGAGGGGAAGGAAGCCCAATGCGGACGCCCATATGACGTCTCAGGCTCTCCATCAGTTGGCGATTGGTAACCGGATGCGGAGACGAAGCATTAAACACCCCTTCAAGTTCCGGATACTGCTGAAGATAAAGAACCATCCGAAACAAATCTTCAATATGAATCCAGCTGAACTGCTGTGTTCCGGGTCCCTGTGACCCGCCCAAGCCAAAACGCACCAGATTCGTGAGCGGCTCCATGACGCCGCCTTTGCCCAGTACAATCGCAATTCGTAAGGCAATCTGGCGGGTAGACGGCAGACTGAATTCGAAGAAAGCCTGTTCCCACGCCTTGGCAACATCCACCGAGAATCCGGAGCCAATCTCACCTTCTTTTTCTGTCATGGGGCGGTCTTCTGCATGTCTGTAGATCGTGGCCGTACTTGAATTGATCCATAGTTCAGGCGGATGGTCACATTCAAGGACAGACTCGCCAAGAATACGTGTCGTGCTGGTCCTGGACTCTAGGATAATCCTGCGATTCTCGTCGGTGTAACGACAGTTTACAGATTTTCCGGCCAGATTAATCAACATTTCGGCACCTTCAAGGGCTTGCCTGATACCATCGGAGTCCTCCCAGGCAATATGACCTGGCTGACGTGAGATGGTGAGCACCTCATATCCAAGTTTCTTTAACCTTTGTGCAAAATCCTGACCGACAAATCCCGTACCTCCGGCCAATACAACCTTCTTCACGTGATCCCCTCATTTCCATAAGCGATAAGACAATCCCTCATATATGGATAAACACGGTTACTGCACGTTTCGTTCGATGTTATCTGGCACCCATGGCTGCATACAGTCGATCCCGCTCTTGAATAGCCCAGGTGTTTGACGGATTCTGCTCCAGCTGATAACGGAGTTCATCATAGAAATCGTGAATCATGAATCCTTCGGGCAGTGTCCCAAGCATGCTTGCAAAATCATACTTCGGGAGGGCCCTCTGTCCTTCCCCAACCTGCTTCAGCCAGGTCATCCACGAGACAAGATCAAGCACTTCTTCCTGCCACAGTTCTGCCTGTAATCCCAGGGCATCCTGAAACTGCTCATAGGCAGCCGGATCAGGGAACTGCCGACAGGCCTTAACAGCCAGGTCATACAGCTCCATTAGAGCAGGCCGAACTTCATGCTTGATTTCCATGTCCAAACCTTCCGAGAAATCCTCAACCCGGATGCTCAAGCCGTCATCATATAATAATGGTGCTTGTGCAAGCAGGCGTACAATTTCTTCCATGTTGTTCGTTGAAATCTTCTTTTGCTCATAGAGAGCAGGTAACATATAAGTGGTAATCGTCATTCACTCCTACATCGTTCTTCTATTAATGACGTATATTATAACATGATTTGGCTGAGTATCCTTGAATTCACTTGAACAACGACAAAAAGCAGTTAAGCCAGAATTCATTCTGCTCAACTGCTTTTTGCACCATGTTATGAGATTCAGAACCTCGTGAAACTTTTAAATGTGAATAGAAAAGATTAACTCTACATAAAAGCCTTGACCACCGCAAAATACTCACGGATCATGTTGATCGGTTTCAGGTATCCCGGAGACGGGGCCGAAATGCCGTATTCGGCAGCGTAGCCATTTTTGGCAGCCAAATACTTGGAACGGAACATATGATAGTCACTGGTGACAATCATGATCTCGGGGTGATCCAGCCCCGCTTCGTCTATGATTTTTTTGGAAAAGGCCATATTCTCCTGCGTGCTGGTTGACTTGTCTTCCATAATAACCTGGGCTGGCGTAATCCCCTGTTCCACAAGATAGTTTTTCATGGCGAGTGCTTCTGGGATCGACTCCCCTGGCCCCTGTCCTCCGGATACAATGACCGGTGTCTGCGGATGGTTGCGGATATAGTCCAGACTGGCATCCAGCCTCTGCTTCAGTGTTAGTGATAACTCTGTTCCTCTGATGCCTGACCCCAAGATAATGACATAATCCGCCTGCTCCGGATCATTCGCATTCAGCTGCGTAAATACCAGTGCTTCAATAATGACAAAGGAAACCGCACCAATACTGAACGCCGTTAACAAAATGCGCTTAAGCACCACGTGCTTCTGGTAGTCAATCCGTCGAAGTACGATAAAAGCCACCGTAAGCAGCCCAAACAACATCACCGCGAAATTTCGGCCCCAGAATATCAGAAAAACGACAAAACAGGGTACCAGAACAAGATCAATGATCAGGCCTTTATCTTGAATAAACTTTTTCATTAACCGGGTAACACTCCTTCTTAAACCTGCACCGCTTGCTCTCTACGGATCCCATAATCAGGCTGTTGTATACCAAATAAACAAATTATTATGAAGGTTCGTTAAGACCCAAATTTGCCACCAGGCTCCATGGAATTATGAGGTCCATTACGGCCTTTGAAACTCATCCCTTCACAATCGTGAGCTTTGGCCATTGCTCCTGCCAGCGCTTCTTCTCTACACGCCGGTTGTACTCCAGGACATTCTCGTATAATGGACTGCGGCGAACAGTTAATGCATACAGGTCATCTAATCCATGCGGGGCACAGAACCCAATCCGGTCCTTTTCATCCAGCTGAACGCCTATGGCGGTTACGATCTCGGGCCAGTATCGCAGGGCATCTTCTGTAGACTGATAAGGCACTGTGCCATTGCGCAGATGCATTCTCGCCTGGTTTTTCACGGACCACTTGGGATTGCCTGTCGCCTCCCGCAGCTGCAGCTCCAGTTGTACATCGCGCCCTTCATTCAGGTCTTCGGGATCGAAGTATACCACATCAATATCGCTGTGCAGTTCGCGCTGAGTATATCCATGGAGAAGATCCCAAATGTAATTACGAATATACCCCGCACCGATGTAACACTGAGGCAGCCCCAGGCTCCGAACCTGCCGCAAATCATGCATTAATTTCTCATGTGCCTTAATGGACTGGGTGAATCTCTCCTCAAGCAGCACCTGATCCTCTCCTTACTTCTTTGCTCGTTAGGCTCTATTCTGTGACTCTATCTCTTGGAACTCTCTGACTCCAATATACCATGCTTAAGTACCTTCGATAAAATAGACAAATCCCCTCAGTCCATACCTGGAAGATCATCTTGGACAGATGCTCCTTAAGGTATGTCTCCACTGAGGGGATTGAAAAATTTATTTGGAAGCTTCAGAAGCCCGGAACAGCAGCAAGGACTTACACGATGTATCCATGACCTGGAATTGGAATCATCCCCACATGCCGATCAGCAGGATTCCACCAAAAATGACGATGGAGCAGAGAATTCGCTTTTTCCCCTGCTGCTCTTTTAACAATAAAATGCCGAGGAACGCCGCAAATACCGTTCCCACTTCACGCAAAGGGCCCAATCTCGCCATGGGAGCCTGCTCCAAAGCAAACAGGAATAACAGGTACGAACCTGGGTTCAATAGTGCCCCTAGCATAATGGTGGATCGGTTCACTTTCCACTCCTGGCGTAATTGCCGGGAAGCCAGAAGCGCCGGTGTCAGTCCGGCAACGAATCCGATGTTCGTCACCTCAAGCAGCGACAAGGGCGAGATATGCTGCAGGTTCAATTTGTCCACAAATACATAACTGGTCGTGCATAGCCCCACGCATAAAGCCATAAGGACCGGCTTCAATCCCTGTTTCCGTGAGCCCTGCTTGGCACCTTTGCCTCCAACCCCGCTAAGTACCAGAAATCCACCGAGCATGCAGGCAATCCCGATCCATCCGAACGAAGACAAGGTTTCTCCCAGGAAAAAGACACCGATCAGAGGCACCAGCAGGGTACTCGTTCCGCGCATAATCGGATAAATCTGAGACAAGTCACCAAGCTCGTAGGTTTGAGATAACAGCCAGGAATATAAAGCCTGCAGAGCCATCGACAAAACCAACAGGGCATAAGCCGGCATGGTTAAGGGTTCGCGTACCAGCTCCACAATGAGTACAGGCAGCAGGATGACGGTAGGAATCATCATAATGGACCACAGAAACACACTTTTATTCAAACTTCGTTTGGTGAACATGCTCCAGACGGCATGAGCCATTCCGGATGCGAGCACCAGAAATATCGGTAAAATCATACGTTATTAATCCTCTCTAATCGCCTTGCCCTTTTGAACTCTATTTCGCTGAATTGCTCTCAGGTTGATGTTCCGGCTGTTCCATGACGAGTGATCCGTCTTCGAGACGAATCCAGGTATCGAAGCTGCGCTGACCTGCCTGCAACTGAATGACCCTTCCTCCGCGCAGCATACCTTCTCTTCCATAGGTATTGTGCCCGCTCGAGCGCCCGTAACAGAGACGAATGCCGTGAAGTTCGCCGTGAAAATCATTCACGTGATCATGCCCGCAGAACGTACCCATCACATCGCCCATCTCCAGCAGCGCCGAGAACAGACCAGAGTTGACTTGCGCAGCACAGACGGGTTCGTGCTTGCCGCCGTAACATGTCTGAGTGTCCCACATCACTTGATATTCGGGAATCGGAATATGGAAAAACGCCAAGGCTGGAAGCTTCTCCCCGCGGCTGCGGCCGGGATTCACGCGTGTGGATTCAGACATCAGCCACTGGATCTGATTGGGCTGAACCCAGCCATAACCGGGGATCTCCGGGAACGACGAATAACTTCCCGAATCAAGAAAATACAACACGGCTGCCGGAGTGCCATCCGCTCCTGCAATCTCAAGTGTGTAATTGCCCAGGCCTGCAATTCCTCCGGGACCCGGTTCCGTTACCGTATGGTGATGCTCATGAATGACATCCATCAGACCAGCCGGTGTAATCCGATTTTCGGTATCATGATTACCGTACACAAATGCCCACGGAATCCCACATTCCTCCACGACAGATACGGCTTCGCGGAAGGCCTGTTCTGGATGCTCGCACGCCTTTTTCCCTGGATCAACGGGGCCTGTGTAGATTACATCTCCCGTAAACACGACCAGGTTCGGCTGCTCTGTTTCGATGACCGTTTTCATCAACTGACGGGTACGCAAGTCTTCAGGTCGACCATCTTTCCAATGCAGATCTGTAAACTGAACAATTTTGAACGTTTCATCCGCTTGAAATGCAAGCTGACGTCTCATATTGGTTCCCCCTAATAGTTCGTTATGTACATACATCGCACTGTTGTGGTTTAATGTGGTTTTTTGTTGTTTGTTTGATCCGATCTTATCCCCACCTCTTCATCCTGTCAATACATTTATTCCGGTCATGCAATAAGCACACTATAGCTAGAAGTATAAAAATTAACGTAGAATAGAAAAAAGTACGAATTGGAATACGGGAGGACATTTTATGTCATTAACCTACGAAGAACGAAGACAGACCATTCTAGCCCAATTGGCAACCCAGGGAAAAGTTCAGGTGCAGCTGCTGGCTGACCACTTTCAGGTATCAACGGAGACCATCCGGCGCGATTTGGACCGGCTTGAAAAGGAAGGTGAATTGCGTAAAGTCTATGGCGGTGCAGTTCGTGTGCGCTCCGGAATGATTGAAGACCCTTTTCAGAAGCGTTCATTACTGCAAATGACCGAAAAACAACGTATTGGCGCGGCTGCAGCATCTCTGATTGAGGATGGGGAAACCGTAATGCTGGACAACGGGACAACCACGCTTGAAATCATGCGCCAGCTGAGAAATCGTTCGCAGATCACGGTGATTACCAACTCTGTGCCCATTCTTGCCTGTGCTCTGGAGGATTTCGCAGGTAAGATCATTTTTGCCGGAGGCGATATCAATCCTGCGGTACAAGCCTCGACGGGTCATCTTGCTCATGAATTGTTGAATCAATTCAAAGTCAATAAAGCCTTCATCTCTGCCGGCGGGATATCGCTAACGGACGGCATCACAGATTATATGCTGGAGGAAGCCCAGATCTCCCGTAAGATGATGGAACGTGCGGAGGAATCTATTCTTGTAGCGGACCACACCAAATTTGGACGCTCTACCTTTGCGCAGATTGCACCCCTGGATCAGATCTCTATGGTCATCACGGACGATGGATGCCCGGCAGAGTGGGTAGACACGCTGCACGGAATGGAGATTGAAACGGTTCACAGAATTTGACAACCGAATTGGATTGTTATATTTTGGGGTATAATGATCGTTCTATCTGATCCTAAAGGGAGAGATTGCAGCTATGAGCAGTAAAAAGGAAATGCTGTTGAACGTGGCGGAAAATTTATTCTATCATCATGGATTTCACTCCATTGGCCTGAAGCGGATTATCACGGATGCAGATATTGCCATCATGACCTTATATAATCACTTTGATTCCAAGGATGACCTCATCGTGGAAGTTCTTCTTCGTAGAGAACAGCGATATCTGGAACAGCTGAGACAATATGCCGATAACAAGGCACAGCCCCTGTTTCTGAATTTAGCTGAAGGGCATGCACGCTGGCTGATGGAGCACGAGTCCCGAGGTTGTATGTTCTTGCGTGCCAAGGAAGAGTTTGGCGGCGATCCGGAACACGTGATTGTTCAAGCTGTGCATGCGCACAAAAAACATGTGATGACCCTGATAAAAAAATTGGATGCGTCCATTACGGATCGAGATATGATCCGATTTTCCCTACTCTTGGAGGGCTCCACCGCGCTCGCTGAGACTCAAGATGTAAGTATTGTCTGCCGGGAACTGCTTGACATGACTCGAAACAGTTTCAAGTTGTCCCACACCGGGTGAGTTATAGTTCAACTCACTTTTTTATTTCAGCAGAAATATAATGATCGTTCTATCTAAAAAGGCGGTGGATATGTTGAAAAAAATTATTTTCCCCGGGATCGCACTTATTTCGGTATGTTATGCGTTCGGGAGATTCAGTTATGGTCTGTTTATGCCGGAAATTTCGGAATCACTGCAGCTGAATGATACCCAGTCGGGTGCAATCAATTCGGCTACTTATATTGCCTATTGTCTCTCTTTGATCATTGCACCTTTGATTATTAATCGCATCGGTCACTACCCGGTTATTCATATGGCAGGCATAAGCGCCATACTTGGTTTACTTGGCATTGGCCTTTCTCCAAATGCCTTGGTCCTAACCATAGCCGTATTTCTCGCCGGACTGAGCACAGGCCTGGCTTCTCCTGCCTTGGGTAATACCGTCTATGCGGAACTTCAGCCTGAGCAGCAGGCCAGAGGTAACAGCTGGATTAACACGGGAACAAGCTTCGGCATTATCGTTTCTGGCCCCATTTATCTATTGTTCAGTGAATACTGGCGCTGGTCCTACATTTTTTTCGCCGTTCTTGGTGTTTTGGTTCTGCTGTGGAACAGACGCGCCCTTTCGCCTCGCAAAACCGAACCTTGCACCAAATCACTCTGGGCATGCATGAAACCCACTAGACCTGGTGTAGCTCTGCTTATGGCTTCCCTATTGACAGGCTTCAGTTCTGCGATCTATTGGACATTTGCACGAAGTTTTCTGACGGACGAAAAAGGGGCCTCCGATTCGGAAGCCGTATTGTTCTGGATTGTGATGGGGGTTTTGGGGATCTTGGGCGGTTGTGCCGGACGAATTATCGAACGAATCGGAATCGGGCGTTCCTATCATGTCGGTATCCTGCTGCTCGCCATTTCCCTTGGTGTTATTATTCTGCCATCCATGACTGCCAGTCTGACGTCTGCCGTCTTGTTCGGAAGCACCTACATCTTCCTGACCAGCGTGTTTATCGTGTGGGCGACCAGACTATTTCGTCCGAATACGTCGATCGGGATCAGCCTTGCCTTTCTTGCACTGGGTGCGGGACAGTTCTTCGGGTCTTCCATTGCGGGTTACACGATTGATGCATTCTCCAATACGACAGCATTTATCGCATTTGCCGTGCTGGGGCTGTTTGGATTGCTGATTCGGGTCAAGGTAGCAGAATGACGTCGATGTCTATGCCAGCTATATGGTCAATACATTCACGGCACATCGGAAACCGATGTGTCCAGTGGATGTATCTGGTGTATTGGGGATGCTTATGTTGAGGATGCACCTTAAATGCCTTGGTACGGTTGGATGATCAGCTCATCCCACACCTGAACTTCTATATAACGTTCCGGGCCCCGTTCACCATTCCGGTTCCATTCCTGAGGCCATCCATAGTTCTGAATGACCTGCAGGATTTCATCTTTGGTATACACCTGCTTTCGATACGGCTTATCATCCGAATAACGCATGGTTGGGAAGAGATCTCCATAGTAAAACTTACGGATTCGGCAGGCAGATCACACCAAGAAATTGCGATCCACTCCGGTTCCGTATACCATGATTTCAACCAATCGCAAGTCCCCAGAGTCATATAGTGGGGATAGGATTTCGACGGTTTCCCACCTTTGACAGTGAACTGCTCGTACGCTTTTTGTTCGAGCATTCTGCGAATCATCATGTAATCCGCTGAACGTTGACTGGCAAAATTTCGTCCTTCCTGCCTGATTTGCTGTGCAACGACTTCTGCATCCTGTTCAGACAAGCTGGAGAGGTTGCGGAACGGTCCAATACTTTTCTCAAAATAATGATATGCATTCAGGTCTGTCATATAGATCACGCCTTCGTCAGCGATATACATACACACTCTTCTATTAAAACTAACGTTATTTATGCCTCGTGCAGTCTGGCCTTCTGGATGACGGATTGAATAAAAGAAGCCTTAGCTGCAGTGTATCCCACACGGTCATGTCTGAACTGCTGTTCCAGCTTTTTCTTCAACGCGTAGTACTCCTGCATAACTTCCGAGTCTCTTCTGAGAGCGTCGCGAAACAGCAAGTTATCCGTCCATTCCAAGCTCCTGTACTTGTAGACATGGAGATGATGCGTACCAGCTCTCCATTGTCCTTTTCGGAAAAACAAACGTTCCGGGAAATCCGACTTGGGCACATACTCGTACCCCAGTTCTCCCAATGCTTCCATATGTACTGCCTTCACATCGCTCAACTCATGTACTCCTGCCATCATATCGATTAATGGTTTCGCGCCTAGACCCGGCACAGACGTACTTCCAATATGTTCAAAATCCACGCAGATCTCTGTCAGCACCCTCATGATGTTATCGCGTTCTACGTGATATTCTTCAACCCATCTTGGGTCATATTCCGATACGACCACTTCTTCTCTCATAGCAATTCAGGCCTTTCTGTCCCTTACATTTATTAGTCATAGTGTACAATATGTGAAGAATGATAGAAATAACGGTTGTAAATCAATTCGGTCTGGTTTCAAATGGTTTATTTAGCATTATTCATTATTAATAAGGAAATATTAACCACTTAATGATAAACTAATAAAAAGGTGGTTCGCCTTAACTCATGACTGATTAGGAGGACATACGATGTTAGGTGTAAAAGTAGAGCAAGAAAATGATCAACTGAATATTCGCTGGCAGTTTTCTAAAATTAGTATTCCGATCACAGATATCCAATCCGTTACACTTGATGAAACCTATGGTGGAAGTGAGCCTTCAGCCATTCGAATCGGTGCAGCGTATGGCGCTTCTGAAACCATCCTAATCCGCACAACCCATCAATCTTACGTCCTGTTCACTTCCAATGAGACTTTATTTCCGAAGATCAATACTCTGATATCGAGCTCAGCCAGTATCCCTTACATTTAATTACCATCCAGATCCATTAAAATCACGATTAAAAAGCGTTGGCATCCGCATAATTTCTTATGCCATGCTAACGCTTTTTGGTTCACAATACGCTTAACGCCATGAACGGCTATTTCCAACTCCACTCAGGCAACTGATCCAGAGTTACGACGTAGTCGCTGTTATACACTTCTTTTAAAAATTCCACTGTATTATGCTGGCCACCCCTCAGAAACTCACCTGTCCAGGTACAGAACCAGCTCCAATGAATGCCCTGCTCCTCCATCTGCTGCGGATCAGGAATGGAGCCGTTCTCCGCGAGTGCTATCATTTTGCTGTCACTCACCAAATTCCGCAAGTTCTCGTAACGTTCTGCAAGTGGATCATGGTCCCCTGGCTTCGGATATACATCCACACTCACAATGTCCACAACATCATCGCCCGGATACCATTGCGGCTGTTCCGAGTTCCACACCCAGATGAGATTATTTAGCTCATGTTGGTTAACCAATCGATCATACAGCAGACGATACAACTGTTTGGCAGGTTCAGGTCCTTTCGCTCCCCACCAAAACCACCCTCCTTCAGCTTCATGAAGTGGGCGAAATAACACAGGTACGCCTACATCCTTAAGCTCTTGCAGATGGCCGGCGATTACATCGATATCCCGGATCAACAAGGCATATTCATCCGATTCAGGGTGAGCCAACGCGGAGGCGATATCGAACGTTGTGGCCTCCGTATAAAAGCCCCGCCACCATTCTTTGCCGGGTTCATCGATCAGTTGGGACGGTGCATTCCAGTGCCAACACAAGGTCACGATCCCGCCTTGCTGATGCCATGCAATCATATCTCGTATTTCCTCGGAGGTCGCGCCCCGCTCTGTCCTTGAAGGTGAGTATTCCATCAGATCAAACCCAATTACAGCCGGTTTCCGTCCCGTATTCTCATTAATCCAGTTCAGGTTGCTGTATTCCTGCTGTCCCGAGAGCACTGCCGTCCCATAATTCTTCACCAAGTACTTCATCAATTCATTGGCCTCGGAAGTCGCATCTTGATTCACCAAGGTACTGCTTATCTTATTTTCCGTCATTGATAATCCTCCATTCCAAGGCAGGGCACATAGCGACCCAAATATCAAAATCAACCGAATTACGTATCCTATATGACTACGCCAAGCCCGCTTAACCAACAACGCCAGAACGCTCAATACTTTCCACGAAATAACGCTGTACAAACAGATACAAAATAATCAGCGGCGCAATCGCCAGCAAAATGCCTGTATCCACGATCATGGCGACATAGTTCGGATCAGCCTTCATGCCGGAGCTCGAACCAAAACCCATCAGTTGAGGAATCAGCTGATTCGCCTGAGCGGGTAATGAAGCGACCTTCAGTGAGATTAGTGGACTTTCACTCATGAACAGCGCCGAATAGAACGTATCATTGTACTGCCACACAAAGGAAAATAGGATAACAGTGATCAGTGGGGAAATGGCGTTGGGCAGCATGATTCGGGCAAATGTACGGAACCCGCCTGCACCATCGATCAGTGCAGCTTCTTCGATCTCTTTGGGCATACCCTTGAAGAACTGCCGGAAAATATAAATGAACAGCCCTGCCTTGAGCCCTCCAGCCGTCGCTGCAGTAATCACGGAAGGCCAATAGGTGTTTAGCAGATTGACCCCCTCCCTGCCCGTAAACAGCTGAATGATGCCCAGAAAGTCGAAACTCCGGAAATGCAGATACATCGGCACCATCAGCGTGCTTGTCGGCACCAGAATGGTGAGAATCACCAGCACAAAGAGGACATTACTGCCTGGAAAAGTAAAGCGGGCAAATCCATATCCGGCAAGCGCACAGGATATCGCCGTCAAAAGCGTCGTTATGGTAACAAACAGCAAGGTGTTCGCGAGCAAGGGCAGGTAATCCATTACCTGTGCGGCCAGCCTGATATTGTCCAGCGTGAAATGCTGGGGAATCATATAAATGGTTGGATTATAGATGTCTTGTTTATCCTTGAACGCAACCGAGATTTTAAGAAATAACGGATACAGAATAATAAATGAAATGCCGATGATCAATGCATATCTGAATATCGAATACAGGAGGTCCGATGTTTTATTTCGAACTCGCTGCAGTTGATAATTCTGCTTCGGAACCACCACCATGCGATCCGTTCCCGACACAGCCATAGTCTAGTAGCCCTCCTTTTACATTATCCGTCAGTTGTAATGCACCCGCCGTGACAATACCCAGCCAACAACGAGCAGCACAAGGCCGATCACCAGCGTATACAGCCAGGACATCGCCGAGCTCAGGTCAAAATTCTGGGTCTTAAATGCCGTTTGGTAGATGGCTTGTGTGACCGGACTTCCGGCGAATGAATCAATGATCGTGTAAATGACATTCGTCAATATCAGCGGACTGACCATTGGAAATGTAATTTTCCAAAATGATTCATAGGCTGTTGCCCCTTCGATTTTGGCTACTTCATACATGGAACCGGGTACGGACTGCAGGGCCGCGAGAAAGATCAGAATCTGAACGCCTGAGCGGCTAATGATCTCGTAAATTCGCATGATGGCTTCCACGATGTAATCCACATAGGCCATCGGCAGTCCAACATCAGCCAGCATTCGCACGATGGAAACCACGTTAAACGAAGCGCCTCCATCAGCCGTCGATTCAACGGCACTGGCGTCACCCATCAGATTGATCAGACCTGCAGATTCGGCTGCCGCTACCGCACTGGAGGCCAGAATAACGGGCAGGAAGAAGATCGCCCGCGCCATGGTTCTGCCCTTGAATTTCTGATTGAGTAAGGTCGCCGTAAAAAGGCTGAAAAACAATATCATGGGCACATTCAGCAGCATGGCCCCAACCGAATCAATCAGAATCCGGTTAAAGGTAGCATCCACGAGAAGTGCATCCTTAAAATTTTTCAGTCCGACAAAGTCAAGAACGTATCCTCCTGGAGCCACTGACAAATTGCTGAAGCTGAACCGAATCGATTGCAGGAGCGGCGTGGCAAAAAGGAAGATGAAACCGAGCAGCCATGGCGAGATAAACGCAAGACCGAGCAGCGCTCTCCGTGATTTCAATGATAAACGCAGGGTTCTCATTGGCTCACTCCTTCCACGGCATAGTCCATTTTGCCAACCGACACTCCGTCTACAGTCACCCGATCGTCAGTGTAGTTTACAAGGATACTCGTACCGCCGCTGTACGTGACCTGGACCACGCCTTCCTGAATTCGTTCATGCCCGGTCATCTGCTGATTCCCCAATCCTTTCAACACCTCATTTGCTTCCTTGTACAGTGCAACGGCATCATCTATCCAGTCTTCGTACGCGGTAGCATAAGCCGAATCATAATTCGTCAACTTCAGCCTGGATGATGGTTCATGTGTCCATTGGAAATGCGGCGCTGCACCAAGCTCAAGACTTCGCAGCAGCTGCTTGCGCAGATCCTGATCTCCTGATGTATTCATGGGAGATGCTGCGTAGTTCATATAACCATGAATGACCATTTCATAAAAAGGAACTTCCTCATCAGTAATGTTGAACCAACTGGAGCCTTGAGGCACATCCACTACATGCTCCGCAAATCCCCATGCATAGGCATTAGCCGATGATAACATTATGCTCGGATACTCCTGCTGCAGCTTGCCAAGCTGCTCCTTCACAATGTTCTTGGCCGTCTCGCGGTGAATGACACGGCTATCCCGATAATCGGAAGTCAGAACCTGCCCGAGATCACGGAGTGACAATCCGCCGAGCTCCAGTTTTGTAATGTTCCCGGAAAATTCGCTGATCACATATGGAAGCTTCGCAGCCGAGAGCAGATAATAGCTGTCCTTGCTCTGATCCATTCGGTTGAGCGCAGGACTGTAAGGATACAATTCTGCGGTCTCCTTGGTTACAAACCTGGCCGCATCGGAAGACGGCGCAAAACGCCAGTCATCATGATAGATCCGCTGGAATGCCACATCAGGGAATAGCGCTCCACCAGACTGCTGCAATTGGGTAGACAGCCCCTGCAGCTCAGAACGACTGCCTACCTCACGATCCAGCTTCACTTGGGTCGGTGTATGGTGGCTAAACCCGCCACCGAACCAGCCCTGATACCGCATCTGTACACGGCTCACACCTTCCTGCTGTAACGTTGCTGCCATGTCGGCAGCCTGTTCATACGTCGTCATGGCTAGTGTGGTCCGATAAGGCACACCCAGAAATGAGGCTTTTTGGTCGACTGCACCGAGTACACTCACATAGAACGGCAGCTCCGCCTGTTCTGCCAGCGGCTTCAGCACATCCCCATCTACCAACTGCTGCTGATACAGGCGAGCCATACCGGAATAACTGGCATCTTCTCCATGCAGGAAATGATATCGGACCTGGATATCTCCGCGAAAAGGCTCTTCACTCAGCAGTTGAATCTCCTGCATTTTCTGCGAGGTATACATCTCCAGTTCATCCTCCCCACGCAGGGAGAAGGTCGCATGTACATGGTTGTAGCTGTTCTGCCTGCCTCCGATATCGGCAGAGATGCTGGCCATTCCGTCTCCTTTTTCAATCACGGCAAACCAGGCATGCTCCCCGTTCTTCAGGCCAAATACAGGCATATGTGCTGATTCGCTAACCTGGGGCCGACTGAGCGAATTGTCGTTCGGGTCTGCACCGTATACACGCTGTACATATTGCTCTTCCTTGACCTTTCCGTTATTCAGATGGATCAAGCTGCCTGACCCGTCCGGCACGAACATATACCCTTGTCCTTTGGTATCCGCGGCACCGAAGTATGCGAGCAAATCCATGTTACGAATACGATATTGACCACTCTCTTCCACTTGACTCAGAGGTACGGTCACCACCAGCGAGCCTTGATCCAACCGATATTCCATCGGGATGACGAAGCTGGGCTTATCCGATGCACCACCACCTTCAACCCCATTTTCCTGATTGTCATAAGCAAGATCGTCTGCCGTGTAACCTGCTGTCTTAAAGGCATCCAGCATCTTGTTCAGGACAAGCTGCTTCGAGATCTGTCCATCCAGCCTTTCCAGAACATCCGGGTTGTTCTTGGTTGGATAGTAACGGGCAGAAGCATACCTTGCGGCGGTGGCATCCAGTTTCGAAAGAACCTTCTCCTCCAGGCGCTGTTTGCTAATCAATCTGGGCAATGCATCGATACCGAGCGAGGTATCTCCAAGTGTATAGGTAATTCGGATTCCCCCGTCCACATTGGCAGCAACAAATTGTTTGTTGGTAATACTGGTGCTGAAATTCGGAAAGTTCTCCAGTGTACCTATCGCATCCCGGAAATTGATATTTAGTTGGGACGACAAAACTTCCTTCTCGTAAGCCGAAGCCAGACCATCTTGGGCGCGTTCTTTCGGATTGCTGTACCAGATCTCCCCGCTAGCCCCGTCGCGCACGGCGATCTCGGTCGTCTCCTCGTTATAATAAAGCGCCAAGCCCTGATCCTCAGCGACCAATTGCATGCCTGGCACTCCCTGTGAGGTATCCGTAAGATACTTCAGTGAATCCGTTTCGGCTGGTATCGCCTCCGTTGTTGCTTCCAGATAAGCCGCTACTTCTACAGCGGGTACTCCCCTGTTGTTGATATACAGCAGTCCGGCTGTCATCAGAATCACAGCTGTGCCACTGGCCAGCACCGTATATAATCGTTGCCTTTTGATCACGGATGCCGCCTCCTTTAGGTCCGAAAAATCAACTCGCGGTATATGTTATAACCGAATTCATATAATTGCTGCAGCATACTGAACACGAGCGCTCCAAGGAAAACGATAATCCCCATCACAATGAGCGTCAGCAGCATCGTAATGATCGTTTTGAACACCGTATATTGGTGCAACGTCATCGTGCCAATGAACAGGAGCAGCAGAAACCAGAAGAATGCGATGCTATTAAACAGATAATAAAAAGCAGTCTCCTCCTGCACCATGAACCGGCTTATCACAATCATCGGAGCATAAATCAGAATAACCGGAATGAGCGAGTATCCTGTCGCCAGAAAGATCTCTCTAAACTTGCCTTCCCCTTCCATCAGCGTCGTCACCGACCAGTTGGCAATGCACCATAGAAAGAACGGCACCGCAACCGTCGCGATCTCCACAATACTGTTGATGGTGCGAGGATCAGTAAAATTGACGAGAAATCCCGCGTATTGCTTTTGCAAAGTCATCATGATGATGGTCAGCGCGAGTGACAAAAAAGCAACAAGCATCCGGCCCCGGTTATCCGACTTGAGGTCCCAGTATGCATCGATAGGGTGAAAAATGAGATGCAGCGGAAACTTAATGTAATCCTGCTTCACGGTCAATCTGCCTCCTCCGTCTCCATTTAACCGCCACCCGGGCCAGGATCAGAATGAAAATCAGGGCAATACCTGCGGTCAGGAACGTGCCGAAATGTTCTTTCATCATCTCCCGCCGATATCTTTTGAACGCCACCGAATAACTTTTACGGTCCATCCCAAGCTCGAAGTAACCGAGAGCCTCCTTATTTTTCTTCTCCATGAGCAAGGATTTGCCAATCCCGATATAGGCAATATCATAATTGGCATTCAGCTTCAGTACTTCTTGCCAGATATGTACAGCTTCCGTATCCTCACCCTGATAATGAAGGGCAACCGCCTCATTCACATGGGTTCCAAACCGAGTCGGCTCATAGACCACCAGATTGCTCTTCCCCCGGTCAAGAACCAGTTGGTGATCGCCGGATTGCTCAATCGCAACGGGTGTTTTGAGCGTGCCTACCTGATTTCCTTTGCCACCATAGATGTAGAGCAGATGACCCTCGTCGTCGTAAGTGAACACCCGATTCTGTGTCGCGTCCAGCACACTGTACATGCCGTTGCCCAGCACTTTCACATCAATAAGCTTGGATGGCCCTGTATTGTTGCGGAACCGGATATCCCCCTTGACGTCAAAATAACCAAACCGCTTCAGCACATCTTCTCCGGACGGATTGAGTCGTTTGATCGGCTCATTCGAACCAGGATCGATGTTGGTTGCGTAGACAAATCCTTTATGATCAATATCCACGCTCGAAAACTCGGTCGGTACAAACAGAACCATCTGTGCCCGCTGGGCCTTGGTGGAGAACATGCGCCAGATATATTCGCCGTAGTCCCGCTCCACCTTATTGGTGCCGACGTATCCGATGAACTTCCCCGTCTCGTCAAACTGCATAATTCCTTCGTAAACGCCTTGAGCTACTACATAAACCCGGCCCACCTGGTCAACCGTCAACTTCAGCGGCTGGAATTGAAAATTCGTCGCCAGAACATCCGACTCGGGCGCCTTGATAATATGATCCAATTGTCCCTCCGCATCCAGGATCACGACCCGACTGTTCCCTGTATCTGCAACGTAGATTCGCTCCTCTTCATCCACAAACAGTCCACCGGGAGCATTGAAAGTTTCCTTGGCGCCTTCTCTCGTGAACCCGTCCATGACCCGAAGAAGCTTATACTCTGCGTCCAATATAACAATCCGGCTGTTGCCGCTATCCAAAATATAGATCTGACCGGATGGAGATACATTCACATCACCGGGATCCTTAAACTCCCCGATGCCCAAATCGCTGCCCGAGATGGTTCGCTTGGGCAGATAGGCATCCGGGGAAGGAACGGCTTCTCTCCAGGAGTTGTAGTTGTAACTCTCATACGGCGCCGAAGAAGCCGCCGCAGGCACGGTATTCGCCAGCAGCAGGGATACTGCCGCCAGGAGAACAAGCCATCTTTTCACTGTGCGTGCCATATCGCTCCCCCTCAATCCTTCATGCCCGAGCTCGCCATCGTCTCAATAATGCGGCTCTGCGAGAAAATAAACAGTGTAATCGGCACACTCATCAGAATAAGTGCCACCGCAGCACCTGCTCCTGCCCGGGATATTCCGCCTTGAATGATCTGGCCTGCTGCGTAGTGCAGTGTCTTGAGCTGCTCGCTGTAAATGTAGCCATTGCCGTCACTGCCCCATAACATCTGGAACAGCAGGATGATCAAGGTCAGCCAGGCCGGCTTCACGTTCGGCATCACGATGGACCAGAAGATCCGGTATTCACTCGCACCATCAATCTTCGCTGCTTCCAGCAGGGCATCCGGGATCTGCTCCATGAACTGTTTCATCAGATACAGACCAAGTGAATAGGCGAATGCCGGAATAATAACGGCCCAATACGTGTCGATCCAGCCGAGCCAAGACATGATCATATAATTGGGAATGGCCGTTACAGCAGGTGTGAACATAAGCGACAGCACAACCACCTGGAACATGAACACTTTCCCCGGAAATTTATGCTTGGCAAGTGGATAAGCTGCTGCAGAAGCCAAGAGCACATGACCCACAATACCGATGCCTGTAATAAATACTGTGTTGAAAATATAACGTGAGAACGGTACCCACGAGTCACTCAGCAGATTCAGCAGATCCGTAAAGTTGCTGAGCGTGGGATTTTTGACAAACAGCGTTGGCGGAAAGGTGAAAATCTCATCCAATGGTTTGAACGCATTGTTGATGGCATAAATCAGCGGCAGCACCATGAAGGCACCAAATACGAGCAAAAGGGCAAACAGGGAGAGACTGCCGGATAACGAGCGATTCACCCGCTTTTTTCCTGTCGCAATTGCAGCCATAGCTATTCTCCCACCCTTCGCAGCAATTTCTGTACCAGTAAGTTGGTGCCTACCATAATCATGAAAAGTACGGTTGCAATCGCCGAAGCGTAACCCATCTCAAACCGTGTTGTACCAAAGTCGATCAGGTGAGTGACCACCGTCTCTGCCGCATAGTTCACGCTTGGAAACCCAGCCAGTGCGATGGAGACATCCGCCACAGCAAACGAGGTTGTCAGTTGAATGACTGCACCGAACATCAGCTGCGGCCGCATGGAAGGCAATGTAATATACCAGAGCTCCTGCCAGCGATTTTTGACCCCGTCTACCGCACCTGCTTCATATAACGTCCGATCAACCGTCTGCAACCCGGCGATGAATGCCAGAAACCCTGTACCCAAGCTCAGCCACAGCTGCACAAGTATAAGGATAGGCATGATGTACGCCTCCGTCTTCAGCCACTGAATCGGCTCCAGCAGGAAGCCCCATCGGATCAATAATCCATTGGCAATACCGTAGCGATCGCCCGAGAAGATCATCAACCAGATAAAGTAGACATTCCCGGAAATGGATGGCGCGTAGAAGATCAACGTCATGAATGCCCTCCATTTGGGCGTCAATTCATTAATGATCCAGGCAAACACGAAGCAGGCAATATAACTGATAGGTCCGGTAATAATGGCAAACAACAGCGTATTCTTGATGGCAATCAGGAATACGTCATCCTCCAAAAACAGTCGAGTATAGTTCTGCCAGCCAATAAAACGCGGAAACTCCAGCATGTTGAAATAGGTAAAGCTGAGTATGATTGAGATAACAACCGGGATCACGGTAAACATGGTGAACAGAATCATGTAGGGAGCCAGCAGGACGTAGGAATGCTTGCTGGCTTTCATCTCCTGGAGCTTCCAGCTCCACCATGATTTCATGCCCATCCTTGAAGCCTTCTCAGGAGGACTGTGTTGACCGTCTCGGAGTGATATTTGTGACACTGTTAACCCTCCCTCTGCTTACGGAAGACCAAATTCATTACGTTTGACCCGAATCTCGTCCTGAATATACTGGGTGTAGTCCATAATGGATTCTCTGGCTTCCACTTGACCAACCACCGTTTTGTAAAAGGCATTGAACAGATGGCGCCCGGTAAAATAACCCCCTGGCACTTCGGGAATTCCCTTCACCGTTTCGAATTGTGCCTTAAGATTGGCATAATCCTCAGCTGGCCACGGCAATGAATCAAGCGCCTTGATGTTGGCCGTGGGATAACGCGCAGCAGCGCCCATCAGTCCTTCCATCTCGCGGCCGAATTCAGCCTGTACCGGCGTGCTGGTCCACCATTTCATGAACTCCCACGCGGCCTCTTGATCCTTGGCGCTCTCCAGCATCATGACTGCACTACCTCCGCCGGGCACATCCCGATTCAATGTGCCATCCGCCTGTACCGTACCCGGGACAGGAACGAAGCCCCATAGTCCGCGAATCTCCGGTGCAAATACGGATAGCTGGTTATACATCGTGTAATCCGTCAAGCCGATCGGCATCTGCCCTGTTCTGAAGCGGTTGGCAAAGTCATATTCCCGCTCCAGCTTGTAATCGGTATAGAACTCTGTCCACTGCTTGAATGTCTCGATCCCAATACGGGAATCCAGATCGGATTCCTTGCCATCGTTGCGATAGAAGGATCCCCCATTCTGTAGAAGCATGGTTGCGTACTGCGAATTGGGCGGAATGTTGACACCCTGCATATTGGCCTGAGTTACAACCGGCATGCCGAATTCCATGTGGTTTTTGCTCAAAATAGCCAGCAGGCTCTCGACGTCTTCCCACGTTTGAGGGACTTCAAGTCCCAGTTCTGCGAGCACGTCTTTCCGGTAAAAGAGCATATTAAAAGTCTGTGTTTCCGGTAGGGCATACACACCTGAATCATAGACATAGGGGATGATGGCACTTTCCCTGAACTCCTGTTCCACCGAGGAATAGTCAGCGAACTTCGTCAGATCCACCGCCGAGTTCCTCATAGCAAAGTTTACCGGCAGATCATTGCCGATCTGCATCGCTACATCCGGTCCTTCACCAGACAAGGTAGCCGGCAATAACGTCCCCATGTTGACGAGCTTCAGATTGACATTAATGCCGCTCTCCGGCGTAAAGGTTTCATCAATCATTGCCTTCATCGTATTGGCCTGGTCACGCCCACTGCCGATCCAAACCGTCACGGTACGCTGGTCTTCCGAAGTGGCAACATTGCCGATTTGGTTATAGTCAATGAAGAACGAATGATAGAATGTCTTCGCTTCATGACCAACCTTTGCCAGCGCTCCCATACCTTTATGAGGGATGCTGCTGTCGATGGACGTGACATACAGGGCGTCAATTTCAAGCGGCTGCTCCCGTGCCTGCTGCACCCAGGTACCGAGACCACCCGTATTGGTTTTGTAAGCTGCAAGCCGTCTTGGAATGGTATCCGGCTTGTCAATCATCTCGTCCAGCTGCTGCGCCATCGTCTTGATCAATGCCTCCTGATCACTGGACTGGCCAGACAGAAGGCGAAGCTGTGCTGCCACGTCCTTGAGTCGTTTACTCTCCCCGGCAAATACCTCCAGCAGGTTCGGAATCTGCTTCTCCACCCGGTAATCCCGGAATTCATCCGGCTTGGTGCCTGTGATCATCAGAATTCTCCGGTACATGGAGTTCAGGTTATAGAGACTATCCTCTACATTGCGGATCAACGGAGCGAAGTCACCAAGGCTGTTCTCCAGCCGTATGACATGTTTGCCTTTTTCCAGCTGAAACTTGTAGGGTTCCTTCCCGCCCATCACATCCACGCGATAGTCACTTTGATAACGGAAAGGTGCTTTTGCCATCTCGGCAAATGGGACCTTACCATCAATGGTTAATTTGCGCGTGGAATAGATGCCTTTGACGAAATTCTGCTGTGCAGTAAAGCCGATATGATAAAGTCCACTCTCCGGCACATCGACCTCCCACTCAATCCACTGTCCCGGCAGACGCCAGTTGTAGCCACCAATCGTATTGACGCGCACTTGGGAAGCACTATAAGGGAATACCGCTGAACTTGATCTTTCGCTGGTCGGGTACAACGTTGGTGAGGATTTGGCAATCTCCGCTTCTCCTTCAATCCGAATGAGTACATCTTTTGGCTGTCCGGAAGAATCCGTCTGCTGTGCCCCTGCGGTTTCCGCATAAGGAAGGGCATTCTTCTCATTGAAGAGCCGCAAGGATCGAATGACCATCGGTTCACGCGTAGATTTCAGCGTTAGGGTGTGTTCCCCTTTTTCAAGAAAAAACTTGAATGGTGCCTGTTCGTATCCATCTGAATCCTGGAACGTCTCTTCCATCCAGCGGGGTTTTTCCACCTGCTTCGGACGAAGATCATTCCCCTGATTATCCTGTTGGACGGCTTCTTTCTCACTGCCCCATACCCGGTCAAATTGCAAATAAGCCGCTTCCGCAAATGGAAGTTCACCGTCAATATATAGCGCACGCTCAATCGCGGAACTTTTGCCTTCTACAGGAAAATAAACTGCCGAGAGATTATACATTCCGGTTTCCGGCACATCGACAACCCAATCGACCTCTCCTGTCTCGCCGGTATACAAGGAAACCCCTTCCTTGCCTTCATAATCGATCAGTTTGCGGACCTCTTCACCCTCAGCTCGTATGTAGTCCCCCACTTCAATGGTGATATCCACCTTTGGCCGCAATGCTTCACCTGCTTGGATTACATATTGTTCGTATCCCTTCTTCTGCCTCGTCTGCTGCAAGATTGCATCCACCTCAATAGTGGGCAGACTGCCAGGCGGGACATCCGCACTCTTCACATCCGTACCGGAAGCGAAATACAGCAAAATGCCGGCTGCAGCCGCTACGAGTACAGTAGGCAGGATCCATCGGTTTCGTTGTAGAATTCCAGCCATTCTACGAGTCCTCCTCATCAAGGCTGATGCCAGCAACACCCTGGTTGGAATTCAGAAAAACGGGGTTTCGTGCATGATTACAGGCACTGGAAACCCCCTCTCTGAATCACTTGCTGGTGTTATTGCTTGCCAAGTTTATCAACTGCAGCTTGTGCCTGAGCCTTATATTTCTCAGCTGTCGCTGTAACGGACGCGTTGTTTTTGATGATGTCGTTCACATAATCTCCGATGGGATACCCTGCGTAGGCATCATCGAGCAAGATACGTCCTGTACCGGCAATATGCTCACGAATCATGGCAATGTCCTTCTCGTCGGTATAGCGGCTCTCCAGGTAATCCTGACCCGGGTACTCTTCAATCTGCGGGATATCATAGGTCTCTTCATAAATCTGGTAGACAATCTTAGGATCTTCTACACCTTTGGGAATGAATTTCGCTGAGGCTGCGTTGTTGGCGTACGTCACATCCTTGCTGCCCTGAGGTCCGTTTGGAATGGGAACTACACCAGCGGCAAAGGTGATATCGCCCAGCTGCCATTCAGCGGCAGTGAATAAGGCAACGTCTCCATCCTTGAATGTATTGCTTTCCTCCCAGTTGGTTTTGTCCCCCGTTTTGACCTTCACGACATTCTCCACGTTATACAGACGTTTAACGAATTCGGCAGCTTCAATGGTTTTGGGATCGGACAATCCTTCTTTTGCATTTTCGTCATCTACGATCGTGCCGCCATTGGCAGCGGTGAAGTGACGAAGCACGTCAATCGGCCAACCGGAGAATCCGTATACGTCAATTTTGCCGTCGTTATCCGTATCTTTCGTTGCCTGTTTGGCCAGTTCCATGAATTTATCCCAATTCCACTCGCCTTGGTTATAGAGCTCCTGTGGATCAGGCAGCGACATTTTTTTGAACAGGTCGCGGTTATAGTGAAGTCCCAGACCGATGCTGATTGGATTATCGAATGAGTAGTAATCACCAGCGATAGCCGGATATTTGGTAATCAGGTTAGCTTCCTGATTAATGTTGTTCTCGGCTGTGGTGAATTCGGAGATCGGCAGCAGCTGCCCTTTGAGGATCGCGGGAAGAGCGGACTTGTATTCCATCTGGACGATGTCTGCGAATGGCTCGCCAGCCAGCGCAGTCGTGGTGAATTTATTCATGTATTCTTCGAATGGAACATTGACAAACTCGATTTTCACGTTATATTTTTTTTCGACTTCAGCAATCTTATCGAGACGGGCCTTATCCGATGCGGTCTCGCCCGCTGGCGTCAGATCCCACCAGGCAGCAACCTTGATGACACGTCCACCGAGATCCGGTACATTAGCTGCCACCTCTTCTGCCCCGGTTTCTGTCTCTGTTCCGGCAGTTTCGGTCGTCGTGCCCGAATTGGCGGTCCCCTCTGGATTCGTGCCATTTTGCGCTGTTCCACCTCCACTGCAAGCGGATACAAAAAGGATCACAGCCAGTAACATCAACGGCAGAACGTTCCATTTTCTAATCATGATTTTTACAACCTCCCCGAATGTGTATGCCTGAAATGGTCATGTTAAATCGCTAGCACTCACTCACCTAATAAAATCAGAACACCACCACCATTTGTTATTTCAACGTTTGGTTTGAACAAACAAAATTTAACATAGCAAAATGTAAGCGTCAACATTTTATTGTTAACATTTTCTAATTTATCTGATAATATGCTGATATAACCCATAAAAACGCTGATAATAAGCATACTAGAAATATTTTCTCTGTCCTAATCTTTGGCTTGGCGATTTCAACTTCGTTAAAATTTGTTATTTTATATAAATAACAAAAGGATAATAACGAGTGACATATTCCGATCTTTTCTCTCACCAAACTTCATCATTCCTATTTCAGGTCCAACTCACAACGATAGAACCACTAACATTTTTTATTCTGTATCCGTTATTAGATTAGAGGAAATATATCATGATATACTGGAATCAGTTTCATGCTACATGGTCAAGAATACGGCAGAACTAAGAATGTAAGGATGGTATGATGAAGACGAAGGTAACAATTCAGGAAATTGCACATTTTACGGGTCTGTCAAAATTTGCGGTTTCACGTGCGCTCTCGGGTAAATCCGGTGTGAGCGACCAGACACGTGATATCATCCTCAAGGCCGCTGGCAAACTTGGATATTTCAAAGATAACAGCCTGTTATCTGGCGATATGAACAACAGCAATGAACTTCACGACCCTCAAAACATACGGTGGAGCGGAACGATCCTCATTCTGTTTCCCAATGTCCGTTATCAAAACCAAGAATCTGTCTACTGGGGTCCTATCTTTAACGGGATATCATCCAGACTGAACCAGAAAGGGTTTAATATCCTCACTCTGACGGAGCCTTCTGCAGATCAATTATTTACACTGCTGAATCCCGATGCCATTCGGGGCATTATTACAGTCGGTTCGATTTCAACACCTATTTTGCTAGAAATCAAACGTCTGGGAATCCCTGTTGTTATGGTGGATCATCTCGACCCAGTCTTCCACAGTGACAGCATTTTTACGGACAACTTTGCTTCCATGCGTGAAATTATGCTATATCTCCTTCGTAAGGGATTCAAAAGCTTCCAATTTGTCGGGAACACCAGTGACGCCCATAGCTTTTATGAACGTTGGATTGCATACAGCTCTGTACTTACGGGTAACGGAATAGAGATGAATCAGATACCTGAATTGTGCAGTCCTGCGGTGGATGATTTCCGGCAAACGTTTACTTCAGTGCTCCATGAAGCGAACTTGCCAGAGGTATTTGTATGTGCCAATGACTTTTTCGCCCTCTACACCATTGAAGCACTGGAGAGCATGGGGATCAGCGTACCTGAACAATGTGTTGTCACCGGTTTTGATAACACGTACGACAATATTCCCGTGCTTGCCACGGTCAATGTGAACAAGGAATTAATCGGTGCACGTGCAGTGGACCAGATGTTGTGGCGCATTATAAACCCCGAAAGTAATGTGGAGAAAAAGCTGATTATGGCTGATGTCCTCATTCGGGAGCAATATAGCCGGCATAGCGGATAAACCACGCAAACGACAAAAAATCCCCCACGCCAGTGTTTAACTGGCTGGGGGATTTTGAGATCATGCCTACATATCATAGTCCTATGCTTATTACGTATCTGTCCGAACGTCATCCCATTCCTGATCCATATAACAAATGAGCCAATTCAGAGCACGGTGGCGTTCGTAAGCCACGCCTCCATTCAACCCCGCGGGAGGTGTTTGCTCATTAATCCGGCTGTTCACACATACCCAGTTGTAACGGTAGATCAGGTCGGCCGCATCGAGAATTTCACTTTTGCTCCGCAGGGATGCACCCGCGAGGAAGTCCTCGAAGCTGTCCTTTTGCTGCAAATAACCTACAGCCTGTCCAACGTTACATAGCTCTACTGGAGCTCCCAGCTCATCGACATAACCAAGCGCCCACAGCATGACATGATAGGCTTCGTATCCCCACGAAAAGGTGATGACTTCCTGCTGCTGCGCTCCATACTGCTCAATAAATCGTTTCTCCGCTGGAGAGAAAAATGAGGCTGCATCGTACTTGTCGATGACTTCCTGAACGAGTGCTGCGGTGTCCTCTGCACTTTCTCCTGCACCAAGGCATTCACCCTTGAGTGCTGCGATACATAAGGCTACCCCTCGTTGTGCCACTTCTTCCACACTTCGGATCGTTGTATGCTCATCTCCAGCCCTTGCGGGTAAATGCACATTAAATGGAATCCCCTGCGCTGCCATAATGGACTCGGAATTTTCCTTGCGGCGAGTACCTGACTCGGACGGTGGTCTGACATCATCCAAAAGACTGGTGTGCGCCGTCACTTGGTAATCCTCTACCTCCGATTCCCCATTCACGTCCAGCAACAGCTGTCCTTGTGCGTCCAGCAGGGAGCCGCCTCCCCAAAAAATAACCGCATCCAGCCCTTGAGCAAGCTTCAATAATTCCTGGAAGAACTCCTCTGATATGTCTTCTTCGGTCTCAATGCCAATGACCATGTTCAGGGTCGAGCATTTGATCAGCACTTTTTCCTGCACTGCCGGATTACGTCCTTCAATCTGACTCATGAACCCCATCATACCCTGAATCATCGAAGTGAATTCTTGTGGGTGTGTCTGACTGGTCATGATATTGAAGCCCTTGGTTTTCTTGCTGAGCCACTTTTTGCGGATAACCTGAATATGCGTCTTGTCTTCCTTGCGTATGATCTTATCCTGTGGATAGATGGATTGAATTAGTTCAAACAGCTGATCCAGGTCAAACTGGGAGCTGTATAATGCGCAGTTTCTCATGGTGCTCACCTTCTTCTATTAAATTCGAGTAATTCATAATTAAACAAGTACTCCCGGGACAGAACCTAGTTCACTAGTCCTTATATGGATCAAATTCATTGCCACCAGCCATGGCAACGCCAACAGGGCGCAGCACATGATTGATTTTTAGCGTGTTTGCATGAGCATTCAGGACGTCCTGAAGCTTTTTATACACAAACGGGCTTTCGTCTGTACCTGCCCCCCTCAGCTCCACGCCATACGCACGAATGGCCGCACGCATCTGTTCTTCACTGATCTCCCCGCCCATGCGAGTGCGCAGCTTGTAGTTCATTTTCCCGGCAGCCTGGGTACGACTCATGATCCGTCCAGCCCCATGCACCGTGCTGCGGTAGGATTCCGTATTCTCCTCACTGTGGATACCCTCGACAATCACCGAGATATCTCCCATGCTGCCTCCGACAAAACCAAGCTGTCCGGGTGCCAGCGGGGTGGCTCCCTTACGGACGACGACCACATCTTCGCCCATATGCTGTTCTTTCCAGGCAAAGTTATGATGGTTATGCACCGAGTATTCCGCACTCGCTCCAAGAATACCAAGGACCTGTTCTATAACATAATCTCGTCCTGCATAGGCATACCGGCCTGCGAGTGTCATTCCGTCCCAATACATCTCGCCCATTTCGCTGTTCAAGTTAAACAACGTTGGTGGCTGATCCATGGATTCTCCAGGCGCTTTCCCGCTGAACTCACGACCTGCAGCCAGATTAAGGAAACCACTCGCGATTTTATGACCAAACCCGCGACTGCCGAAATGATTCGCAACCCATACTTTACCCGTTGATTCCTCTACGAAAATATCCACAAAGTGATTGCCGCTGCCTACCGTACCAAGCTGGTTGCGTGCGAGCGTTTTTAATTTGTGCTGCAGTCCAGGTTCAATCGAATCGAACAGCTTCCAACTCGCATCATCAAACAGCTCGTGATCAACCGGTGTTGGATTATTGCGACCCACACCGAACGATACGTTTGCATTGATATCATCCATAATAACGGCAATCTGGTCCTTGATATCCTCCCACATGAGGTTGGTACGAACCGCCTTGTTTCCGCAGGCAATATCGTATCCAACGCCAGAAGGACTAATCATGTTACGGTAGGCGACAACACCTCCGATCGGTTGCGAATACCCTTTGTGATGGTCAGCCATCAGCGCAACGCCAAGCACATCTCCATGCTGTGAACACGTCACTGCCTGATTCACTGCATTCTCCAGCGGCTCCCCCCATACTTTGATGTTATCCACGATTCTCATGTTATGTATGACCTCCAGTCTTATCAAACACTTTGTATATATTACCAAAAACCATACCAAATGGGCAGTACATCAATCCCTATTGAATGAACAAATTGCTGCTCTGATGGCAGGTCTTTCTAATGATCGCTGTATGTAATCGGAACAATTTTAAGTTTTCATATTCAACTCATGCATCCTATATCAAACAAAATGACATATATATATTGCAAAAAGACTCAAATAATATTATCATAAAGCCCATAGGAAATATTCCCCACATTTTCAATTCCTACAAAGGAGAGGGTCATCATGAAATGGTTCAAAAAAAAGGGCAATCAGGATGAGCGTATCGTCAATCTCAAAAACAAGGTGTACAAGGAAGCTTACATAGTAATTATGTATCTATGCGGCATCTCCATCTTGGTCAAAAGTTTTTTCCAATGGGAAACGTATTCCACGTTGACGGAATTGATCGTCATTCTCGCAGGAAGTATTTATTTCGGAGTTCGGTCCGTCATGCTGGGCATTTATTCGGATGAAGTTGAGGTCCACGACCAGACAAGCAAAATGTCGTACAGCCAGCGAAACGTAATTACGGGTCTCATTATCGGTATTTCGATGGCCTTGTTCCTAGGCATAAGAAGCTCCGTTTTGTTTGCCGATACGGCGCATGAGAAGTGGTGGTATTTCTTCCTCGTGTTCATATTTTCACTGCTGCTTTACATTCCGCTCTTTGCGGGATTTAATGTCATCGTTCATCACTTTGCAAACAAGGCGAGTCAAAAGGCCGCAAGTAAAGATCAGTGTGATTCATAGAAAGGATACAAGGGTGAATGGGCATGAAAAATATACGATTGAAAGTCGCCAGGGTAGAAAAAGATCTGTCACAGGATGATCTGGCACGGATCGTCGGTGTATCGAGGCAGACCATTGGTCTCATAGAACTGGGCAAGTATAATCCGTCTCTCAGCTTATGTATTGCCATATGCAAGGCACTCTCCAGAACACTGAATGATCTGTTCTGGGACGATGAGCAGACATAAGCCGGAACGTTCATTACGGAATCATTATGTTAATTTATAGATGGAGGAGGCGTTATTTTGAGCTATTTCAGAAAACGAAAAACGGGTGCAGTGCTTGCACTGTCTACAGTCATACTGGTGAATCTGCTCTACCCAACCGGATATGCAGGTGCAGCTTCATCAACCACTATGGAGACCATTCATGGACAGGTAACCCAGGTGGAAACTGCGAAAACATCGGATGAGAAAATTGCAGAATGGAACAAGTGGGCTAAAGATCATGCATATCGACTGGAGAGCATCCAGCCTGTGAAGACAGGTCAGGAGACCGATTCCTTCTCGGATCTCGAGATGTTGAAACCCCTGCTCCATGACAAGCGAATTGTATTCCTTGGTGAAAGCTCTCATGGGGTTGCCGAGTTTAATCTGGCGAAGACCCGACTGATCCAGTTTTTGCATCAGGAAATGGGATATAACGTTCTTGCATTTGAGAGCGGTCTTTCCAACACGTCGCTGGCTAATGCCACGGTCAACCAGCAGCATCCGGAGCAAACGATGAAAAACGCCATTTTCGGCGTCTGGTGGTCCAAGGAAATGATGCCCTTATTCGATTACCTCAAAACAAGTACAAAAACCGAACAGCCCCTCATTCTAACCGGTTTCGACATGCAGCTGCAATTCCCGTTGTTGGATGGTAAGTGGCTGAAGGATAAAGAACTTGCCAATCGTCTCGCACACACGGAACAAAAACTGTCCAGTTTCTCTACTGGAACGGATCTGAAAGCCTATCAAGCTGAGAAAAATAAAATCATCAAGGTATACCAAGACGTTATTCAATCCCTGAAGTCCGAATCGAACCAGGCCTATCTGCAAAAAGAATACCCGGATCAGCCCAAGCTTTCCATGCTGCTAGAGCGAAGCCTCAGTGATCGAATTCGCGTCGCGAGGGAATATGTCGATCTTTCCATCCGGGCTACGGCTGAAATGAATGAAGGCAAATATGAGACATTTCTAGATTCCATGGAGTGGCGTGATCAGGCGATGCATGACAATCTCATGTGGCTTGCAACCGAAGTTTATCCAAACGAAAAATTTATAGTATGGGGACATAATGATCACATCAGAAAGGCGCAGAGCGAAGTCATGGGCTCGCCCTATCCCATAACCATGATGGGGGAGAAACTTTCGGAAGAAATGAAAAAATACAGTTATGTTTTGGGATTGTATGCATCAAGTGGCCAAACAGCCGATAACACCGGCGGAATTCATGCCGTTGAGCCGGCAGCACCCGGTTCCATTGAAGGTATTATGTCTGCGACGAACACACCTTATAGCTTCCTGGATCTTCGGTACCAGAACAGAGAGAATGGGAACTCCTGGATGTTCGAACCACGATTTGCATACAGCTGGGGCATGATCCCTGAGAGCCTCGTCCCGCGTGATCAGTATGACGGCATTTTGATGATTGACGACGTACATCCACCGCAATATATCCGCTCCTCCTCATCAGAGTCCTAGGGACATAATAAGGAATAAATACAAAAAGAGAGCTGAAAGCTCTCTTTTTTCTTGCCATTTCACCGGTTCTCACTTCTTGCTAATTTTGAATTTGAACTCCCATGTTGCCGTGTTACCCGAATAACGGCCTCTGTTCTCCTTTACAACAACGGAAAGTGTCTTATTCGTTGATTTGGAGAATGAAGATACCTTAACATTAGCACTCTTGCTTCCGATATCCGGAATCTTATCCTGTTCTTCGGCTTCCACTTTTAATTTCAGCGTATCGGTTGATTTCAGATTTAATGTAACCGATGAACCTTCCTTCAGGTTTTTGCCGTTTACGCTTGCGCCAATCGCCCATTCGTTTCCGACGGAGTTGTTCTCTACCAGCTCGGCGCTGACCAGCGTCACCGTTACCTTAAACGTTTTGGCAGCGGCGTAGGATGTTGGGGAACATACGGCGAAGATCAAACTCACAATCATCAAGACATTAGCCCATTTTTTGAACACGAGAGTGCCTCCCTCAGATCCATGAAGTTTTCATGTTGACTATGCCTTATTCGCCTTGCTCCTTAAGTAATCCTTCTGGTCATCAAGGGGGTTCTTATGCACCAGTGTTTGCCACTGAACACAAATTTCCACTGCGCTTGTGCATAGCTTCTCCATTAGCAGCAAATACCTAACTTAGAGGTGTTGACCATATGTTCCAATTTATTTTTAGAAAAAAACAAAAATCAGAAGAGTTCCTTCCTGTACCAGCAGGCCCTCAAACGAAGACAGCTGATCAAGGGAGTGCTGCTCCTGATTTCATCCAACCAAATCTGAAGTCTAACCTTCAGGGATTACAAAATTCGTTCACAAACTGTTCTGATGTCGTTTTCCGCACGATCACTGTTGAAAACTCTCTAGTCGCTTGCCTGATCTATATTGATGGTTTGTGTGACACCGAACTGCTCGATCAGCTGCTGCTCCAGCCTTTTCTTCCAGGGGGAGAACTTGCTCAGGCTGCTGCAGAAAAGAACTTGGGCACCTTAACACGCGATAAACTGGCAGCAGCAGGCAAGGTTCAGCAGGCTCAAACATTGACCAACCTGATGGATGGCATCCTGATTGGACAAACAGGGATTCTGATTGAGGGAGAAAGCCAAGGCCTTCTTGCGGATTTTTCCAAATCTGCTCAACGAGGCATTGAGGAACCTACCTCAGAAAAGGTCGTGCGCGGTCCCAGGGATGGCTTTACTGAAACTCTGCGTGTTAATACTTCACTTCTGCGCAAAAGAATTCACAGCAGCCAGCTGAAGATGGAATCGATGAGCATAGGTGAATTGACTAGAACGGAAGTCGTCCTCTGTTATATTGAAGGTATCGTTCAGGATGAGCTGCTTCATCTCGTTCGAAAGAGGCTCCAGCAGATCCACATTCAGGCTTTGGGAGGGGCAGCTAATATTGAGGAGCTGATTGAGGATAATCCCTATTCCCCATTTCCACAACTGCAGAATACCGAACGCCCGGATGTAACAGCGGCGAGTCTGCTAGAAGGTAAGGTTGCCATTCTTGTGGACAACAACCCGTTTGTACTTATTGCTCCAATGAATTATTGGACCGGTCTTCAGTCTGCCGAAGACTACCATGAACGTTTTCAATACATGACGTTTGTACGCTGGATTCGTTATACTTTTGTACACATTTCTCTGCTGCTTCCGTCACTCTATGTCGCACTGACCACCTTTCATCCTCAGGTCATTCCAACATCCCTATTGATTAGCGTTGCCTCTGCCCGCGAAGGAGTTCCATTACCGGCCGTTTTTGAAGCGCTCATCATGGAATTTGTGTTTGAAGGGCTGCGTGAAGCGGGAATCAGGCTGCCTCAGCAAGTCGGTCCAGCGGTCAGCATTGCAGGTGCCTTGGTAATCGGTCAGGCTGCAGTAGAGGCGGGCATTATTTCGGCACCCATGGTGATTATTGTCGCTACGACCGGAATTGCCTCCTTTGCTTTTCCCAGGTACAATTTGGGATTTGCATTTCGGATGCTCCGTTTCCCACTGCTTGTCTGCGCTGGTTTTATGGGTTTCTATGGGATTGTATTGTTTCTGATTGCGCTGAGTGTCCACCTTGTTTCGCTGAAGCCATTCGGTGTCCCGTACATGACGCCTGTTGCACCATCATCTTCCCGCCATCTGAATGATGTTCTATTCCGAGGTCCGGTATGGAAAAAGAAAAATAAAAAACAGCTGCTTGCCAGCATTCCGCCCGATATGGAGTCAGACCAAACCCAAGAGAGCAGGAGTAGATCCAAATGAACAGCGTACGATTTTATACCATGATGCCGCTTCTTTTCGTACTTTTGGTGATCACTACGGGCTGCTGGGACCGGCAAGAAATGAATGACAGGGCGATCATCCTTGGCTGGGGCATGGACCTTAACGAAGATGGGAGCTACATGGCAACAGCGAACATTGTGGTGCCCATGAGTACCAAATCAGGTGGTGCTCAAGGAGGAAATAATGAATATATGTTGCAGACTGCGAGAGGCAGGAGTGTTATTGACGCTGCACAAAACATTCAAAAAAAAATGTCACGTGTTTTGTTTGCAAGCCATCGCCGCAATATTTTCCTTGGGGAATCCTTGGCCAAAAAGGGTGTCGGCCATATCGTCGATGAATATGCCAGAAACCCGGAGTTGCGTCTAAGGACCAATATCTTCGTGGTCAAAGGAGGAACAGCCCAGCAGGCTATGTCGTTGTCCAATCAGTTGGAGAAAAACCCCTCTGTTGCCGTACTCAAGATTCAGGAAAAAGTTGGTGCACCGGTAGGCCGTTCTCTACTTGATTTTTTTATCATGAGTAATGCTTACGGCGGATCGGTCATGCCCGTGCTGCAGATTGCTTTACCGCCCGGCGAGTCCAAAAAAAAGAATGAGAATGATAGCCCTCCTATGCCGACACTTGAAGCAGCTGGTTCCGCTATCTTTGACCGTTCCCTGAAACTGACCGGGTACCTGAATTACAACGAATACTGGGCAAGATTGTGGATCGTCAACAAACTTCGTAACCGGGATTTGATCGCGCAGATGGACGGACCGGAGAGCACAGTCGCAGTGCGAGCCAGGAATTTCAAATCCAAAGTCACGCCGGTGATTAACACTCATCCAATTCGGCTGAACGTCGAGCTCTCTGCTCAAGGGCAGATACCCGAGAACAATACCAGTTTAGATCTGTCGATTCCCGAGAATATCAAAAAAGTGGAGACACGCTTGAATTTGCAGCTTCAACGGCAAATCGAACATATCGTGACTAAGGTTCAGGATGAGTTTCAGACAGATATTTTTGATCTCGGAGATATCATCCATCGCAAGTATCCTCAGCAGTGGAAAAAGATGGCCGGAGATTGGAATACGCTTTTCCGAGCCGCAGATATTTCCGTGAAAGTGAATGTCAAAGTGGATGGAGCGGGATTGACGGGAAAATCATTGCTGCCGGATGTATACAAAGGAGAAGAATAAAATGCAGATCAGTAACCGTCAATTGTTCTGGCTTATCATGTCTATCGAGATCGGCATGAACCTGCTGCTCTCCATTAACTTTGCAATCCAGAGCAGCAAGCAGGATGTCTGGATATCAATGATCCTGGCCGGTCTGGTCAGTCTGTTCATTGGGTGGATATGTATCAAGGTCAGCCTGCTATATCCGGATCAAACACTGATGGAATTCACCACCACGATCCTTGGCAAAGGATTAGGAAAAGTTGTAGGCCTTTTCTATCTTGCCCAGTGGTATTGGGTGGTCGCAGTTATGCTCAGGGAGGAGTATACTTTTGTCCGGCTCAGCCTGTTGCCCAAAACACCGGACTATCTGATCGTCCTGACAATGCTTGCTGTTGTGGTCTATGCTGTCTACAAAGGTGGAATTGAGACCATTGGACGCTTAAGTGAACTTTGGGGCCCCATTCTATTGATCATTCTCGTGTTCACCATTATTTTGACTTCTCATAATCTTCGGGTCCATGCCCTGATGCCGATCTATTCGGATTCAGGCATGTTGCCGATTATGAGAGGGTCTCTGACACCAACCTCCTTGCTCGGCGAAGTCTCTCTAATCATGATGCTAATCTCTTTCACCTCTTTTTCCGGTAAGACAGATAAACAGCGACAGCTATCCAAAAGTATACTGAGCGCGGTCTTCTTATCGACAACGTTTCTGATTGTGGGGGCTGTGTGGGTCATCATGACCTTTGGAGCAGAATTGGCCGCACGAATCCATTATCCTTTTTTTGAAATGGTCAAGCTTGTCTATCTGATGGAATTTATTCAGAGTCTGGAAATCATCATGGTATCCATTTGGGTGATCAGTGTCTTCATTAAGCAATCCGTCTACCTGTTCATCGCCAGTTATGGCTCAGCCCAATGGATTGGTCGAACCTCTGGGTGGAAAAAGTGGCTGTGGGTTGCCGCGTTTATCATTGGGGTTTTGGCCATAACTATAGTCAGGATTGATCCTTCCTCCAAAATCCTGCTGGAAGTCATCTGGATTCGGTTTGTGCTGCCAATTAACTTCCTTATTTTTCCATTAACGCTATACATCGTCGGACGCTTGCGAAAGAGAAAACAGGGACACAAAGCAAGCCCATGATTGTAACACATCGGATTTCCCCTCTCGTGCAACAAAGACACGCTCCTGTACAAGAAGCATTAACTGCCCGAGAGGTTTCACTATTATTTTCCCCGGTACAATTACTGATGGAAAATACTCATTTCAAATGCTTCCGATACCCTTGAACCTTCTCATCCTTGAATCCAAGCTTTTCATAGAAAAGATGTGCTTCCTTGCGCTGATCTCCAGATACCAGAATCATGTACGCGCACCCGAGGTCTCTCGCAATCCGTTCAATCTGGAGCATCAGCTTCTGACCGATTCCCTGTCTCCGCACCTGATCAGATACGATCACATTCTCCACAACCATGAAGGGCTTGCATTGTCCCACGAGATCCATGCATTCGATCCCCATAACAGATCCGGCCAGCTCGCCATTGTAAAATGCACCAAGCACATGATAATGATCATTTTGCTGTATGTACTTAAACATTTTCTGCATCTGCTCCTCATTAGTGGGGGTCCCCATCAACTCATTGTACAATTTGCTTAAGGCCGGCAAATCCTGAAGTTCAATAGCTTTGATTGTAACCATAGATCGATCCTCCTAAATTCCTATCATGTTGTTCCGTACCCTATATCTTACCCTACGTTAGATCCTTCTTAAAGTAATAATGACTGTGCCCAGTTGGCGCGTTCTCAATGGTTGTCATCAATTGGTATCCATGCTTCTCATAGAAGCCCGGTGCCTGGAACGAAAATGTATTCAGCATAATAAAATCACAGCTTTTCTCACGTGCAATACGTTCAATCTCGAGCAGCAATTGGGAACCATAGCCTTGGTGCCGCTGCTTCTCATCTACCCAGAGGATATCGAGTTCCAACCAGTTCCAGCACAGCGTGCTGAGGACGCCGGCAACGATATCCCCTGCCTCGTTTTTGATATTAAAATTCAATCCTCATACCGATGCTTCAGATTCTCGCTCAGATGAGCGGCATTAAATGCAATCAGTTGATTACGAACATAGGCTGATTCTTCTGCATTACTTGGATTCAACGTACCTTCGGACATTGTTCATTCTCCTCCCTTTCACTCTCGCCGTTATAAACGGAATCATTCCTATACATTCCTTGAATATTCTAACATTATTGGAGTGCATGCAGCATAAAAAAACGCACCTCCAGAGGAGATGCGCAACACCTGATATTATTTGATTGCTTGAATGTAAAAGCCACTAATTTTAGAGCAATTCTTCTTTCGTTTTAAGCATGACCTCTACGTATCCTGTGTCCATTCTGCCCAGCACGTCTCTAGCCTGCACGTGGATTTGAATCGGGGTTTCACTTGATGCAAGAGCTCTGACGTAGAGCTTCTGTCCTTCCATTCTGACTTCAGCTAGATGCGAGTCCGGTGACTCTGCTGTGAGAATCAGTGTTGAACGATCATCATCTTCATCTTCAAACATGTATGCCAAATCGATCTCGGTCTCTTCGTCACCAACATAAACGGTATTCCCAGCGGGGGCCTCCACCAGAACTGGTGCAGCATCATCGAAATCGTACATCGGTAAACGTTCAAGCAGCCCCATATGCAAAGTAAAGTCAGGCTCGTCTCTGAGCATAATGGAATTATAACGGATATTTAAGTTTTGGAGTAAAAGTAGGTCAGCAACTCCGGTTGGGAAATGATTCAGTTGGTTATCGCCAATGTCCAACATTTGAAGGGAACTCAGGCCACTTACATCAAGTGATGTCATCTGATTGTAGGACAATACCAGTTCCTCAAGGTTTGAAAGTCCCGATACATGGACCTCTGTAAGTTGATTGCTGTATAAATTCAGCTTCTTCAACTGTGTAAATCCTTCAGCATTCACACGACTGATGTTGTTCCCGGATAGGTCAATTTCCGTAACGTTCATGCCTTTGAAAATTTCATATCCTGTCAGGTCAGAGATGCCCGCGTCTCGTGCATACAGTCCTCCGTCCGTCTGTACTAGTGCTTCTACCAGTTCCTGCTTGGTTAACGGATCATTCACATCCTTCTCGAGCCAATAGGCTATGGCTCCCGCCAGATGAGGATCAGGGAATTGCCTGCTGATCGTATTCGCAAGGACCGTGATCTTGAGCTGTGCAGTAACACTGGCACCCTGGTTATCGACAGCCTTGACTGTCAGTACAACTTCTCCTTCTGCCACGGGTGTAAGCTTGATTGTCTGACCATCAACCACAGTAGAAACAACCGTTTCATCTCCATCTATAATACTAAATTGCAGGGCTCCTCCATCCGGATCGCTGAAGTAAGAGGAAACCTGAAACTCCAGAGACGCATGATCCAGAATAAGCTCCTGATCGGGTAACCCCTCGTTGATCACCACTGGGGCTTGATTCTCAGGTTCTGGGTTGGAAGGAGTCTCTGGATTGGTTGGATTGGTTGGATTGGTTGGATTGGTTGGCGTTGATCCGCTGCCTCCTCCTGCATTTCCAATTCCACTGCCGGAATTGTTTCCACTCCCATTCGTTGCGTTTCCACCAGAATTCCCTGTAACTCCACTACCTGTAGTCGTCCCCTCAACTTCCGTCACTTGATCTGGCTTATCCGAATGAGAATCTGATGCTGCATCATCCAGTTCCGATGATTCTTCAAGCGTCTTGATCGCGTCGCTTCCACGCAAAGCAATCACAGCCATCTCTTGTCTTGTCGTAGGACGTTTCGGAGCAAACTGGCCATTCTCGCCCTTTAACAAACCCAGTCCAACTGCCTGCTTCACGCTCTCTGCAGCCCATGGACTGATGCTGGAAGCATCCTTGAAAGATAGCATGGAGTTACCACCTGCTTCAGTAAATCCTCTAAAATGAATCAAACGCATCAGAGTCACTGCGAGTTGTTCCCTGGTGACCAATCCGTCCGGACGAAATGTGCCATCAGGATAGCCCTTCATGATTCCTGTTGAGCTTATCAATTCAATAAAAGCAAGGTAATCCGTCCCTGAATTCAGATCCTTGAAAGCTTCGGATGAATTCTGAACTTCAGACTCCTGATCCAAATCCGCCATGCGAACCAATATATACGCCAGATCACCGCGTGTAAGACTCCCTCCCGGATGAAACAATCCATCCTGCATACCTGGGAACATCTGTTGTTCTGTAACGATCTCAATGGCCTGTCTCGCCCAAGACGAGGCTTGCTGTAAGTCATTTGTGGTCCCGGTTCCCGCAGCCGCCCCGACGGTACCAGAAACAGTAAGAGTAGAGACGGACAATAGAACTGCCAGATAAGGTAAGATTCTGTTGTTTTTGTTACGTGATTTTCCTTTGTATAGACGTGTTGACATTGTTAAGCTTTACCCCCCACATGACTCTAACCTTGCTTCTTCTTAAACAGCAAAGTTATTAATTGTCTTTATTGTAGGAGAGACTTCCATGAGAAAATAGTCTACAAAATGATAGACAGCTTGCTGTACATTCACAGCCAGCCCTGCTGCTCGGCAATCTGTACGGCATGCGCACGACTACTCGCGCCTAGCTTCGCAAACACCCGCCTGATATGCGTATTAACCGTTCCTGCTGAAATCCCAAACTCAGCTGCGATTTGTTTGCTGGTTAACCCCTCAGCAATGTATCCAAATACTCTTTGCTCCATGGGACTAAGTCGTACGGAGGGAATGCCATCCCGATTTTCTTTTGCAAATGATGATAGCAGCTCCTTTACATAGACCAGTTTAATGCCCGAGTCTGGTATGGAATGCGTACGACGCAAATGCAGGTAGTGCTGCAAAAGGCTTTTGACGGGTTCCCCTTCGTTAATAAAAGAACGAATGTAGCCCTCGGAACTGCCAATCGCTATAGCGCGCAAAAGCGGAGCCATACACTCCTCCTGACGCCCTTGGCGTTGAAAAATCTGAGCCTCAAGCAGTCCGCATTCGACTTGTTCCGTTAACCAGTTCCGTCCTTCAGCAAGCGTACGTATGCGTTTCAGCTCATTCAGGGACTCTTCATCATCCCCTAACAGGAGTTTAGCCCGCACACGTACAAGCGAGCTGAATACCTGATCACAGCTGATCTCAGGGTTCACAATTTCGATAATGGAGTCATCAACCAGGAGCTGTGCTGTTTCAATAGGTTGAATCTCGAGTTGCAATCGGTATTGATGTGCCTGAATGATCGGCTGCCAGTATTCCAGATCCTTGACAGATAACAGAACGCAGAGCTGCTGCAGCAGCTTCACCCCTTCATTCGGTCTGTGTAGTGCCATTTCTATTCTTGCTTTAAGAACGTAGGCAGGTACTAGAAGTGCAGCGACTTTGATCTGGAGTGCAATTTCAAGAGCACGATCCGCATAATAAATCGCCTCGGACAAACGATTTTGCTCCAGCTTTATTTCAGCATAGCCAGTACCATAATAGGAGGTCACATAAGAACTCTCTGTAAACCAACGATTCGTGATTGTACCGAAGCATTGTTCGCCTTGTTGCAGGGAACCGTTCACACCGTGGAAGCTGCGCAGACGCATGCTTTCCCTCCGGTCATAATCCATATACTGAAACGCTATATCATCCGGATAACCTTGATCGATATAGGAGATCAGATGGTCAGACAGCCCTTGTAAATTCCTGTTTAGATAAGCCATATAAGCCCTCATCACACAAACCACCTGGAGCAAATAACTACTAATCTCAGGTGGCAATTGGTCCTGTAAATGCGCCTGAATCATGTGCTCCAGTCCATCAAGCTCTTTCACCATCTCACCATACGGCCGTTCACGAGCAACAAGGAATAAATAGGACATATACAATTTGGGACGTGCCTTCACTACCTCCTGTGGCAGAACATCGAAGTACCTTCGAAGTGTCCACCATTCACCCATAATAAAATGTGCAAATAATTCCTCCAGCAGCCGTGCCGCATCCTGCATATGCTGTCCGTGAATATAATGATCCAGTGCTTCAGCTGCATATCCATGCTGTTCGTACCACCGTGCTGCCTTCGCATGAAGTGCGTTCACCTGTTCCGTTCCGGAACGAGCAAGCTCACGCCGCAGAAAGGATGAGAACATATGATGATAACGGAACCAATACGCTCCCCGATCCATTGTAATTAGAAACAGGTGCTCCTTCTCCAAATGCCTAAGCAATTGCGGGGCTTCCCCTATATCGGTCAGTGCTCTGCATAGATCTCCATTCATCCGCTGTACGACAGAGGTGCTGAGCAAGAAATGCTGCATTTCCGGAGATTGCCGATGAAACACTTCCTCCAGCAAATATTCGGAAACTGACCGATCACCATAGTGATGCTGATCATCCTGAGAAGTTAGAGCCAGTCGATTGGCACTGCGCGATCTTACTTGTTCTGTGCTATCGGTATAGGACAGAGCCAGCAGCTTAAGCCCGGCCACCCACCCTTCTGTCTGCTGCACCCACTCATGGACATGAGAACGGGTAACGTTGAGCTTCAGGCCATCCTGACAGAACTCTACTCCTTCTTCGGCGGTGAACGCCAGATCCTGAAGCATAACCTGCCTAAGTTCACCACGAAGCTTCAGCTTCTCCAGTTTCAACGGCGGAGATGTCCGACTCGATAATACGAGATGAACGGACGGAGGCATATTTTCAACAAAATACTCCATTTGTTCATGAATCTCTGCTTGGGTTACAGCATGGTAATCATCCAAAATAAGTAAAACTGGACTCTCTGCCAAGGCAAGGTGATTCATTAACAACACCAGTGCTGATCGCGGATCCATGCTGTAGCCTCGCAAAAAATGCGCCAGGATTTCACGGCAGAAATCCGGTTTAACCCGATCGAGCGCATGAATAATATACAACCAAAATTGAAGCGGGTCCTGATCTTTGTCATCCAGGCAAACACAGGCTGCTTGCTCGTGCTGCACCCAGCTGCCTAACAATGTGGATTTCCCGGAGCCCGCCGGAGCAGTAAGCAGCGTGACTTTAAACTTGTATAATTGTTCTCTGATTGAACTGAGCCTTGGACGATCCAGCGTATTTGGAGGCAAGGGAGGCAGTTCCAGTTTGGTTTTTAATATCATGAATTGAATCCAGTTTTCCTCTAGACCCACGGTATGCTCTTGGTGCATTAAAATCCTCCTGAATCAGCACATTTGTGCCATTTTCCGATATGTATCATGTGGTTTCAACTACTACTACAAGTATACTCGGGAACGCTGCTAAGGCCCTATACTTTTTTGATTGCTGTCGTGTTATAGAAAAAAGGAGCCTGCATTTTTCATGCAGGCTCCTTTTTGTGATGTATACTATTTGGGTAACTCCGATACCCATTTACGCAAAGCATCAATTTCTATAAATAGTTCTTCACCGTCATCTTTCGGTCTGGATATATCGAGCCCACTTGGTATAGGGTTCTCACGCAGCATCTTGATCCATAGGAATTCAATAGATCTCAAAATTTCAAGTAGAAACGTCCGGGCATGTATGGTGAACTGTGTGAGTATATGGTGGGGAACCAGCTCCAAACGTATAGCAAACCTTATTTGTCCATTTGTATACTGCTCCATTTCAAGCAAGAGCGGATCAATGCCGTAACTCGCACAGACTTTCCCCTGCTCCATCACAATACGAATCGCTTTCAGATAATCGTGCCAAATATTCAAGCCACTTGGGACTTCATATCCGATTAAAGGTTGTCCGCGATCATCAAATACATGAATAGCCATCTGAAGAGCGTCAAGACCAAACTTTCTACTCCTCATCAATCGATTTATCTGATTACGATCATTTACATCGGCATACTGAACCTCCGGCTGTTTTGTCACTGCAATCAGCCAGTTATCTCCCCCCGTTTCCTCCTCTATTAATGAACCTGGTTTGACTAGCAAAATTTTAGCTTCAATCAGTGCTCTCAACCTCCTCATCTGACAGGTAAACCGTATTTCCCTAATTTATTTTCATAATTGAAGCATCTTATAGTTCGCCCGTATGTAATTCATCCCGGATAAGAGTGTAATGCCTGCTGCCACCCACAGTCAGCCATGTCCACCCGGATATCCGTCAGCAGGTGAAACGGATAATTGCCCAGCAATATTGCTATGATTGCAGCAACCTGCAGCACCATTTTGAGTTTGCCATACTGATCTGCTGCGAGCCCAGAATTGAAGGCGATAACGGAACAAAGCACAGCATAAATAACGGAATCAAAGCCATCCTAGCGAGCGTGATTCGATTAGCCCAATTCATCATACCTGCCCCTTCCATGATAAGATCATCCGAAAGTACTCTTACCTCTAATGATTTCGCCCAGAATTAATTATCCCCTGTTTTTTCCAGAGAAAATATTTTAGTTGATATCCGTTTGAACTTTAAAAGGGAACTAACTTGCCAGTATACTTAACCTGTAGCTACAGCTCCATTTCATTTATCAAAGGAGGATATATTATGGGTAGGACATCCGCAGTAACATTAACGATAAAACGCCAATTCGTTGCATCTTCAGAACAGGTATTTGATGCCTGGCTTGATTCGAATATCATGAAGAAGTGGCTTTTTACCACGGAAATAACGAATAAAGTAACCCATAATGACCCTCAGGTTGGTGGAAGCTGGGAGATCGTTGATCATCGTCAAGGCAAGGATTATAGAGCCATCGGTGAATATTTAGATATCAGACGGCCCAATACACTTGTTTTCACCTTTGCCATGCCTCAATTCAGCGATACAAAGGACCTGATCAAGGTTAACATCGCAGCAACTGGACAAGGTTCCGAAATGACCTTCATTCAAGAGATGATTGTTCCCCATGAAGAGGACTGGACAGCAAGCGACATTGAAAAGGCAGAACGTGAATATATAACAAGTTCAGAACAGGGCTGGAACCTAATGTTTGATGGATTACAGCAACTGCTGGAAACAGGTGAAGTAAATCATCCATTGTGATGACTAAAAGGCCAGGCTGCGAGAGATGCAGCCTGACCTTTTTACGTTTTATTTTACCATATCATATATTCCGATCTACAACGCTTCCTTAATGACCCGCTTGTAGTACCACACCGATAACAATCCAAAGATTGAATACAGCAATGTGTACAGAATCATGACAATGACCGTTGGTGTCACCAGTTCCGTACCGAAGAAGAACCACCCGGATTTCACCGCAAAATAGCTATGACTCAATCCCACCACCAGCGGAATTCCGAAATTAAAGACCTGCTTCAGTTGAATGCCATTCAACAGATTGCCCTGTGTGAATCCAAGTTTGCGCAGGATGGTGTAACTCGGCTTCTCCTCTTCACTTTCATTCATTTGTTTGAAGTACAGGATGCACCCCGAGGTAATCAGGAAGGTCAAACCAAGGAAACCGACAATGAACATGATCAGCCCCATATTGGTGCGCTGGTTATTTTTGAACTCGATCTGGGAGAAGCTTGGGGTCGTAAGCTGTTGTTCTTGGAAAACGCTATAAGCCTCTTCTGCTTGTTTCTCGTTCACAATACGCACACCATAATAATCCGTCGGCTCGCCTTCTTGCAATGAAGGATCAAGATCCTTCTGAAGCTGCTGGTAGACCGTTTCATCCACCACAGCTACGGGTGTACCCTTCGTATAGTATACGGGAAGGACTCCCTGTTTGGTTGTACCGACCAACTGCTGATCTAAGGTTTGCTTCAAGCCATGCAGAACGATTGAACCCTTTTCCTGAATGGAGATCATCTGTTTAACAACATTGCCATAACCCATAAATATTACTTCACCAGGCTTCAGATCCATATCATCGACCATGCTGTCACTGACCACGCTGCTGAACAGAAGCTCTCCTTTCAATGAATCGTCCATTACTTCGCTGGCATCGATTTCAATATAAATGGGCTGTCTGTGCTCCTCCTCGTATGGAATCTGTTTCTCCTCAAGCTCTGCTACAAACCGATTTTTTACACTTGCCTGAGCAAAAGAGAAATCTTCCGGCAAGCTCTGTTTCGCTTGGGCTTCAGCCGAATAGTATGAAATGTAACTCAGTGACAGCATGCCGATGGCAAGTGCGGACACTGTCGTAATAATCGTGAGCAGCAGCGCATTCGACTTCATGCGGAACATGATGGAGGATAGCGACAAGACTTCATGGATGGAAAGGTAGCCGTTTTTGCTTTTGCGAATCAGATTAAATATAAAACTGACTGAACCCTTGTAGAACAGATACGTCCCCAGGATGACCGAAAACAGGATCAGGAGCATCATATACATCAGCTGCTGCATATCCAGTGCTTGGCCGCTGAACATCCTTGCGGATAATGCGTATCCAAACACGATCAGGACAATACCCAGGATCCCGATGATGATCTGTGCGATAGACATCTTCTGCACCTGCTGCTCAGCCTTAGCCGTTACCCGGAAAAGCGAGAGAATACTCTGTGCCTTGATAAAGGTATAATTCATCAGCATGATAAGCAAATACAGCACCGCAAACACAATCATGGTCTGGACCAAGGCCATCGGAGAGAAATACAGTTTCGTCATCGCATCAATGCCAAGGATCTTGAACAAAATCATCAGCACCAGCTTGGAACCAAGGAAACCGATCAGAACACCTACCGCCATGGAGCCAAAATAGAGAACGAAATTTTCCGTACTCAGAATGCCAAAAATTTTTCCTTTCGTCAGCCCAATCAACTGAAATAAACCAATCTCCTTACTCCGTCTCTTAATAAAGATGGTGTTGGCGTAGAGCAGGAAAATGCCCACAATGACGATCAATAATACGGAAGACGTACCAATCGCCGCCGCTCCTTTGGTTGAGGCCGCCACTTCATCCATGGAAGGATCATACTGCAGCGTCACAAATGAAAAATATAAGGCCACGCTAAAAATAAGCGCAAATACATATAAATAATAACTCTTCAGGTTCTTTCTCAGATTGCGGAAGATGATGTAACGCAAGCTCATTGCTGCACACCACCCAACACGCCTTGGGTTTTGATAATGTCGTTGAAGAAGGACTGACGGGACTCGTCTCCTTTATTCAATTGAGTATAGATCTGCCCGTCCCGGATGAAAATCACCCTGCTGCAATAACTCGCGGCAACCGGATCGTGAGTGACCATCACAATGGTAGCCTGATGCTTGATATTCATTTCGCTTAATTTGCCAAGCAGATCCGAAGCTGATTTGGAGTCCAGTGCGCCTGTCGGCTCATCGGCAAATATGATGCTCGGATCATGAACAAAGGCTCGTGCAGCCGAGGTCCGCTGTTTCTGACCACCCGAAATTTCGGATGGATATTTGTCTTTTAGTTCATAGATGCCCAGTTCACGGGCAATTTGTTCGAACTTCCGATGTGCTTCCTGCTTCGGCACGCTCGTGATGGAAAGCGGCAGCAGCACATTTTCCTTCACGGTAAGCGTATCAAGCAAGTTATATTCCTGAAAAATAAAACCAAGATGATGTTTGCGGAATTCAGCAAGCTGCTTCTCCTTCATCCCGGTGAACTCCTTGCCTTCAATCTCAATGGACCCCTGACTTACCCGGTCTATCGAAGAGAGCACATTAAGTAATGTTGTTTTTCCTGAACCCGACGGTCCCATGATGCCTACAAATTCTCCTCTGCCAACCCCGAGATCAATCCCTTTCAGCACTTCCTGCTTATTCAGTTTGTTGCCATATACTTTGCTAATTTTTTTGGCTTCCAGTATCCACATATCCCACACACTCTCCTTTGGTATGTCTCTATCATAGGCGGGATCTGCCAACTTATCGTGCGATTCAACGAACAAAACGAAAAAGCATGTGACATTGTTGTCACACGCCCGCAAGATGCACCATGTCGTTTTTCCGGGGGAAGGTTAGTTTGACGGTTGTGCCTTCGCCGGGAGCAGACTCGACGTGAATGTCCATATGAAGCGTTTGGGCCACCTGCTGGGTCAGGTACAGCCCCATTCCGGTGGCCGCACCTTCCAGCCTGCCTCGGGTTGACGTGAAGCCTTTATCGAAGATACGGGGTAAATCCTGCGCTTCAATCCCTCGTCCTTGATCCTGAATCGAAAGAACGTAATGTCCTTCCTGCTCCCAGCTTGCGATGATAATATCCGAAGATTCACTGTATTTCACCGCATTGCTCAGCAGTTGCCTGATCATAAAACTCAGCCATTTACTGTCGGTCAGAACACGCGTAACCCCTAGAGACACATCGAAACCGATGCCTTTGGAAATGCACCAGGATTTCAAGGCTCGAATCTCTACATTCAAAATTGGTTCAAGCTCCGTCTCTTCGATAAACAGATCGTTATGCATAAATGGAATTCGCTTCTGATGCAGCTGTTGATCGAGCAGTTGATGAATTCGCAGCCACTCGAACGTCATCTGATTCCGCAGTTTCTCATCCGGGGTACGTTCGATCATTAACTGCAGCGCCGTGAGCGGTGTCTTCACCTCATGGATCCAGGATAACATCTGGTCCTTCTCCTGCTCGAGCAGAATTAGACTAGATGAGGATTCCTTCCGATAGCGCTCGGTCTGAGAGGTTACGGCATCCTGCACGATAAGCTCGTAGGGACTTTCAGCCGTATCCAGATCTGCCAGATCATAGGTATGGTCCCAGGTTGTTAATTTTTTATAGAAACGTGTCTCCCTCGGATATCTCGCCCAGATAAACACAATGCAAATCACCAAATTCAGGATAACAACGTATGCCAAGGATTGAAGAGGGATGGAAGAATCAATATAGGCAACAAACAAAATGATGAGCTGCATGGCTACCAGCAGCAAGATCCAGCTAAGCTTTTCTCTGATGTATTTGCCGATCATGCTTCGGCCTCTTCCGTTGCCATATATCCCTGTCCCACTTTGGTTTCGATATACGCATCCAGTCCAAGTGGCTCGAGCTTCTTGCGAAGCCGATTGACGTTGACCGTCAACGTGTTATCACTTACAAAGTGTTCATGATCCCACAAGCTTCGAATCATTTCCTCACGGGTGACAATCTGATTTTTGTGCTCTACCAGCACTTTGAGAATAAACATCTCGTTTTTGGTCAAAAGAACCACTTCAGAACCCAGCGTAAGTGTATTTTTCACATATTCTATCGCAGCCCCTCGCCAGGTTCGAAGTTCGATGCGTTCCGTGTTGTAGTTGTATACCCTCCGCAAAGTAGCCTGGATTTTCGCGATCAAGACGTCGAAATGAAAGGGCTTCTGGATAAAATCATCCGCTCCCAGGTGCATGGACATGACCATATCCGTAGGATGATCCCGTGAGGACAAAAAGATAATGGGCACGTTCGAGTGAGCTCGAATCATCCGGCACCAGTGAAAACCGTCATATTTGGGCAATTGTATATCAATGATGACCAGCTGCGGCTGAACGTCACTATACTCCTGCATGACTTTACCGAAATCCTGTATGCCATATATGTCATAAGACCATTGGGACAGCCTTTCCTTGATCTCGCTGAATAAGGATTCATCGTCTTCAATAAGCATAATTTTAAACAAGGGTCCTTCACCACATTTCCGTTCTTCTAAGGCTGGTATAAATTAATTACAAATGAACTAATCCCATCTCAGTATGTTGTCAGTTTACAGGGAAGTTGAAGTTAGATCAAAGGGAAAGTGGTTTTCTCCATAACGTCACCCACAGGATCGGCAGGCCGAAACGGTGATCTTCCTTACCCATCGCCTGCATTGGGCGCAGCTCCACGCATTCAAACGGATCTTCCAGCAAATAACGAAGCTTCTCCTCTGTAAAAGCCAGTCCGCCCTTCATGGATCTCTCTTGATACACTTCCCAGTCATTCATCACGGTCTCAGGTCCGCCCAACCCTCCAAAACCGGGAGCAAAACACGTCATGCCAAAATAACCCCCAGGCTTGAGTGCATTGGTAATCATCTGAATGTAAGGGATACGCTGGTGTGGCAGCAAGTGGTGCAAGCAGCCGGAATCATAAACAAGGTCATACGCCTGCTGCGGTTTTAGTTCAAATACAGATCGGCATTCAAAGTTCACATCCAACTGCATTTCGGCAGCTCGTTCCTTGGCCCATGCAATCGCTGTTTCGGAAAGGTCATACGCATCGACGCTGTACCCTGCCTGTGTCAAATAGAGTGCATTCCGCCCGGGTCCGCACCCAAGCTCCATTGCTTTTCCGCCCGTAAGTAAGCCCGAGTTCACTTGCTCAACCAGATTCTCATCAGGCTTGTTAGGGAAAAAGGGAATCGGACGATCCCGATCTTCATAGAATGGCTCCCAAAATTGCTTCGCTGACCTAAACTCTGCATCCAGCATATTATACAGATCCTGTACATTTTTAATCGTCTTCTCCAACGCAAAATCCCTCCTCCAATATCTCCAAAAAGATGCTCCTGCCTGATCTCTCTTATGTATGAAACTAATCGTTAGTTATCCATGCAAAACCCATGGTACATAGCCCTTTCAACTCATCTTATTGCTTCAAAACTCCATACTATATTATACCATTTATGTTCAATATTTCTCTGTATTTCTCGTAATTTTCTATAGGTAAAACCTAGTTAATATGATCAAAAAAACAGAACTTATCGCAGGAGATTAACCTCTGCTTAAGCCCTGTTTTTTCTGCCCCGTTCAACATATACGTATGCTTAAACCGTCCTCAATTTCTTCGTTAAATAAAGTACGACGTCACCATCAATTATAGTTTTATCCCCTGGCATAAGATAGCGATCATGCTTGTGAATTCCCTTGCCATCCGGTATATATCCGCGGCGTGCATACAGGATCTGGGCTTTGCCATAATCGGTGAATACGCCTACCCCAATCCCTGCTGTATCCGTGCGTGCTTGAATCAATTCCTCGGCGCGGTCCATTAATCGTGAACCTATGCCTTGACGCTGATAATGGATCAGCACATTGAAATCATTGATTTCAGGGATTCCCTGCTCCTTGAACGATGCGTATGGTGAGTTCCATAGAACATTGACGTATCCCGCAAATGCTCCATCCAGCTCGGCGATCAGGGTGACGCGTTTACCCTCTTCCTGTTCTGCCAGGTAGTGAATGTACTGTTCGACAGGTTTGACCCAGCCTTGTTCCAGAAAGGCCCGAGAGATTAAGGCTGGATCCTCCTCATTCAACGTTCGAATATGTATGTTCATCTTGTCTCTCCCTTACAACATCGTTTAGATTGTAGTAATCACCCGTTAAATCCATGTCATACCGGATAGTTCCCTTAGAAGGGTACGCTGTCCATTGATCCAAAAAAGTATAGAACATTTCTCCAAAGCTCATGCCCAAAGGCAAGGCATCCACCAATTTCAGCCCTCCAATTTCATGATTCGGAAGCTCTACAGACATGGAGTTGAACTCGTCAACAGAGGCATAATAAACCATACCAAGGTCCCCATTCATTTTGTAAATACCAAAAGGCTCAAGATTGAACCTTATTGCTCCTGTCTCTTCGTAGAGCTCCCTGCCTGCAGCGTTCAGCGGAGTTTCCCCGGGTTCACAAGTGCCCCCAGGTAACTCCCATCCTTTGCGTTTATTGTTGTAAACAACGACGTATTTCTCCTGAAACTGTGTAACCATAATCACGAATGCAATTCCTCGTTCAGGCTGCTCCATTTCATTTAAATAAAACCATTTCGGCTCTTTCACAATAGCTGCACCTCTCTGTTAGATCCCCAGCCTTTTTCTGAGCGAAGTGATATGAGCAACATGGTGTCTGCCATGCCAGGAGTAAACCCCCAGGTTGTAATCCAGTCTCGTCGTTCCCTGCGAACCCGGATGGTAGAATTGTTTAGCATAATCCTCATCGGATAATGTATGAAGCAGTGCGACCCAGCGCCGATGCAGCGCATCCAGTATTTGCAGGGAGAACTCAATATCCAAATCCCTTGAATCACTTAGCTCTGCCCACCGCTCTTCATAATAAGGTCTTATCGTTGGTGTATCCTCGGTGAGAGCCAATTTGAAACGGATCATGCTGTTCATGTGACTGTCTGCCATATGGTGTATAACCTGTTTGAGCATCCATCCACCTTCCCGGTAGGGCAGGCTCAACTGCTCTTCGCTTAATCCTTTTACAGCTTCTCTCGCACGTTCTGGAAGCTCGGCAATATCCTGAATCCACTGCTCCCTCTGTGCGGATGTAATCTCTCCGGTATGTTCGAATGTGCCTATCGGATAACGCAAATCCATTCTCCATTCCTCCTTCTCATATTCCATCAACCAACAGTCTCTCTTCCGGCCCTCGTGCAGCTCATGTTCCCTCAACAGCCTGATTTTTCTGAACCCGCATTTCTCATAACAAGCGATGGCCCGTACGTTCCATGTCTGGGGATCCATGACTACTTTCTGAGCCAGCTTCTCATCTGTTAAATAGGCTACCATAGATTGCACAAGTTTTGTGCCCATACCTTTATTTCAGTACGCTACATCGCCTATGAATTGATCTGTTCCATAGATCGTCTCATCCGTATCTCCATAGCCATATTCATTTCGTTCATCTTCTTCAAGCTCATAGAATTGAATATAGCCTATAGGCTTACCGGCCACCTCAACCAGGCAACGATTCGTGGCATCCTCCAGTCTGTAAAAATGTTCTCTTACCCGCTCCAGATCATGCGGCTGATCACGACCCTCGTAATATTGCAGTACTGCCGGGTCAGACAGCCACTGAACCAGATGAACCTCGTCTGCTTTTTCCAACATTCGTACAGTAATCTCATTGGATCGGTATATTGACTTCACTCCACATTCTCCTTAATCATCACCATGTGCCCTTTCTTGACCCAGTTTAGAGTTTTTCCGAGTACCTTCTCTTGATGAACATAATAGATCTTGGGATCATTTAGTGAATGAACATTCTCACTCAAAGGAGAGATCGTGAAGCGCACTCTGTAAGTACCTGCTTCATCAGGTATGGAGAATCCCGCGAAAATCCCATTTTCATTACTCGTGTTAATCCCCTCATCCTGCAATGCTTGATGAACGAACTGTTCCAATTCGCCTGATATACCCACGGAAGAAGGCCTGAAATATGAATCGTCCAGTTCCTCACTGAAAGACAGATTGCCCCAACCGAAAAGCACGGGGTATACCATGTGAATATCATTGTCTTCTTCGGTACGAGTGATCTGTATATCTACCTCATACTCATCCGTATCGATCTGCCGAATGGTGCCTTTCATGCTGACATCCCGCTCCTTCAGACTGGGGACCAAATTGTTGTAGGTAAACAGGACCACAACTACTACAATAGCGATTCCCGTGATCCAAAATATGGTTTGTTTTCGCATGGGTCCATCCCCCTGACTGCTTAGCTGCCTTTTTGCAAAATTTCATACTCCGATAAGGACTGTGTCAACCGATCCAATTCGGGAGATGCCGTCCAGTCACTTGCGGTGTTCATCCCGTATTTGATGGTATGTATTACACTGCCCGCAGACATGTACAGATTGTGATGAACCCCCGGATGAACAACAATGTGATGGCCTTCTGTAACAATCCGAAGGTGTAAAATGGATTGGCCTTCATATGATGCGTAAGCAATCCAGCCAGTTTGAACGAGATAATGCTCGGTCACATGCAGGTGAAGATGGCTGTTCTGCCAGGCTCCTTCGCGAGAGGCAGCCGTTCTACAGTAGTAGCTCCCGTCATCTGCTATCATTTTATATTTACTCTCTCCATTGTCCATCTGCTCGTAAAGTGCTCTAACATCGTCCCCAAGCAGCAGTTCCATCGTTTTGTTTCGATTCATATCGTTGCACCTCAAACTGATAAATTGTTGTTATGTGGCGGTTTTTACAGCCTTCCAGATGTATTTTTGCTCTCGCACAGCAATTCTTCCGTTCATGTGATGCTCCTGGATTTTTACTTGCAGTTGTTCCCGATACTCGGGCAGTGTGTAATCCGGATTGCCTGGAACATCGGAGAGAAAGAGTGCAAATTCCTGTTCGTTCGGGAAAATCATGAACGCCTCATTGAACTCCTCAATCTCGATCTGCTCGTATCGGTTGCGCAGCAATCGTTCCTTTACCTTGCTTACGTCTGTATGTATGCCGAAGATCGTGCCACCACTCGATATACAGCAGTTCCTTAGAGTTGTCAAAACCCGTAATATGACGGGCATGTGCGGACATTTTTAGTGTAAAATCACCATCACCACACCCTGCATCGAGCACGGATTGATGCTGAGAGAGCAACCGGATCAACCGTTCTTCGAAAATGTCCTCCGCCGATTGACCTTCCCAGGTATATGTAGACCTGCCCTTATATCCTCCGTTTCGGAGGGCAATCATATCGTACCAGTCCATTCCCATCGTTACATCTCCTTCCAGAAGGAAATCCCTAATTAAACAATATTCGACAACCCGAGTTCATTTCTCCTGTCTTTTCACTATCTTTTTTGGCTAAGCAAATGCTTTGTTCGTTCTCAACAACCATTCACAACAAATTTGAAACGACTATCACAGCCATTCCGTATTAAGGTCGAAGTCGAATTATTTTCCATGTATAAACCATTATGATCTGGAGGTTGAGCAGATGTCTTTTTTCAAGAAAATGTTAGCCAGCGTAGGTGTGGGGGCAGCAAAGGTCAACACGGAACTCGATACACCAGAGGTCGAGCCAGGAGGAGTCCTTTCGGGAACCGTCTATATTCAAGCTGGAGATGTGGAACAAAATGTGGACCGGATCTATCTGACCATCAACACGCATTACATAAGGGAACATGATGATCGCAAAGTAAAGGAAACAGCCGTAGTCGCCAAATATTTGCTGACCGAAGGATTTACACTGCAACCTGGGACGAAGCTTGAGAAGAAATTCTCGTTCGACCTGCCAGAAAACCTTCCAATTACGCTCCATAGCGCAGAGGTTTGGGTAGAGACTGGCCTGGATATCTCAAGCGCCGTTGACCCTTCAGATCGGGATAGACTTCGCGTTGTGCCCACTCAGGAAATGCGTACCGTGCTGGATGCCATCGACATCCTTGGTTTCCGACTGCGGGAAGTGACCAACGACTATGCTCCAAAACTTGGCGGCAATCTGCCATTTGTACAGGAGTTCGAGTTTGTACCTACAAACAAGTTCAGAGGATACCTGGATGAACTCGAAGTGCTGTTCTATCCGATGGGCGATTCCATGGAATTGCTGCTGCAGATCGACCGAAGAGCTCGTGGTCTTGGCGGCATTTTTGCGGAAGCGATGGGTACGGATGAAAGCTTCGTACGCCTACATCTGTATGACAGACATTTGGAACGAGGAGCTCACTCTGTAGCCCAAGGTCTTGAAGAAGTCATTTCCAAGCATCTATAAATTCAATTCTTGTAGTATCAATCAACAGCTCTCAGGCTGCATTTCATGCGGTCAGAGGGCTGTTTTCCTTGCATTTGTTAATTTGATTTATAAATAGCCTCTTACGGGATCTTCTTAGCCAGCTTGTCTGCTGGAAATAATGGGTATATTAAATAGAAACAGAGGAGGTGAATTCCATTGAGTACACAACGTGAAAATCAGGAAAAGAACGAAGAACCAACGATTATCATTGGTGCAGGCCTGGCTGGTTTAAGCTGTGCCTTTGAACTTGTGGATCAGGGAAAGCCCGTGCTGATTCTCGAAGCAGCCCCCTATGTTGGGGGACGTACAGGCAATTGGGACGAGCGTGGGATGGAAGTGGAATCGGGATTTCATAAATTCATTGGATATTATAAAGAATTGCCAAAATTACTTGAACGGGCAGGCATAGATCTGGATCAGATGCTGGCGTGGGAAACAACCATGCAAGTCCGCCATCCTGATGCAGAAGAATACGGGGAATTCGGACTGGACGTTATCCATGCTCCACTTAAAACATTATCAGGCGTACTAGGCAACAATGATTTTATTACACCTGGCGATAAGGCTTCCCTTGTCCCGTTTCTGGCTGCGGGGTTCAAGGACTGTGTCTCCAGGCCTGAGGAACTGGATGAGATATCGCTACTTGATTTTGCAAAGCAGCACGGAGTAAATGAGCAGGCTCTGGAGCGCATCGTTGAACCGTTATCTTCCGGCATTTTCTTCATGCCTCTTGAGGAATATTCGGCATACGCCTTCTTCGGTCTCTTTCTTCCGGGCATCCCGCGAATTCATAAAATGCGGATTGGCGCCTTCACCGGGGGCATGACGGATGTGATGTGCGCCCCTCTTGCAGCAGCAATTGAGCAAAAAGGAGGGCAAATTCGCACCAACGCCCCTGTAACCCGATTGTTAGTGGGAGTGAACGGTTTGGAAGGTGTGGAATTAAAGGATGGAGAACGAATTAAAGCGAGTCGTATCGTTGTTGCCGCCAATATCCGTTGTTCCCAGCAATTGCTTGAGGAGCATTTCAGTGAGCATGAATGGTTCCAACCTTTCCTGACCCTGGATGCGATGCCGCATGTTACGGTACAATTCGAATCGGCACTTCCTCTTCTGCCCGAAGACCGGACAACATTTGGACCAGGTACTGATGTTGGTTCGTTTGGAGAACAATCCCGCACTACGTTTCGTGGACGACCTGGCAGAGCTTCTATCATTATGGTAAACCCGGATGAGCTGATTGATCTCCCAGATGAGGAAGTCTGGCATCGGGCTCGGAGAGGCCTTGCTGCCATCGGACTTCATGAAGGGGTTTCATCCGTAACCGAGTATCGTATTGTCCGAGGGAATGAAAACTTTTATCGAATCGCCCCAGGCAATGAACGCAAGCGTCCCGAACAGGTGACTCCAATCCGTGGACTCTATCTTGCTGGTGATTATACCAAACAGCCCATGTTTACAACGATGGAAGGTGCCGTGTTATCTGGGCAGAAGGCAGCAGCTGGCATTCTTGAGGAAGCGACTGAATAGTCATCTGGCCTCGCTAATGCTGGTGTAGCAAAATGGGCAGCCTGCGCCGTCATGACCTGACGAGCAGAGCTGCCCTTTGGTGTATAGAAAATACGAGGTAATGCGGCTTCTAAGAACGTTACTTTCTCTGCCTGAGGCCTGACCGGATTCCATAATAAGCGGCGGCAAACAGGATAAAAACCAGCCCCATAGAGAAGAATCAAGCTGGCATCCCATCGAACGATAGCCCCAAAAGCAACCTGGGTTTGCAAGTTAGTAGCAGATGAATAGCTCTCTGACATATCAGGTACGTAAGTCGCTGTCATCCACATGCCTTGAACTACCTTCCAACCGATCATGCCCAAAATCATGAACAGTGTAACCAGTAATGATTCAACGCACAAACGTTTATTGATCCTCAACATTTGGCCCCCTTATACACGGTATGTTCATCCATCAGTCGGGATAATATATGATCCACCACATCACCTGTCGTCAAGCTGTCCGTCATCACATATTCTTCAAATCGAGATCCGTGGAAAGCTTCAGCACACTTCTCCCCTTGTTTGAATGTCCACCCGCCGGGCGTATCCCCGCGTTTTAGCAATCTCTCGTGTAACGTGTCCATTGAAGTCATCAGTGTAAAGTGAAACAGCTCGGAATCGATCTCTCGCAGGCCACGATGGATGTACTCAAATGGTTCGGATTTGTAGATTGTCATTGGCACGATGAGATGTTTGCCATACTTCTGCTTGATTTCTCGGGCGACTTGAACGGTAAGGACTTTCCATAGCTCCATATCCTGAAAATCGTCCGTTTTCTCATGTTCCAGCTTCACATCGTCCACAATCACGTTTCTCAGCATATAACCGACTTCTTCCGGATCAAAGATCATACTGTCCGGCATGAGTGAGTTCAGCTTATGCGCAGCCGATGTCTTCCCCGAACCAAACGCTCCGTTAATCATCACAATCATGGCAGCTCTCCCCGTGAACTGAATTTAATTCATCAACATTTGCTCAATTTCCTGTCTTAATCTGTCTTTGTTATTATCCACATATTGATACAGAAGATCGAATACCTCTTCATTATCTTCCTGCATGCTCAAGCTTCCGGCTTGCAATTCTACCCGCTGCAGAACTTCATGAATGTGCGGCCCATGTGTTTTCAGCGATGTGGCTACGTCGTGCTCAGACAATGCATTCACATTCTGTCTCAGTTGCTCGGATGTGACGCCACTCCCGGATAATTCGTGCTGGATACTCTTCAGGATCTCGGCATCAGCCTCGTTCCCGATCCGCTGCATCGCGGTTATGGTTTCCTGCAGGAATCCTCCGCTTGCATTTTCCAAAAATCCGGTCATGCCGTTCATGGACAGCTCGGTATCCAGATCAATAATCAGGATCACGTCACGCAGAATCTGTGGAAGTTCAGGCCCACATTCACGAATGGTTGCAAACTCCGCACGGTATAGATCCATGGCCACACTCCCCACCACTTCTTCCCCAGACATGGCTTCAAGCTGATCCAAAGGTAATAATTGTTGTAATTCTTCCTGTAAGGTATTCATCCATTTCCTCCTATATACAATAGACCCATTTGCGGTATAACCTATTTTAATTGAATACATTCATGATTTCTCCTGGACAGGCTATCTTCAAATTTACATAGAACGTCTTGAAGTTAACCTTCATTTGACCTGCGGAAAACGATCCATTGTTATGATCTTCACATCAAGAGTCATGGGAGGGGTAATGATGCGCCTGGCCTTGTTTACCGACACCTACATTCCCGAAACCAATGGTGTTGCCGGTACGCTGCACCGCCTGAGTAATCACATGAATCGCAGAGGTATCGAACATCTGCTGTTTACTCCGATGTCTGTCATTGATGGCAGCGACTCCGCTTCGGTACGAGCGGTCGCGAATATCCCCTTTTTTCTGTATCCGGAATGTCGAATCGCCTTACCTAACCGGAACTCCATCCATCAACAGCTGCAAGCCTTTGAGCCAGATCTGCTGCACATCGCCACACCTTTCAATATGGGACTTCTCGGTCTCAAGTATGCACTCAAGCATCGACTGCCGCATGTGGTCTCCTACCATACCCACTTCGATCGCTACCTCGAATATTACCGATTAAAAAGCATAATTCCTCTCTATTGGAAGTACATCAAATGGTTCCATCGATCCGCCGATGCTACCCTGACCCCGTCCGTGGAAACGCTAAACACACTCCAGTCGCAAGGTATTCAGCGTCTTAAGCTCTGGTCACGCGGAATTGACTGCGATCTGTATTCACCAGATAAGCGAAGAGATACGATTCGTACTCGTTACAATATAACAGCCCCTCTTATTTTACTCTACGTTGGACGAATTGCCCCAGAAAAAGATATCGCTACGCTCACGTCTGTCATTCAGAACCTGCCTGAACACATGCAATCCCGTGTACATTGGCTCATTGTAGGGGACGGACCCCTGCTACCCAAAATGCGTTCGCAATGCCCGCCGAATGTGACCTTTACCGGTTATGTGCATGGCGAAGAGCTTGCTGCTATGTATGCTTCGTCGGATTGGTTTGTGTTTCCTTCCTGCACAGAGACCTTTGGAAATGTGGTGCTGGAAGCCATGGCTTCCGGACTGCCTGTTCTTGCTGCAAATGCTGGAGGTGTGAAGGATTTGGTAGCACATCACCGCAGTGGTGTTTTGTTTGAGCCGGGCAATCCCGAGGCCTTGATTCGTGAGATATGCCTTTGGGGCGATCACGTGGATCAGCTTCAAAGGATGGGTCTGGAAGGCAGGAAGCTGGCTCTCCAACGATCCTGGGAACATATTTTTGACGGATTGATCAGGGACTATGAAGAAGCCATTGAAAACCGCAGCAGACGCTCGAAGTCTCGAATCATAACAGCCTGAACTGTGTTAGATTGACAATGCTTGATTTAAGCTTGGTAATACTAAAAAAGTGGGGATGCAGCCAACATCCTCACTCTTTCAACTATTCCTCCCTTATAGCAAGGGCAGCAATTCACGCAGATGCGTGATGGAATGCAGAGGACGGGCCGTGATGCTATCCTGCCAAGGCTGGTTGACTTTCATCCAGATGGTGTTCATGCCTACATTGGCAGCTCCCTCAACATCGTTCGTCGGATGATCTCCTATGTAAATGCACTGCTCGGGAGACAGACCGAAATGATCGAGTGCTAGTCGAAATATCTGCGGATCGGGCTTTTTCACCCCGGCTTCTTCCGACACAATAATCAGGTCAAAATCATCCCGAATTCCAAGCTGATCGATTTTGCCATACTGTATATCTGTTTTTCCATTGGTGATTAAACCCGTTTGATATTTGCTTCGGAGCTGCTGCACCACTTCCCGCGCCTCTTCCATCAGCACCGCGCTTCTTACATACTCCTTGTTATAGAACTCCATAAGCTCTGCATGCGGCGGGTACACGGACCAAGGCAGCTCCTGCAGCAATTCATTGAATAGAACCGGTTTATCCTTATAACCGTCCTGATCAAGTTCAATAATTCGTTGGCTGATATTATCGGTAGTCTCCAAATGGCCGAAGTATGTCTTCAATAGGGTTTGGGTAAATCCCTCGAAAGTTCGCGTCCTGTTCAGAATGGTATTGTCCAAGTCAAAAATAATGGCTTTAATCTGGTCCATTGTACTTCAGCCCCCTTAGCTTTGCCTTAAAATACGTGGCTCTGTTCCTCGTTAGGAGTCTTTCTCCAGAAATTGCTCCAGCTTTTGATTTATTCGGGCTTGCTCCTGCATTATTTTTTTAGTTTTCACTTCGATGCTAAGTAATGTGACTGTCATCATCAAGATACACACCAAAAAAATCAATTCTTCGATCTCCCTCACCTCTTTATCTATCATTTTATATTAAAATCCATATTAAGGATATATTTTACATTAGATCCTTCTTGCTCATATCAACTTAAATTTCTTCAATGCATGGCTGACCCCGTCCTCACTCGCTCTTAGAGTAACGTAATCTGCGCTTTGTTTAAGACGTTCTCCCCCGTTTCCCATTGCGATCCCGAGGCCTACAAACTCTAGCAGATCAATATCATTTTCCCCATCACCGAAGGCCATGGCTTCCTCTCTGGTCAGATTGAGATAGTCAAGGACTCTCGCAGCAGCTGCAGATTTAGATACTTCGTTTTCTTCCAGCACATTGGACACATACGGATGAAATCTCACAAAGCGCAATGAAGAAAATCTGGCCATAAATTTCTCAGCCTCTGGCTCATCCGCATATAAGCAAATGCAAACCACTTCCTGCTCTAAAGAGTCCATTTTCTGCGGAGAATGCGCTACGCCAAGGGTTTCCTGTAAGGCACCTAAGACACGGACATCCGTGGCACGTACACCATTCATCGCAAACGACTCTGTAAAATAGGAAATGCTGTGATTGTTTAGCTCGGCAAATTCACTTAATTCCCGGACCGTCTGTCCAGAGAGCACGGATTTATGTATAATCTCATCCCCGATTCTGATCAATGCCCCGTTGGCTGAAATAATGGTATCGATCCCCAAATCAATGAACTCCTCACACAAACTGTAGGGCCTGCCTGTGACAAGAACCACCCGTATGCCTTTATGTATCAATTCACGAATGGAATCCGCGGTAGCTGATGATAAACCACGATCTGTTTCGCTCAACAATGTACCGTCTACATCGAAGAATACAATTCGAATCAATCGTTCTTCCCCCTCTTCTGCGTAAATTGGATTGAATACACTGAGAAAGACAATACCTTAGCAGAATAACCCCTCAACATGAAATGTCCCACTTCGTAAAAGAGATGACCCCTGTGCAATCCAGGCTGTCATCTCATTAGGGCTTCTAATTTGCTGCAAAATCCTTCACATTGCATAACCACACCATATGGTCCGTTCCCTCGCCCCAGTAGTTGTTTGCCACGGTGTAGGGTTCTCCAAACTTTCGATTCCACTTCTTCTGCGCGGTCCGGTAGCCGCTATCCAGGCAAAATTGCTTAACCCCTCGCTTCTGAAGTTCAGTTGCGAGCGCCTGAATGAGCATCGAACCCAGTCCCTGACCTTGAACTTCCGGCAGTATGTATAAGCTACCCAATTCTCCGATATCATTCAGTCGATTTTCACTCAGAACTCGGATCTCCTCACCGCAGGGCGCATACGAAATCGTTCCAACGACGTTATTTCCGCGTTTAGCCAACAGAAAAAAAGACCCGGTATCAGTAGCCTCACTAGACTTGTCCGGATGTAATGTTGATTGAAGCAGCGACTTTTTGTGTTCAATTTCATCCTTAATATCATCTTGAAGCGAACCCAGTCCCTCTTGATTAAACGCCTGCGTGATGGAACGTTCAAACACCAGGTAGGCACCTTCCACATCTTTTGAATTTAAGGGTTGAATAATAGTAAGTTGATCCATATATAACGGTCTCTCCATTTCATGATGTCTGATTAATCGGTATGCTTCTCAATTAATGCTCTTAGTTGATTTGAATCCTCTAGCGATATGCTATATCCCGTGGTGGTGTCTATCCCGTCTACCAACAGGGCCTTCATCTTAGGATCAGTACCTATAGAAAAATCATATTTGGTCACGGAATGATCCGTATTTATTATACTCATCTTGTATTGTGCTAGATAATTAAGATTTCCGGGTAAAAGTTCCGCGTTTTCTATCGCATTCATGATCACCCGAACTTCGCTATGCTCATCGAACTGAAAATCTTGGCAAGCTTCAAATGTGTAATCGGGGTTACAGGTTAAAGTGATGAGCGAGGGAAGATTTTCATCTGAACCAGAAGTATCGGTATGTGTGCAGCTCGCAAGGAAAACAGCGAACAAGCATAAGAGGATTGCTCCTTTTTTCATTAGATACTACCCTCCCTAGCTTCCCATGTTCACATTCAGATGCTGCAGCTCAGGGTCCCAAGATTGGAATAACAAGATCAACCGCTGCGCCGTATCGGTCACAAACGCCTGTACCAAATCATCAGTCAAGTATGTTGGCACGATTCCGGGCTCATTGGCCTGCTCGTTAAAAAATGAAATTGTACGATCCCTCCAGCGGAGAATCTCTTCTGCGGTTAAACGTCCCTCGACATCATAACTCTGCGTGCTCTTAAGCATATGCCATACTTCCCCACTCCAACTGGCATAATGGTAGAGGTTAAAATCAATCTGATCCGTCTCCTGATAGTACAAACGGCCAAGTTCATCCTTCGTTCGTTTCACATCGTTGGTTTCATCCGTGCTGGTTACTCGTTCCACGAATTCAGGATACAGACTCCGGAACCAGTAATAATCCGTCATGACATGCATGAAATAACCGCGTACAAACCACTTCCAGCCCTCATCTGAACGTTGTTGAATATAGACGGAGTATAGCTCTTGTAAACGTGCGACATAATTCTCATCACCCTTGGGGTTAAAGTGAGTGTATTCCTTGTCCTCCCTCGTTGTACCCTCACGCATATGAATGGAATCCGGTGCGATATTCCCAAGAAAGAATGAACCTCGTTCAACACGTTTTGGACTGGCATCAGCAAATAGCACAGCGACATGTAAGTGAACCATAGGCAGTGGCATGGAATATTCTCCTTTACACAAGAGTCTGCTGCTCATAGAACCGATAAGAATCATTACTTAACAGCATTTAGCCGAGAAAAAGCAAGTTCATCCCTGAACTCGTTCTAACAGAACTGTATTAAACAACTGTTCCAAATCTGTATGAAGAGCCGGCTCTTCGCGAACCAACAGACTGATGTACTCCGATCCGCACTCATAGAAAACCAGACGATTATAAGGGGCTGCATCCCCCACATGATTCAGTTCCAGCCCGAATTTTTCTCGTATCCGATTCTCGATATATCGCGCATAGCCTTCGTTCCACTCCAGCCAGTTCCAGTACTCCCCTTGTTCCTCTGTTAAAGAGCTGAATAACGCCTTTCTTGCTGATTGTACCTGGACTACATCTCCGCTCTTTAAGGCAATCAACAGTGAATTGATCCGCTGGACCACATTCTCATCCTCATAAGGGAATTCGTAATCCAGCTCCCATGTCACACGTTTAATCTTCTCCATCCTATGTTTAATTGGAAGACGATTCCCGATCTCCTCATATTTTTCATGGACATAACAATGAACATACTCGTGAAACAGGTACACTTTCTGCTCAAAATTTTGAAAGGCTGAGTCTGTAACAATTGCACACATTCGTTCGTTCATATGGTGCACTGGCATGGCTGCCAGACACTCGTCAGGGATATTTAGATCATCCGGAACAGTTTTCACCCATTCATACTGCCCTTTCTCTACCGAGTAATCATACATATATAATAGGGCATCAAATGCAACAACCACAGGATAATGCTCTGCAAATAAAGGATGTATGCTGACCAAGTCTTTTTGAAGTTCGTTCAACTCGTTGATTTGTTCTAAAAAAGTATCCACCATTGTCATTTGCCCTCTCTTTACTTAATTGATGTGTTAATCATACTAAACCAGTAGAAATAAAACACTGAGAGAAAAATGATAATCTTGTGGTTGGTTGATTCATGAGAGAATTAGAAGCGTCCCCCGCGTTTTTCACTTAGATAGATATCCAATGCTTGGATTCCACGTTGAGCAAGTTTTATAAATAAGATCAGAGCATATACGCCCAATCCGTATAACACCAAGTTAAATATAATTGCAAAGATTGACACTATTGAGAACAATACTTTTTCCTCCTAATCAACCTAATCTAAGCAGAAACGTCTAAGCTACAGGCATTTTAATTTTATTTACCATTCCTATTTTAGCATATTTTCCCTAAAGTTACTTTTTAGATCAATGAGTACATAATCAGTTAGGGTTCTGACAAAACATAAAATCTCCCATTCAAAAATAGTTGAAGGGAGATTTATAGATATTCATTAAATATTTTGATCTGTTCTTCAGCTAAAAGTTTTTCTAGTATATGCGTTAAAATTCATATATCCCCACGCCGATCTTAGTTCTAAACTGTACCTTATTGCCCCGCGCTTCCATGAAAAATGGTTCAATATACTGCCGCCGGGAACCGTCCCATGTTATAGCAAACTAACATAACGTTTCCCCGTAAATCGATAATCACAGTTGTTCAGGCAGCCCGTTCAGATACATATTTATGCAGTCCGTATTATTTTTTAAAGCTTCAATAGTCTTAACATGTGGAGACTTAAATATCGTCATATACTCTGCTTCGTCGTACTCTTTTCGGATAGTAAAAGCAAGTTTTTCCTTATCCAATGAAAACTCTGCTTGGATGCCAGGCTTGTTCCCTCGTGCATCCAAACGGATCCATGAATCTAAATGATGAATATAGACAGCATTTAGTGCATGGATACAATAGCCCGTATCTGGAGTATCCCCGATCGTAAGTCGTTGATAACAAAAGCCAGATGGTATTCCCTCTCTCCGGAATATGGCACATAGAAGATTTGCTTTGGCATAGCAAATGCCTTCTTTATACATCAATGTCTCTGAAGCAGAACATGTGACTCTAGAACTCTGGATATCCCAGGAATGAGCAATTTGATCTCTAACATACAAATACGACTGTTTGATATAATCCACCTGATCTTCCGATGATGCTGCTAATGCCGAAGCCAGTCCAGCAACCAGTGGGTGATCATAATTGACCTCGTCAGTCACGTTCAAATAGTCAGCAACGACTTGAGTTTCACAGATCAAATTCATTTTTATCAACCTTTCAATAATTATACTTAATATGCAAGTCTTCAATTAGTTTAATAGCATAATTATACATAGTAAAGAATAATAATTACTGTAATCTTTGTTCTGTACTTCTCGTTAGCTAAACTAAAGTGTAGGGAGTTAACATTTAATTTTTAGATTTTCAGTAATTGGGTCTAAATCCTTGTACCGATAAACTAAAAATTCGCTAAAATAGCGACTTTCTAAGGGAACAGTTAATTTTTAATTTGTTAGAGTATTCCGTAGAGTTTGAAAAAAAACGAAAAACCCTTGAGTATCCCTCAAGGGTTTTGATATTCAGCAGGCACCATCGCCAGTATAGCTTATAACTATGGTCCATTTTGATGATTATAGAAGTTACACGCGGGATGAATACTCCCCCAACACGTACAAAAACAATGAGCCATGAAGGGCTCGAACCTTCGACACCCTGATTAAAAGTCAGGTGCTCTACCAACTGAGCTAATGGCTCATAATAAAATGGCAGGGGCAGCAGGAATTGAACCCACACCAACGGTTTTGGAGACCGTTGTTCTACCTTTAAACTATGCCCCTAAAATGGTGGAGG